>NZ_JNYE01000008.1 GCF_000717185.1 Kitasatospora phosalacinea | reverse complement strand
ACCCCACCCCGCCCCGCTCCGCCCCGCGCCAGCCCCCGCTGCACCCCGTCCGACCCCTGCTCCACCCCACCGGCACCGTTCGGCCACCGCCGAACGGTGCCGGACCCGTTGCGCGCCCACCGCCCCCCGCGCACCGCCCACCTGACGGAGTCTCCCGTCACCTGATGGAGTATCCGGTTACCTGACGGAATGCGGCGGCGGACGTTGGCCCGGACCGGTGGCACCGCACAGGATCGGCACGAGCCCGGCCGGTGGGACCGCCGGACGGCCCGGCCCGGACCTGCCCGCCACCCGTCCGCGCCGCCCGTCCGAGCCGCCCGCCCGCGCCTCCCCGCGCGCCCGAGCCGGACCGTCCACGCCCTGGGAGACACCCATGGACACCGCCCCGCCCACCCTGGCGACCCGGCCCGCCCTCCAGCAGCCCGACTGGGCCGACGACCCGCTGCTGCCCGTCGTCCGCACCGCGCTGGCGGCCCTGCCGCCCCTCGTCGACCCCGCCGACACCGCGCAGCTGCGCACCCTGCTCGCCGAGGCCGCCGCCGGACGCGCCCTCGTCCTGCAGACCGGCGACTGCGCCGAGGACCCCGCCGAGTGCACGGCCGAGGACGTCGCCCGCAAGACCGCCCTCCTCGACGACCTGGCCGGACTCCTCGGCGCCACCAGCGGCCTGCCCGTCCTCCGGGTCGGCCGCCTGGCCGGGCAGTACGCCAAACCCCGCTCCCGGCCCACCGAGCACGTCGACGGCCGCGAAGTCCCGGCCTACCGCGGCCACCTCGTCAACGGCCCCGAACCCGACCCCGAGCAGCGCCGCCCCGACCCCGGACGCATCCTGCCCTGCTACCTCGCCGCCGCCGAGACGCTCGCCCACCTCGGCCGCCCCGACCCGGCCCGCCGCCCGCCGGTCTGGGTCAGCCACGAGGCCCTGCTGCTCGACTACGAACAGCCACTGCTCCGGACGGACGACGACGGCACCACCCTGCTCGGCTCCACCCACTGGCCGTGGATCGGCGAACGCACCCGCGACCCGGACGGCGCCCACGTCGCCCTGCTCGCCGCCGTCGCCAACCCGGTCGCCTGCAAGATCGGCCCCGGCACCACCCCCGAGCAGCTGCGCGAACTCTGTGCCCGGCTCGACCCGCACCGCGAACCCGGCCGGCTCACCCTGATCGCCCGGATGGGCGCCGACCGGGTCGCCGACCGGCTGCCCGCCCTGGTGCGCGCCGCCCTGGACGCCGGCCACCCCGCGGCCTGGCTCACCGACCCGATGCACGGCAACACCTTCACCGCCCCCGGCGGCCCGAAGACCCGCCTGGTCGCCACCGTCGCCCACGAGGTCCGGAGCTTCCAGGACGCCGTCCGCGAGGCCGGCGGCACCGCCGCGGGCCTGCACCTGGAGACCACCCCCGACGACGTCACCGAGTGCGCCGACGACGCCGCGGCCGCGCACGTCGGCGACAAGTACACCAGCCTCTGCGACCCCCGGCTCAACCCCGCCCAGGCCCGCACCGTCGTCGCCGCCTGGCGCGCCTGAGCCGCCGCCCGCCGGAGTGCCGGAGTGCCGGAGCGCCGGAGCGCCTGTGCGGCCGACCGCCCGGCGCGCGACACCGAGCGTGCGACCGCTGGGCGCGCACCCGCCACCGATCCACCACTGACCCACCACCAGTCCACGAGCGGTCCGGCCCCCGGCCGGTCCGGAGGAGGTCTGCCATGAGCGACACCATCGCCCTGGTCACCGGCGCCGCGGGCGGCATCGGCGCCGCCGTCGTCCGCGCCCTGGCCGAACAGGGCACCACCGTCGCCGCGCTCGACCGCGACGAGGCGGGGCTGCGCGCGGCGGTGGCCGCGCTCACCGCCGAAGGGCTCCCCGTCACCATCCACCCGACCGACGTCAGCGACCGGCGGGCGGTCGACGAGACCGTCGACCGGGTCGAGCGCGAACTCGGTCCGATCGACCAACTGGTCAACGCCGCCGGGGTGCTGCGCCTCGGCGAGGTCCGCGACTACTCCACCGAGGACTGGACGGCCACCTTCGCCGTCAACGTCAACGGCGTCTTCCACGTCTCCCGCGCCGTCGTCGACCGGATGATCCCGCGCGGACGCGGCGCCCTGGTCACCGTCGCCTCCAACGCCGCCCGCACCCCGCGCGCCGAGATGGCCGCCTACGCCGCGTCCAAGGCCGCCGCCACGATGTTCACCAAGAGCCTCGGACTGGAGGTCGCCAAGTACGGCATCCGCTGCAACCTGGTGGCGCCCGGCTCCACCGACACCCCGATGCTCACCTCGATGTGGCACGACGAGACCGGCTCCGAGGGCACCCTGCGCGGCCGCCCCGAGGCGTTCCGGATCGGCATCCCGCTGAACAAGCTCGCCACCCCCGACGACGTCGCCGCCGCCGTGCTCTTCCTGCTCTCCGACGCGGCCGGCCACATCACCCTGCACGACCTCACCGTCGACGGCGGCGCCGGCCTCGGCGCCTGACCCGCGGCCCCTCCCACCCCCTCACCGGACCCACCCAGGAGCGTCCACCCATGGCAGGCATTCCGACCATCGCGCCCTACCCGATGCCGACCGCGGGCGACCTGCCCGCCAACACCGTGTCGTGGACCCTCGACCCGGACCGCGCCGTCCTGCTCGTCCACGACATGCAGCGCTACTTCGTCCGCCCCTTCCCGCCGGACGCCGCACCCGGACGCGAACTGCTCGACAACACCGCCCAGTTGCGCGAACGGGCGGTCGAGCTCGGCGTGCCCGTCGCCTACACCGCGCAGCCCGGCGACATGACGCCCGAACAGCGCGGACTGCTCCGGGACTTCTGGGGCCCCGGCATGCGCACCGACCCCGCCGACCGCGAAGTGGTCGACACGCTCACCCCCGGCCCCGACGACTGGCGGCTCACCAAGTGGCGCTACAGCGCCTTCTTCCGCTCCGACCTGCTCGACCGGATGCGCGCCGACGGCCGCGACCAACTGGTGCTGTGCGGCGTCTACGCCCACGTCGGCGTGCTGATGACCGCCGTCGAGGCCTTCACCCACGACATCCGGCCGTTCCTGGTCGCCGACGCCGTCGCCGACTTCGACGCCGCCTCGCACCGCCTCGCCCTCGACTACGCCGCCGCGCGCTGCGCGATGGTCACCACCACCAAGGAGACGCTCGCATGACCGACCGGACGGCCGAGGCGCTGCTCGACCGGGTCACGGCCGAGCAGCCGCCCGCCTACGCCCTCCTGCACCGGCCCGAGACCACCGGCCCCGGCACCCTGGACGTCCTGCTCGGCGAGGTCACCACCCCCGCCACCCTGGCCGACGTCCCGTTCGGCACCGGCCCCGGTGCGTTCGGCCCCGGTGCGTTCGGCCCGCCCGGCCCCGAGGTCCTCGTCCTGGTCCCGTACCGGCAGATCGCCGAACGCGGCTTCGAAGCCCCCGACGACGGCGCCCCGCTGCTCGCGCTGACCGTCACCGAGCACGCCACCGTCCCGCTCGCCCAGGCCCTCGCCCGCATCCCCGACCGGCCCACCACCCTCACCGGCGCCCGCTTCGACCTCGACGACGAGGCGTACGCCGACCTGGTGCGCCGGGTCGTCGCCGACGAGATCGGCACCGGCGAGGGCGCCAACTTCGTGCTGCGCCGCACCTTCCTCGCCGAGATCACCGACTACACCCCGCACGCCGCGCTCGCCTTCTTCCGCCGCCTCACCGAGCACGAGGCCGGCGCCTACTGGACCTTCCTCGTCCACACCGGCGACCGCACCTTCGTCGGCGCCAGCCCCGAACGCCACCTCAGCCTCCACGACGGCACCGCCGTCATGAACCCGATCAGCGGCACCTACCGCTACCCCGCGGGCGGGCCCACCCTCGACGGCGTCATGGACTTCCTCGCCGACCGCAAGGAGGCCGACGAGCTCTACATGGTCGTCGACGAGGAACTCAAGATGATGGCCCGGATCTGCCCCGACGGCGGCCGGGTGGTCGGCCCCTACCTCAAGGAGATGGCCCGGCTCGCCCACACCGAGTACCTGATCGAGGGCCGCACCGACCGCGACCCGCGCGACATCCTGCGCGAGACGCTGTTCGCCCCCACCGTCACCGGCAGCCCGCTGGAGAGCGCCGCCCGGGTCATCCGCCGCTACGAACCCGCCGGACGCCGCTACTACAGCGGCGTCGCCGCACTGATCGGCCGCGACGGGCACGGCCGACCCGAGATGGACTCCGCGATCCTGATCCGCACCGCCGAGATCGACCCCGCGGGCACCGTCCGGATCGGCGTCGGCGCCACCCTCGTCCGGCACTCCGACCCCGCCTCCGAGGTCGCCGAGACCCGCGCCAAGGCGGCCGGCCTGCTCGCCGCCCTGGAGACCGGCCGGCCCCGCAGCTTCGCCGCCCACCCGCAGGTCCGTGCCGCCCTCGAACAGCGCAACCGCACCATCTCCGGCTTCTGGCTCGGCCACCACGCCGCCCGCGCCCGCCCGCACGACGAACTCACCGGACGCCGGGTGCTGGTCGTCGACGCCGAGGACACCTTCACCGCCATGGTCGGCCAGCAACTCGGCTCGCTCGGACTGGACGTGACGATCCGCCGGTTCGACGAACCGTACGCCTTCGACGGCTTCGACCTGGTCGTGATGGGCCCCGGCCCCGGCGACCCGCGCCGCACCGGCGACCCCAAGATCGCCCACCTGCGCGCCGCCGTCACCGAACTCCTGGCCCGCCGCCGCCCGTTCCTCGCGGTCTGCCTCAGCCACCAGGTGCTCTCCACCCTGCTCGGCCTGGAACTGCGCCGCCGACCGGTGCCCCACCAGGGCGTCCAGGGCGAGATCGACCTGTTCGGCAGCCCGGAACGGGTCGGCTTCTACAACACCTTCGCCGCCCACAGCCCGCACGACACCGTCGAGATCGACGGAGTCGGCACCGTCGAGGTCAGCCGCGACCCGGCCACCGGCGACGTGCACGCCCTGCGCGGCCCGCACTTCGCCTCCACGCAGTTCCACGCCGAGTCCGTCCTCACCCAGGACGGCCTGCGGATCACCGGCGGCCTGATCGCCGGGCTGCTGCGCGCGGCCGCGGTCCCCGCCCGGTAGGGGGAGGCGAGGCAGGGGAGAGGGGGACGGGGAAGGGGAGGCCCGCGGGGCGCCGGTGGCTTGATCACGGCGCTGCCGCGCGTAGCAGCGGGCCCGGTCCGGTAGGGCGGGCGGAGACGGGGGAGGAGGAAGGGGAGAGGGACGGGACGGACGACAGGAAGGGCGGCCGGTGGTGGAGCGGGGCGACGAGTGGGGGGCCGCGCTGGTCGACCCCGGGGCCTACCTGCGGCGGATCGGGGTGCTCGGGGCGCTGCCGCCCACCGCCGAGAACCTGCACCGCCTGCACCGGGCGCACCAGTTGGCGCTGCCGTTCGGGAACCTGGACCCGGCGCTCGGGCGGCCGGTGCCGCTCGAACCGGAGCTGGTGCAGGCCAAACTGGTCGGGCGCGGCCGCGAGGGCTACTGCTTCGAGCACAACCTGCTGTTCGCCGCCGTCCTGGAACGCCTCGGCTTCCGCGTCACCCGGCTCGCCGCCCGCGCCCTGCTGAACATCGACCGGCCGCTGCCCCGCACCCACCTGGTGCTGGTGGTCGCGGCCGGTTCCGGGCGTTTCCTCGCCGACGTCGGGTTCGGCGCCAAGGGCCCGCTGGAGCCGCTCCCGCTCGCCGACGGCGCCCTGCTGCGGGACGGCGCCCGCAGCCACCTGCTGCGCCGCACCGGCACCGCCCCCGACCAGTGGGACCTCGAACTGCGGGACACCGCGGGCCGGTTGCCGCTGTACCGGTTCGAGAGCGGCCCCGCGCTGCACCAGCCGGACTGCGTGGTGATGAACCACTACACCGCCACGCACCCGTGCTCCCCGTTCACCGGCCGGATCCACCTCACCCGGTTCGCCCCCGGACGCCGGTTCACCCTCGACGGGCGGACCCTCACCGTCGAACGGGCCGACGGCCGGGTCGAGACCGTCCGGCTGACCGACCGGCAGTGCGCCGACACTCTCGCCGAGGACTTCGGCATCCGGCTCGGCCCGGACGAGCTGCGCGCGGTGCTGCGCCTGCTGCCCGCCGCCGACTGAACCCCGGGCGCGCGAGGGCCCCGGATGCGCGAGGGCCCCGGACGTGCGAGGGCCCCGAACGTGCGAAGGCCCCGCCACCGCGGCGGGGCCTTCGCACGTCCGGGCCGTCAGTGCTCCTCGGCGGTCGCCAACTCCCGGGCCAGCTCCAGGCGCTTGACCTTGGTGGTGGCGGTGTGCGGCAGCTCGTCCAGGCGGCGCTGCACCGGCGGCGCCAGGTCGGGCAGGCCGCGCACCGCCCGCTGCCAGCGGGCCCGGTCCAGCGGACGGTCGTCGCGGGTGCAGACCACCGGGACGGGGGCGCTCCCGGCACCGGGCACGATGATCACCTCCAGCAGTTCGGGCAGCCGGGTGAACAGCGCGTCCTCCAGGGCGAGGGTGCTGCTGATGCCCGGGATCTCGTCCACCTCGCGGTCCAGCAGGTGGACGCAGCCCCACTTGGTCCGGTAGCCGAGGTCGCCCATCCGCCACCAGCCGTCCGCGGAGAACTGCCCCTCGAAGCGCTCCTGCTCGCCCAGGTAGGTGACGATCTGGCCGCCGCTGCGGGCCTCGATGTGGCCCGGCGAGTCCGCGGTCACCGGACGGCCGTCCCGGCTGACCACCCGGACCTCGCTCATCCCGGGGAAGGTCCGCCCCACGCAGCGCCCGTCGGAGCCGCCGCGCCGCCACTTGGTCCAGGTGCGGGCGCAGATCGCGCCGGTCTCGCTCTGGCCGTACGTCTGGGCGAAGAACGGCAGGCGGCGCCGGGAGGCGCCCAGCAGGGTGTCCACGGTGCGGGGGTGGATGGCGTCGAAGGTGTTGCTGAAGCAGCGCACCCGGGCCAGCGGGCGGGCCGGGTGGTCGGCCAGCACCTCCCAGGCGAGCAGGGTGTTGGGGTGGGTCTCGATGACGCCGGGGGGTATCCGGGAGAACAGTTCGGCGGCGTGCTCCGGGGCGTCGTCCCGCATGACGATCATCGGGTGGCCGCGCAGCGCGAACAGCGCGGCGCCGCTGATCATCCGGGAGTGCACGAAGGAGACGTGCACGGCGATCGGCTCGTGCCGCCCGACCGGCGCCAGCAGGACGGACTGCGGACGGCAGCGGGCCTGGATGGTGATGCCGGTCTGCACGGCCAGCTTGGGCAGGCCGGTGGTGCCCGAGGTGTGGGTGATCAGGGCCGGGCCGTCCTGCGGGGCCGTCACCGGTGCCACCCGCTCCACCCCGGCCAGCGAGGCGAGCGAGGTGGCGCCCGGGTGCTCGCCGACGGCGGTCAGCACCCGCGCGGACAGCTCGAACACCTCGGCGGGCAGCGAGTCGGTGAGCTTGGCCGCGTCGGTGAGCAGCGTCGGCCGGTCGAGCCGGGCCAGCAGCCGGGCCACGGTGGCGCCGTCCAGCTTGGGGGAGAGCAGCACCGGGACGGCGCCGACCCGGGCCGTGCTGTAGGCCAGCAGCGAGATGTCGAAGCCGTCCGACTTGTGGATCACCACCTGCTCGCCGGGCCGGACCCGGGCCGCCCACAGCCGGGAGGCGAAGTCGTCGACCAGGTCGGCGACCTCGGTCAGCGTCAGCCGCCGGCCCAACTGCGGGGCGATGTCGAGGTCGTGGTCGAGGTAGACCGGGCTCGCCGGGTGGCGGGCGGCGGCGCGGTCGAAGACCGTGCCCAGCCGGATGCCCCGGTTGCCGACGCGTTGCAGGAACATGCTTCCGTCTCTCCTTCGGTTGGTCGTCGGGCGCACACCCCGCACGGGGCCCGGTCGACGGTCGGGCGGTCCGGCAACGTCGGCTCCGACGTCTCCGACAGCTCCGTCGGCTCCGACGGCTCCGACGTCTCGAACGCGCCTGTGAGGCAAGGAAGATGGGACGGCCGCCCACCGGCCGCACGGGGCATCGGTGGGCGACCGCCCGGCCGGCGCCCCGCCGAGTCGGGGCGCCGGGGTCCGGGGGCGGTGGTGCTCCGCGCGGGAGCACCCGTCCGGTCGGCTGACTGCCTGACTGATCGTCAGATCAGGTTCGCCGCTTGATCGTTCGGCGGAACAGCGGCCAGGTGGCGGGCCAGCTCAAGGCGCTTGATCTTGGTGGTCGCGGTGCGCGGGAGCTCCTCCAGGCGCCGGTGCACCGGGTCCGCCATCGGCGGCAGGCCGGAGGCTGCGCGCTGCCAGGCCGTCAGGTCCAGCGGGGCGTCGTCCTTGGTGCACACCACGGGCACCGCCCGGCCGTCCGGGCCCGGGATGATGATCACCTCGGCGAGGTCGGGCATCCGGCCGAACAGGGTGTCCTCGGCGGCCAGCGTGCTGCCGAAGCCCTCGATCAGGTCGACCTCGCGGTCCAGCAGGTGCACGCAGCCCCACCGGGTGCGGTAGCCCACGTCGCCCATCCGCCACCAGCCGTCCTTCGACACCTGCGCGTCGTAGCGGTCCTGCTCGCCCAGGTAGGTGACGATCCGCCCGTCGCTGCGCACCTCGATGTAGCCGGGGTTGTCCGCGGACGGCGGCAGGCCGTTGCGGCTGACCACCCGCACGTCCGTCATCCCCGGGAACGGCATGCCGACGCAGCGGCCGTCGTCGTCCAGGGTGCGGCGCCGGGTGAAGCCGCGGACGATCGCCGGGCCGACCTCGCTCTGCCCGTACAGCTGGCCGAAGTACGGGGCGCGGCGCCGGGTCGCCCGCAGCAGGCGGTGCACGGTGCGCGGGTGGATCGCGTCGAAGGTGCTGCTGAACAGCTTCACGTTGCTCAGCGGCCCGCGCGGGTCGTCCGCCAACTCCTCCCACTCCATGAAGGAGTTGGGGTGCGCCTCCAGGACGCCCGGCTTCAGGCGGGCGAACAGGTCGCCGACGTGCGCCGGGTCCGAGTCGCGCAGCACCACCAGCGGGAAACCGCGCAGCAGCGAGATCGCCAGCGCGGTGAACAGCCGGGAGTGCACGAAGGAGACGTGGATCGCGATCGTCTCCCGGCCCGGGACGAGCGGGGCCAGCACCGAGGCCTGCGGGCGGTAGCGCGACTGCAGGCTGAACCCGGTGTGCACCGCCAGCTTCGGCGTCCCGGTGGTGCCCGAGGTGTGGGTGATCAGGGCCGGGCGGTCCGGCGCCAGGGTGACCGCGGGCACCCGCGGCGCCCCCGCCAGCGAGCGCAGCTCCAGCGCGTCCCGGTGGCTGCCGGAGGTCAGCAGCACCCGTTCGGCGAGCGCGAAGACCGACCCGGGCAGCGAGTGCTCCAGCTTGTCCTGGTCGGTGACCAGGAACGGACGGTCGGTGCGGCGCACCAGTTCGGCGACGGTCGCACCGTCCAGCGCGGGGGAGAGCAGCACCGGTACGGCGCCGATCCGGGCCGCCGCGCACGCCAGCAGGGTGATGTCGAAGCCGTCGGCCTTGTGCACCACCACCCGCCGGTTGGGCCGGACCCCCGCCGCCCACAGCCGGGCGGCCAGCGCGTCCACCCCGTCGGCCACCTCCGCGACGGTCGAGCGCCGCTCCAGCTCGGGCAGCGCGTCCAGGTCGTGGTCGAGGATCAGGACGTTGGCGCCGTGCTTCGCCGCGGCGCGCTCGAACAGCATTCCGAGCCGGATTCCCCGGTTTCCGATACGTTGAAGAAACACCTGTACGCCTTCCGGAACGGCGGCAGTGCACCATCGGCACTCGACGTGGAAAATGAACGGGACAGTGAGCAGGGAAACGACGGCGGCCCGGGCCGGATGATTCCCGGGAATTACCGGAAATCACCGGGAATTACCGGAAATTGCCGGGAATTCACGGAAATTCACGGAAGGCGGCCGGGGGCGGAATTCCTCAGCCCTGCTCGACGACGGCCTTGATGCGGCGCAGGGTGACGGCCAGGTCGGCGGAGATCTTGTCGCCCCACTCGGCGAAGAAGCGCTCCCGCGCGGCCTCGTCCATCTCGGCGGTGATGCCCCGGATGCCCTCGGTGGGCGCGTCCATCCGGAAGTGGTGGGTCAGCAGGCTGCCGCCGTCCCCGGCGGGCTCGACGTCGAAGCCCCAGACGCTCTCCTGCTTGCGGCCCTGCGAGTCGCACATCGCCCAGCGGAAGGTCCGGCCGGGCTCGGCGGCGACCACCTCGGAGTGCGTCTGCCACCGCCCGCGCACCACCGGGGCCCACTCCACGACGTCCTCGGCGCGGAGGTTGTCACCGCGGAACACCGACCCGACGGCCGACGGCTCGCCGGACACCCACTCGCCGCCCAGGCATTCCGGGCTCCATTCGGAACTGCGCGGCAGGTCGCTGACCACCGCGTAGACCTCCGCGGGGGACGCGGAAACCCGGATGTCGGCGTCCGTGGAGAATATCGGCCGCTTCTCGTTGATGATTTCGCCCATGGCACGAATGCTCCCAGCCGCCCCCCGGCGGGGGTCAAGGCGGAAATGCCGGGTCCGTCAACTCCGGGATTCCGTGTCAACTCCGCCCGCCGCCCGCGGGAGCGCCCGCGGGAGCGCCGGTGGGGCGCCCGCCGCGGGCCGCACCGGGCCCGTCGGCGGCGCCCCGATCGGCCGGTGGCCGTCCGGCGCCGCCGACGCCGACTCCTGAGGGAGCGTCAGTTGTGGTCGCGGCAGCCGCGGTTGACGGCCGACACCACGGCCTGCAGCGAGGCGGTCACGATGCTGGAGTCGATGCCGACACCCCAGAACGGCCGCCCGTCCACCGAGCACTCCACGTACGCGGCGGCCCTGGCGTCACCGCCGGTGGCCATCGCGTGCTCCTGGTAGCCCCGGACCCGCACGTCCACGCCCAGGTCGGCCAGCGCCGCGGTGAACGCGTCGATCGGGCCGTTGCCCGACGCCGTCAACCGGTGCCCGACCCCGTCGAAGACCACCTCGGCCTCGATCGAGTCCTTCTCGTCGACGACCGCCACCGACCGGTGCGACAGCAGCGACAGCCGCCCCCACGGACGGGACGCCACCTCCGTGCCCAGCGCCCGCGCACCGGCTGCGGGCAGGTACTCCTCGACGAACAGCTGCCACATCTGCTGCGGCGACACCTCGCCGCCCTGCTCGTCGGTGCGGGCCTGCACCACCCGGGAGAACTCGATCTGCAGGCCGCGCGGCAGGTCCAGCTGGTGCTCGGTCTTGATCAGGTACGCGACCCCGCCCTTGCCGGACTGCGAGTTGACCCGGATCACCGCCTCGTAGCTGCGGCCCACGTCCTTCGGGTCGATCGGCAGGTACGGCACCGCCCAGTCGAACTCGCCCACTGGCTTCCCGGCGTCCGAGGCCGCCCGCTCCAGCGCCCGCAGGCCCTTGTTGATCGCGTCCTGGTGCGAGCCGGAGAACGCCGTGTAGACCATCTCGCCGCCGTAGGGGTGGCGCGGGTGCACCGGCAGCTGGTTGCAGAACTCCACCGTGCGGCGGATCCCGTCGATGTCCGAGAAGTCGATCATCGGGTCGACGCCCTGCGAGAACAGGTTCATCCCCAGCGTCACCAGGCAGACGTTGCCCGTCCGCTCGCCGTTGCCGAACAGGCAGCCCTCCACCCGGTCCGCCCCCGCCAGCACGCCCAGTTCGGCCGCCGCCACCGCGGTGCCCCGGTCGTTGTGCGGGTGCACCGACAGCACCACCGCGTCGCGCCGGTCCAGGTGGCGGTGCATCCACTCGATCGAGTCGGCGTACACGTTCGGCGTCGCCATCTCCACCGTGGCCGGCAGGTTGACGATCACCTTGCGGTCCGGCGTCGGCTGCCACACCCCGATCACCGCGTTGCAGATCTCCGCCGCGTAGTCCAACTCCGTTCCGGTGTACGACTCGGGGGAGTACTGCAGGCTGATCCCGGTGCCGCCCGCCCGTTCCGCCAGGTCCACGCAGGTGCGCGCCCCGTGCACGGCCAGCGCCGTGATCTCGTCGCGGTCCTTGCCGAACACCACCTGCCGCTGCAGCGTGGACGTCGAGTTGTACAGGTGGACCACCGCGTGCCGGGCCCCGCGCACCGCCTCGAACGTCCGCTCCAGCAGCTCGGTGCGGCACGGCACCAGCACCTGGATCGCCACGTCGTCCGGGACGAGGTCCTGCTCGATCAGCTGCCGGACGAAGTCGAAGTCGGCCCGGCTGGCCGACGGGAAGCCGACCTCGATCTCCTTGTAGCCCATCGAGACCAGGAGTTGGAACATCCGCAGCTTGCGGTCGGCGCCCATCGGGTCGATCAGCGCCTGGTTCCCGTCCCGCAGGTCCACCGCGCACCACTGCGGGGCCCGGGTCAGCGTCCGGGTCGGCCAGCTGCGGTCCGGCAGGTCGACGCCGCGGAACGCCTGGTAGCGCTGGTGCGGCATGCCCGACGGCAGTTGCCGCGGGAACGCGCGGGGAGCGGGGAACGGGGCGGGGGAGGGAGCGGGGAACGGGGGGACCGGCTCGGAGGCGCGCCGGGCCGGGAAAGGCGTGGAGGTCATGCGGAGACTTCTTCCTCTGGGTCGTCCTCTGCGTCGGGCCGACGACTTCGGCGCACGGCCGGACTCCGCGACGAGGAGGTCGAGCCCTCAGCGGCCCTCGTCGCGGCGCATAAGGAGGAGGCGAAGCTGCGCGGCGTTCATGACGCCCACCCTATCCCCACCTCCGTCCGGCGGCTTCCTGATTCTCCGTCAACACACCCGAGGAGAAGCCCTGTTGGGGCGAGGGGCGGCACCGGACCGGTCGGCGCCGCCCGGTACTGCCCGGTACTGCCCGGCGCCGCTCGGCCCGGGGCCGCCGGTTGATCCGGAACTCGTACGAGGCCTATCGTTCCACATGCGGAACGTTCCGTATGTGGAACGCTGAAACTCTGCTCCCCGAGGAGCCCAAGGAGCCAGCATGGAATCGACGACCACCAGCCCCTCCCTGCCCGCCCGCAGCGAACGGGTCGCCCGGGCCCTCGCCGCCGCCGGGATCCCGGGGGCGGTCAGGCAGCTCGCCGACTCGACCCGCACCGCCGCCGAGGCCGCCGCCGCGCTCGGCTGCGAGGTCGGCGCGATCGCCAACAGCCTGGTCTTCCTCTCCGACGGCCAGGCCGTCCTGGTCCTCACCAGCGGTCGCCACAAGGTGGACACCGCGGCACTGGCCGCCCGTTGGGGCCGCGGCAGGCTCCGGCGGGCCACCCCCGAGCAGGTCCGCGAGGCCACCGGCCAGGCCATCGGCGGCGTCGCCCCCACCGGCCACCCCGCCCCGTTGCCCACCGTGGTCGACCGGGCCCTGACCGACTACCCCCGGGTGTGGGCCGCCGCGGGCACCCCGCACACGGTCTTCCCCACCACCGCCGAGGAGTTGCTCCGCCTCACCGGCGGCACCCTGCTGCCGGTCGGGCCGGACGAGGACTGAGCCCGTTCGCCGGCCCCGCCCGCCGACCCTGCCCGCTGAGCCCGCCCGCCGACCCCGCCCGCTGCGCCGTCCGCCGACCCCGCCCGCCGACCCCGCTCGGCGAACTCCCGGGCCCCGCCCGCGTCCTGCACCTCAGGGCGCGGGCGGGGCTCGTGGCGTTTCCCCTGGCCAAGCTGGGTTTCGGAGAGCGCTCTCCAAGCGCGGTCCAGGGAAATTGAGATGTCGCCGCCAGGGTCTCTACTTTTCTCTCGCCATGAACTAACCTGATCCCGCGGTGTTTCCCCCAGGTGAAGCCGAGGTTTCAAGTCGTCCCCACGTGCGCCTTGACGCCCGGTGGCTCCTGCCGTGAGACTCCGCCAGGAGAGCGCTCTCCAAGGTTCTCCTCCCCCACCCCACCCATCCTCACAGCAGGAGGAGCCATGCGGCTCGCCCCTCCCCCTTCCGGTGCCCCCCTGCGCCGGACGCCTGCCGTACTCGCCGCCGCGGCCTTGGTCGCGGGTGCTGTCATGACGATCCCGGGCACCGCGCAGGCCGCGGACTCGCTGATCTCCCAGGGCAAGACGGTCACCGCCTCGTCCAGCGAGAACGGCGGGACCCCCGCCACCGCGGCCGTCGACGGCGACCTCGGCACCCGCTGGTCCTCGGCCGCCTCCGACCAGCAGTGGCTGCAGGTCGACCTCGGCTCCGTCTCCAGCATCAGCAAGGTACAGCTGAACTGGGAGGCCGCCTACGGCAAGGCGTACCAGATCCAGACGTCCACCGACGGCACCACCTGGACGACGATCTACTCCACCACCACCGGCGCGGGCGGCAACGAGACGCTCAACGTCTCCGGTTCCGGCCGCTACGTCCGGATGAACGGCATCACCCGCGCCACCGGCTACGGCTACTCCCTCTGGGAGTTCCAGGTCTACGGCACCCTGGGCGGCACCCCCACCGGCACCCCGTCCACCCCCTCGGGCGGCACCTGCTCCACCGACAACGCCGCGCAGGGCAAGACCGCCACCGCCTCCTCCACCGAGAACGGCGGCACCCCGGCGGCCTCCGCCGTGGACGGCAACACCGGCACCCGCTGGGCCTCCGCCGCCGCCGACCCGCAGTGGCTGCAGGTCGACCTCGGCTCCGTGCAGCAGCTGTGCAAGGTCGACCTCAGGTGGGAGGCCGCCTACGGCAAGGCGTACCAGATCCAGGCGTCCACCGACGGCGCCACCTGGGCCACGATCTACTCCACCACCACCGGCGCGGGCGGCAACGAGACGCTCAACGTCTCCGGTTCCGGCCGCTACGTCCGGATGTACGGCACCCAGCGCGGCACCGGCTACGGCTACTCGCTGTGGGAGATGGGCGTCCACACCGGCAGCGGCGGCTCCACCACCCCGCCCGTGCAGGGCGGCGGCGACCTCGGCCCGAACGTGCTGGTCTTCGACCCGTCCACGCCGAACATCCAGGCCAAGGTCGACGAGGTCTTCGCCAAGCAGGAGTCGAACCAGTTCGGCACCGACCGCTACGCGCTGCTGTTCAAGCCGGGCACGTACAACAACATCAACGCCCAGATCGGCTTCTACACCTCGATCGCGGGCCTCGGCCTGAACCCGGACGACACCACCTTCAACGGCGACGTCACCGTCGACGCGGGCTGGTTCAACGGCAACGCCACCCAGAACTTCTGGCGCTCCGCCGAGAACCTGCACCTCAAGCCGGTCAGCGGCACCGACCGCTGGGCCGTCTCGCAGGCCGCGCCGTTCCGCCGGATGCACGTCGAGGGCGGCCTCAACCTCGCCCCCAACGGCTACGGCTGGGCCTCCGGCGGCTACATCGCCGACTCGAAGATCGACGGCCAGGTCGGCAACTACTCGCAGCAGCAGTGGTACACCCGCGACAGCTCCATCGGCGGGTTCTCCAACGGCGTGTGGAACCAGACCTTCTCCGGCGTCCAGGGCGCCCCCGCCCAGGGCTTCCCGAACCCGCCGTACACCACGCTCGACACCACGCCGGTCTCGCAGGAGAAGCCGTTCCTGTACCTGGACGGCAACGACTACAAGGTGTTCGTGCCCGCCAAGCGCACCAACGCCCGCGGCACCTCCTGGGGCAGCGGCGCGCCGCAGGGCGCCTCGCTGCCGCTCAGCCAGTTCTACGTGGTGAAGGCCGGCGCGACCGCCGCGAGCATCAACCAGGCGCTCGCCCAGGGCCTCAACCTGCTCTTCACCCCCGGCGTCTACCACGTCGACCAGAGCATCAACATCACCCGCCCGGACACCGTGGTGCTCGGCCTCGGCCTCGCCACCGTCATCCCGGACAACGGCGTCACCGCGGTCAAGGTCGCCGACGTCGACGGCGTCAAGGTCTCCGGCCTGCTGCTGGACGCGGGCACCGTCAACTCCCCGGCCCTGCTGCAGGTCGGCAACGACACCCCCGGCGCCAACCACGCGGCCGACCCGATCGTCATCCAGGACGTCTTCGTCCGGGTCGGCGGCGTCACCGCGGGCAAGGCCACCAACGGCATGGTGATCAACAGCAACAACACCGTCGTCGACCACACCTGGATCTGGCGCGCCGACCACGGCGCCGGCGTCGGCTGGGAGAGCAACCGCTCCGACTACGGCTTCGTCGTGAACGGCAACGACGTCCTCGCCACCGGCCTGTTCGTCGAGCACTTCAACAAGTACGACGTGTGGTGGAAGGGCAACGGCGGCCGGACGATCTTCTTCCAGAACGAGAAGGCCTACGACGCCCCCAACCAGGCCGCCATCCAGAACGGCACCACCAAGGGCTACGCCGCCTACAAGGTCGAGAACAACGTCACCACCCACGAGGGCTGGGGCCTGGGCAGCTACTGCTACTTCAACGTCGACCCGACCATCGTGATGGACCACGGCTTCGAGGTCCCGGACACCGCGGGCGTCAAGCTGCACGACGTCCTGGTCAACTCGCTCGGCGGCAACGGCCAGTTCCTGCACGTGGTCAACAACACCGGCGCCGGCACCTCCGGCACCGGGACCGTCCCCTCCAACCTGGTCTCCTACCCGTAACCGCAGGTAGCCCAGGCAGGTCCTGACGCACACAGGCGGCCACCGTCCCCGGGCCGGGGGGCGGTGGCCGCCGCCGTCTCAGCGCCGGACGTCCGGCGGGACGTCCGGCGCTGGGGCGGCCGGTCGGACGCCAGATCGGGTGCCCGGTCGGACGCCCGGCCGGGTGCCCAGCTCCAACTCCCGGCCCCGCCAGCGGCGGCGCAGCCAGCGGTCGTGCCCCGCCACCACCACCGCGCCCGGGCCGCCCGCGCCGATCGCCTCCTCCAACTCGTCGCACAGCAGCGGCGAGAGGTGGTTGGTCGGCTCGTCCAGCAGCAGGAGCTGCGGCGGGCGCGCCACCAGCAGCGCCAGCGCCAACCGGCGGCGCTGGCCCACCGACAGGGCGCCGACCGGACGGTCCAGGTCCGCCGCCGCCAGCAGGCCCAGCGCCGACAGCGGCACCCGCTCCGCCCGCTCCGGGCCCACCGCCCGCGCGTAGGTGGCGGCGGCGGTGCGGTCCGGACGCGCGAACACGGTGTCCTGCGCCAGCAGGCCCACCGTCAGGCCGGGCCGCCGGTGCACCACCCCGCCCGCCGCCGCCTCCAGCCGACCGGCCAGCACCGCCAGCAGCGTCGACTTGCCCGTCCCGTTCCCGCCGGTCACCAGCAGCCGGTCGTCCGCGGCGAGTTCCAACGAGAGCGGGGCCAGCCGCCCCGGGACGCCGACCCCGCGCAGGGCGAGCAGCGCGTCCTCCGGGAGCGGACCGGACCCCTCCTCCGCCCGCGCACCCGCCACCAGCGCGGGCGGGGCGAACCGCAGCGGGACGGGCGGTTCGGCGACCTGCGCCCGCTCCAGCTCCGCCAGCCGCCGCGACGCGTCGCGCACCCGGCGGGAGACCTGCTGCTGCACCCGGCCCGCCCGGTGCCCGTACCCCATCTTCTCGTTGTCGGTGCGCCCCCGGTCCGGCGCGACCCGGTGCGCGGTCACCCCCGCCGAGTGCCGCAGCCGCTCCAACTCCTGCTGCTCCTCCGCGTGCTGCCGCTCCCAGCGGGCCCGGGCGGCCCGCTTCGCCGCCAGGTAGGCGAGGTAGCCGCCGCCGAAGCGCACCGGGCCGCCCACCGCCGGATCCAGGTCGACCAGGTCGGTGCAGACCGCCTCCAGGAACGCCCGGTCGTGGCTGGCGACCACCACCGTGCCCGGCAGCGCGAGCAGTTGGGCCTCCAGGAAGGCGGCCGCCGCGTCGTCCAGGTGGTTGGTCGGCTCGTCCAGCAGCACCGCCGACGGGCGGCGCACCAGCAGCGCCGCCAGCGCCAGCCGGCCGCGCTGGCCCCCGGAGAGCGAACCGAGGACGCGCTCCGGAGCGAGACCGGACAGGCCCAGGCCGTCCAGCACCAGGGCGGCCCGGCGGTCGGCGTCCCAGGAGCCGCGGGCCTCGGCCTGCTCCAGGCGCTGCCCGTACTCCGCCAACAGGCCCGGAAGGGACGGGTCGTGCTCCGGCAGGACGGCCAACTCGGCGCCCAGCCGCTCCAGTTCAGCGAGGTCGGTGCGGGCCTCGCGCAGCGCCCCGTCCAGCACCGCGGCGACCGTCGCACCCGCGTCGAACGGCAACTCCTGGTGCAGGAAGCCGAGATCGGCGGGCCGGACGACGCTCCCCGCATCGGGCTCGTCCACCCCGGCCAGCACCCGCAGCAGCGTCGACTTGCCGCAGCCGTTCTCGCCGATCAGGCCGATCCGGCGGCCCGGCGCCGCCGTCAGCGACACCCCGTCCAGGACCCGGCGCCCGCCCAGGACCCGGACCACCTCGTGCGCGAGCAGCGCCGTCACGCCGCCACCTCCGCCAACTGCCCGTCCGCCAGCAGCAGTCGGCGCCCCACCCCGATGCCCGCCAGGAACCGCTCGTCGTGGCTGACCACCACGAACGCGCCCCGGTACGCGTTCAGCGCGCCCTCCAACTGGCCCACGCCCACCAGGTCCAGGTTGTTGGTCGGCTCGTCCAGCAGCAGCAACTGCGGCGCGGGCTCCGCGCACAGCACGCACGCCAGCGTCGCCCGCAGCCGCTCGCCGCCCGACAGCACCCCCACCGGCAACTGCGCCCCCGCGCCCCGGAACAGGAACCTGGCCAGCAGGTTCATCCGCTCCGCCTCCGGCCGCTCCGGCGCGAACCGGGCGAAGTTCTCCGCCACCGACCGGTCGTCGTCCAGCAGGTCCAACCGCTGCGACAGGTACGCCACCCGGCCCTCGCCGCGCCGCAACTCGCCTCCGGTCAGCGGAAGTTCACCGCTGATCAGCCGCAGCAGGGTGGACTTCCCGGCGCCGTTCGCACCCGTCAGCGCGATCCGCTCCGGGCCGCGCACGATCAGGTCCACCCCGCCGGGCCCGAACACCTCCGCCCCGCCCAACTCGGCCTGCAGGCCCGCGCCGTGCAGCAGCGTCCGCCCCGCGGGCACCTGGGTCTCCGGCAGCTCCAGGCTCAGCCGCTGCTCCTCGCGCACCGCCCGCCCCGCCTCGTCCAGCCGGGCCCGCGCCTCGTCCACCCGCGCCGCGTGCACCTGCCCGGAACGGCCCGCGGACTCCTGCGCGCCGCGCTTCATGGTGCCCGCGAAGATCTTCGGCAGACCGGCGCTCTTCAGGTTCCGCGCCGCGTTGCCCGCCCGCCGCTCGGCCCGCTCCCGGGCCTGCTGCAACTCGCGCTTCTCCCGCTTCAACTGCTGCTCGGCACTGCGGACGTTGCGCTCGGCGACCTCCCGCTCCGCCCGCACCGCCTCCTCGTACGCGGTGAAGTCGCCCCCGTACAGCCGCAGTTCGCCGCCGTCCAGCTCGGCGATCCGCTCCATCCGGTCGAGCAGCTCCCGGTCGTGGCTGACCAGCAGCAGCGACCCGCGGAACTCGGCGAGGACGTCGTACAGCCGGTGCCGGGCCGCCACGTCCAGGTTGTTGGTCGGCTCGTCCAGCAGCAACACGTCCGGGCGGCGCAGCAGTTGGGCCGCCAGGCCGAGCGAGACCACCTGGCCGCCGCTGAGCGTGCCCAGCGGCCGGTCCAGCGCCAGGCCCTCCAGGCCCAGGCGGTCGAGCTGGGCGCGGGTGCGCTCCTCGACGTCCCAGTCGTCGCCGATCACCGCGAAGTGCTCCTCCGCGACGTCACCCGCCTCGACGGCGTCCAGCGCCCGGATCACCGCGTCGACGCCCAGCACCTCGGCGACGGTCAGGCCCGCCGCCAGCGGCAGCGTCTGCGGCAGGTACCCGAGCGTGCCGGAGACCGCCAACGAACCGGCGGTGGGAGTGAGTTCACCGGCGATCAACCGCAGCAGGGTCGACTTGCCGGAGCCGTTCGGCGCGACCAGGCCGGTACGGCCCGGCGGCACGCTGAACGACAGGTCGTGGAAGACCGGAGTGTCGTCCGGCCAGCAGAAGGACAGGTGGGAGCAGACGACGGCGACGTCGGACACGATGAGACCTCGAACGGTGCGAGAGGGCAGGGCGGCACGGTGAACTGCCGCTGCCCGGAAGGGAAGTGGAAAAAGGGGACGACGAAACGGACCACTCCCGCGGCGCTCCGAGCGCCGACCGGTGGCCGTCAGGACCGGGTCTCACCCGGAGATGTCGTCGTCACCCGCCACAGCTGTCCCTCTTCCGTACCTCGCGGGCGCACCTGCTGCGCCCCTCCTGATCCTCCGACTGTAACAGGCCACCCGGCCGGACCAATGGACGCACCAGCGGGGCGGCTACGCCGGACCGAAGCGGGGCGGTACACCGCACCGGCCGGGCACCGGCTCCCGCCCGGCGGTGGCGGTGGCGGTGGCGGCGGACGTGCGGAAGGGCCGGGCACCGCGCCCGGTGCAGGGGAAAGGGCGCGGTGCCCGGCAGTTGCCCTGCCGGGTCCGGGTGGGGGCGCCGGGGTAGCGCCCGGACCGGCAGGGTCGGAGGCGGACGGGCGGTGGGGGCCACCCGTCCGCCGGGCTCAGCCGGGGGAGCGGGCCCGACGGCCGGAAGCCGACCCCGTGCCGGGGCGGCGGCGTCCGCGTGCCATGCTGTGCCTCCTTCCGCTCCCCTGGTTGTGCGTGCGCACGTATCGGTGACCCCGGCGGACGCGCCCGATAACAGAAATCTCGCCGCGGGCCGGAAATTTCTGTTGGCGGACGCCCCTGCGGACGGTCTCCGTGAACGGAGAACGCCGCCGCCCGCACCCCACGTAGAGGAACGCACCCATGCCGCACACCAGACGCAGTGGACCCGACAGCGGGACGGTGACCGCGGCGCGCGCCGGCGACCGGCGGGCCCTGGAGGAACTGGTGGCCCAGAGCCTGCCGCTGGTCTACAACATCGTCGGCCGGGCGCTGAACGGCCACGCCGACACCGACGACGTCGTACAGGAGACGCTGTTGCGCGCGGTCCGCGGACTGTCCGACCTGCGGGACCCCGCCGCCTTCCGGTCCTGGCTGGTCGCCATCGCCGTCCGGCAGGTGCGCAACCGCCAGCAGGACCGGGCCGCCGCCCTCGACCGCTCCGCCCGCCTGGAGGACGCCGAGGCGATCCCCGACCCCGCACTGGACTTCGCCGGCCTCACCATCCTGCGCCTCGGCCTCACCGAACAGCGCCGCGAGATCGCCGAGGCCACCCGCTGGCTCGACCCCGACGACCGCGAACTGCTCGCCCTGTGGTGGCTCAAGGAGACCGGCGAACTCGAACAGGCCGACCTGGTCTCCGCACTCGGCCTCAGCTCCGGCCACGCCGCCGTCCGGACCGGCCGGATGAAGAAGCAGCTCGAACTCTCCCGCCTGGTGGTGCGCGCCCTCGCCGCCGACCCGCGCTGCCCCGCCCTGGACACGGCCGCCACCGGCTGGAACGGCACCCCCGCCCCGCTGTGGCGCAAGCGCCTGGCCCGGCACGTGCGCGACTGCGAACGCTGCGCCGGAACCCGGCACGACTTGCTCCCCGCCGAACGGTTGCTGTACGGCCTGCCGCTGCTCGCCGTCCCGCCGACCCTCGACCCGGCCCGGATCCTCGCCGGCCTCGCCGGCCTCGCCGGCCTCGACGGCCTCGCCGGCCTCGACGGCCTCGCCGGCCTCGACGGCCTCGCCGGCCTCGACGGTCCCGCGGGCCTCGACGGCCCCGGCGCGGACGGTACGGGGCCGGGGCGGGGGCCGGGCGGACACCGGGGCCGCTCCCGCGGGCGGGCCGGGCACCGGCGTGCGTCCTCCGGCGTCCCCAAACCGGTGCTCGGCGGCGCGGCCGTGGCGCTGGTGGCGGCCGCCGTCCTGATCGGGGCCGAACTGACCCCCGGGCAGGCCGACCCGCGGGCGGCGTCGACCGCGACGCCCGCAGCCGCCGCGGCCGCCCTGCCGCTGCCCGACGCGACCTCGTCCGCGGCCTCCTCGCCGTCGGCCCCGGCGTCGCCGTCCGCCCCACCGTCCCCCGCGGTCCCGTCGTCCGTTCCTTCGCCGTCCGCCCCTTCGCCGTCAGCCGAGCGGCCCGCGCCCCCGGCCGGGATCGCCACGTCCGCGCGCAAGGGCGTCGGCGTGTGGTCGTTCGACGGGGTGAGCCAGGCGCTCGCCGCCTCCGGGGCGGGCTGGTACTACACCTGGGCGCCGCAGCACCCCGGCATCACCACGCCCGCCTCGGCCTCCTTCGTCCCGATGATCTGGGGCGCGTCCTCCGTCACCGACGGCGCCCTCGCCCAGGCCCGCGCCAACGGCCCCTACCTGCTCGGCTTCAACGAGCCCGACATGGCGTCCCAGTCGAACATGACGGTCGACCAGGCCCTGGACCTGTGGCCGAAGCTGATGCAGGCCGGGCAGACGCTGGGCAGCCCGGCGGTCGCGTACGGGGCCGACACGCCCGGCGGCTGGCTGGACCGCTTCATGTCCGGGGCCGCCGCCAAGGGGTACCGGGTCGACTTCATCGCACTGCACTGGTACGGCGGCGACTTCCGCACCCCGCAGGCCGTCCAGCAGCTGACCTCCTACCTGGAGGCCGTCCACCAGCGCTACCACAAGCCGATCTGGCTCACCGAGTACGCCCTGATCGACTTCTCCCAGGGCACCCGCTTCCCCACCGCCGACCAGCAGGCCGCCTTCGTCACCGCCTCCACCAAGGCCCTCGACGCGCTGCCCTACCTCCAGCGCTACGCCTGGTTCGGCCTCGGCGCGGACCCGGCGAAGCCCAGCAGCGGCCTGTTCACCGACGGCACCACCCCCACCGCCGCGGGCCGCGCCTACCAGGCCGCCCGCTGAGCCGCTGGGCCGCCAGCCAATCGGTGGCCCAACGGCCCATCGGCTCAGCGCTTCAAGGTCGTCGGGACGCGGAAGCCGCCGAGGCGTTCCTCCAGGAGTTCGGCGAGGCGCAGCGGGGTGCGGTCCTCGTACATCGGGCCGATCAGCTGGACGCCGACCGGGAGGCCCTCGGCGGAGGGGCCGGTGGGGACGGCGGTGGCGGGGAGGCCGGGCATGGTGGCGACGCCCGCCCAGACGAGTTGGTCGAAGTAGGGGTGGGCGGTGCCGTCGACGGTGATCCGGCGGTTCAGCAGGTCGGGGTCCTGCTGGTGCGGGAAGGCGGCGGTGGGGGTGATCGGGGCGACCACGGCGTCGTACTCGGCGAAGAGGGCCCGCCAGCTGCGGCGGTGCAGTTCGCGGCGGTGGTCGGCGCCCGCCCAGTCGCGGTGGGAGAGGGACATGCCGCGCAGCCGGGCGGCCGACAGGCTGTGGTCGTCGGCTCCCAACCGGGCTGCCTGGTCGCGCAGTTGCTCGTACATGTCGAGGGGGAAGTTGGCGGCGAGGGCGGAGAACATCAGCAGCGAGTAGACCTCGGCGGCCTCGGCCAGGTCGGGCAGCAGCGGGCTGCGGTGCTCGATGCGGGCGCCGCCGTCGGCGAGCGCGTCGACGACCCGGGCGAGGCCCGCGCGGACGTCGGCGCCGGTCGGGATCAGCGGGTGCTCGTCCAGGACCAGGACCCGGAAGTCGCGCAGCCGTTCGTGCCGGGCGGGCGGTAGCGCGGTGGTGTGGGCCAGGCCGAGGGTCAGCGGGTCCGGGCCGGTCATCACGTCGAGCAGCAGGGACAGGTCGCGGGCCGAGCGGGCCATCGGGCCGACCACGGCGAGGTCGATGTCGGCGGGCAGCGCGGGCACCCCCGGCGGGACCATGCCGCGGGTGGGCAGCAGGTGCAGGGTCGGCTTGTGCGCGTACACGCCGCAGAAGTGGGCGGGGGTGCGCAGCGAGCCCCCGATGTCGGTGCCCAGCGACAGCGGGCCGTACCCGGCGGCCAGCGCGGCCGCCGACCCGCCGGAGGAGCCGCCGGGGGTGCGGGTGTGGTCCCACGGGTTGTTGGTGGTGCCGTGGATCTCGTTGTAGGTCTGGATGTCCCGCAGCCCGAGCGGCACGTTGGTCTTGCCGATCACCACCGCGCCCGCGGCCCTGACCCGCGCGACCTGCAGCGCGTCCTCGGCCGGGACGTGCTCCCGGAACTCCGGCATGCCCCAGGTCGTCGGCAGCCCGGTGACGTTGTACGAGTCCTTGACGGTGAGCGGGATCCCCAGCAGCGGCCGCTCCTCCCCGCGCGCCCGGGCCCGGTCGGCCTCCCGCGCGGTCTCCCGGGCCCGCTCGAAGTCCGGCGCGCAGATCGCGTTGAGCGCCCCGTCCTCCTGCTCGATCCGGGCGATCGTGCCCTCGGTCAGTTCCGCCGAGGTGACGTCCCCGGAACGCAGGGCTGCGGTGAGTTCTTCGGCCGTCGCATAGGTCCACTTGTCCATGCCGAGGACCGTACGCGCCCGTCGGAGGGGGCACGAAACATTCTTTCGGGCAACCGGTGACGGCGTACAACGACAGTGCGCCGACAGCGGGTTGAGAGCGATCTGACGGTGCGGCCCGGAACGGTGGTGGTCGACGGAGGAACGCACACCGACCCGAGGGGACGAGGACCATGGACGAGGCGCTGAACGAGGCGCTGGACGAGACGTTGGTCGCACGGATGCGGGAGTACCTGGCCGCGGGCGCGGCGATGGACGTGGACGCGCTGGAGGCGCTCTACGACGAGGAGTTCGAGAACCTGCGGGTCGACGAGGCGGGCCAGGTGGTGCGGCTGACCAAGGCGCATTTCATGGCCCGGTTCCGGGCCCTGGCCGCGCAGGGGCAGGCGGTCGGCGGCAGCACCGACGACGTCCGCTTCCTGGCCACCACCCGGCACGGCGACCAGGGCACCGTCGTCATGTACCGCTGCGAGCACGGCGTCCCGGCCCGCTACGCCTTCGTCTGGCGCCGGGTCGACGGTCAATGGGCCACCGTACTGCAGGAGTTCACCTTCGAACGGGACGTCACCCACCTGCTGCGGATGATGGCGGCGGCCTCGGCCTCGGCTTCCGCGCCCGCGGCCGGGTGAGGCTCAGCGGCTGGTCCGGCCCTTGCGCAGCGGCAGCACCCGCTCCTGCGGGCCGTTGCCGTCCTGCCGACGCAGCCGGACGGTGAAGCGCCGCCCGCCGCGGTACCCGTCCCCGACGGGCAGCCACGGCAGCGGGTAGCGGCCGTCGCGGTCGATCCGGGAGAGCGGGAACTCGTCCGCTCCGAGGTCGGCGAGCTGCACCGACTCCCCGTCCGCGGCGGCGAGTTCGAGCGGCACGGAGGTCGCGGGCGCGGGCCCGCGGTTCCACACCACCGGCGGGGCCGGGGCCGGGCCGTCGTCCGGGTCAGCCGTCCCTGAGGCCCTCGGCGTCGAGGTCGGGCAGCAGCCGGTCCATCCAGCGCGGCGTCCACCAGGCGGCGCCGCCGAGCAGCGTCATCGCGGCGGGGACCATCAGCAGCCGCACCACGGTGGCGTCGATCAGGACGCTGACGGCCAGGCCCAGGCCCATCATCTTGATCACCACGTTGTCGCTGACGACGAACGCCGCGAACACGCTGACCATGATCAGGGCCGCGCAGCTGATCACCCGCGCGGTGGTCTCCAGCGCGTGCGCGACCGCGCCGCGGCTGTCGCCGGTCAGGCGCCAGCGCTCGTGGACCCGGGAGAGCAGGAACACCTCGTAGTCCATGCTGAGGCCGAAGACGATCGCGAACATCATCATCGGGACGTAGCTCTCGATCGGCACCTTGCCCGACACCCCGAGCGCGGGCCCGCCCCAGCCCCACTGGAACACCGCGACCAGCACCCCGTACGAGGCGGCGATCGAGACCAGGTTGAGCACGGCCGCCTTCAGCGCGATCAGCGGCGCCCGGAACACCAGCAGGATGATCAGGAACGCCAGCGCCACCACCACCGCGATGATCGGCAGCAGGCGGCTGGCGACGAGGTCCAGGAAGTCGACCTGGGCGGCGGTCGTGCCCGTGACGTACGTGACGGCGGGCGTGCCCGCGACCGCGTCCGGCAGCACCGTGTCGGAGAGGTGGCCGACCAGGTCGGTGGTCCCCTGGTCCTGCGGGGCCTGCGCGGGCGTGACGGTGGTGAACAGCACGTCGCCGTCCGCACTGGTCTGCAGCGGTGCGGTGCCCGCCGTGTCCGGCACGCCGGTCAGCGCCTGCTGGACGGCGGAGGCCAGCGCCGGACGGTCGGCCGCGGCGACCGCGCTCTGGTCGACCACCACGGTCAGCGGCCCGTTGGAACCCGGACCGAACGCCGCCGACATCAGGTCGAACGCCCGCCGGTCGGTGAACGAGGTCGGGTCCGCGCCGTCCCCGATGTGCCCGAGCTGGATCGACGGCAGCGGCACCGCCAGCACCAGCACCGTCACCAGCCCCGCCGCCAGGTACCACCACGGGCGGCGCTCGACCCGCCGCGCGTACCGGTGCCACATGCCGCCGGTTGCGGTTGCGGTTGCGGTTGCGGTTGCGGTTGCGGTGGCGTCGGCGGGTGTCGCGTCACCGGGCGTCGCGTCAGCGGTTGACGCGACATCGGCCCCGGCGCCTTCGGCGACCGGCGTGCGGACGGTGAAGCGGTCCATCCGGCGGCCGATCAGGCCCATCAGCGCGGGCAGCAGCGTCAGCGCGCCGCACACCGCCGTCACCACCGTGACGCCCGCCGCCAGGCCCAGCTTCGCCATGAACGAGATGCCCGACACCGACAGGCCCGCCAGTGCGATCACCACGGTCGTGCCGGAGATCAGCACCGCCCGGCCGCTGGTCGCCACCGCGTGCCCGGCCGCGGTCTGCGGGTCCCGGCCGTCCATCAGGTTCTGCCGGTGCCGGGTCAGCAGGAACAGCGCGTAGTCGATGCCGACGCCCAGCCCGATCATCGTCGCCAGCGTCGGCGCGACCGTCGCGAAGGTCGTCAGCGCCGCCAGCAGGCCCAGCAGGCCCAGGCCCACCACCACCGCCAGCAGCGCGCTCACCAGCGGCAGCCCCGCCGCGATCACACTGCCGAACCCGACCAGCAGCACCACGATCGCGACCCCGAACCCGATCAGCTCGCTCACCCGGTCGCTCGGCTCCGGCCGCGCCAACTCGCCCAGCGGGCCGCCGTACTCGACCTGCACGCCCGCCTGCCGCAGCGGCGCCACCGCCGCGTCCACCTGGTCCAGGTAGTCGTCGCCGAACGTGGCGAGCACCCCGTCGAAGCGCACCGTGACGTAGGCCGTCCGCCCGTCCGCGGACAGCGGGCCGCCCGGCTGCGGGGCCTGGCCCTGCGGCGGCAGCGGGTTCTGCGCCGACAGCACGTGCGGCAGGTGCTGGAGGGAGGTCACCGCCTGGTCCACCTGCGCCTGGAAGTCCGTCAGCGGCTGCCCGTCGTGCAGCACCACCTGCGCGCTCGTCCCGCCGACGGCGGGCTCGTGCGCGGCCAGTACGTCCGCGCCCTCCTGCGCCTGGGTGCCCGGCAGCGAGAAGTCGTCCGAGTACGTGCCGCCGACGGCCCGGTCCGCGACCTGCACCCCCACCAGCACCACCAGCCAGCCGACGACCACCACCACCGGATGCCGGGCGCACCACCCGCCCAACCGCCACAACCACCCGCGGCGCGGCGGCACTCCGGACACTGACGCGGCGTCGGACGAGGACATCGACCCTCCCAGGGGCACAGCGCCACCCGCGCACGGTGACGGAACTCCGACGGTAGGCACGCCCCCGCCACCCGCCCGGCCACCCGCCCCACGACACGGCCGAACCCACTCGAACGCCGCTGCCCGGCCCCGGCCCGTTCCGCCCGGGCGCGTTCCGCCCGCTGCTAGCATCGGCGCGTCGCGACTGGCGAGAGGTGGAGCACCACCGGGGAGCGGCGCAGCACAGCACGGGACCGGCACCGTCCGCCTGGGTGTCCTCCGAAGCCGTCACACCGACTTCACGGAGGGGGCCACCACCATGGACCTTCGGTACGGAACCAACCCGCAGAACACCCGCGCCCGCGCCGAGGCGCTGCCCGGCACCGACCTGCCACTGAAACTGCTGCAGGGACAGCCCTCGTACGTCAACCTGCTGGACGCGCTCAACTCCTGGCAGCTCGTCAGCGAAGCCGCCGCGCTCCTCGGCCGACCCGCCGCCGCCTCGTTCAAGCACGTCTCCCCGGCCGGTGCCGCCCTCGCCGGGCCGGTCGACCCCGCCACCGCCGAGCTGTACGCCGTGGACCCGGCCGCCGTCGGCCCGCTCACCTCCGCCTACCTGCGGGCCCGTGACGCCGACCCGAAGTCCTCCTACGGCGACTTCGTCGCCGTCTCGCACGAGGTCGACCTCGAACTCGCCGACCTGCTGGTCCGGGTGGTCTCCGACGGCGTCGTCGCCCCCGGCTACGCGCCCGGCGTGCTCGACGTGCTGGCCCGCAAGAAGAACGGCCGGTACCTCGTCCTGGAGGCCCGCCCCGGGCACGTCCCGCCCGCCGTCGAGCGCCGCGAGGTGCACGGCCTGTGCCTCGTCCAGGACGTCGACACCGCCCCGCTCACCGTCGACCTGCTCACCGACGTCCGGGTCGGCGCCCTCACCCCCGCCACCGCCGACGACCTGCTGCTCGGCCTGGCCGTGCTGCGCCGCACCCAGTCCAACTCGGTCTGCTACCTGCGCGACGGCGCGGCCCTCGGCATCGGCGCCGGCCAGCAGTCCCGGGTCGACTGCACCCGGCTGGCCGGGGCCAAGACCGAAACCTGGTGGCTGCGCCGCCACCCCGCCGTCCGGGCCCTCGACTTTCGGCCCGAAGTCCGCCGACAGGACCGGATCAACTGGCAGATCCGCTACCTGGAGGGCGACTTGACGCCCGACGAGCGCACCCGGTTCGCCGCCGCCCTGCGCGGCGGCGGCGACGTGCCGGACGAACTCGGCGCGGCCGAGCGGGCCGCGTGGACGGCCCGGCTGGACGGTGTCGCGTTCGTCTCCGACGGCTACCTGCCGTTCCGCGACAACGTCGACCACGCCCGCCGCCACGGCGTCACCGCGATCGCCGAACCCGGCGGATCCGTCCGCTCCGCCGAGGTCGAGGCCGCCTGCGCCGAGCACGGGATCACGCTGGTGCACACCGGGCTGCGGCTGTTCCACCACTGACGACCCGGCCCCGGTGCTCCGGCACGCGCGGGCGCTCCGGGATCCACGGCCCGGGGCGGTCGGGGCGCTCGGGCCGGTCGGGTCGGGTTCCGTCGCGGTGACCGTGGACGGGCCGTCCTCACACGGAGGTGAGCACGATCTTGCCCCGGAGGTGTCCGCGGGCGGCCCGTTGGTGGGCCCTGCGGGCGTCCGCGAGCGGGGACGTGCTGTCGACGGCGACGCGGACCGTGCCCGCGTCGAGCAGGCGGCCGGGCCCTTCGAGCTGCGGGCCGTTCGAGCGCACCCGGGTCCCGGAGGTCGTGAGGCCCAGCCGACACGCACGTCCTGTCACCGAAGCGGGGGCACCCGGTCGGTCCAGGCGCGCTGCTCGGCGGTGTCCGGCACGGCCAGGCCGCGGGCGCGGGCGATCCGGGCCCAGGTGTCGTCCGGGTCCGCGCCGGAGCGGATCAGGACCGAGGCCGCCAGTAGTGAGGAGCGGCCGATCCCGGCCCGGCAGTGCACCACCAGGTGGCCGCCCGCGGCCAGCCGCTGCGCCAACTCGTCCACCACCGGCAGGACTTCGGCCAGGGCGGGCACGGTGCGGTCCGGGACCGGCACGGCCGTGAACCGCAGCCCGGCGGCCCGGGCGCACTCGGCCTCCGCGGTCAGACCGAGCTCGGCGCACTCCGCCGCCGTCAGGGCGCTGACCAGCTCGGTCACCCCCAGCGCGGCCAGCGCCGCCAACTCGTCGGCCAGCCAGTCGCCGCCGCGCGGCCGGGCCATGGTGCTGAGCCGGCCCGGGCCGGGCCGTTCGATCGTGAACAGGGTGGGACGCATGACGGAACCGACCTCCGGGCGGGAAGGGGCGTCCGGCCGGGCCGGGGCGGCAGCGGCCGGGAGCGGTGTCGGCCCGGCGGTCGGCAGGACAGCGGACCGGGGCGTCGACACCGGGGAAGGGCCGACCCGGTCGGGCACGCGCGGCAGGGACCTGGGCGCGGCGGGACGGCGGGCGGTGCGCCGAGGCTAGCAGCACCCGCCGCCACCGCGGCGGCGCACCGTGAACCCCGTACCGGACTCCAGGGCGAACCCGGCGTCACCCCAAGGGCGTTGCCGCCCCGGCGGTAGCGGTGCCGGAACTGTCTAGGAGGCCGGTTCGGCTGGCCCGGCCGGTTCGGCGGGCCCGGCGAGGCCGTGCAGGAGGAGGTCGGTGAGGGTGTCGACGACCTCGCTGTCCGGGTGGGCGGGGTGGTCGGTGGTGAGCAGGGCGTAGGAGAGCAGGCCGAGCATGGCGCCCATCGCGGGGGCGAGCAGGGCGGGGTCGCCGGGGAGGGGGCGGTTCTGTTCGCGCAGGTAGTCGAGGTGGTCGCGGAGGACGTCGGTGTCCGCGACGAGGCGCTGCCAGGCGCGGCCGGAGCGCGGGCCCTCGGCGACGATCGACTCGAACACGGCGATGGTGACCGGGAGGTGGTCGCGCATCGCCTGCCAGGACGCGCCGATGTGGGCGTGCAGTTGGCCCCGGTCGGCGAGGTCGTGGTCGCGCGGGTGGACCTCGGCGACGACCTGGTCGCGGGCCTGGGTGCGGACGTCGTCGAGCAGGGCCCGCAGCAGTTCGTCCTTGTCGGCGAAGTGCGCGTAGAACGAGCCGGTGGCCCGGCCCGCGGCCGCCGTGATGTCGGTGATCTTCGTGTTGAGGTAGCCGCGTTCGACGAACTGCTGCCGGGCGGCCTCCAGCAGCGCCGCCCTGGTCTCCGCCGCCTGCGCCTTGCGCACGCTCATCGTGTCCGGCCTCCTTCGCCCCTCGGGCCCCGCGCTCTCCCGCGCCTTGACCTGTCGCTCGTGCGGACATCATACTGACGGCCAGTTCAGTGAATACGGATTCATTGAACTTCGATTCAGTGAGGAGTGGGGCAGATGGAGCAGCTGAAGGCGGTAGTGATCGGCGCCGGAGTGGCCGGTGCGGCGAGCGCGATCGCACTGCGCAGGATCGGCGCCGAGGTGACGGTGTACGAGGCGTACCCGGACCCGGCGGGCAAGGTCGGGGCGTTCCTGAGCCTGGCCGTCAACGGCCTGCGCGCCCTGGAGACGCTCGGCTGCCTGGACGCCGTGCGGGCCGCGGGCTTCGAGGTCGACCGGCAGCGGATGTGGTCGGGCCGCGGCAAGCTGCTGGGCGACGTCCCGCGCGGCCGGCCCGCGGGCGACCCGCTGCGCAGCGTCACGCTGATGCGGGCCGACCTGGTGGCGGCCCTGCGCGCCGAGGCGGTGCGGGCCGGCGCGCGGATCGTGGTCGGCGAACGGCTGACCGGGACGGGGGCCGGGGGAGGGGTGGCGGACGAGGCGGCGGCCCGGGCCGACCTGGTGGTCGGGGCGGACGGGCTGCGCTCCGCCGTCCGCCGGATGCTCGACCCGGACGGGCCGGAGCCCGCGTACGCCGGACTGTACGGGCTCGCGGGCATCGCGCCGGGCGTGCCGGAGGCGGGCCCCGGCCGGACGTTCAACCTGACCTTCGGGCGGCGCGGCACCTTCCTGCACCTGCCCGCGCCGGACGGCACCGTGTGGTGGTCCGTGCAGATCGCAGACCCGGCCGTGCCGGCCGGGATCGGGCTCGACGTCGAGGAACTGGCCGCCCTGTTCGCGGACGAGGAGGTGCCCCGGCGGATCCTCGGTGCGGGCGCGCGGATCGACGCGACCACCCTGTTCCACGTCCTGCCGCCGGTGCCGCGCCGCCAGGACGGGCGGTGCGTGCTGGTCGGCGACGCGGCGCACCCGGTCGGCGCGGGCCAGGGCGCCTCCATGGCGCTGGAGGACGCGGTGGCCCTGGCCCGGGCGCTGCACGCCGGGCCCGACCGGGCCGCCGCGCTGGCCGCCTTCGACCACGGGCGGGCGGCCCGCGCAGGGAAGCTCGCCCGCTCCGCCGCCGCCAACCGGGACGCCAAGACCGCGGGCCCGCTCGCCGCCCGGGTGCGGGACGCGGTGATGCCGCTGGTGTTCACCCGCGCGTACGCCCGGTCCACGGGCTGGCTGTACGACTACCGGCCGGGCGCGCTGCCGCAGTGAGGCGGCCCGCGGGGCCGGTGCCGCTGCCGGGCTGACGGGGGTGAGGGCGGCCGGTGACAAACAGAACGGTGGTTCTGCTAGTGTCCTGGATGTCTGGACAAGCAGAACCGCCGTTCTTTTTGAAGGAGGGTGCGGTGCCCCGGCTCACCGACGCACGCAAGGAACTACGGCGCACGCAGATCGCCGAGGCCGCCGTCCGCTGCTTCAGCCGCAACGGCATGGAGCGGACCTCGATCGCCGACATCAGCGCCGAATCGGGCCTCTCGACCGGCTCGATCTACGCGCACTACCGGAACAAGGCCGACCTGGTCCGGGGCGCCGCCCGCGAAATGCTCCACCGGCGCGGCGACACCATCGGCGAGTACGCCGCCGCCGACGTCCCGCCCGACCCCGACGAACTGCTCGCCCGGCTGACCGCCGCGATCGACCCCGTCCACGCCCGGGTCGGCGTGCAGACCTGGAGCGAGTCGACCACCGACCCGGCCGTCCGCGCCGTCGTCGTCGACGCGACCGACCGGATGCGCGCCATGCTGCACGACTGCGTCACGGCCTGGCTGGTGAAGGTCGAGCACCACGAACCCGCCCCGGCCCGGGAGCTCGCCGCCCCGATCGCGCACCGGATCATGGCGCTCTACCAGGCCGAACTGCTCTACACCGCCCTGCGGACACCGGCCGAGCAGGCACCGGCCGAACCGACACCGGCCGAACCGACACCGGCCGAACCGACATCAGCTGAGCCGACACCAGCCGAGCCGACGCCGACTGAGGAGAGCACGCGATGACCAGCGCCCCCGCTGCCGCCGCCACCGCCCCGTTAGGAGCCCGCACCGTCCTGCGGACCGGGTACGGCGCGCTCCAACTCGAACGCCTGCACGCCCGCCGCGAGGAGGCCGTCGCCCTGTTGCGCCGCGCGGTCGAACTCGGCGTCGACCACGTGGACACGGCCCGGTTCTACGGCGACGGGTTCGCCGACGACGTGATCCGCGAGGCGCTGCGCCCCGAGGACGGCGTCCTGGTCGTCACCAAGGTCGGGGCCGACCCCGACCCCGGCGGCCGCCCGCCGCTGCGCCTGGCGCAACGCCCCGAACAGCTGCGCGCCAGCGTCGAGGAGAGCCTGCGCAGCCTGGGCACCGACCGGCTCGACGTCGTCAACCTCCGCCGCCTGGACACCGGGCCCGGCCTGCGCGCCGAGGGCGACCAGGTGGTCGACCTCGACGACCAGCTCGCCGTGATGACCGCCCTGCGCGACGAGGGCAAGGTCGGCGCGATCGGCCTCAGCAGCGTCACCCTCGACGGCCTGCGCCGCGCGCTGCCCGCCGGGATCGTCTGCGTCCAGAACGCCTACAGCCTGGTCGCCCGGGCCGACGAGGACGTGCTGCGGCTGTGCGAGGCCGAGGGCATCGCCTGGGTGCCGTTCTTCCCGCTCGGCGGCGCCTTCCCCGGCCTGCCCAGGGCGACCGACGAACCGGCGGTGCGCGCCGCGGCGCACGACCTGGGCGTCACGCCCGCCCAGGTCGGCCTGGCCTGGCTGCTGCACCGCGCCCCGAACGTGCTGCTCATCCCCGGCACCGCCGACGCCGCCCACCTGGAGGCCAACGTCGCGGTCGGCGGGGTCGCCCTCGACGCCGCGACCCTCGCGGCCCTCGACGGCATCGAGTCACGCACCACCGACCTCGCCCTCGACGTCACCGAGTCACGTTGAGGCGGCCGTCACCGGCAGTGCCGCCACCACCGGCAGCGCCGTCACCGGCAGTGCCGTCACCGGCCGACCGGGCCACGGCGGGGGCCACGGCCCCCGGGCACCGAGGAGGATCATGAAAGCCATCGTCCACCGCGAGCACGGCACCCCCGACGTCCTCCGGTTCGTCGACCGCGACCCGCCCGAGCCCGGGCCGGGCGAGGTCCGGGTCCGGATCGCGGTGTCGGGCGTCAACCCGACCGACTGGCAGGCGCGTTCCGGAGCCGGTCACCCCCGGCCCTTCCCGGAGCTCGTCCCGCACCACGACGGCGCCGGTACGGTCGACGCCGTCGGCGAGGGTGTCGACCGGAGCCGGCTCGGCCAGCGCGTCTGGCTGTTCATGGCCGCCGCCGGGCGGCCCACCGGCACCGCCGCCGAGTTCACCGTGCTGCCCGCCGACCAGGCCGTGCCGCTGCCCGACGCGGCCGGGTTCGACCTCGGTGCCTCGCTCGGAGTCCCCGCGCTGACCGCGCACCGGGCGCTCACCGTCGCCGAGGACGGGCCGCGCCGACTGGCCCCCGGTGCGCTCGCCGGGCGGACGGTGCTCGCCGCGGGCGGGGCCGGAGCGGTCGGGCACGCGGTGATCCAGCTCGCCCGCTGGGCCGGCGCCACCGTGGTCAGCACGGTCAGCGGCCCGGAGAAGGCCCGGCTGGCCACCGCCGCCGGGGCCCACCACGTGGTCGACTACCGCCGGGGCGACCCGGCCGCCGCGGTCCGCGCGGCCGCCCCGGACGGCGTGGACCTCGTCGCCGAGGTGGCGCTCGGCGCGAACCTCGCCCTGGACCTCGCCGTCCTGCGCACCCGCGGCACGATCTCGACCTACGCCAACGACGGCGGCGCGACGGTCGAACTGGACGTGCTGCGGAACATGGTGCTCAACGCGCGCTTCCAGTTCCTGGTCCTCTACCTGGCCGGTCCGGAGGCGCGCGCCGCGGCCGTCGCGGACGTCGCCGCCGCGGTGCGCGACGGTGCGCTCCCCGTCGGCGAGGAGCACGGCCTGCCGCTGCACCGCTTCCCCCTCGCCCGCACCGCCGACGCGCACCGCGCGGTTGAGGGCCGGGCGGTCGGCAAGGTCCTGGTGGACGTCACGGCCTGACGCCCGGCGGGCCGACGCGCGAGCGGCGGGGACGAGCGGGGGCGAGCGGGCGCGGCACCGACCGGCCCCGGGAACGCGGCACCGGCCGGCCCCGGGAACGGGGGCCGGCCGGTGGGCGTTGCGGGTGCGGGTCAGCGGGCGCCGAGCAGGTGCTCGATGGCCAGCTGGTCGAGCCGCTCGAAGGCCATGCCGCGCTCGGCGGCGGCGGTGACGTCGAACTCCTCGAACGCGGCGCGGTCGGCGAGCAGCGCGGCCAGGCCGTCGGCGGCGGTCGGCTGGGCGAGCTGGTCGAGGCGGGCGGCGCGCAGCGCGTCCTGGACCTCGGCGTCGGCGCGGAAGGCCAGCGCGCGCTCCTTGAGCAGCAGGTAGTTGCGCATGTTGCCGGCCGCGGACTCCCAGACGCCGTCGAAGTCCTCGGTGCGCGGCGGCTTGAAGTCGAAGTGCCGCGGGCCCTGGTAGTCGGAGGACTCCAGCAGGTCGACCAGCCAGAACGCCTGCCGCAGGTCGCCCGCGCCGAACCGGAAGTCCTGGTCGTACTTGATGCCGGACTGGCCGTTCAGGTCGATGTGGAACAGCTTGTCCGACCACAGCGCCTGGGCGATGCCGTGCGGGAAGTTCAGGCCCGCCATCTGCTCGTGGCCGACCTCCGGGTTGAGGCCGACCAGCTCCGGGCGCTCCAAGCGGTCGATGAACGCCAGCGCGTGGCCGATGGTCGGCAGCAGGATGTCGCCGCGGGGCTCGTTCGGCTTCGGCTCGATCGCGAAGCGCAGGTCGTAGCCCTGCTCCGTGACGTAGTCGCCGAGCAGGTCGAAGGCCTCCTTGAGGCGGTCGAGGGCGACCCGGACGTCCTTGGAGGCGCCGTGCTCCGCGCCCTCCCGGCCGCCCCAGGCCACGTACACGGTCGCGCCCAGCTCGACCGCCAGGTCGATGTTGCGGATGGTCTTGCGCAGCGCGTAGCGGCGCACGTCGCGGTCGTTGGCGGTGAACGCGCCGTCCTTGAAGACCGGGTGGGTGAACAGGTTGGTGGTGGCCATCGGCACCCGCAGGCCGGTCGACTCCAGGGCGGCCCGGAAGCGCTTGACGATCGCCTCCCGCTCCGCGTCCGAGGAGCCGAACGGGACGAGGTCGTCGTCGTGGAAGGTCACGCCGTACGCGCCGAGGGCGGCCAGCTTCTCCACCGTCTCGACCGGGTCCAGGGCCGGGCGGGTGGCGTCGCCGAACGGGTCGCGGCCCTGCCAGCCGACCGTCCACAGACCGAAGGTGAACTTGTCGGCGGGGGTGGGGGTGAGCTGGCTCATCTCGTACTCCAGAGGCTGGTGATCGACCGGGTGGATCGACCGAGGGATCGACCGGTGGCCCGACGCGGATCGGGCCCGGCACCGACGGTAACCCGGATTGGGGGCTATTCGTAAGGCCGGAAGACAAATTAGTATGGGCGAGCCCGCGAGGGGAAGCCCCCACGCGGAACGCACCGCCCCACCCATCCGGAAAACGCTTCCCGCAGGGCCCGGACCACCGCAGACAGGAGCACGCCATGGCACACCCCCAGGTGGTGATCGGCGTCGACAGCTCGACCCAGTCCACCAAGGCCCTGGCCGTCGACGCCGACACCGGACGCGTCCTCGGCGAGGGCCGCGCCCCCCACCGGGTCGACTCCCGCCACGGGCAGGAGAGCGACCCGGACCAGTGGTGGGACGCCCTCACCACCGCCGTCGCCGCCACCGGCTGGGCCGACCGCGCCCAGGCCCTGGCCATCGGCGGCCAGCAGCACGGACTCGTCACCCTGGACGCCGCCGGACGCCCCGTCCGCCCCGCCCTGCTCTGGAACGACGTCCGCTCCGCACCCCAAGCCGCCGACCTGGTGCGGAAGTTCGGCGCCCAGTGGTGGGCCGCCGAGATCGGCAGCGTCCCCGGCGCCTCCTTCACCGCCGCCAAGTGGGCCTGGCTGCGCGCCACCGAACCCGGCAACGCCGACCGCACCGCCGCCGTCCGCCTCCCGCACGACCACCTCACCGAACGCCTCACCGGCACCGCCACCACCGACCGCGGCGACGCCTCCGGCACCGGCTGGTGGACCCCCGACGGCTACCACGCCACCGTCCTCGACCACATCGGGCTCGACCCCGCCCTGCTCCCCGCCGTCACCCCCGCCGGGACCGCCGCCGGACACGCCCTCCCCGGCGGGCCGCTGCGCCCCGGCACCCCGATCGCCACCGGCACCGGCGACAACATGGCCGCCGCCCTCGGCCTCGGCCTCACCCCCGGCACCCCCGTGCTCAGCCTCGGCACCTCCGGCACCGTCTACACCGTCGCCCGCAACCGCCCCGCCGACCCCACCGGCACCGTCGCGGGCTTCGCCGACGCCCTCGACGGCTGGCTCCCGCTCGCCTGCACCCTCAACTGCACCCTCGCCGTCGACCGCGTCGCCACCCTCCTCGGCCGCGACCGCCAGGACGTCGAACCCGGCGGCACCGCCGTCCTGCTGCCCTACCTCGACGGCGAACGCACCCCCGCCCTCCCGCACGCCAGCGGCCTGCTGCACGGCCTGCGCCACGACACCACCCCCGGCCAGCTCCTCCAGGCCGCCTACGACGGCGCCGCGTACTCGCTGCTCGCCGCCCTCGACGACGTCCTCGCCGTCGACGGGCCCGGTGCAGCCGACCCCGAGCGGCCGATCCTGCTGATCGGCGGCGGCGCCCAGGGCCGGGCCTGGCAGGACACCGTCCGCCGCCTCTCCGGCCGTCCCGTCCAACTGCCCGCCGCCCGCGAACTCGTCGCCCTCGGCGCCGCCGCCCAGGCCGCCGCGCTGCTCACCGGCGAGCCCGCCGACGCCGTCGCCCGCCGCTGGGGCACCGCAGACGGCCCGGTGCTGCCCGCCCTCGCCCGGGACGACGCCGCGCTCGAACGGATCGCGACTACCATTTCGCAGACGGCCGCCCTCCAGGGGGACGGCGCCCACTGACGGCACGCCGCACCGGGCCGCCCGCCCCCGCCGGCGGGCGGCCCGGACCGACACACGCACGGACGAGCCGGACGACGGCACGGAGGGACGGGGCAGACGTGACAGAGGACGGGCAGCAGCCGCCCGACGGCGACCTCGCGACCAGGCGCGGCCCCGCCTCCCAGCAGGACATGCGGCGGCAGAACCTCGCCCTGGTGATGCGCACCGTCGCCGCCGCCCACCCGCTCTCCCGGGCCGACGTGGCCGGCCGCACCGGGCTGACCCGCACCGCCGTCTCCAGCCTGGTCGACGAACTCATCGGCGGCGGCCTCCTGCTGGAGGGCGAACTCGAACGCAGCGGCCGGGTCGGCCGCCCGGGCCGGGCCCTCGTCCTGAACGGGAACGGGCCCGCCGGGCTGGGCCTGGAGATCGGCGTCGAACACCTCAGCGCCTGCGTCCTCGACCTGCGCGGCGAGGTCCGGGTCGAACTGCACCGCCCCGCCGCCAACGCGGGCCGCCCCGCCGAGCAGACCCTCGCCGAACTCGCCGAACTCGCCGACCGGGCCGAACGGGAGGCCGTCGCGCTCGGCCTGCGGGTGGTCGGCCGGGTGCTCGCCGTCCCCGGCAGCGTCCCGCTGGGCAGCCCCGGCAGCCGGGTCGAGCACGCCCCCAACCTCGGCTGGCACCAGGTCGACGTCACCGCCTCCTGGCCCGGCTCCGGCACCGCCCCCGCCGTCGACAACGAGGCCAACCTCGGCGCGCTCGCCGAACTCTGGCAGGGCACCGCCAGCGGCACCTTCGTGCACATCTCGGCCGGTGAGGGCATCGGCGGCGCGCTCGTCCTGGACGGCCGCCTGTTCCGCGGCGTCCAGGGTTTCGCCGGAGAGCTCGGCCACCTCACCGTCCGCCCCGACGGGCGCGCCTGCTCCTGCGGCGCCCGCGGCTGCCTCGAACCGTACGCGGGCCTGGCCGCCGTGCTCCGCTCCGCCGGGCTCGCCGAGGAGCTGGACGAACTCGGCCGGGAGAATCGGGCCGTAAACCTGACGAGCCGTCAGGAGGCGGACCCGATCACCGAGTTGGTGCGCCGGGCGGAGGCCGGGCACGCCGAGACCCGGCGCGCGCTGCGGCACGCGGGCACCGCGCTCGGCACCGCACTGGCCGCCGCCGTCAACCTGGTCGACCCCGCCACGCTCGTCCTCGGCGGCGCCTACGCCGACCTCGCGCAGTGGCTGCTGCCCGCGATGCGGGCCGAGCTGGCCGAGCTGATCCGGGTCCGCCCCTGGCCCGAAGAGGCCCTGCGCGCCTCGCCGTTGGGCCGCCGCGGCCCCGTCCTCGGCGCGGCCCTGGTCACCGTCCGCAGCCTGCACACCGACCCGGCCGGGCTCTGGCAGCCCGAGGCGGTCTGACCGGTCCGGTCGGCCGGTCAGCCGGTCAGCCGGTCAGCCGGTCCGGTCGGTGCGGTCGGCGCGGGTGCGGGTGTGCGCAGACGCGCAACGGCGGGGTCCCGTACGGGGCCCCGCCGTCCTCGTGCCTCCACTGCCGCGGACGCCGTCCGTCAACCCGCCCTGTTCTCAGGGGAGTCGGCGGGCCGCCCGGTTCAGCGGTGCGCGCCCTTGCGGCGGCGCGACACCAGCACGCCACCCGCACCGAGCAGGGCCAGGCCCGCCACGGTGGTGCCGATCACGCTGGCACCGGTGAACGCCAGGCTGTCGTCCGCCGGGCCGGTGGTGGCCGAGGCGCTCGGCGAGACCGCCGCGCCGGAGGTGCTCTCCGAGGCGCTCGGCGACGGCGACCCGGAGGTGCCCTCGGACGGGCTCGGCGACGCGGACCCGGACGGCGACTCGGAGGTCTCCGGGCTCTCGGACGGGGACGCGGAGGCCGACGCGGAGGGCTCGGGGCTCTCCACCGGCGACTCGGACGCCTCCGGCGACGGGCTGGCCTCCGGCACGTTCGCCGGGCAGGTGTGCGAGAGGTTGAACTTGGCCTCGCTGCCGCCCCGGACCTCGGCCACGGCCGAGACGAGGGTGGCGCCCTTCTCCGACGCCACGTAGGCGTGCTTGCCGACCGGCTTGCCGGGGAAACTGGTGACGACCTGCTGGCCGCCCGGCTGGAAGGTCACGGTGAGCGTGACGAAGTCGGCGTCGTTGCCCGGGAGGACGAAGTGCCAGCCGTCCTGGGTGGCCGGGATGTCGGCGCAGGTCTTCTCCTGCTCGCCGAACGCGGCGGCGGTGGTCGGGACCTTCTGCCGCAACTGCGAGGTGTACGTGCTGCTGCTGGCGAACGCCGAGCCGACGGCCGGCGCGGACATCAGCCCGGCGGCGACCACGACGGCGGCCGCGCGGAGGGCTATGGATCGGTGCATGTGCTACCTGTCCACTCTTCGATGCTGGGATGGTTTTCAGCCACGGGAGACCCGGGGCGGCTCAAATCTCCCCACCGGCAAGGCCCTGGTCAAGTCCCTTGCCGCCCGCTCACTGGTGCGCGGGGCAGGGGACGCGCCGCGGAAGGTCCGGGCGGCTCACACCATCTCCGCCGGGTAATGGATCGGTCAAGTCCCTTGACGGTGCATCTGGGAGGCCATGGGGCTTATGTCCGCATGCAGTTCATTACAACGATCGGATCAACGTGCCCGTCCTGTGAAGGGGGCGGGGCGGGCGCGGTTCCACCGGTGACCGGACGCGTGGTGCGGGCGGGTGCGTCCGGCCACCGGTGTCTGGGGGGAGTTGCGGCGGGAGGGTCAGTGGGGGAGGGCGGCCGAGCGCAGGCCGCGGGCGCTGAGCGCGGCGAGGACGGCGGGCAGCGCGGTGACGGTGTTGCGGTTGCCGTGGTCGTGCAGCAGCACGGTGTCGCCCGGGCGCGCGGTCGCGAGGACGGCGACGATCCCGTCGGGCGCGGTGCCGTCCCAGTCCCGCGGGTCGACGTCCCAGAGCGTCTCGGTCAGGCCCGCCTCGGCCGCGAGCCGGGCGACGGCCGGGCTGGTGGCGCCGTACGGCGGGCGGAACAGCACCGGCGGGCGGCCGGTGAGTTCGGCCAGGACGCGGTTGGTGCGGTGGATCTCCTCGTGGACGGCGGGCAGCGGCAGGCCCGGCAGGGACGGGTGCGACCAGCTGTGGTTGGCGATCGCCATGCCGGCCTCGTCCAGGGCGCGGACCAGCTCCGGGTGGCGCTCGGCCTGCGCGCCGCACAGGAAGAAGGTGGCGCGGTGGCCGGCGGCGGTGAGGGCGTCGAGCAGCGCGGGCGTGGAGTCCGGGTGCGGGCCGTCGTCGAAGGTCAGCGCGAGGGTGCCGGACGCTGCCGCTGTCGGCGCGGGCGCCGGTGCCGGTGCGGGCGGTGGCGGCAGCAGCGGGCTGGTGGCGGCGGACGCGGGCTCGGCCATGGGGCTCCCTCCGAACGATCCGAAAGTTTCGAATACTTGTCGAATCTTCCGGTGTGACCCGGATGACGGTAGGGGAGCCGGGGAGGGGCGTCAACCACTCTGCGCGGCCCGGAACGTCCGGACCGCGCAGGAGAGTTGACGGGCGCCGATCAGCCTTCGGCCGGCGGCGGGGCGGTGCTGGTCCGGACGACCAGGCTGGTGGCGAGGTCGACCCTGGTCGCGGTGGGCTGCTCGCCGCGGCCGAGCCCGATGGCCAGCCGGGCCGCCGTCTCGGCCATCTCCACCAGCGGCTGGCGGACGGTGGTCAGCGGCGGGCCGACCCAGCGGGCCAGCGGCAGGTCGTCGAAGCCGACCACCGAGAGGTCTTCCGGTACCCGCAGCCCCAGTTCGCGGGCGGCCTCGTACACGCCCAGGGCCTGCAGGTCGTTGCCCGCGAAGATGGCGGTGGGCCGGTCGGGCCGGGTGAGCAGGGTGTGGGCGGCGGCGTACCCGACCTCGTGGTGGAAGTTGCCCTCGATGATCAGCTCCGGGTCGACCGGCAGCCGGGCCGTGCCGAGCGCGGTCCGGTAGCCGTCGACCCGGGCGCGGCTGCACATCATTCCGGACGGGCCGGAGATCATCCCGATCCGGCGGTGGCCGAGGTCGAGCAGGTGCCGGGTGGCGGCCAGGCCGCCCTGCCAGTTGGCGGCGCCGACGGCGGGCACCCCCTCCGCCGGGTCGCCGGCCGGGTCGAGCACCACGAACGGGATGTCCCGGCTGGCGAGTTGGTCGCGCTGGGAGGCGTCCAGCTCGGACAGCACCAGCACCACGCCGGCCGGACGGCGGGCCAGGACCCCGTCCACCCAGGTCTGGCCCGGGGTGAGCCGCCCGGCGGACTCGGAGAGCACCACGCTCAGGCCCTCGTCCCGGGCGACGTTCTCCACGCCCCGGATCACCTCCATCGCCCAGGCGTTGTCGAGCTGGTGGAAGACCAGGTCGAGCAGCCGGGACGGCGGCGTGGCGGTGCGGCGGCGCTGGTAGCCGGTGCGGCGCAGGATCTCCTCGACCTTGGCGCGGGTCGCGGGCGCGACGTCGGCCCGGCCGTTCAGCACCTTCGAAACTGTCGGCGCCGAGACGCCGGCCGCCCGGGCGATCTCCGACAGGGTCGGTGCGGGGTCGGGTTCGAGTTCTGCAGCGCTCATGGCTCGGATAGTAGCGCCCCCGACCGTCACCGGTGGGGTCGGTCGGGGGCCTCGTCCCGCGGGGACGGGCATCTTAGCGTGACCGAAACATTCGTCGATCAATCGAAATACTTGACGACGGAAGGCGGGTGAGCAGGAGGGGCGGGGCGGTCCCGCGGAGCGGCCCGCATTAACGAGGGAGAACTTCGCGGCGAACAGCGGCGCTGTGGAGGGGATTCCGCTTCCGTGCTCGCTCCGTGCACACATAGCGTTCGGCCCGTGACGATGTGCGTCCGGTTCGCGGTCCACGCGGGCCGGCTGGGTGTTCGGTGGTGCGGCCCGAGAACGGGCGCTCCGTCGGCGGACGATCCGGGGGTAGGGGCGGTGCGCGGGGAGGGCCTGTTCACGGAGCGGGCGCCGAACGGGCGGTTCCAGTGGCAGCTCAAAGCGATGAACGGGCGGGTGGTGGCGGTGTCCTCCTCCGTCCACGAGTCGTCCGGTGACGCCGAGCGGGCGTTCGCCGAGCTGGTCGCCCTGGGGCCTGCGCTGGTGGCGCGGATCACCCATGTCCGCGACGGACTGGGCTGGACCTGGGTGGTGCCCGGGCCGCGGGGCAATCCGCTGGTCAAGTCGAGCCGGGCGTACGAGCGTTACGCGACCTGCCAGAACGCGTTCCGGCGGTTCATGGCGCTGCTGGTCCGGATGTCCGCGGCGGCGGAGGCGGCAGGGGCCGCGGCGGCTGCGGCTGCGACTGCGGCGGCCGGGGGTGAGGGCGGGTCGTGAGCATGCTGGAGACCGGCCGCGGCCCCCGGCTGGTGCCGGTGCGCGGGGCGGACGGGCGGGTCGGCTGGTCGCTGGTGGCCGCGAACGGCAGGCGGCTCGCCGCGGCCGTCCGCACCTACCGAAGCGACCGTGAACTGGCAATCGGCATAGGGGAGTTGCTGGCCGAACGGGCCGTCCTGCGGTTCGTCCTCAGCCAGCGCGAGGACCGCCTCTGGGTCTGGACGGCGCACCTCCCCGCCCGCACCACCCGGGCCGGGGCGGGCGGCGGCGAGGCGGTCGCCCGCAGCGCCCGCGGCTACCTGCGCCGCGACCAGTGCCGTCAGAGCGTCACCGCCTTCCGGCAGGGCGCCGACCACGTCCAGCGCCTGCGCCGCCTGGGCGGCGGCGGACCGGCCCTGCCGCCCGCCTGGTAGCCCCGGCACCGGCCCCGCCCCCGGACGCGTTCCCGCGCCCCGTCGCTTCCCTGCGGCGGGGCGCTTCGGCGTTGCGCTGGTGCGGTGCGGTGCGGTGTGGGGCGGTGCGGGGGTGGTGCGGCGGGAGTGAAGCGGAGGTGGCCGGGGTGACCCCGTGGGCACACCTGGAGAAGAACGCGCCAGGGCCGGGCCGCCTGGGTGGTGAGCGGCCGACTCCCGTGCTGAGCAGGGCAATCGCGGCGGCAGCGGGCCGGGTGCGGCCGGGGCGGGGGAGGCGGCCGGTGCTTCCGGGGAGCAGGTGGACGCGGCGAGGATCGCACCGCCGGAGAGCCGCGGAGCCCTCCGGCACCGGGCCCCGCCAGGTTCCGGTCCAGCTAGGACTTTCCCCTACGGAGGAACAGGACCATGCGTCACACCGCTGCCAAGGCGTTCGCCGCCGTCGCGATGACCGCCGCCCTCACTGCCGTCGCCGTCCCCGCGATGGCGGACCCGGCCACCGGCACCGTCCCGGCGAGCACGGACATCGTCGGTGCTGGTTCGGACACCACGCAGGCTCTGCTCAACCAGTTCTCCACCGACTACAACGCCACCGTGTCGGGCACCCCGAAGCTGTACAGCTGGGACGCGACCGGCTCGGCCACGATCACCCCGAAGAGCGGCGCGGCCTCGATCACCCGCCCGAACGGCTCCGGTGCCGGCATCACCGCGCTGAACGCGGCCGGCAGCAGCCTGGACTACGCGCGCTCCTCCCGGGGCCCGCAGACCGGTGACCTGTCCTCCAACCTGTTCGTGGCGTTCGCCAAGGACGCGGTGACCTGGTCGGCGAAGTCCGGCGGCCACGCCCCGGCCAACCTGACCACCCAGGACCTGTTCGACATCTACTCCTGCACCGCGGGCAAGACCAACTGGTCGGCGTTCGGCGGCACCGCGGGCACCATCAAGCCCTACCTGCCGCAGATCAACTCCGGCACCCGTTCCTTCTTCCTGAAGGCCATCGGCAACCCGACCCTGGGCTCCTGCGTGGTCACCGGCCCGCAGGAGAACCAGGGCACCGACCCGCTGCTCGACGACGTCGACGTGATCTTCCCGTACTCGGCCGGCCACTGGGTGGGCCAGGCCAACGGCCACAACGACGCGGTCGACGACAAGGGCAACCTGACCCTGCGCTCCATCAACGGCGTCGCCCCGCTGACCGCCTCCGGCACCATCAACTCGGTCTTCGCCAACCCGACCTACGGCCGGGTGCTCTACAACGTGGTCCGGGACAGCGACTGGAACGCCAGCCCGGCCACCACCAAGAGCACCGCGCTGCGCGCGATCTTCGGCTCCAGCGGCTACCTCTGCTCCACCGCGGGCAAGGCGTCCACCGTCAGCTACGGCTACCTGACCCTGGCGGCCGCGGCCTGCGGTTCCACCACCCACATCTGACGGGCCCCGTCCCCGGAGCCCGTCCGCACCGCCCCGCCCCGCCCCGCAGTACCCGCCGCCCGTCCCGCGCCCCGGCCGGGACGGGCGGCGGCCCGTAGCGCCGCCCGCGCCGCCCGCGCCGCCCGCGCCGCCCGCACCGCCCGCGCCACCCGCGCCGCCCGCGCCGCCCGCACCGCCCGCACCGCCCGCACCGAGCAGTACGCACCGCACACCACGCGCCGCCACGCACCACGCGCCGGGTGCCGCCGCGCACCCCGCCACGCACCCCGTCCGAAGGAGCCACGATGTCCCGTCACGCCGTCCGGATCGCCGCCGCGGTCGCCGGTCTCGCCCTCGCCGCCACCGCCGCGTCCGCCACCTCCGCCACCGCCGCGCCGGCGGCCGGCAGCGTGGTGATCCACGAGAGCAACTCCTTCTTCCAGCAGGCCGCCCGGGCCGGCATCGTGGCCGTCCCGCTGCCCACCGCCACCGCGGGCTACGACGCGGCCAGCGGCCTGTCGGCGAGCTTCCCGGTGACCGACGGCAGCGGAACGCTGAACAACTTCTTCGGCGGGGTCAGCCTCGGCGGCGGCCTGCTCTTCGTCGACGCGAGGACCGGCAGCGCGGTCTCCTTCCACCAGCTGGCCTTCGCCTTCGACACCTGGGCCGTCACCGCCGTCCCGGACGGCTCCACCACCCCGGTCGCGCTGTTCGACCCGGCGGGCAACAACTCGATCACCAGCAGCGGCGGCACGCAGAGCCTGACCGCCGACGCGCTGGTGCTGGACGCCGAGGGCGCCCGGTACCTGGACAGCGAGCTGCACACCACCTTCTTCACCGCGGGCCAGGACGTCGGCTCCTTCGCGCTCTCCTACACGCCCGCCTCCTGACCCGCACCCACCGCTCGCACCCGCACCCGCGCCCGCACCCGTACCCGCGCCCGGAGTTCCGGGACCCCGTACCGCCCGACCGGTCCCCGGTCGGGCGGTACGCGCATGTGATGGCCCATCAATTCCATTGATTCGAGCACCAATTGGGGCCTCGTACACCTGGATAACAGCGACCGGCCAGACGCGACTGGCCGAATACCGTCGGAGCCGCCGACCGGTCGCTCCGCTCCCTGTCATCCGTGCGTGCCCGGTCCGGCGCGCCGTCAGCCGGAGGTGCTGCACCGATGAGAACCCGCCCGCGGGGGCCGAGAGCCGGATCGCGTCCGTTGAAGGCCTACCTGGCGGCCCTGCTGGCCTGGACGGTGGCCGCCGCAGTCGTGTTCCTGCCGTTGGGCGGCCCGGGCGTCCAGCCGGCCCGGGCCGCCTCCGGCACGACCGTGGACGGACCGGCCCGGTTCGACCCCGCGACCTGGACGGACGGGCTGACCGGCACCATCACGGTCTCGCAGGTCGACGACCTCAGGAACCAGGTGGTGCACGTCAGTTGGACGGGCTTCACGCCGACCGTCGACGTCATGGGCAAGCCCGTCGACGTGGTCGCGCTGAACGACGGCGCCGCCAACTACGCGGTGCGGATCTACCAGTGCCGCGGTGAGGACCCCGAGGTCACCGACTGCTACGGCTCCACCCTGTACGGCGGGGACGCGTCCAAGGGCTTCCTGCAGCCCACTCCGGCGGCCGGCACGTCCCCGGAGTTCCCGTCGAACACGGTCATCGCGGCGACCCGCCCCGACGGCACGGGCGAGGCGGACATCGAGTTGTGGACCGCCCAGCAGAGCCAGGGCCTCAACTGCGACCCCGCCCACAAGTGCTCCCTGGTGGTGGAGCCGAACTACGGCGGTGACTCGCTCGGCGCCAACAGCTACCCGGACGTCGTGATCAACTGCGACGACCACTCGCTGGACCTGGACGACTTCTTCCACACCGCCACCGACTCCTCGTTCCTGCTCAACCCGAGCGACACCAACTGGACCTCCGGCGAGTCGTGTGCCTGGAAGCGCCACGTCACCATCCCGCTGAACTTCGCCCGGACCCCCGACTCCTGCCCCGCCGGGGACGCCGACTTCTCCGTGATCGGCCTGGAGATGGCCGACCGCGCGGTCCAGCAGTGGCGCACCGGCAGCTGCCTGGAGAGCGACCCGCTGCGGGTGCAGTACTCCGTCGGCAACGGCGAGCCGCAGGCCCGTTCCTCCTTCCTGCGCCGCTCGGGCGCGGACGTGGCACTGACCTCCGTCCCGGACCGCAACGCGCCGACCCGGCCCCACGTGTACGCGCCGCTCGCCAACAGCGCGGTCTCGGTGGTCTACGTGGTCGACGACGGCGCCACCCGCCGACAGGTCCACCAACTGCGGCTCAACCAGCGGCTGCTGGCGAAGATGCTCACCCAGACGTACCGCTACTACAACACGGACGACACCGACACCGTCCGGGGCAACCCGCTCTGCATGTTCGACGACCCGGAGTTCCGCCGGCTCAACGCCGACACCGCGGCCGGCGTGACCTGGCCCAGCTGCGGCAACACCGCGAACACCGCGCCGGTCGTCGTCGGCGGCACCACCGACCTGGTGTACCGGCTGACCGAGTGGATCGCCGCCGACCCGGACGCCGCCCAGTTCCTGCAGGGCGCCCCCGACCCGTGGGGCACCCACGTCAACGGCAAGTTCCTGCCGTCGAGTTACGGCGGCTACCCGACCGACGCGTTCCAGACGCTGGACTACTCCGGTCAGAACAACCACAAGCAGTACGAGTGGAACCCGGTGCTCGGCGGGCTCGGCCAGGTGCTGCGGATGGTGCTGGAGAACCGGCTGTCCTGCCAGCTCCCCTACACCAACGCCGCGGGCCAGCACGACAAGTGCTTCGCCATGGTGCCCGGCAGGCGGGCGCTGTTCGCGGTCATGGACAGCGGCGACGCCCAGGCGATGAGCCTGCCCGAAGCCGAACTGCCCAACCCGGCAGGCCAGTTCACCACGCCGACGATCACCGCGATGCAGGCCGCCGCGAAGGACATGCCCTTCGACGAGACCACCGGCACCCAGCAACTCCCCTACGACGACGAGGGATCCGCCTACGCGAAGGACCCGAAGGCGTACCCGCTGACCATGGTGCAGTACGCCATGCTGCCGACCGAGGGCCTCGGGCAGGCCAAGGCCGAGGCGGTCAGCAGGTTCGTGCACACCGTCACCGACCCCGGCAAGGGGCAGGTCTACGGCCGGGGGCCGGGCCAACTCGCCGTCGGCTACGCGGCCCTGACCAAGGCCCAGGCCGCCCAGGCGAAGGCCGCCGCCGGCCACGTCGCCGCCCAGGACGGCGGCACGCCCGGCAAGCCCGCCGACACCGGCGGCGAGGACGGCGGCAGCGGCGAATCCGGCTCCAACGGCCCCGGCAGCGGCGGGAGTTCAGGCGGCAGCGGAGGCTCCGTCGGCGGTACGGGCGACGGCGCCGGGACGGCCGGGGGCACCGGCGCCGTCCAGGCCGGGGATGCGGCCTCCGGCCGGCCCAGCGGCAGCGCCTCGCCCGGCCTGGCCGCCGCACCCGTCGGGGAGGCCGCGGCCGACCGGGCCGGGATGGCCCGGCTGCTGCTGCCGGTGATCCTCGCCACCGGCGCCGTCCTGCTGGTCGGCGGCCCCGCCGCGCTGTTCCTCGGCGGCACCCCCGCCGGGGCGAACCTCCGCCGCAGCGCCGGACGGCTCCGGTCGCGGCTGCTCCGCCGCGGCTGACCCCGCCCCGCACCCGCCCCGCCCCGTGTCGGACGGGCGCCCCGCGCGCCCGTCCGGCCCCGACCCCGGCCCCGGCCCCTCGCCGGAAACCGGCACCGCCCCGTCCCGTACCTGCCCCGCTTCCGCCCCGCCCCGTCCCGAACGCCCCAGGAACCCTCACCGCGCGGAGAGTTGAGACCATGACAGCCGCCGTCCAGCCGACGGACACCCGCGTCCCACCGCCGACGTCCGACCCCGACCGGCCCCGCCGGATCAGCGCCCCCGCCTCGCCCGCCGACCGGGCCTTCCGCGGCGTGCTGCGCGCCGCCGGCCTGTCGGTGTTCGTGCTGATGGGGCTGATCGCCTTCTTCCTGCTGCTGCGCGGCACCGAGGCGCTGCGCGCCGTCGGCTGGTCCTTCCTCGGCGAGCAGAACTGGCGCACCGCCGCGCACACCTTCGGCATCGCCGCCGTCCTGCCCAACGGCATCCTGATCGCGCTCATCGCGCTGTGCATCGCCGTCCCGGTCTCGCTCACCGCCGCGCTGTTCATCTCCGAGTACGCGCCCGTCCGGCTGCGTCCGACGCTGGTCTCGCTGGTCGACCTGATGGCCGCGATCCCGAGCATCGTGTACGGGCTGTGGGGCCTGTTCTTCCTGCAACCGCGCTTCGTCGGGCTGTGCCGCTGGCTGGCCAACCACCTCGGCGGGCCGCTGCCCTTCCTGCGGGTGCGCGGCGGCGACACCCCGACCTCGTACACCTCCTCGACGTTCATCGCGGGCACCGTGGTCTCGCTGATGATCATCCCGATCATCACCTCGCTCAGCCGCGAGGTGTTCTCGCAGGCCCCGGCGGGCGAGCGGGAGGGCGCCTACGCGCTCGGCTCCACCCGCTGGGGCATGGTGCGCACCGTGGTGCTGCCGTTCGGGCGCGGCGGCGTGATCGGCGCCGTGATGCTCGGCTTCGGCCGCGCGATGGGCGAGACCATCGCCGTCGCGCTGATCATCTCCCCGGTGTTCCGGGTCGCCTGGCACGTGCTGGAGAACGGCGGCGGATCGATCTCCGCGCTGATCGCGCTGCGCTTCAGCGAGTCCGACGGCCTGTCGCTGTCCGCGCTGATGGCCGCCGGACTGGTGCTGTTCGCCCTCACCCTGCTGGTCAACGTGGCCGCCGGTTTCGTCATCAGCCGGTCCCGGTCCGGCGCCTCGACCTCGGACTGACCGGAGGACACCGATGAACCCCGCACCCGCACCCGCACCCGCACCCACGACGGAGACCCCCGAACCACCCGAGCAGCGGCGGATCAAGCTCGGCGGCACCACCCGCGAGGAGGTCCTCACCATGCTCGGCGCGGGCGCCGGCTCGCTCGCCCTGGACTGGCTGCTGTACGAGCGGGTGCTGCCGCTCAGCGGCGCGTTCGGCTTCCTGCTCTGCTGGTACCTGCTGTTCCTGGGGCTGTACACCCTGGTCGGACGGCTCCAGTGGGACGCCCTGACCGTCCGCGAACGGCTCGCCACCGCGCTCGCCTGGAGTTCCGGCCTGCTGCTGCTCGCCGTCATCGCCGAGCAGATCGGCTACGTCGCGGTCCGCGGCTTCGACGCGGCCCGGCACTGGAACTTCTTCACCGAGACCATGCGCACCACCGCCCCGCTGTCGCCGATCACCTCCGGCGGCTGCCTGCACGCCGTCGTCGGCTCGCTCGAACAGCTCGGCCTGGCCACCCTGTTCTCGGTGCCGCTCGGCGTGGTCACCGCGGTCTTCCTGGTCGAGGCGGGCACCAGCAGGCGCAGCGCCCGCTTCGTCAAACCCGTCCGGGTGCTGGTCGAGGCGATGACCGCGCTGCCGTCCATCGTGGCGGGCCTGTTCGTGCTCGGCGTGGTCATCCTCACCCTGGGCGCCGAGAAGAGCGGCCTGGCCGCCGCGCTGGCCCTGACCGTGATGATGACGCCGATCGTCACCCGCGCCGCCGAGGTGGTCGTCCGCCTCGTCCCCGGCACCCTCAAGGAGGCCTCCTACGCGCTCGGCGCCGGCCAGTGGCGCACCGTCTGGCACGTGGTGCTGCCCACCGCCCGGCCCGGCCTGACCACCGCCGTGGTGCTCGGCATGGCCCGCGGCGTCGGCGAGACCTCCCCGGTGCTGCTCACCGCGGGCTTCACCGCCCGGATGAACCTCGACCCGCTGCACGGCAACCAGGCCAGCCTGCCGCTGTACGTCTGGAACTACGTCAAGCAGCCCTACCCCGACATGGTGGCCCGGGCGTTCGCCGGGGCGCTGACCCTGATGGCCGTGGTGCTGGTGCTGTTCGTCACCGCCCGCGTCCTGGGCCGCCACCGCGCCCCCACCGACCGGCGGGCCCGCCGCCCGCTGCGCCGGTCCCGCACCACCGCGACCGCCGTGCCCGTACCCGCGGCCGCGACCGCCGTGCCCGCCACGAACGCCACGAACGCCGCGACCGCGTCGGCGGTGGCGAACCGATGACCCGTCAGAGAAGGAAGGCCCGTCCCGTGCGACTGCGCCACCTGGCCGCGGCGCTGCTCTCCGCCGCGCTGGCCCTGCCCACCGCCCTGCTCGGCGCGACCCCCGCCCACGCCGCGACCTCGCTGAGCGCGGACGGCTCCAGCTGGGCCGGCCCGGCGATCGACCAGTGGCGGCGCGATGTCGGCCCGATGGGCATCGAGATCGACTTCAACCCGGTCGGTTCGGCGGCCGGACGCGTGCAGTGGGCCAATGGCATGGACGACTTCACCGCCTCCGACGTGCCGTTCCGCAGCAAGCCCGACAGCGGCGTCGACCCGTCCCAGGCGGGCAGCTACCTGGGCCACGCCGAGGACCCGCGCCACGGCTACTCGTACGTGCCGATCACGGCGGGCGGCACCGCGCTGATGTACCACCTGGAGCTCGGCGGCAAGAAGATCACCGACCTGCGGCTGTCCCCGGACACCATCGTCGGGATCTTCACCAACCGGATCACCTCCTGGGACGACCCGAAGATCACCGCCGACTACGGCAAGGCGCTGCCGAAGATCCCGATCACCCCGGTGGTGCGCTCCGACGGCTCCGGCGCCACCGCCCAGTTCACCCGCTGGATGCAGCACACCCACCGGGGCGAGTGGGAGGCGTACTGCACCAAGGTCAACGGCGTCACCTGCGGCGACTACACCGAGTTCTTCCCGCCCTCCGGCCGGATGACCGCGCAGAACGGCTCCGACGTGGTCGCGGGCTACGTCCAGTCGCCCACCGGCGTCGGCGCGATCGGCTACGACGAGTACGCCTTCGCCAAGCGCAGCAACTGGCCCGTCGTCAAGGTGCTCAACCCGGCCGGGTACTACACCCTGCCGACCGCCTCCAACGTCGCGGTGGCGCTCAGCGCCGCGAAGATCCGCGGCGTCGACGACAGCACCTCCCCGAACGACCCGGACTACCTGCAGCAGAACCTCGACGGCGTCTACACCAACAACGACCCCCGCTCCTACCCGATCTCCTCCTACAGCTACCTGATCGTGCCGCGCGCCGGGGCCGCGCTGCCCGTGCCGCCGCGCTTCAACGACGCCAAGGGCAACGCCCTCAGCCGCTACCTCGCCTACGTGCTGTGCGCCGGACAGGGCGAGGCCGACGAGCTCGGCTACTCGCCGATCCCGCGCAACCTGGTGCGCGGCGGCCTGCTGCAGACCCAGCACATCCCCGGCAACGCCAGCCCCGTCGACCCCAACACGCTCACCAACTGCCCCAACCCGACGTTCAATTCGTCCGGTGAGCTGACCGTGCTGAAGAGCGCGCCGCAGCCCTCCCCGTGCGACAAGGCGGGCAGCCCGCTCAACTGCACCGTGCAGAACGGCCAGGCGGTCAAGGCCGGATCCAACTCCGGCTCCAGCGGCGGCGGTTCGAGCGGCGGCAGCGGCGCGGGCTCCGGCGGCGGTGCGGGCGGCGCCGGTTCCGGCTCCGGCTCCGGCGGGACGGGCGCCGGGGACGGCGGCGGTGCGGGCGGCGACGGCAGCGGGACGGCGATCGACCCGCAGACCGGCGAACTGCTCGACTCCGGCTCCGGCGGCGGCGGTTCGGGCTCCGGCGCGGCCCCCGCCCAGGTGGTCGCGCTCGGCGGACGGCCGCAGGACTGGCTGCTGTCCTCGCTCACCGCGGTCGAACTGCTCGGCGTGGTCACCGTCCCCCCGCTGCTGGCCGCCTGGTGGCGCCGCCGCGACCGGACGGCGGGCAGCCGGTGAACCCCGCCCCGACCGCGCCGACCACCCCGGTCGCTCCGACCGACCCGACCGACCCGCCCGCGGGCGCCGCACCCGAGGAGAGCAGCAGATGACCGCGCCCGCCCTGGACCGGCCCCCCGCCGCCCCGTCCGCGCCGGCCCTGACCGACGTGCCCGCGCCGGTGCTCCCTGCGCCCGCCCCCGCCGGGCCGCGCCGGGGCCCGCTGCTGGTGGCCGCCCGGGCCGTGACCCTGGCCGCCGGGCTGCTGCTCGGCTTCGTCGGCTACCTGCTCGGCCTGTCCGGCCTCCAGGAGGCCCACCACCAGTCCACCGCGTACGCCACCCTGCGCGACCGGCTCGCCGACGCCACCGCCCCGACCGGCCCCACCGAGGACGGCGCGCCGCTGGCCGTCCTCGACATCCCGGCGATCGGCCTGCGCCAGGTCGTCGTGGTCGAGGGCACCAGCGGCCGCGACCTGATGCGCGGCCCCGGCCACCGGCGCGACACCGTCCTGCCCGGACAGCCCGGCGTGGCCGTCCTGTTCGGCCGCTCCACCGCGTTCGGAGCCCCGTTCGCGGACCTCGGCGAGCTGGAGGTCGGCGACCGGATCGACGTCACCACCGGCCAGGGCACCTTCCACTACACCGTCAACACCCGCGGCGACGGCGACCACCCGATCAAGGACCCCGCCCCCGACCGGCTGGTCCTGGTCACCGGCGACTCCGACTGGATCCCCACCAGCACCGTCCTGGTCGGCGCCCGGCTCGACGGCGACCCCGAACCGGCCGGTGCGAAGCGGCCCGCCACCACCGCCACCGACAAGGTGCTGGCCGCCGACAAGGGCGCCCTGCCCGCCCTCCAACTCTGGTCGCTGGCCCTGCTGCTGGCCGTCGTCGCGGCCGCCGTCGCCGCCCGCCGCTGGCAGCGCACCGCCGCCTACCTGTGCGCCGCGCCGGTGGTCGCCGCGCTGCTCTGGTCGGTGTACGAGAACGCCGCCGCGCTGCTCCCCAACGTCTACTGACCGCCTCCGGCTCCCCGTTCCGGGAAAGGACCGCCCCGCCGATGACCGACACCGCCCAACCCCCCTCGCCCGTCCAGCAGTCCGGAGCGCAGGACGACCCGCCCACGGTGCCGCTGCCGCCCGTTCCGGCCGTTCCGGCCGATGCCCCGGCCCGCGCCCTGTCCGGCCTGGAGACCCGCGAGGTCACCGCCTGGTTCGGGCAGCGCAAGGTCCTCGAACGGGTCTCCTTCACCATGCGGGCCGGGGAGATCACCGCCCTGATCGGCCCGTCCGGCTGCGGCAAGTCCACCTACCTGCGGATCCTCAACCGGATGCACGAGATGGTCCGCGGCGCCGCCCTCGCCGGGGAGGTCCTGCTGGACGGCGAGGACGTGTACGCCCCCGGCCGCCGCCCCGCCGAGGTGCGCCGCCGGATCGGCATGGTCTTCCAGCGCCCCAACCCGTTCCCCGCCATGTCGCTGTACGACAACGTGGTCAGCGGGCTCAAGCTCTCCGGCATCAGGGCGAGCCGCGAGGAACGCGACCACCTGGTCGAGTCCAGCCTGCGCCGGGCCGGGCTGTGGGACGAGGTCAGCAACCGCCTCGGCACCCCCGGCGGCGCCCTCTCCGGCGGCCAGCAGCAGCGCCTGTGCATCGCCCGCTCGCTCGCGGTCTCCCCGGAGATCCTGCTGATGGACGAACCCTGCTCCGCCCTCGACCCCACCTCCACCCGCCGCATCGAGGAGACCATCGCCGAACTGCGCCACCGGGTCACCATCGTCATCGTCACCCACAACATGCAGCAGGCCCAACGCGTCTCCCAGTCCTGCGCGTTCTTCCTCGCCACCCACGACACCCCCGGCCGGATCGTCGAATCCGGCCCCACCGAACGCCTCTTCACCGACCCCGCCGACCCGCGCACCGCCGACTACGTCAACGGCCGCTTCGGCTGACCCTGCTGACCCTGCTGACCCTGCTGACCCTGCTGACGGAGCTGACGGAGCTGACGGAGCTGACGGAGCTGACCGCGCTGACCGCGTGTCACGGCGGAGGCGCGGAGCGCAACGCCTAGCGTGTGCGGGGGACCGGCCACCGGCCCCCGCACCCGCACCACCACGAGGAGAGAGCGCAGACCATGACCGTCAGCCTGCCCGAGCTCACCGGGGACTACGTCCTCGACCCGACCCACACCCGGATCGGGTTCGTCGCCCGCCACGCCATGGTCACCAAGGTCCGCGGCGCCTTCCACCAGTTCGAGGGCACCGCCCACCTGGACGGCGCCGACCCGGCCAAGTCCGGCGGCCAGGTCGTCATCAAGACCGAGAGCATCGACACCGGCGTCGAGCAGCGCGACCAGCACCTGCGCACCAACGACTTCCTGGACGCGCCGAACTTCCCCGACATCACCTTCCGCACCACCGGGGTCGAGCAGAAGTCCGACACCGACTACCGGGTCACCGGCGACCTCACCATCAAGGACACCACCAAGCCCGTCAGCATCGACTTCGAGTACACCGGCAACGCCGTCGACCCCTACGGCAACCTGCGGGTCGGCCTGGAGGGTTCCGTCACCATCAGCCGCAAGGAGTTCGGCGTCACCTGGAACGCCGCCCTGGAGGGCGGCGGCGTGCTGGTCGGTGACAAGGTCGTGCTCGAGTTCGACGTCTCCGCGATCAAGCAGAGCTGACCGCGCACGCGGAGGGCCGCCCCCGTCCGCGTCCGGACGGGAGCGGCCCTCCGCGCCGTTCAGGACCGCCAGGACGGCGAGAGCGCGACGGCCTTCAGCGCCGCCAGGTCGAGCGCCGGGGTGCCGGGGGCGGCGGCGTGGAACTGCTCGCCGTTCCACTCGTCGAGCAGCAGCACGGCGCCGTCCGGGTAGTGCACGGTCACCACCCAGTGCAGCAGGACGTCGGTCGCGGTCTTGCCGTTGCCGAAGGCGTTGACCACCACCGTCCCGCCGCCCGGCAGCGGTTCGCGCACCTCCAGCGGGGTCGGCAGGGTCTGCGGCAGGGCGGCGAGTTCGTCCAGCCCGCGCTGCGAGGGCGGCTCGTACGTCACCATCAGCGAGCTGTGCCGCCCGTCCGCCGTCAGGCCCAGCCTGGTGTGGGCCGGGTCGCGGACGTCCACGGCGGTGCCCGCCGGGAGCAGCGGGGTCAGCTTGTCGAGCAGGGCGGCGGAGCCCTCGGCCGAGAGCGACGGCCGGGCGTCCGCCGGGGCACCGGCGTCCGGGGCGTCGGCCACGGGCGTCAGCGCGGCGAACGCCTCCGTCCACAGCGGGGAGGTGACCAGGGCGGCGAGTTGGGCCTCCGTCAGCGGCGGGGCGTCCCGCACCGGCGTGCTCGCCCGGCCGTTGTACTCGGTCAGCCGCACCTGGCGGCCGTCCGGCGCGGCCCAGATGCCGTGCCACTCCCGCAGGCCGGGGACGCTCACGCTGCGCAGCCTGTCGACGACCAGCACCGAGCCGTCCGGCTGCACCGTGCGCTCGCAGCCCTCGCTCGGGACGTCGAAGCCGTCCACGCAGGTCACCCGGTCGACCGGGTCGCCGGTGTACTGCACCTGGATCTGGAGCATGCTCGCGCCGGCCCCGTCGTCGAAGACCAGCATCGAGCCCATCTCGTGCGGGTCGCGGCCCCCCGTCCAGGCGCGGTCCATCGGCTGGAGGGTGCCCTTCGGCAGGAGCCGGGTCAGCAGTTCGTTGAAGCGCTGCTCCGACATCCGGACGTGCCGCGAGGCGGCCGGGGCGTCCGCGCCGGAGCGCCCGTACCCGGCGGCCGAGAAGCCGGCCGCCGCCCCCAGCACCGCCACCGCCAGCGCGCCCGTGGCCGCCGCCACGTGCCGCCGCTGCCGCCGCAGGCCGGAGCGGCGGGCCCCCGCAGCCAGCCGCTCGTGCACCGGGTCGGGGGCCAGCGCGGCCGCGCCGTCGAGGGCCCGGGGGAGGGCCGCGGTCAGTTCGTCGTCAGTGGACACGGTGCGCCACCGCTTTCTCGGAGTCGTGACGGTCGTCGGAAGGGGCCGGGACGGCGGGGGAGGGGCGGTCGACCAGCGCGTCCAGCCCGGTGCCGAGCACCGCGCGCAGCCGGACCAGCGCCCGCTTGGTGCGGGTGCGCACCGCGCTGTCGCCGACCCGCAGCACGCCGGCGGTCTCCTCGACGCTGCGGTCCTCCCAGAACCGCAGCACCAGCACCGCCCGGTCCGCCGGGGACAGCGCCGACAGGGCCCGCAGCAGCGTCAGCCGCAGCGCCGGGTCCGGGTCGTCGACCCCGGTCTCCGGCAGCACGTCGGTGACCCGCTCGGTGCTGGAGCGCCGCCGCCGGTGCGACAGGAAGGTGTTGACCAGCACGGTCTGCGCGTACCCGCTCGGGTTCTCCAGCTTGGCGATCCTCCGCCACTTCAGGAAGACCCGGCCCAGCGCCTCCTGCACCAGGTCCTCCGCGAGGTGCGCGTCCCCGCCGGTCAGCAGGAACGCCGTCCGCAGCAGGTGCCGGGCCCGGAAGGCGACGAACTCCTCGAACTCCGGTGCCCGCGGTGGCTCCTGACCCTCCGGCCCTGCCCGCTTCGATGAGTGATCCATGCCCTGGTAACGCATCGGGACCGACGCTACGTGACACCCCGTCCGACCCACCCGCCCGGGACCCGGGTGCGGCGGGGCCCGTGGGGCACGATGGGAGTGACGGGCCGTCACGGGGCGGCGGGGCGAGCGGAGAGGGCGGTGGGCGCGATGGGTGCGACGGGTGCGACGGGCGCGACGGGCGCGGTGGGTGCGGTGGGCGGCGAGGACGGCGGCTACGACCTGGTGGTGATCGGCGGCGGCCCCACCGGGGAGAACCTCGCCGACCGGGCGCACGCCGGAGGGCTGAGCGTGGCCCTGGTGGAGGGCGAACTCGTCGGCGGCGAGTGCTCGTACTGGGCGTGCATGCCCAGCAAGGCGCTGCTGCGCCCGGGCGCCGCGCTCGCCGGGGCACGGCGGGTCGCGGGCAGCCGGGAGGCCGTCACCGGGGCGCCGGACGCGGACGCCGTGCTGGCGCGCCGGGACTCCTTCGCCTCGCACTGGCACGACGACGGGCAGGTCGACTGGCTGGCCTCGGCCGGCATCGACCTGGTCCGCGGGCACGGGCGGCTGGACGGCGAGCGGAGGGTCACCGTCGACACCCCCGGCGGCGGGCGGCGCACCCTCACCGCCCGGCACGCCGTCGCCGTCTGCACCGGCACCCGCGCCGCCCTCCCCGACCTGCCCGGCCTGGCCGACGCCCGGGTGTGGACCAGCCGCGAGGCGACCTCCGCGAAGTCCGTCCCGCGGCGGCTCGCCGTGGTCGGCGGCGGCGTCGTCGCGGTCGAGATGGCCACCGCCTGGCGGGCCCTGGGCAGCGAGGTCACCCTGCTGGTGCGCGGCGGCCGACTGCTGGAGCGCACCGAGGAGTTCGCCGGGCAGCTCGTCTCGGACGGCCTGCGCGCCGCCGGGGTCGACGTCCGGCTGGGGGTCTCGGTCACCGCCGTGCGGCGCGAGGCGGACGGCACCGTCCTGCTCGACCTGGCCGACGGCACCCGGCTGCCCGCCGACGAGGCCCTGTTCGCCACCGGCCGCCGCCCCGCCACCGCCGACCTCGGCCTGGAGACCGTCGGACTCGAACCCGGCAGCTGGATCGACACCGACGACACCGGCCGCGCCACCGCCGTCCCCGGCGGCTGGCTGTACGCCGCGGGCGACGTCAACCACCGCGCCCTGCTCACCCACCAGGGCAAGTACCAGGGCCGGGTCTTCGGCGCCGCCGTCGCCGACCGCGCCGCGGGCCGCCCGCTCGACCTCGCCCCCTGGGGCCGCTCCGTCGCCACCGCCGACCACGCCGCCGTCCCGCAGGTCGTCTTCGCCGATCCCGAGGTCGCCGCCGTCGGCCGCACCCTGCGCGAGGCCGAGGACGCCGGGCTGCGGGTGCGCGCCGTCGACTACGAGCTCGGCGACGTCTCCGGCGCCGCCCTGCACGCCGACGGCTACCGCGGCCGGGCCCGCGCCGTCGTCGACCTCGACCGGGAGGTGCTGGTCGGCGTCACCTTCGTCGGGCCGGACGTCGCCGAACTCCTGCACGCCGCGACCGTCGCCGTCGTCGGAGAGGTGCCGCTCGACCGGCTCTGGCACGCCGTCCCCGCCTACCCCACCGTCAGCGAGGTCTGGCTGCGGCTGCTGGAGACGTACCGGGGCTGAGGCGGCGTCAGCGGCCCCGCCCGCGAGGGGCGGGGGCTCCGGCGGGCGGGCGGGGGCGCCGGAGGGTGGGCGGACGGGGGCGCCGGAGGGGGAGGCGGACGGGGAGCGGACGGGGGCTTCGGAGGGTGGGCGGAAAATCCGTTGCGGGGTGGTTCGGCGGGGTCCTACCCTGGCGGCGCCGGTCCGCAGACCGGCGTCCCGATCGGGTTCGCGCGGTTGCGCGCGGCCCTGCGCAGAGAGGAGGCCGCGATGTCCACCCCGCACCCGGCGCTCCCGATCACCCCTGCGACCCAGGCCGCCCCCGCGCGGTAGGCCGCCCCGCCCGATCGGGCTGCGCCTCCGGTTCCCGCCCAACGCCCCGGAGGCACCTTGCTGTTCCGTCCCACCGTCGCGGCCGACCGCGACGGCTTCCTCCCGCTGCTCGTCACCGACCCCGCCAGCACCCTGACGGCCGACGCCTACCTGGCCCGGCTCGCCACCGGCGAGTACCACCCGGGGCGGACGTGGATCGCCGAACCGGCCCCCGGCGCCCCGCCGCTCGCGGTCGCCGTCTGGTGGTCCGGCCCCGCGGACGCCGGGCCCGCCGCGCTCGACGCCGTGCTCGTCCACCCCTCCGTCCGCCCGCCCGCCGAACGCACCGCGCTGGCCGCCGAGTTGCTCACCGCCGCGCACGCGGCGTACGGGCACGCCCCCGCCTACCACCTCTTCCTCCCCGGAGACTGGCACGACCGCCCCGACGCGGTCGCCGCCACGGCCTGGCGGCAGGAGGCGGCCCGGCGGGCCGGGCTCCCGGCGAGCCTGGAGCGGCTGCGCTACGAGTGGGCGCCGGGCGCCGGCCTGCCCGCCCCGAGCCGGCGGCTGCGGTTCCGCGCCGAACCCGACGACGAGGTCTTCGTCGACCTGTTCCGCCGCACCCTCACCGGCACCCGCGACGCCACCTCCCGAACCGCCGCCGCCCAGCTCGGCGCCGAGGCCCAGGCCCGGGCCGACGTCGCCCTCTACCGCGACGGCATGCTCGGCGAACGCAGCTGGTGGCGCACCGCCCACACCCCCGACGGCGAGACCGTCGGCTTCGCCGTCCCCTCCCGCAACTCCGCCGCCCCCGTCGTCGGCTACCTCGGCGTCCTGCCCGAGCACCGCGGCCGCGGCTACGTCGACGACCTGCTCGCCGAGACCACCCGCGTCCTGGCCGCCGAGACCGGAGCCGTGCCCGTCCGCGCCGACACCGACCTGGCCAACACCCCGATGGCCGCCGCCTTCGAACGGCTTGGCTACCGCACCACCGCCCGCCGCCTGGTCCTCTCCGCGGAGGCACCGCCGGGGTGAGCGGGCGGCCGGGGCCGGGCCGCGCGGTCGTGCGGCGCGGTCGTGCGGCGCGGCCGTGTTGCGGGAGCATGACGCCGCGTCACGATCCGGGCCGCCGGTTGATCACCGCCGTCCCGGTGTGTGAGCGTGGCGGCGTACCGCAGACCGAACGGACCGAGGAGGAACCCGGTGCCCACCCCCGACCGGCCGCTGCGCTCGCTGGGATTCCTGACCATCGGCCTGTTCGACGAGCACGACCCGGCGGGCGGCCACGAGGCCACCCTGCGGCTGATCGAGCTCGGCGAGCAGCTCGGCTACGACACCGCCTGGCTGCGCCACCGGCACCTGCAGTACGGGATCTCCTCCCCGCTGACGGTGCTCGCCGCCGCCAGCCAGCGCACCCGCCGGATCGGCCTCGGCACCGCCGTCACCCCGCTCGGCTGGGAGAACCCGCTGCGCCACGCGGAGGACCTCGCCACCGTCGACGTGCTCTCCGGCGGGCGCCTCAACCCGGGCATCAGCGTCGGCGTGCCGGTCCACTTCGAGGACGTGAAGGGCGCGCTGTACCCGGACACCGCCGACCGGGAGGACTTCGGGTACGGCCGGGTCGAGCGCCTGCTCGGCCTGCTGCGCGGGCAGCGGGCCAGCGGCTTCCGGGGCACCGAGGGCATCGAGGCGTACTCCGAGCGCGTCCAGCCGCACGTGCCCGGCCTGGCCGCCCGGGTCTGGTACGGCGGCGGCAGCCTGCGCTCGGTGCGCTGGGCCGGGGAGCACGGGCTGAACCTGCTCACCAGCAGCGTGGTGCGGGCCGAGGACGACGAGGGCTTCGAAGCCAACCAGCTCGCCCTGATCCGGGCCTTCCGGGCCGCCCACCCCGCGGGCGAACGGGCCCGGGTCTCGCACGGCCTGGTGGTCGTCCCCACCGACGGCGCCACCCCCGAACAGCGCGCCAAGTACGAGGCGTACGCCGAGTCCCGGTACGCCCGCACGCTCGCCCCGCAGGGCCCCGGCCGACTGCTGTTCGCCCCCGACCTGGTCGGCACCAGCGAGGAACTCGCCGAGCGGCTGTACGCGCACGCCGGGTTCCGGGAGGCCGACGAGGTCGCCTTCGCCCTCCCGTTCACCTTCGCACCGGAGGACTACGTGCAGATCCTCACCGACCTGGCCACCCGCCTCGCCCCCCTGCTCGGCTGGCGCCCCACCACCGGGTGAGACCCCGCCCGCCCGCTGGCGCCCGCCCGCTGGCGCCCGGCCTTCCGGCCTTCCGGCCGTTCAGCCCGCGAGCTGCCCGCGGAGTGCGTGCTGGAAACCGACCAGCTCCGGGTTCGCCGCGTTCCGCTCCAGCCAGGTCATGGTGACGGCCGTCCGCAGGCTGCCGTCGCCGACCTCGACCAGGGCGACCTCGCCCCGTTCGGCCCGGCCGCGGACCGCCACCAGTGGCAGCAGCGCGCAGCCCATCCCGGCCGCCACGCAGGCGCCGAGGGTGTCGATGCTGTCCACCTCGGCGACCGGTTCCTTGCCGGGCACCGCGCCGAGGACGCCGTCGTACATCTCCCGGAACCCGCAGCCCCGCTGGGTGGCCAGGAAGGGCTCCGCGGCGAGTTCTGCGAGGTCGGCCCGGCCGCGGGCGGCCAGCGGGTGTCCCGGCGGCGCGATGACCACCAGGGGTTCCTCGGCCAGCGTCTCCGCGGACAGGCCCGGGTCGGCGGGCGGGGCGCCGAAGGTCAGGCACAGGTCCAGGTCGCCGCGGAGCACCGACCGGTAGAGCTCGCCGCGGTTGTGCTGGGAGACCCGCACCTTCGTCCCCGGGTGCAGCGTGCGGTAGCGGGAGAGCACCCCGGGCAGCAGGTGGCGGCTCAGCGTCTCCAGGGCGCCCAGCGCCAGCTCCGCCGCGGGCCGGGAGACCGCGGCCCGGGCCTCCGCCAGCAGGCCGAGGATCCGCCCGGTGTACGAGGACAGCACCTCGCCCTGGGCGGTCAGCCGGATCCGGCGCTGCGAGCGGTCGACCAGTGCGACGCCCAACTCCCGCTCCAGCGCCTGGACCTGGTCGCTGACGCTGGACTGCGCGTAGTGCAGCTCCCGCGCCGCCTGCGTCATGCTGAGCGTCCGGGCGACCGCCTCGAACGTCCGAAGGTGCCGTAACTCCACGCGCTGCCATCCCCCTCGGCGGGCCAAGCGATCCAGGTGATCCATCGGCCGGGCCGATTCTACCCATCGGCCGTTCCCGTCCTCCGCACGGCCAACTCCCGCCCCGGGCACGGGAGAATGGGAGCTCCACCCCGAAGACCTGCGCGGCCGCGCGTCCGTGCATCCACATGTCCACATGTCCACATGTCGATGTTCCGGCGGTCCGGGGGTGCGGCACGCCGTTTCCCGAACGAGGAGCACACCCATGGCCACCCAGGCCGACGCCCCACCCGCCGTCACCCCGGCCGGGCCCGCAGGCCCCCCGCGCACCCTGCTGGTCGGGCTCTCGCTCGGCTACTTCATGGTGCTGCTGGACATGACCGTCGTCTCGGTCGCCCTTCCCGCGATCGCCGAGCACTTCGACGTCGGCCTCAGCGGCCTGCAGTGGGTCACCAACGGCTACACCGTCACCTTCGCCGCCCTGCTGCTCACCGCGGGCTGGCTGGCGGACCGCTTCGGCGGCCGCCGGGTCTTCCTCTGCGGCCTGGTCGCGTTCGGCGCGCTGTCCGGCGTCTCCGCGCTGGCGACCACCCTGCCCGCGCTGGTCGCGCTGCGGCTGGCGCTGGGCGCGGCGGGGGCGCTGCTGCTGCCCTCCTCGCTCGCGGTGATCACCAACGCGTACACCGACCCGGCGGCCCGGGCCCGCGCGGTGGGGGCCTGGGCGGCGCTCACGGGCGCGGCCCTGGCCGCCGGGCCGGTGGTCGGCGGCGTGCTGACCGACACCGTCGGCTGGCGCGCGATCTTCCTGATCAACGTGCCGCTGGCGGCGGCCAGCCTGCTGATCACCGTCCGGCAGGCCCCGGAGACCGCCCGCAAGCCGCGCGGCGGACTCGACCTGACCGGCCAGGCCAGCGCCGTGGTCGCCCTGGCCGCCCTGGTGTACGCGCTGATCGAGGGTCCGGACGCCGGCTGGGACTCCGCCTGGGTGGTGGCCGCCGCCGCCCTCGCGGTGCTCGCCGCGGCGGTCTTCGCGGCGGCCGAACTGCGGGCCGGGGACGCGGCGATGGTCCCGCTGCGGATGTTCCGCAGCCCCGGCTTCCCGTCCGCGGTCGGGGCGGGCCTGCTGGCCAACTTCGGGCTCTCCGGGCTGCTGTTCGTGCTCTCGCTGTTCTTCCAGGACAGCCGCGGCTACTTGCCGGCCGTGGCGGGCCTGGTCTTCCTGCCGCTGACCCTGCCGACCGCCTTCAACCCGATCTACACCGGCCGCCTGGTGGGCCGGATCGGGCCGCGCAGGCCCGCCACCCTCGGCTTCGTGCTGATGGGCACCGGCGCGCTGGTGCAGGCCCCGTTCACCGGCGACTCGGCGGCCGCCCTGGCCGCGACCGTGCTCGGCCTGCTGGCCTTCGGCTTCGGCGTCTCCTTCGCCCTGCCCGCACTGGTCGCGGGCATGGCGGCCACCGTCCCCGCCGAACTCGCGGGCACGGGCGCGGGCGTCCTCAACTCGGCCCGCCAAGTCGGCGCCTCACTCGGCGTCGCCGTCCTCGGCGTCGTCCTCGGCCTGTCCCCGTCCGGCGCCGACGGCACCCGCTGGGCACTGCTCACGGGCGGGGTGGTCCTGCTGCTCGGCGCCGTCGTCACCGCCACCGGCCTCCGCGGGAGGACCCCCGCCGCCACCCCCTGACCCACCCCGGGCCCCTGACCCGCCCCGGGCCCCTGACCCGGCCCGGGCCCCTGACCCGGCCCGGGCCCCTGACCCGGCGCAGGACTCGTGCGGGCCCTGCCGGAACGGCTACGTGCCGAACGTCTTCCACCGGCACGGCCCGACCCCGCGGCTCGGCACCACCCTCACCGGACCCTCACCGGCTGAGACGGCCCGCCCCTCCGGCCCGCCCCTCCGGCACGTCGCTGCTGCCGCTGCCAGCGGGCCCGGTGGAAGATCGGGTCGGCGGCGACCAGGCACAGCGCGTGCATCGGGTCGTCGGGGCGACCCGTGGCGAAGAAGCCCACCAGGTCCTGGAGGAAGCTCTCGCCGCGGCGGTGGATCCCGGGGTCCCCGGCGACGGCCTCCCCGGCGGCGGTCAGCGAGTCGCCGAGCCAGAACAGCAGCTCCGGCCGGGCCAGGACGAAGCACGCCCCGGCGTGCTCGGCGAGCCGGGCGGGGTGGCGCTCGGACAGGCGCTGCACCCGGTCGGGGCGGTCGGCGGAACGCGGCGCCGGGGCGGTCACCGTCAGGGGAGTGCCGCCGCGGCGCATCCCGCGGCGCAGCGCGGGCCAGTCGGACGGACGCAGGCCGGTGTCCTCGCGGGCCACCAGCAGGGGTGTCGCCCGGGCGTCCAGCGGGCCGGGGCCCGGTGCGGCCGGGACGTGCACCGCGCTGTGCGGACTGCTCGCGGCGACCCGGAACAGGGCGCCGAGGCGCAGCAGGTCGGCGCGGTTCGCGTACAGGTACCCGACCCAGAGGTCGGGCGGGTGGAAGAAGGTGCGGCGGAGCATCGGCCCGGTGTCCAGCACCCGGCCGAGCCGCGATCCGTCGGCCACCGGGTGGCCGGTCACCCGCAGCCGCATCCGCCCGCCGCCGCTCCCTCCCGTACCGCCGCCCCCTCCCGTACCGCCGTCACCCTCTCCCGTGCCGCCGTCGTCCCTCGCACCGCCGTCCGTCATGCGGCGAGTACAGCACGCGGTCCGCCGGGAGGGCACCGCTTTTTCCGGGTGCGCGGGGCCCGGGGCGCGACGGAGCCCGGGCCGCCTCCCCACGAGACATGGGCGACCCGGGCTCCGCCGTGGTGCCGCCGCCCCCGACCGGCCCCGGACGAACCCGGGCGGGGGCGACGAGTCGGTCAGCGCGTCAGCCGGTCTTCACGGTGCACGCGGTGCCGTTCAGGGTGAACGCGGTCGGGGCGGTGTTCGCGCTGCTCCAGCTGCCGTTGAAGCCGAAGGAGGTGGAACCGCCGGGCGCGATGGCCTTGTTGTAGCCCACGTCGGTGACGGTCACCTGCGCGCCGCTCTGGGAGACGGTGCCGTTCCAGAGCGAGGTGACGGTCTGCCCGCTCGGGAAGGCCCACTTGACCGTCCAGCCGTTGACCGCCGTGGTGCCCTTGTTCGCGACCGTGACGTTGGCGCCGAAGCCGCCGCCCCACTGGCTGCTCACCGCGTAGGTGATCTCGCAGGAGGAGGCGCCGGACGGCGACGAGGACGGGGACGAGGACGGCGAGGAGGAGGGCGACGAGGACGGCGACGAGGACGGGGAGGTCGAGGTCGACGGGGACGGCGAGGCGGAGGACGAGGTGCTCGCGCTCGGGGAGGGCGAGACGCCGCCCGCCGTGTCGCCGTACATGATGCCGCGGCCGTTGGTGCCGACGTAGACCCGGCCGTAGATCCGCGGGTCGCCGGTGATCGCGCCGCCGGTCCAGCCCCACTGGTGGGCGTCGTCGTTGATCCGGACCCAGCTGGCGCCCGCGTCGTCGGAGCGGTACAGGCCGCGCACGCCGCCGATCTTCGCGGAGGTGTACATCGCCGGGTAGGTCTTGCCGGGGGCGGCCTTGCCGAAGCCGATGTTGTCGGCCTGGTCGACGCCCGCCTGCTTGGTGAAGGTCGTGCCGCCGTTGGTGGAGTGCCACAGGCCGTAGCTGGTGGTGGCGGTGCCGCCGGCCAGCCAGATGTCGCCCTTGGTGCCGGGGACGGCCTTGAAGCGCACCGATTCGGTGGGCAGGCCGCTCGCCTTGGCGGTGAAGGTGGCGCCCGCGTCGGTGGAGACGTAGAAGGTGCCGCCGGACCAGCCGTAGAAGGTCTTCGGGTCGACCCGGTCGGCCTGCACGCTCGCGCCCGCCGGGAGGCCGGTGGCGGCCGTCCAGGAGCTGCCCGTCCCGGTGGTGCGGTACACGCCGGTGCCCTTCGGGCTCCACACGGTGGCCGAGCCGTCGGCCGCGATCGCGACCTGTCCGCCGCCGGTGACGCCGCTCGGCTCGGAGGAGGCCGCGAACCAGTTGGCGCCGCCGTCCATCGAGAAGCCGATGTGCTTCTCGGTCGAGCCGGACGCGGTCTCGCCGACCCGCACCATGCTGGCCGGGGAGGCCTCGGCGAAGTCCATCGAGGTGCCGGAGGTCAGGTTCGGCTGCGAGAAGATCTTCGCCGGGACCTTCGTCAGGTCGTCGTGCTTGAACCCGCCGAGGTCGCCCAGCGAGCTGAGCAGCGGCGCGCCGGTGGGGGGCGAGACCAGGTCGTTGACCGCGGTCTCCTCCAGGCCCTTGACGACGGGGGCGATGCCGACCTTGGTGCCCTTGTCGAAGTTGGTCAGGTTCGAGGAGCCGTACAGCGTCGCCCCGGTGCCGTACATCATCCGGTCCGAGTCGAACGGGTCGATCTCCAGCGCCTCGGTCATCCAGCCGAGCTTCGGCGACTCCTCCGGCGCGGAGACGTTCGCGTTGAAGGTCAGCCACGGCACCGAGGAGATGTCGATGCCGTACTGGTCGACCCGGGTCGGGTACCCGTTGTACGACCAGAACGGCTTCCAGGTCGCGCCCGAGTCGGTCGAGCGCCAGATCTGGGTGTCCGGCCACCACGAGCTGTAGCCCGTCACCATCAGCACGTTCGGGTGCTGGCGGTCGATGCTCAGGCCGGAGTAGCCGAAGAAGTTGTTGCTGGTGTCCGAGGACGGCACCGGGCTGACGTTCGTCCAGGTGCCGGTGCCCGTCGCGTACTTCCACAGGTCGCCGTGCCCGCCGTCGTACGGGCCGCCGGTGTCCGAGTACGAGACGAACAGGTTGCCGGACGCGTCCAGGACGGCCTTGTGCGGGACGAAGCCGGTCGGCTGGCTGCCGATCCTGGTCCAGGTCGTGCCGCCGTCGTCCGAGCGGTAGACGCTGTTCTGCTTGTCCGCGACGCCGACGTACATGGTCTTGGTGACGCCGTTGACGGTGCCGCTGCCCTGGTCGTAGACCTGCCAGAGCACGCCCAGCGGGTCGCTCTGGTAGCCCGAGGTGTCGGACGGGTCCGGCGCGTACGTGCCGGTCACCGGGAACGCCGTCACCTGCGACCAGGTCACGCCGTAGTCGGCGCTGCGCCACAGGCCCTTGCCGCTCGGCGCGCCGAACCACAGCACCGCGCTGTTGTTCGGGTCGACGGTCAGGCGCTCGCCCATGCCGCGGCCCGGCATGTTGCCGCCGATCTTGAACGGCAGGGTGGTGCGCTGCCAGGTCTTGCCCTGGTCGGTGGAGCGCAGGATCGCGCCGTTCGCCGGGTCCCAGCTGTTGGTGTAGGTGCCCGCCGCGATGTAGACCCGGTTCGGCTGCTTGGCGTCGGTGGCGAGGCTCGCCACGCCGGTCAGGCCCCAGTCGTCCCAGCCCAGCGAGTCCAGCAGCGGGATCCACTGCTTGGTGGTCGGGTCCTGCCGGTACGCGCCGCCGATGTCGGTGCGGGCGTACACCAGGCCCTTCTGCCCCTGGTTGAAGACGATGCCGGGGATGAACCCGCCACCGCCGATCTGCACGTTGTTCCAGGTGTACGACTGGCTCGCCGCGGTCGTCGACTCGGCGGCGCTGGCCGACAGCTGGGGCAGCACCGCGGTCGCCGCGCAGGCGGCGAGGGCGGCTGCGGCGGCCACCGTCGCCAGCACCGGCCGGCGTCCGCGCACCGGGGGCCGCGAGGCGGCCCGGCGCTCCAGGGGCACAGGGGTCATGGGGGACTCTCCTAGGTCACGGGTGGGGGGACCAGAAAACCGGCCCGGTCCACCCGCCCGACAACGACCCCGTTTCGCGAGCGTGTAAAATCGCAGGTCAGTGCCGCGCCCGCGGTGAAAGTTACATGGCCCGCACCCCCGAAAACCCCTCCGCACGGGGTGCTTGACGCCCCGTCGAAACCTTTCGCGGCCCTCCGTTCGACAGATATTCGACAGCTCTTTCGCCTGCGTGCGACATGCGCGGCGGCCCCGCCCGACACCCCGTCAGGGGCGTATTCGACAGTCGTTCGACAGTCCGCCGCCCGCTTGTACCAGTGCCCGCCGCCCGGTGTGAACCGGCCCGGACGGCGGGGTGGTGGCGGCCCGTCAGGCCGGTCCGTCAGCCGGGCGGGCGGCCGGTGAACAGCCGGGCCAGTGCCGGGAGCAGCGTCGGCAGCAGCACCGCGTTCGCCTGACCCAGCGGGACCTGGATCGTCTCCGTCCGCTCGCCGGTCCGGTACAGCCACACGGCGCCGTTCTCCACCCGGACCGGGGCCAGCGCCGCCCAGGCGATCTCCCGCCGGGGCCCGCGCCGGTCGCCCTGGACGTGCGCCCCCACCCCGTCCCGGTCCACCTGCAGCGCGCCGAGCAGCACCGCCTCCCCGGCCGCGACCCGCTCGAAGTACCGCTCCAGCAGCCGCGGTTCGACGTGCTGCTGGACGAGGTCGACCAGCGCCGTCCACTCCCGCGGCGGCTGGGCGTTGCGCCCGAACACCGTGAAGGGCAGGTGGTTCAGCTTGCGGCTCGGCCCCGCCCCGAAGGTGTACGTCGTCTCGTGCGAACTCGGCCAGAGGAAGCGGTGGGTGACGGTCCGGGCCACCGAGTAGCAGACCCACTCGATGTCGTCGAGCGCCAGCGTCTCCTGGCCGTGGGTGATCCGGGAGGTGTCGGCGTACAGGCGCCGGGACTCCAGGACCACGCGGGGCGCCTGCGGCTGCGGCTGTGCTTGCGCCTGCGGTTTCGGTGCGGGGGCGGGCGCAGGCTTCGGTGCGGGGGCGGGCTTCGGCCGGTCCGCGGCCAGGTGGCGGGTCAGCCAGTCGGGGACGGTGGGGCGCGGGTAGGCGAACAGGTCCTCGCGGTAGTGGACGGCGGGCAGCAGGTGGTCGGCGGGCAGCGGCTCGTCCCCGTAGTCGTAGTCGACCAGCACGCAGCCGAAGCTCAGCCCCGCGTCGGCCTCCACCAGCAGCCGGTACCAGGGCCCGTCGGCCGTCCGGGTGGCCAGGTGGCGCTGGCGCCGCACCAGGATCGCCAGCTTCTCCGGGACGCGGACCGCGGTCTCCCGGTTGCCGCGCCGGAAGCTCAGCCGGGCGACCTCGGCGCCGACGGTGCAGGAGAAGACGGCGGTGAGGCTCTCCCAGCCCTTCGGGCCGAGTTGGGCGAGTTGCTGCACGATCGGGTCGAGCAGCCCGGCGGCCCGCTTGACGAGGGTCGTCTCGGAGGGCTGGTTCACCACGGTGAACGAGGTGGGCGGCGCGACCGGCCCGCCCGGGGGCTCGGTGGCCGCCGCCCACAGGTCGGCCTCCTCGTCCCGGAGCGACTCCTCCTCCGGCACCCGGCGGATGAACGCCTCCTCGGCGCGGAAGCGCTCGCGCAGCACGTTCGGCGGCAGCGAGGTGGTGGCCTCGCGGATCCGCCCCAGGTCGCCGACCAGGAACACCGAGCGGCCCACCGGCAGGGACTCCAGGAACGCCGTCGGGTCGCTGTCGTCGACCTCCACCGGCGCGTACACCGACCAGCCGCCGGGGAAGCGCTCCGCGACCAGCGCGTCCACCGGGTAGTCGGCGCCGGTGGCCGCGATCCGCTCGGCGACCAGCCGCAGCGCCTCCGTCCGCTCCAGCTCGCCGCGGGTGCCCGCCGGGGGCTCCCCGGCCAGCGGGTGGTCGGGGTCGTCGCGGCCCGGGCCGGGGTAGTGGTGCAGCAGCTCGAACCAGAGCAGCACCTCCTCCGCGGCCCGCCGGTCGACCTCGTCGCACAGCAGGTGCCAGCGGCCGCCGCCGTCGCGGCCGAACACCATCTGCCCGTCCTCGTGCATCACCTCCACGTACGGGGCCCCGTGCTCGTCGCCGAACGCGCCCATCCGGGCCACGTCGGGCAGCACGGTGTCGGTGCGGTGGCCGTGCACCACCCCCGTGGCGTCGAGCGCCATCACGTCGTACCGGGCCATCGGCGGCACTCCCCTCCGACCTGCCCCGCGCGCGCCGGTGCGAACGGGTGCATTGGCCAACGACCCTAGCCCGGCCGCCCGGCGGCCGGGCGGCCTCCACGGAACCTCCAACTCGCTTCCCGCACGGGCGGATCGCCCGGCGGCCGCGGTGGCCGCCGGGCGGGAGGGGAGGAGCGGCCGTCAGCAGGACTGGCGCACCACCAGGTGGGTCGGCAGCACCACCGCACGGCCCGGCACCGGGTCCTGGAGCAGTTCCACCGCCCGGGCGCCCAGGTCCTCGACCGGCTGGCGGACGGTGGTCAGCCCCGGCCGGGCCGTCGCGGCGGCGGGGGAGTCGTCGAAGCCGATCACCGCCACGTCGTCCGGCACCCGCCGCCCGAGCCGGTGCAGCGCCCGCAGCGCGCCCATCGCCATCGCGTCCGAGGCGGCGAACACCGCGTCCACGTCCGGGTACTGGTCGAGCAGCCGGAGCATCGCGTGCTCACCGGAGCGCGACCCGAAGTCGCCGTACGCCACCGCACAGCGGGTCGGGTCGCCCTGGTCGGCCATCGCCCGCCGGTAGCCGGCCAGCCGGTCGGCGCCCGCGGCGGTGTCGGGCGGGCCGGCGATGGTGGCGATCCGCCGCCGCCCGGCCCGGTGCAGCAGGTTCACGGCGGCGCGGGCGCCGCTCAGGTTGTCGGCGTCCACGTGCGCCAGGCGCTGCGACTGCGGCGGCCGGCCCAGCGACACCACCGGCACGCCCGCGGCCTGCAGCAGCCCCGGCAGCGCGGGATCGCCCCACCGTCCGACCAGCAGCACGCCGTCCACGTGCCCGCCGCACAGGTAGCGCACCAGCGACGGCCGGGCCGGGCCCGGGCCCGCGGTCAGCACCACCAACTCCCGGTCCGGGACGACCCGTTGCGCGCCCGCGAGCAGCCGCACCGGGAACGGGTCGGCGTGGAAGCGCAGCACGTCCGCGAACGCCACCACGGCGATCGCCCCGGTGTCCCGGGCCGTCGCCGCGGGCGCCCGGCGGCGGACGTAGCTCAACTCGCGGGCCGCGCGCTCCACGCGCGCGGCGATCTCCGCGGACACCGGCGCGGACCGGTTCAGCACCCGGGAGGCGGTGGCGCTGGACACGCCGGCCCGGGCGGCGACCTGAGCCAGCGTCGGCCCGGGCGGCGTACTCGCCGGGTCCGCCGGGTTCGGTGCGTTCGCCGCGTCCGGACTGCCGTCCGGGCAGGGGGTCGGGAACGGGAGGGTGCCGCCCGGCTGGCGGGGGGCACCGACGGGGTGGGGGAGCGGGTGCACGGGCAACGCGGTCGCCCTTCCTTGCGCGGGGTGGGGGAAACGGTGGCCACCCGCCCGGGGCCATCGGTGACCGCACCGTAGGTGCCTGGTCGGTGGACCGTCAAGGCTTGTGACACGACCTTCTCGCCCGCCCCGCCCCCGGCCCCGCCGCACTCCGCCCCGGCCCCGCCGACCATGATCGCCAGCGCCGCACCGTCCGGCGGGAGTTGGCGCCTTTCCGAATTGACGGAGCGTCAGTGAACCGTCCGCCGCCGGGGGTTCGGTTCCGCCCCCGGGCGGGCGGCCCGTGGCCTCCGCGAGACGGATTTCTCAGCATCCGGACAGCCGCCGCTGCGCCCCCAGCGCCCCCGCGGCCTCGGGGCCGGGACGGGCGGAGTGCTAGGCTCCGGCTTTCGTCCAGGCCGTCGGGCTCCGCACGGGCCCGGCGCACACGGGGAGAGCAGGAGCCGAAGTGTTCGCAGTGCGCAGTGCCAAGACCGTTGCCATCGCCGTGGCGGCCGCCGCGACAGCCCTCCTGGCGGGCTGCACCGCGGAGGTGCACGTGGGAACCACCACCTCCACGCAGTCCAGCGGAAGCACCGGGAGCACCGGGAGCTCCGGTGACGACGCGGCCGCCGGTGACGCCGCGCTGCCGAAGGTCTCCGCCGACAAGGTGGGCAAGCTCGCGGCGCAGCGCCTCGCGCAGGTCACCAAGCAGCCCGAGCCCGAGGTCGTCTGCCCCGACGACCTGCTCGGCAAGGTCGGTACCGTCATGCGCTGCCAGCTCACCGCGGACGACGGCAGCACCCTGGGCGTCACCGTCACCGTGACCTCGGTGAGCGGGAAGAACGTCAACTTCGACATCAAGGCGGACGAGCGAGGCACCCCGAAGCCCTCCGCGACCTCCTGACGGGCCGCCCTGGCCGCCCCGCCCCCGCCTCCGCCCCGCCTCAGCGCCGCGCCCGTACCCGACCGGTGCGGTACGGGCGTGCGCAGCGGGGCGGCGTCCGCGGCCCGGGAGCGCCCGGTGTCAGATGCGCGCCTTCCGCACCGAGTGCACCGTCGCCCCGGCCAGCGCCAGCGTCGACCGGAGCAGCGGGAGCTGCTCGTGCCGGCGGTACAGCGCCCAGTTGTGCTTGACCAGCGACAACTTGTTCGAGGAGAGCGAACCCGCCCGGCCGGACCGGTAGACCGCCAGCGGCTCCTGCAGGCCCCGGGCCGGGTGCCCGTCCCGCATGATCGACAGCCACAGCGCGTAGTCCTGCCGCTTCGGCATGTCCGGCATCAGCCTGGTGCCCAGCGCCGTGCGGTCGTACATGGCGGTCAGGGCCCCGATGTGGTCCTGCACCAGCATGTCCCGGTACGTCACGCGCGCCCGGGCCGCGACCACCCGCCCGTTCGGCGTGAAGTCGCACGCCTCGCCCGCGTGGTCGCCGTCCACCTTGTAGTAGGAGGTGAACGTCAGCGGGGCGTCGCCCTCGGCGGCGAACGCCAACTGCCGCTCCAGCTTCTCCGCGAGCCACATGTCGTCGCTGTCCAGGAACGCCACGTACTCCCCGCGCGCCCGGGCCATGGCCAGGTTGCGGGCCCTGGCCGCGCCCCCCTGCTCGGGCGCCGCCTCCGGGAGCACCCGCCCGTCCTGCCGGGCCAGCTCCTGCAGCAGGTCCATGGAACCGTCGGTGGAGCCGTCGTCGGTGACCAGCAGCTCCACGTCCGCGTGCGTCTGCGCGAGTACGGACCGCACCGACGCACCCAGGGTGGCAACCGAGTTGTGGACCGGCATCACCACGGAGACCAAGGGCACGGCAGCGCTCCTCACCAGGAATCGGAATCGGCACGGACGTCCCCGCAACCGACCAGGACCACGCGCAGCCCCCCGCCACCCTCGGCAGGTCGCCCACGACGTCGACCTGCACCGTACCAAGCGGACGCACCCCCGCCGACCCACCCGGGCCAGCCACAACCCCCCTTGCGGGGGCCCGGTGGGTGCAGCGGGGCCGTCAGGGCCGGGGCTTGACGGTGGGGACGGCGGTGGCCGGGTCGTGGCCGGTGGCGACCAGGCGCATGACGAACCCGGCCACGTCCTCCAGCTGGCGGGCGTGCTCCAGGCCGCCGATCACGGCGGGGACGCCGCCGAGGTCGCGGACCAGGGCGGCGGCGGTGTCGAGGGCCGCCGGGTCGTCGCCGCACATCGCCACCGTCCGGACCGGCTGGTCGGCGGGGGCGGGCCTGAGCCAGCCCGCCCCCGCGAACAGGTGCAGGGCCTTCACCACGTGGCTGCCGGGGGCGAGCTCGGCGACGCGCTGCACGGCCGAGCCGGTGGACGGCTTGAGCAGGCCGTCGGCGTAGTCCACCGCATTGGTGCAGTCGAGCACGGCCTTCCCGGCCAGCGAACCGGCGTCGGCACCGGCGAGGGCCAGCACCTCGCCGAGGCCCTCCCAGGCGACGGCCACCACCACCGCGTCGCCCTCCTCGGCTGCCTTCGCCGGGTCGACCGCCCGCACCGCCCCGCCGAGCCGTTCGGCGATCGCCTGCGCCTTGTCCGGGGAGCGCCCGCCGACGAGGACCCGGTGCCCGCGTCCCGCCCACGCCTCCGCCAGTGCGGAGGCCATCGTGCCGGTGCCCAGAATTCCGATCTGCATGCCGTGTTCTCCCGTTCCGCGGGCCTCGGGCGAGGCCCTGACACCTCCTCACCATAGGAACCCCGGGCCTACCGACCGGTAGGCCCAGATCGGGTAGGAATGGCCGGGTGAACGACCACCACTGCGAACCCTTCGCGGCCGACTGCGCGGTGCGCCTGGCCGCCGAACTGATCGCCCACACCTGGGACCCGGTGGTGCTGATGGCGCTGCGCGCGGGCCGCCGCCGCCGACTCGACCTGCTGGCCGCGGTCGCGGGCGTCAGCGACAAGGTCCTCACCCAGACCCTGCGCCGCCTGCACGCCAACGGCCTGATCCTGCGGATCACCACCCCGGGCGACCGCGCCGTGGCCTACGAGCTCTCCCCCCTGGGCGCGAGCCTCGCCGACGGCCCCCTCGCGGCCCTCGGCGCGTGGGCGGTCCGGCACGCCGACGAGATCCTCGCCGCGCAGGAGGTGCAGGGAGCGCGCGAGAGCGTCTGAGTCTGACGGCGGGCGGAGCAAAGGGCGAGGCGGAAGGCGAAGCGGCAGGCGGGGCGAGGGCCCACAGCACGGCGGCGGTCAGCTCGGGGTGCACGGCGCGGCCCGGACGCAGGGTGGCGGCCATGAACCTGAATGAACGGGAAACGCGTCCTGGTCACCGGCGCCTCCCGCGCCCTCCTCGCCCTCCTGCGCCTCCACCCGCCCACCGCCCACCGCCCCCTGCGCGACGGCCGACCCCGCGACGCGCCAGCCCCGCGGCTCACCCGTCCGGGCCGTCAGGGTCGCCGCCGGTCCGGGAGGCCGGAAGAGTGACGGGGAGCGCCGAGCGGAGGGAGAGGGGCGGCCGTGTACGGGCGACCGGAGCAGGCCGACCGGGGCGAGGCCCTGCGCCGCACCGTGCAGCGGCTGCGCCGGGAGCAGCGCCGGGACCGGCCGGTCGAGCCGCCGGCGCCGCCGCCGCTCGTCCCGGAGGCCGCACTCGACCCCGAGCTGGCCCGCCCGCCGGACTTCGACCTGCACCACCTGCTGGACGCCGTCCCGCAGGCCGCGGTGCTGGCGGAGCCGGTGTTCGACGGCAGCGGCGGCATCCGCGACCTGGCCGCGGTGATCGTCAACGAGGCCGCCGTCCGCAACCCGCACCACCCCGGCCAGGCGCACCGGGACGCCGTCGGGGACCGCGGCCTCTCGCTGCGCGAGGCGTACCCGGGCCTGTGGAGCGCGGCGTTCGCGGACACCGTCGCCGAGGTGCTGCGCACCGGCTACGCGGCCCGCGGGGTGCCGGTGCGCTGGCGCGGCACGGCGCCCGACGGCAGCACCCGCGCCCGCCACGAGAGGCTGACCGCGCACCGGCTGGGGCGGCGGCTGCTGCTGGTGTGGCCCGAGGCCCGCACCGAGGAGATCGCCCGCGCCGCGCAGCGCATCGCCCGGGTCGGCTGGGCCGAGTGGAGCCTGCACGAGGACCGGCTCGACGTCTCGCCCGGCCTCGCCGTGCTGCTCGGCCTCGCCCCCGAGACGGAGAGCCTCCTCCCCGGCCGGGCGCTGCGCCGGGTCACCGAGACCGCCCGCCCGGCCCTGTACCGCGAGCTCGACCGGCTGCTGTCCACCGGCGAGGGCATCGACGTGCTGACCGAGCTGTACGGGGTCGGCCGGCCGCGCCGGATCCGGCTGGTCGCCGAGGCGCTGCGCGAGGAGGGCGGCCCGGTCGGGGGGCTGCGGGTCGTGCTGCAGGACGTCACCGAGCTGTGGGAGAGCAGGCGGCGGCTGCGCGAGCAGGAGGAGGAGACCGAGCGGCAGGCCCGCCGCGCCGACGCCGAGCACCGCGTCGTCCAGCGCCTCCAGGACGCCCTCCAGCCGCACCGGGCGGCGTTCACCGGGCTCGGCGTCAGCACCGCCGTCGCCTACCGCCCGGCCGAGGGTGGGGTCGGCGGCGACTGGTTCAAGGTCCGCCAGCTCCCGGACGGGCAGGTGCTGCTGGCGGTCGGCGACGCCCGCGGGCACGGCCTGGACGCGGTCGCCCTGATGTCGATGCTGCGGCACGCGCTGGCCGGGCTGGCGTTCACCGGCGCGCTGGTGGAGTCGCTCGGCGGCTGGCTCAACCGGATCGCCTGCGACGAGGGCGACGAGGCCACCGCCACCGCGGTCGTCTCCCGCTACTACCCCGACCGGCACCTGCTGCGCTGGATCTGCGCGGGCCACCCCCCGCCCGTCCTGCTGCGCGCGGGCCGGGCCACCCTGCTGGAGCCCGAGACCGGCCCCCCGCTCGGCGTGCTGCCGGACGCCGCCTACCGGGCGGTGGAGACGTACGTCCGCCCCGGCGACACCGTGCTGCTGTACACCGACGGCCTGATCGAGCGCCGCGACCAGGACATCGACGTCCGCCTGGAGGCCCTCTGCGAGGCCGTCCGGACGCACGCCGTCGCGGACTGCCCGACCGGCCCCGACCTCCAGGAACTGGTGGACGCCGTGGTGCGCGAGATGTCCGGCCCGCTCTCCGAGGACGACGCCACGCTGCTGGCTTTCCGCTTCGAGTGCGAGTTCGAGGGCTGAGGGCCCCGGGAGCCCGCCGGGAACGGCCGACCGCCCCGCCGCCACCGAGGAGGCGGTGGGACGGGGCGGCCGGAACCGGAGGAGGGGGCGGGCTCAGTCGTGCGGGACGACGGCGACCGGGGACTGGGCGTGGTGGATCACCGCGTGCGCGACCGAGCCGAGCTTGCTGCCCAGGCCCAGGGTGCGCCGACGGCGGCCGACCACCACCAGGTCGGCCTGCCCGGACGCCTCCACCAGCGCGGCCGCGCCGCCGCCGGTGCGGACGTCCTCCAGCACCAGGGTGCGCGGGTACTTCTCCCGCCACGGGGCGACCGCCTCGGCGACCATCCCGGCGGCCAGCGCGCCCAGCTCCTGCTGCTCGGTCTCGACCGGGATCCACCCGGCGTACCCGTACGCGGGCGGCAGCTCCCAGCCGTGCACCACCCGCACCCGGGCGCCGCGCAGCCGGGCCGCCTCGAAGGCGAACTCCAGCACGCCGTCGTCCGGGTCGAGCGCGTCCAGGCCGACCGCGACCTCCGGCTCGTGCGAGAGCGGGTCCGGACGGCCCTCGCGGACCAGCACCACCGGCGTCGCCGAACGGCCCGCCACGCCGAGGCTGACCGAGCCGACCAGCAGCCCGCGGAAGCCGCCCAGGCCGCGGGTGCCGATCACCAGCAGCTCGCCCTGCTCGGCGGCGGCCGTCAGCCCGTCGATCGCGGCGTCCGGCACCAGCTCGCCGGAGACGTCCAGGCCCGGACAGGCGGCGGTCAGCTCCTTGGCGACGTCGTCGAGCATGGCCCGGGCGCCGCCCTCCAGGTCATCGGCCTTCACCAGGTCGTTCGCCTTCCGGCCCAGGTACGGCCAGGCGTGCAGCAGCCGCAGCGGTGCTCCCCGCCGGCCGGCCTCCTGGGCGGCCCAGTGCGCGGCGGCCCGGCTGCGGACGGACGCGTCTACTGCGGCGAGAACGGGACGAGTCATGGCAGTGCCTTCCCTGTGCGGGTCCCCCGCGGGCCCCCAACGCCCGGCGGCGGGTTCGCAGCCCACTCTGCCTCCGTCCGCCGGGGCCCGCCAGGGTCGGCGGGCCCCGGCGGGCCAGGGCCGTTGGTCCCGACTCCGGCCCCCGCGGCGGAGCACGGCCGCCCGGCCCGGGGCCGGTGCGCCCGGTCCGGGCCCCGGCCACCGCGGCGCCCGGTTCGGGCCCAAGGCCCCTGTCGGGGCGGGGCCCTGGTCACGCACGATGGAGGTACCGACCGGACGAATCCGGATGGACCCGGAGGAAACACCCCGCACCGGCCGGACCGACGACCCCGGGAGGTGACCGAAGTGACCACCGAACACGCCCCCGCGACCGCGATCGCCCGCCGCTGCGCCGACCGCCTCGCCGACCTCGGGCTCACCGAGGCGCAGGCGGCGGCGAAGGCCGGCATGTCGACCGCCTACCTGCACCGCGTCCTGGAACTCGGACCCGCCTTCGACCCGCCCGCCCTGCTGCGGCTGGCCGCCGTCCTCGGCCTGGCGTACGAGGAACTGGTGGCCGGCCGACCCGCCGAACGGGTCGCCCACCCCGACGGCCCCGCGTTGGCCGGACCGCCCGTCCTCGGCGAACTCGGTGTCGCCGAGTGCTGGCAGCGCCTGGGGGCGGGCGGCCTCGGCCGGATCGCCCGCACCGGCCCGGACGGCCCCGTGGTGCGCCCCGTCGGCTACCTGGTGCACGAGCACACCGTCCTGTACCGCACCACCGGGGACGGCGCACTGGCCCCCGGCCCGGGCGGCGACGCCGCGTTCGAGGTGGACCGCGCCGACCCTGACCTGCGCGAAGGCTGGAGCGTGCTGATGATCGGCCCGCTGGAGTACGTCACCGAACCGGGCCTGCTCGCCGAACTGCCCAAGCCGCCCACGCACGGGCGCTGGGTGCGGCTGACCCCGAGCACCGTCACCGGACGCAGCATCCGGGCCGCCCGGCGGGAGTGACCGCGGGGGCCGGTCCGGACAGTGACGCTGGGGAAGGCACTGTTCCGGACCGGCGACCCGCCCGCGCGGGCGGAGCGCCAGGCGTCCGCCGCGACACGCGTCCGTGCTCCGCTGCCGGATCCGTGCTCCCGCCACATCGGGAGGGGCCCGCCGCCGGATCCGTGCTCCCGCCACATCGGGAGGGACCGGCACCCCCGCGGAACACGGGGTTTCCCTGAACAGCGCCCACCGTAGCCGCGGTCCGGCGCGCCGGATTGGCACCGCGTCCACAGCCACTTGGCGCTCCGTCCACCGCGGGCCCAGGCTGGAGGGGACGATCCGCGGCCGGGCCGGCACCGAAGACCGGGCGGGGGCCGGACGGGAAGGACGGGAGGCGGCGACGTGCGATGTCTGGTGACCGGGGCCACCGGGTACCTCGGCGGGCGACTGGTGCCCGAACTGCTGGCCGACGGGGCGAAGGTGCGCTGCCTGGTGCGCGACCCGGCCCGGCTGCGCGACCACCCGTGGCGGGCCGCCGTCGAGGCCGCCACCGGCGACGTCACCCGGCCGGCCACCCTGGACGGGGCCTTCGACGGCGTCGACGTCGCCTACTACCTGGTGCACTCGCTCGGCAGCGGCCCCGACTTCGAACGCACCGACCGGGACGCCGCCCGCGCCTTCGGCCTGGCCGCCGCCCGGGCCGGCGTCCGGCGGATCGTCTACCTCGGCGGCCTCGTCCCGCCCGACCTGCCCGAGGGGCGGCTCTCCCCGCACCTGCGCTCCCGGGTCGCCACCGGCCGGGCCCTGCGCGAGGGCGGCACGCCCGTCACCGAGCTGCGCGCCGCCGTGGTGATCGGCTCCGGCTCGGCCTCCTTCGAGATGCTCCGCCACCTCACCGAGCGCCTCCCGGTGATGGTCACCCCGCGCTGGGTGGACACCCGGATCCAGCCGATCGCCGTCCGCGACGTGCTGCGCCTGCTGCTCGCCGCCGCCCACCTGCCCGACGACCCGGCCACCGACCGGGCCTTCGACGTCGGCGGCCCCGAGGTGCTCACCTACCGCGCGATGATGCAGCGCTACGCCCGCCTCGCGGGCCTGCGGCGGCGCGTGATCGTCTCGGTGCCCGTCCTGACCCCCGGCCTGTCCTCGCACTGGGTCGGCCTGGTCACGCCCGTCCCCGGCGGCCTGGCCCGCCCGCTGGTCGAGTCGCTGCGGCACGAGGTGGTCCGCTCCGAACGGGACCTGGACCGCTGGATCCCCGACCCGCCCGGCGGCCCGATCGGCTTCGACCGCGCCGTCGAGCTCGCGCTGCGCCGGATCCGCGACGACGAGGTGGACACCCGCTGGTCCTCCGCCCTGCTGCCCGGCGCCCCCAGCGACCCGCTGCCCACCGACCCCGACTGGGCGGGCGGCAGCCTCTACCAGGACGTCCGCGAGCGGCGGGTGGCCGCGCCGCCCGAGGCGCTGTGGCGGGTGGTCGAGGGCATCGGCGGCGAGCACGGCTGGTACTCCTTCCCGCTCGCCTGGGCCGTCCGCGGCGCGCTCGACCGGCTGGCCGGCGGCGTCGGGCTGCGCCGCGGACGGCGCTCGCCCGGACGGCTGCGGGTCGGCGACTCGCTCGACTTCTGGCGCGTCGAGGAGATCGAACCCGGACGGCTGCTGCGCCTGCGCGCCGAGATGCGGCTGCCCGGCCTGGCCTGGCTGGAACTCACCGTCACCCCCGACGGGGACGGCGCCCGCTACCGCCAGCGCGCCCTGTTCCACCCGCACGGCCTGGCCGGACAGGCCTACTGGTGGTCGGTGGCCCCGTTCCACGCCGTCGTCTTCGGCGGCATGGCCCGCAACATCGCCGCCCGCGCGGAATCGGCCCGCGCGGAGTCGGCCCGCGCGGCGGCGGCCCCTGCGGAGTCGGCCCGCGGGGAGTCCGGCTGACCGCCCTCCGGGGGGTTGGTTGCGGAGATCCCCCCGGGACGAGATATCTTGACGTCAAGACGTTGCAGACGTGGAAGCTGGAGCTACGGTGACTGACTCGACCATCATCTACACCCACACGGACGAGGCCCCCGCCCTCGCCACGTACTCGTTCCTGCCGGTCGTCCAGGCGTACGCCGCCACCGCCGGCGTGAGCGTGGAGACCCGCGACATCTCGCTGGCCGGTCGGATCATCGCCGTCTTCCCGGAGTACCTCCAGGAGGACCAGCGCATCGCCGACGCCCTCGCCGAGCTCGGCGAGCTGGCCAAGACCCCCGGCGCCAACATCATCAAGCTGCCGAACATCTCGGCCTCCATCCCGCAGCTCAAGGCCGCCGTCGCCGAGCTCCAGGCCCAGGGCTACGCCCTGCCCGACTACCCGGACGACCCGCAGACCGACGAGGAGCGCGACGTCCGCGCCCGCTACGACAAGGTCAAGGGCTCCGCCGTCAACCCGGTCCTGCGCGAGGGCAACTCCGACCGCCGCGCCCCGCTGTCGGTCAAGAACTACGCCAAGACCCACCCGCACCGGATGGGCGCCTGGTCGGCCGACTCCAAGACCAACGTCGCCACCATGGGCGTGAACGACTTCCGCTCCACCGAGAAGTCCACCGTCATCGCCGAGGACGGCGCGCTGCGCATCGAGCTGGTCGCCGAGGACGGCACCGTCACCGTGCTGCGCGAGAAGGTGCCGGTGCTGGCCGGCGAGGTCGTCGACGCCTCCGTGATGCGCGTCGCCGCCCTGAACGAGTTCCTGGCCGCGCAGGTCGCCCGCGCCAAGGCCGAGGGCGTGCTGTTCTCGGTGCACCTCAAGGCCACCATGATGAAGGTCTCCGACCCGATCCTGTTCGGCCACGTCGTGCGCGCCTTCTTCCCGAAGACCTTCGCCGCGTTCGGCGCCGACCTGGCCGCGGCCGGGCTCAACCCGAACAACGGCCTCGGCGGCATCCTGGCCGGCCTGGACAAGCTCCCCAACGGCGCCGAGATCAAGGCCTCCTTCGACGCCGAGATCGCCGACGGCCCGGCCCTGGCCATGGTCGACTCCGACAAGGGCATCACCAACCTGCACGTCCCCAGCGACGTCATCGTCGACGCCTCGATGCCGGCCATGATCCGCACCTCCGGCCACATGTGGGGCCCGGACGGCCAGGAGGCCGACACCCTCGCCGTCCTCCCCGACAGCTCCTACGCGGGCGTCTACCAGGCCACCATCGACGACTGCCGCGCCAACGGCGCCCTCGACCCGGCCACCATCGGCTCCGTCCCGAACGTCGGCCTGATGGCCCAGGCCGCCGAGGAGTACGGCAGCCACGACAAGACCTTCGAGATCGCCGCCGCGGGCACCGTCCGCCTGGTCGACGCGAACGGCGAGACCGTCCTGGAGCAGGCCGTCGCCCCCGGCGACGTCTTCCGCGCCTGCCAGACCAAGGACCTGCCGATCCAGGACTGGGTGAAGCTGGCCGTCACCCGCGCCCGCGCCACCGGCGACCCGGCCGTGTTCTGGCTGGACGCCGAGCGCGCCCACGACGCCGTGCTGATCGAGAAGGTCAAGGCGTACCTGCCCGAGCACGACACCGAGGGCCTGGACATCCAGATCCTCTCCCCGGTCGAGGCCACCAAGCTCTCCCTGGAGCGCATCCGCCGCGGCGAGAACACCATCTCCGTCACCGGCAACGTGCTGCGCGACTACCTGACCGACCTGTTCCCGATCCTGGAGCTGGGCACCAGCGCCAAGATGCTGTCGGTCGTCCCGCTGATGGCGGGCGGCGGCCTGTTCGAGACCGGCGCGGGCGGCTCCGCCCCCAAGCACGTCCAGCAGCTCGTCAAGGAGAACTACCTGCGCTGGGACTCGCTCGGCGAGTTCTTCGCGCTGGCCGCCTCCTTCGAGCACCTGGCCACCACCACCGGCAACGCCGGCGCCCAGGTCCTCGCCGACACGCTGGACCGCGCCACCGGCACCTTCCTCAACGAGGACAAGTCGCCCTCGCGCCGCCTCGGCGGCATCGACAACCGCGGCAGCCACTTCTACCTGGCCCTCTACTGGGCCCAGGAGCTGGCCGCCCAGACCGAGGACGCCGCCCTCGCCGCCGCGTTCGCCCCGCTCGCCGCGACCCTGGCCGAGCAGGAGCAGGCCATCGTCGACGAGCTGATCGCCGTCCAGGGCCAGCCCGCCGACCTCGGCGGCTACTACCAGCCCGACCCGGCCAAGGCCGCCGCCGTGATGCGCCCGTCGAAGACCCTCAACGACGCGCTCGCCGCCCTGGCCTGACCCACCGGCACCCGCACGGCCTGACGCCGCCGCGGCCCGACCCCCCGTTGAGGGGGCCGGGCCGCGGCGGCGTTGCGCGTGCTCCGGCGCGTGCTCCGGCGCGGGATCAGCCGCAGGCGGCGCCGTTCAGCGCGAAGGCGGCCGGGGCCGGGTTGGTGGCGCCCTGGGTGGCGATGAAGCCGAGGGTGACCGAGCCCCCGGCCGGGACCGTCCGGGTGTAGTCCGCCGGGGCCACGCTCACCGCGCCCCCGCTCTGCGTCGCCGTGCCGCCCCACATCTGGCTGACCACCTGCCCCGCGGTGAACGCGAAGGACAGCGTCCAGCCGGTCAGCGCGGCCGTGCCGGTGTTGCGGATCGTGATCTCGCCCTGGAACCCGCCGCCCCAGCTGTTCACCACCCGGTAGTCGACCCCGCAGCCGCTCGCCGGGGCCGCCGCGGTGGTGACGGCGACGGTCGCCGAGCGCGGCGAGCGGTTGCCCGGCGCGTCGAAGGCGTACACCGCGAAGGCGTACGCGGTGCCCGCGGTCAGGCCGGTGACGGTGACCCGGGTGGTGGTGGTCGAGGCGACCACCGTCTCGCCGGAGCCGTCCACCCGCACCGCGTCGTACCGCACCACCCCGACGTCGTCGTTCGAGGCCGCCCAGGACAGGGCGGCCGAGGAGGCCGTGACCGCCCCGGCCACCGGCGTGCCGGGCGCGGTCGGCGGCATCGGCTCGACCGCGACGAGGGAGACGACGAAGGTGGTGACGCTCTGCGCGGGCAGCGTCGCCGTGAACGACCCGCCCGACGGGACGGGACCGGCCTGGGCCGCGAGCGTCCTGGTGGCGTCCGTCACCCAGGCGGACACCCCGGCCGGGGCGGTGCCGCCCGCCAGGGTGAACTGCTGGCTCACCGCCGCCGTCCCCTGGTTGACGGCCACCACCGTCACCGCGGACCCGCCCTGGTACGCCGAGGTCCACACGCCCGACTGCGGGTTCGCGAGCGCGTCCAGCCGCACGTGCCCGGGGCGGACGAACTTCGCGAAGTGCGCCATCACCGCGCCCCGCTTGCTGATCTGCCCGTCCTCGCGCATCGGCCCGTAGCCGCGCCGGATGTACCACCACACGTACGCCTGGAAGCCGCCGTCCACCAGCGCGTGGTGCATGTGCTCGCCGACGCCGAGCGCCTGCGGCCACAGGTCCGCGGAGTCGGAGCTGTTGGGGTAGTACACCTCCGTCATCCACAGCTCCTTGCCCTGCCCCTTCTGCTGGAACAGCGGGTACGGGAAGTTCGCGAACGACGTGCCGTACAGGTGCGCCCCGAGGACGTCCAGGTTGGCGAGCGCCACCGGGTCGTTCAGGACCGGGTCGGAGAGGCCCTTCAGGTACTGGAAGGACTCGGGGGCGATCACCCGGGTGCCGATCGCGCCCGCGTTCTCGCGCAGGAAGCGGACGATCTCGTCGGACGTCCACCACGTCCAGTCCTGCGCGTAGTCGGGCTCGTTCTGCACCGAGACGGCGTGCAGCTCGACCCCGTTGTCCGCCATGAACACCCGGAAGTCCTCCAGGTGCTGGGCGTACGCGCCGTACATGTCGTACCGCAGGCGCCGGGCGTTGGTCTGGCTGCCGCGGACGAAGGTCTCCACCATGGCGGCCGGCGGGTTCCAGGGCGAGGCGAAGACGATCGCGCCCAGCTCGGCGGCCCGCTTCGCGGTCGCCACCTCGCGGCTCCAGTTCGCCCGGTCCTCGTCGACGTGGATCCGCAGCACGGTGAAGCCCAGCTGGCCCGGACCGTTGCCGAACGCGGTCTCGCGCTGGGCGGCCGTCAGGTCACCGGCCCAGAGCGGGTGGTTCATGCCGCCGAAGCCCCGGATGCTCTGGCGCCGCGCCGACGGGTCGATCACCACCGCCGTCCCGGCCGCCGCCGCGCTCGTCGCCGTCGCGGTCGTCGCGGCGGCGAGCACCGGGAGGGCGCCGAGCGCCGCCAGTACGGTCCGGCGGCGGGGGGACGCCGTCCGGTCGGTCGCGGGGTCGTGCGGCACTGGCGTCACGGCGCTCTCCTGGGTCGCTCGGCGGGGGTGGGACCGGAAGCACGGGCATTGTGGGCCGTCGCGCGCGCCCCCGGTCAAGGCGGCCCGGCACCGAACGGCCCCGCGGCCGGGCGCGGCCCGGGGCACCCCGGGGCAACGGCGCAGGTCGGCGCGGACGGGCGGGACGGGCGGGGTGCCGGGCGGCGGGGGCGGCGGCCGTGAAACGAACAGAAAGACGGGGCGTCCGCCGCGGTGCCCTACTGCGGTGCGCCGCCGCCGGGCTCCGCCGCTGCGCTCCGCAGGTCCGCCGGGAACGGACGGGTGCGTACTACAGTGCACGGTATGCCCACGCCGCAATTCATCCTGGACCTGCGCGAACACGTCGGCCACGGCCCGCTGTGGCTGTCCGGCGTCACCGCCGTGGTGGTCCACGACGGTCGGATCCTGCTCAACCGCCGCTCCGACAACGGCCGTTGGGCCCTGCTGCACGGCATCGTGGAACCCGGCGAGCAGCCCGCCGACACCGTGGTCCGGGAGGTGCTGGAGGAGACCGGCGTCACCGTCCGGCCCGAGCGGATCACCAGCGTCCACACCCTGCCCGCCTTCGCCTGCACCAACGGCGACCAGGTGCAGTACCTGGACATCGCCTTCCGCTGCCGCCCGCTGTCCGGCGAAGCGGTGGTCAACGACGAGGAGTCGCTCGCGGTCGCCTGGTTCCCGCTCGACGCCCTCCCGCCGCTGACCCGGGGCGACACCCTGCTGCTGGAGAAGGCACTCGCCGACACCCCCGCGCCCTGGTTCGCCCTGAGCTGAAGCCCCGCGTAACTCCCCTGCGGGGCACGGCCGTTGGGGCGGTCATGGACCATCCGCCGACCCGCCTGCCCGGACGCGGCCCCGGCTGGCACCGGGGCGACCTGCACGTGCACTCGGTGCACTCCGACGGCGAGCTCGCCCCCGCCGAACTGGCCGCCGCGGCCCGCGCCCCCGGGCTCGACCTCCTCGCCACCACCGAGCACGACGCCCCCGCCGCGCCCGGGAGTTGGGGCGAGGCGGGCGGCGACGGCCTGCTGGTGATCCTCGGCGAGGAGGCCACCACCCGCACCGGCCGTCGGCAGCCCGCCGTCGGCAGCAGCGACACCTACCTGCCGGGTCAGCTCGGCACTCCGCAGACCGTCGTCCACGCCCGGGAGTTGAGCGTCCCCGCGGTCCTCGCCGCCGTCCGGGCCGGGCGCAGCTGTATCGCCGAATCCGCCGCCGTGCAGCTGGAGCTCACCGCGGAGGCGACCGGGCGGACGGCCGGGGCCGGCGAGCGCCCGGCCACCGCGGGCCGCCCGGTCGACCTGCTGGTGCGGCTCTCCGGCCTCCCCCGACGGCTGCACGGTGCACTTCCGCACCGAACGCGGCAGGGAGCACCGGGCCCCGGCGGCGGCCGAGGTGCGGTGGGGCACCGACGCCGGGCGGACGGCCTTCGTCCGGGTCGAGGTGCGCCGTCCGGACGGGCGGGTGGCGGCGCCCACCAACCCGGTCCTGCTGGGCTGAGCTTCAGCCCGACAGGCGGACGCCGAACCACTGTTGGGCGCCGTACTGCTCGAAGCGGTCGACCTCGGCGAAGCCCAGGCGTTCGGCGAGCCGCAGCGAGGCGGTGTTGGCGCTCCGGGTGGTCAGGGCGACGGGCGTGCCCGGCCGGGCGGCGGCGAGCCAGTCGAGGGCGGCGGTGCAGGCCTCGGTGGCGTAGCCGCGGCCCCAGGCGTGCGGCAGGAACAGGTAGCCGAGCTCGCGCGCCCCGCCCCCGGGGTGCAGGCGCTCCAGGCGCTCGGAGTCGTGCGGGTCGAGCGTGACGACGCCGATCATCGCCCCGTCCAACTCGACCACCAGCAGCCCCGGGCGGCGGCGGGGCACCTCGGGCAGCTGCCGCTCGAACTCCTCGCGCGGGCGGGCGCCGCCGATGTACGCGCCGACCTCCGGGGAGGTGAACAGCTCGACGATCCCGGCCCGGTCGCGGGCCTCCGGCTCGCGCAGCAGCAGGCGGGCGGTCGGCAGCGGGCCGGGCGGCCAGGGCAGCGGGGCGGGCACGGCCGCGGGTTCGATCACGCGTGCCAACGTACCGTGCACGTCCGAAGGGCGGTCAAGGGCCGTCGTCAAGGGCCGTCAGGGGGCGTCAAGGGGCGGCGGGCGGGTCGCAGGGCGGGGGATTCAGGAGGCCACCAGGTCGCGGCACCAGGCGACCTCGGTGGCCAGCGAGCCGTCCGCGAGGTACTGGCGGACCTGCGGGGCGTCGGCCAGCGCGGTGGCGGCCTCCGGGACGGGGACCTCGCGGAAGCCGAGGTGCTGCCAGAACGCGCCCGCCTCGGTGGAGAAGAGGTAGACCCGGCGGATGCCGCCCGCGGCCGCCTCGGCCAGCACGTCCTCGACCAGGCGGCGGGCGGTGCCGTCCCCGCGCCGGTCCGGCCGGACGGCGACGCTGCGCAGCAGGGCGGCCGGACCGGCGAGCTCCAGGGCGGCGCTGGCGGTCGGGCCGCTGGCGTCCCGGGTGGTCCACAGCAGGGTGCCGGGCTCGTCCAGGCCGTGCGGGTCGAGGCCCTGGGCCTCCAGGAAGGCGGCGAGGTCGTCGGTGGTGGTGGGCATCGGGCGGGCGGTCCTTCCTGGGACGGGAGCGGCAGTCGGAACGGTACCGGGCGGCTGTTACGCGCAGTGGCATGACGCCGTGTCAGGCGGGTGAACCGCCCGGCCGGTCCACCGGGGGCGCCGTCCCGCCGGTCACGCGGAGGGCGGGTCGACCTCCGCCCACAGCCGTTCCTGCTGCTGCTTGTCGCGGTGCCCGAACCGGTCGGCCGTGCCGAGCACCCGGAGCACCGCCGTCGCCACGGCGGCGTCCGGGTGCTCCAGGATCCGGAGGGTGATCCGGTGGCCGCCGCCGGGCAGGCGCTCGACCAGGGGGCGGTGGCCGGTCAGCTTGTGCAGGGCGTCGCCGATCCACCGGGCCCGCTCGGCGGGGCTGCGGTCGGTGCGGTCGGTGCGATCGCCACGGGTGTCGGCGGTGCGGTCGTCGGTGGTGCGGGTGTCGTCGTGTTCCACGGCCCGATCATCCCGCTCCGGGGCGGGACGCGGGGGCGCAACGGTGTTTCGGCCGCGCGGGGGCGGTGGGCTTCCGTTCCCGGTCGGGGTGTGTCCGCTCCGGTCCGCGGGTGTCGCTTCCGGCCGCGGGAACCGACAACCCCCTGCCGGGGACGGGCACCGTCGACCCCCTGCCGGGGGCGTCAGGCCGGGCCGAGGACGATCCGCTCGGTGACCTGCCCGGGGTGGGCGGGCTCGCCGTACAGGGTCGCGGGGTGCAGGTGCCCGGCCCGGTCGAGGGTGAACAGCAGGTCGTGGCCGGGCGGGAGTTCGCCGTCGGCGGGGCGGCGCAGGATGCGGGCGCCCGCGGCGTGGCGGCGGGCCAGTTCGGGGCCGGTCAGGGCGGCCGGGAGGACCATCGCCGCCGGGGTGTCGCCCACCGCGCCGGGTCCGGGCGCGGCGGCGGGCAGCCGGAACACCGGCAGCTCGGACTCGTCGTGCAGCACGGCCGCCGCGAGCGCGTTGAACTCGTCCTCGGCGGTCAGCAGGTACACCGCGGTGACGCCCTCCAGCTCGGCGCCCTCGCCGCTCGCGGTGGCCAGCAGCTCCCCGTCGGCGAGTTCCAGCCCGGCGGCGGAGATCCGGGCCCGCTGCTCGTCGCGCCCGGCCCACAGCAGCACGTCCAGCCCGGCCGAGCGCAGCACGGTGGCCAGCTCGACCGTCCAGGGTTCGCCGCCGACCAGCAGCGGGCGCGAGCGGGCCGGGCGGGTCACCCGCAGCAGCCGGGCCACCGGGACGGCGGTCAGGCCGTACAGCGTGACGGTCAGGACGATCACCAGGAAGGTCGCCGGGAGGATCTTCTCCGCGCCGCCGACGCCCGCCGCGGCCAGCCCGGCGGCGAAGGTCGTGGCGGTGGACGCGGCGACGATGCCGCGCGGGGCCATCCAGCCCAGGAAGGCCCGTTCGCCCTCGGCCAGGTCCGTCCCGGCGGTGGACAGCGCCGCCACCACCGGCCGCACCACGACCACCAGCACCGCGACCAGCGCCAGCGCGGGCAGCACCACCGGCTTGACCGAGGACCAGGTGACGGTCGAGGAGATCGACACGAACAGCACGCCGACGACCAGCGACACCAGGGTCTCGAAGAAGGTCAGCCGCCCCGGCAGGTCGAACGCGGGCACCGTCGCCACCACCACGCCCATCACGACCGCGGAGATCAGCCCGGTGTCCTCGCGCAGCGCGTCGCACAGCGCCGCGATGCCCACCACCGCCGCCAACTGGGCGCTGGTGCCGAGCACTTCGCCCAGCCGCACGTGCACCAGCAGGAACCACAGCACCGCCGCGCCGAGCAGCCCGCCGAGCAGGCCCAGGCCCACGCTGGCGGCGAACTCCACCATCCCGCTGCCGAACTTCCGGTGCTGCTCGCTCACCAGCGCGTGGAAGACCAGCGCGCCCAGGATGCCGCCGACCGCGTCGATCAGCGAGCCCTCCCACACCAGGATCCGCTGCACCCGCTCGGTCGGGCGGACGAAGTTCAGCAGCGGCCCGACCACCGTCGGCCCCGACACCACCAGGATCGCGCCCAGCATCGCCGCCGCCTGCCAGGAGACGCCCAGCAGCGGCGCCGCCGCCAGCGCGGCGGCCGGGGCGGTCAGCACGGTGCCGATCCACACCAGCCGCACCACCGCGTGCCGGGTGTGGCCGGTCAGCTTGCGCAGGTCCAGGCCGAGCCCGGCGTCGTACAGGATGACCGCGACGGCGAGCGAGACCAGCGGGGAGAAGGCCGGTCCGAGCAGTTGGTCGGGGTGGACGTCGTCGGTGACCGCCCCGGCGACGAAACCCACCGGCAGCAGCACGATGATGGCCGGGATGCGCAGCCGGGCGGCCAGCAGTTGGGAGGCGACGGCGAGTACCACGGTCAGCCCGGACCCGATCAGGATCTGCTCAGAGGTCATCCCACCATCCCATGCCGCGGACCGGTCCCCCGCCCCGCCACGCGCCCGGCAGGTCACCCGTCCGGCCCAGCGCCCCTGCCGCGCCGACGCCCGGAACCCGGCCGGGCAACTGCGGCCGTACCGGTCGGAAACGGTGAAACCCGCCCCCGGGCACGGCAGTTGCCCGTGCAGGAACAGCGGACGGACTGCGAACTTCCGGTGACCGTGAGCGCCGCATCCCTTACTGTACGGGCATGGGTTCCAGGGGGAGCGCGGTCGGCGACCGCGGTACGGCAGTGGTGATCGGCGGCGGCCTGGCCGGGTGCCTGGCGGCCTGGGCGCTGCACGGCGTCGCGGAACGGGTGGTGGTGGTCGAACGCGACCGCTATCCGGAGGGCACGGACTTCCGCCCCGGCGTCCCGCAGGCCAAGCACGGCCACCTGCTGCTGGAGGCGGGCCAGCGCACCCTCGACGAGCTGCTGCCCGGCGCCCTCGGCGAACTCCTCGCGGCCGGCGCCACCCGCGTCCCGCTCTCCGGCGGCCTGCGCTGGCTCACCGCCGCGGGCTGGCTCGCCCCGTACGAGAGCGCCCTCGCGGTGCTCACCTGCAGCCGCCCGCTGATCGACCGGCTCGTGCTGGACCGCGTCCGCACCGCGCCGAACATCGAGTTCCGCACCGCCACCGAGGTGACCGGGCTGCTCGGTGACGGACACGCCGTCACCGGCGTGCAGGTCAGCGGCCGCGGCCGGGACCGGGACGGCGAGGAGAGCGGCGAGATATCCGCCGAACTGGTCGTCGACGCCGCCGGACGCGCCACCCACGCCGCCAAGTGGCTCTCGGTGCTCGGCGCCCCCGCCGCCCCCCGCGAACGGGTCGACGCCGGGGTCTCCTACGCCACCCGCTTCTACCACCGGCCCGCCGACGCCGACCCCGGATCCGCCCTCTACCTGCAGAGCCACGCCCCCGAGCAGGGCCGCTTCGGCGTCCTGCTGCCCGTCGAGGGAGACCGCTGGATCGTCGGCATGGGCGGCATGCGCGGCTTCGAACCCTCGATGCAGGCCGAGGAGTTCGAGAAGCAGCTCGGCCTGCTCCGCGACCCCGGCATCGCCGAGGCGATCACCGGCGCCAAGCCCACCGGACCCGCCCGCGGCTTCGTCCCCGGCCCCAGCGTCTGGCGGCACTACGAACGCTCCGCCCCGCACGGCTTCCTCGCCCTCGGCGACGCCTCCTGCACCTTTAACCCGGTCTACGGCCAGGGCATGACCGTCGCCGCCCTCGGCGCCCGCGCCCTGCGCAACGCCGTCGGCAAGCACGGCGACCTCGGCCACGCCGCCGTCCGGGAGACCCGCGACGCCATCGCCGCGGCCACCAGGAACCCCTGGCAGATGGCGGCCGGCGAGGACGTCCGCTTCCCCGGCACCATCGGCGGGCCCTCCGGCCTCCAGGTCCGCGTCCAGCAGCGGATGCTGGACCGGGTGCTGGCCCGCGCCGTCACCGACGCCCGGGTCGCCGCCGCGTTCCACCAGGTCGCCGCCATGGTGGAACCGCCCACCCTGCTGTTCCGCCCCTCGGTGCTGGGGCCGGTCCTGTTCGGCGGCTGACCGGGCCCGCCGCTGAGCGGCGGGAGGTCAGATCCCGTGGGTGGGCAGCAGCAGGATCCGCTCGGGGTCGTAGCGCCGCCAGACCGGGGCGGCGGTGCTGCCGAGCAGGCGCAGGCGGCACCAGGGCGTGCCCTCGGGGGAGTGCCACCAGGCGTTGATCCGGCCCAGGGCCCAGCCGTCGGTGCCGCCGGAGCCGCCGGAGTCACCGGAGCCGTCGGGGCCGTCGGAGTCGTCGAGCCGGACTTCGACGGGCTGGTACGCGGGGCGGACGTCCTGCTCGGGCGGGGACCAGGCGGGGTCGGTCTGCAGCTGCGGAGGGAGCACTGCGGGCCTCCTTCGAGTCCGGTCGGCGGGGGTGACGGGCGCGGGGTGCGGGGTGCGGGGTACGGGGTGCCCGAACGGCCCGGCTGGGTGACGATCGGGAACACTCTACAGAGGTGTAGAAACCAATGGCGGGCAATCCGGGCGGTGTGGCGCAACGACGCCGCCCCGGTGGCGCGTTCACGGCTGCCCGGCGGTGCTGCCCGGTGGTGCTGCCGGGCGGAATCGCGGGGCCCGGGCGGGCCGGTCATAGACTCGACGGGTGACAGCTGAGGACTCCACGATCGAGGCGCTGGGCGCCCTCGCCGACCCGGTGCGGCGCGCCCTCTACCGGTACGTGGCCGAGGCGGCGGAGGAGGTCGGCCGGGACGCGGCGGCCGAGGCCGCGGGCGTCTCCCGCTCGCTGGCCGCCTTCCACCTGGACAAGCTGGTCGAGGCGGGCCTGCTGACGGCCGCCTACCGCCGCCCGGCCGGACGCGGCGGCCCCGGCGCCGGGCGCCCCGCCAAGGTGTACCGCCGGGCGGACGCCGAGTTCGCCGTGGCGCTGCCCCCGCGGGAGTACGGCGCGGCCGGGCGGCTGCTCGCCGAGGTGGTCGAACGGGCGGGCCTGGACCGCGAGTTGCAGGCCGCGGCGCGCGCGGCGGGCGGGCAGGAGCAGCCTCCGGACCTGCCGGAGGCACTGCGCGGGCGCGGCTACGCGCCGTTCCTGGACGGGGAGGTGCTGCGGCTGCGCAACTGCCCGTTCCACGCGCTGGCGGACGAGTTCCCGGCGCTGGTGTGCGGGATGAACCTGGCGCTGCTGGCCGGGCTGGCGGGGGAGGAGTGGACGGCCGCGATGGACCCGTGCGCGGGTGGCTGCTGCGTCTCCCTCTCTAAAAACAATAACCATTGACGATAGAAGCCGGGCCGGGCCATGCTTGCCGCATGACCACCCCTCAGTTCGCCGTGCCCGCACCCGGCCACCACCTCGCCCAGGTCAACATCGGCCGCACCGTCGCCCCGCTGAAAAGCCCCGAACTCGCCGACTTCGTGGCCCAGTTGGCCGAGATCAACGCACTCGCCGAACGCAGCCCCGGCTTCGTCTGGCGGATGGTCGACGAGGCCGGGGCGGACGCGACCGGCCTGCGCCCCGACCGGGACGACGACCTGCTGCAGATCAACTGCTCGGTCTGGGAGTCGGTCGCGGCGCTCCGCGACTTCACCTACCGCAGTGGCCACCTGCGGGTGCTTGCCCGCCGCCGCGAGTGGTTCCAGCGCCCCGAGGGGGCGCACCAGGCGATGTGGTGGGTGCCGATCGGCCACCGCCCGAGCGTCGCCGAGGCGATGGCGCGGATCGCCGCGATCCGCGCCCACGGCCCCGGCCCCGAGGCGTTCACCTTCCGGGAGGCCCAGTCGGCGCCGGGCGGCGCGGGCTGAGCCGGGCGCTCCCCGGGAGGGCCCCTGGTGCCCCCCGGGCCGCGCCTGGTGCTCCCCGAGCGGGGCCCCTGGCGCTTTGACTAAGCGCTTGCTTAGACTCGGTGGGGCGGGGCCGCCGGTCCATCCCCCGAGCACCGGCGGTCCCGCCCTCCCGCCCCACCCCCGTCCGCCGCAGGAGCGCACCATGCCGGTCACGAACCGTCAGATCCGTCTCGCCCGCCGCCCCGCCGGCCCGGTCCGCCCCGAGGACTGGGCGCGGACCGAGGAGCCGGTCGCCGCCCCGGAGGAGGGCTGGTTCCTCGGCCGCACCCGCTACCTCTCCCTCGACCCGGCGATGCGCGGCTGGCTCGACGACCGCCCCTCCTACCTGCCGCCCGTCGGCCTCGGCGAGGTGATGCGGGCCGGGTCGATCGTCGAGGTGGTCGAATCCGCCCACCCCGACTACCGGGTCGGCGAGTTCGTCACCGGCACCTTCGGCGTCCAGGAGTACGTCCGCTCCGACGGCCGCGGCACCCACCGGGTCGACCCGGCGCTCGCCCCGCTCCCCACCCACCTCGGCGCCCTCGGCATGCCCGGCATGACCGCCTACTTCGGCCTGCTGGAGGTCGGCGCGCTGAAGGAGGGCGAGACCGTCGTGGTCTCCGGCGCGGCGGGCGCCGTCGGCAGCCTGGTCGGCCAGATCGCCAAGCTGAAGGGCTGCCGGGTGGTCGGCATCGCCGGAGGCCCCGCCAAGTGCGCCTGGCTCACCGGCGAACTGGGCTTCGACGCGGCCGTCGACTACCAGAACGAGGACGTCCGCCGCGCCCTGCGCACCCACGCCCCCGACGGCATCGACGTCTACTTCGACAACGTCGGCGGCCCGGTCCTGGACGCCGCGCTCACCCGGCTGGCGATGCACGCCCGGGTGGTGGTCTGCGGCGCGATCAGCCAGTACAACAACGAGCAGGCCGTCCAGGGCCCCGCCAACTACCTCTCCCTGCTGGTCCGCCGGGCCCGCATGGAGGGCTTCGTCGTCTTCGACCACGCCGCCCGCTACCGCGAAGCCGCCCGGGAGATCGCGGGCTGGATCGCCGACGGCCGCCTCACCGCCCGCGAACACGTGGTCAAGGGCGGCATCGACGACTTCCCGGAGACCTTCCAGATGCTGTTCCGCGGCGCCAACACGGGCAAGCTGGTCCTCGAACTCGGCTGAGCCGAGGGCTGGACAGGGCCAGGTTCTGTCCGGCCGGTCTCGGGTCATGGGAGGATGCCGTCCATGACTCGCATCCGAAGGGGCCGTGCCGCGTAGAACACCGGCTTCGCTCCGGCCGCGGAAATGCGGCTGGGGTCTGCCCTGGGTGCGGTACCGCGATGTCCCAGGTCTGTCGGGAGCGGCGAATGCCGCTGTCCGCGTGCTCGAACGGGAGCGGTTGTCTCCGGGCGTCGTGGCGGTGGCGTTGAGCGTGTGGTCCGTGCGCGTCCACGGCACGAGGCGCCGGTGGAGGCGGTGTGAGGCGGAGTCCACCTGCCCCTGCTGCGGCGAGGGCTGGGCCCGGGACAAGCTGCAAGAGGCTCTGTTCATGCTTCCGCCGAGGGCCGCCGCCGAACTTCGGGTGCAGGTGGATCGCCTGGACGCGGTGCTCCTCGGGCGGACGCATCACGAGCCGACGGCAGACCCGGAGCTGGCGTGGTGGCATCGCAGGTGCTGACCGTACCGATGCCGCCCACGGCAACCGCCGGACCCGCCGCTACCTGCGGCGATGCGGTGTCCGCCACGCCATCCCCGAGAAGAGCGACCAGGCCGTGAACCGCGTACGCCCGGGCCGGAGGTCGCCCACCCGGCTCCGACAAGGAGCGGTGCAAGAGGCGCAGCACCGTGGAACGGGCGATCAACGAGCCCGGGAACCACCGGGCCGTGTCCACGAGGTACGACAAGCGCGCATGCGTCTGCCCGGGCACCGTCACTGCCGCAGCGGCCGTCATCCGGCTCCGGACACGACCGGCCGGACAGGGCTAGTTGAGGGGGCGCAGGCGGGTGCCGGAGGTGGTGACCGCTTCGACCGTGGTGGGGCCGGTGCCCGGGTTCTCGACGGCCAGGGTGCGGGTGGGCGGGGCGGGCTGGTCGAGCCTGCGGGACGGGGTGGTGACGATCAGGCGGGAGACCCGGCGGCTGGCGGCGACCAGCAGGTACGGGGTGCCGTTGGGGGCGCGCCAGCGGTACTGGGCGACGGTGTCCTGCTCGTAGCGGCTGCAGGCCCGGCCGTCCGCGTGGGCGAGGCGTTCGGCGCGGCCGCCGTTCGGGGGGAGGACCGCGGCCGCGGCGCTGCCGGAGCCGTCCCAGTGGTCGGCGCGCAGGCACGCCCAGGCCAACTCCCCGGCGTTCTGCGGGAGTTTCTGGTCGGCGAACTCCCAGAGGTTCAACTGCCGCACCTCCGGGCCGACTTCGGGCACCGCGCAGGCACCCGCCGCCCACCGGCGCAGGGCCTGGGCGCTGACGGCCTCCCGGGGCGGGCGGGCCTGGGCGGAGCCGTCCGGGGGCGGCGTGTACGTCAGGTGGGCCGGGGTGAGACCGCCCAAGTCGGCCATCAGGAAGGCGTGTTGCTCGGCGACCACCGGGTCCGAGCGCAGTTGCAGCACCGGCCCGGGGCAGCCCCGGGCGGCAGTGTCCGGCACCGGGTCGGTGACGCCGCCCGGGAAGGGCAGTGGGCGCTCGGCCTGGTCGGGGCGGTCCAGGCGGCGGGTTGCCGCGGCGGCGATCCACGGCGCCAGCAGGTAGCGGGTGCCGCGGTCGTCCCGGTGCAGGACGACCGCCGCCCCGGCCGTCACGTCGCTGTCCCCGGCGGGGGAGAGCGCCAGGGCCGGGCCCGCGGCCGGGGCGTCGGTGTAGCGGGCCAGGCTGCGGCCGTCCGTCAGCAGCACCACCGCGGCGCCGTCCAGCCGTCCCGCGTACAGGAGTTGGGGCACGGCGGCGGGCGGGGCGGTCTGCTGCCAGGCGGTGGTGGCGCGGCCGATCAGGGCGGTGTCGTCGCGCAGGTCGCCGCGGGCGGGCCAGACGGCGAGGCCCAGTTTCGCGGTGCGCCGCCACAGGTCGTCGGCGCGGCGCACGGGGGCGGCGGCGGTGGACGCGGCAGGTGGGGCGGCGGCCGAACTGCCGGTGCCCGGCTGGGGGGAGAGCAGGACCGGCAAGACCGAGGCGGTCACCGCCACCGCCACCGCCGAGGCCAGCACGGCCAGTCGGCGGCGGCGCAGCAGGTCGCCCGGCTGCAGGTGGACGGTGCAGGCGTCGTAGCCGGGCGGCAGGTCGGACCAGCTCGGGCCGCCCAGCGAACGCAGCAACTCGGCGCCCGCGCGGGCGGGTTCGGCGGGCGTCTCCACCCCCGCCCAGGCCAGCACCTCGGCGGCCTCGGCCCGGTCCAGGCCGTCCAGCGCCTGCAGGGCGAAAGCGGCCCGGGCCGGGGGCGGCAACTCGGCCAGCCGGGCGTCCAGTTCGGCGTCCGCGTCGTCCGGCGGGGTGAACAGCCGCACGCCCCACACCCGGGGGAACCCGGCCGACGCCCAGCGCCGACGGCGCAGCGCCCCCCGCAGCACCCGGACCCGGGCCGCCGGGTACCCGTCCTCCCCGGCCGTCCGCCCGCCCACCACCGGCAGGGCCCGCTGCACCACCGCGTGCGCCGCCACCACCCGCGCGTGCCGCCCCCGGTCGGCGGGCAGCGTCACGTACGCCAGGCACACCAGCCGCCGGTAGTGCCGCACCAACACGGCCTCTGCGGAAGCGAGTTGACCACCGGGGGCGGCCACCCCGGGCCGCGGCAGCGTCTTGAGATCCATCGGCCCTCCGAGGTGTCGGGAAGAAACCCGGTTACGTCGGACGGACCAACGAGTGGATCATCGGATAGTTGCGCCGCGTCCGCGCCGCGCCCGCGCTGGGCTCGTGCGGAGGCCCTGGCGGAGGCTCCGGCGAGGGGGCGCTGCCGACCGGGTGAATCCGGATGCACCGAGTGGTCATCCGGTTACTGCTTGCTGCTATCAATGGCGGTGCGCTCGACTCCGAGTCGCACTCCCCAATGGTCGTCCGTAGGCGAAGCGCTTCGGCGTGCGCGGCGGACGACCGCGACGAGAACGGAACCCGTCCCCATGGCAACCGCATTCCGCCGGGCGCTCACCCTGGCCGCCCTCGCGCTGACGGCCTCCTTCCTGCCGGCCGGACAGGCGGACGCCGCCGACCCGGCCCCGCACCCCGGCATCTACTGCCTCGCCAACGCCTGGGGCACCGCGAGCATCGGGACGAAGCCCTGCGACGCCAACGACCAGGGGCAGCACTTCACCGTCTCGGGGCAGCAGATCTCCCTCAGCAACGCCCCCGCGTACTGCCTCGCCAACGCCTGGGGCACCGCGAACGTCACCACCAAGCCCTGCGACCCGCAGGACCTCGGCCAGTACTGGACCGTCTCCGGCCAGCAGATCTCGCTGACCTACGCCCCCGCGTACTGCCTCGCCAACGCCTGGGGCACCGCGAACGTCTCCACCAAGCCCTGCGACACCCGTGACCCGGGCCAGCACTGGGTGACCTTCGACGAGCAGATCAGCCTGGCGTACGTCTGATCCGCGGCGTCCGAGGTGTCCGCCGGGGCGGTCGGGCCCCGGCGGACGGTCCGGACGGACGGCCCGTCAGACCGGACCGTCGTGGCGGGCGCTGGAGCGCCAGTCGGCGGTGCGCACCAGGCACTCCAGGTGGGCCAGCCGGAACGGGCCCAGCGCGGGGTCGGCCAGCAGGGCGGCCACCAGTGCGGGCCAGGTGCCGCCCGGGCGGAACGGGGCCGCGGGGGAGAGCGGGCGGGACGGGAAGTGCTCGCCGGTCGAGACGGACACCGGCGGGGTGCGGTCGCCCTCGCGCACGCCCAGCAGGGTGCCCGCCTCCTCGCCGGGCTCGGGGCGGACCGAGACCCGGACCTGCCCGTGGTGCGCCGCGACCAGGTAGGTGACCAGTGCCGGGTCGACACCGTCCGGGCGCCAGTGGTCGCCGTCCAGCAGCAGCAGCGCGCTGACCAGCTCGTGCCGGAAGTGCGGGCGGGCGGAGACCCCGTTGTTCCAGGGCGCCCTGGACTTGGCGAGCAGCCCCTCGGGCGGGTCGCCGCTGCCGTCGCGCAGCTTGGCCTGGAACACCCCGTGGCACTTGCCGAGGTCGTGCAGCCGGGCGGCGAGCGCCACCGCCTCCCGCTGCGCCCCGCGCGGGCCGGGTAGGACGGAGGTGAGCGCCCGGGCCTCCTCCTCGGTCTCCCGCAGGTGCTGGTCCAGGCCGACCCAGGCGGTGCACCCGGTCGCGGGGGGCGTGCGCCCGGTGAACAGCGAGGGCACCGGGACGCGGCTGTCCGGGGACCAGCCCGCCCCCGGGAGGTGGCCGCCGCGGGCGGAGTCGAAGAGCAGGACGGCGCCGGAACGCAGCTCCCCGGCCGCGGCCCGCCGCCACCGGCCGTCGGCGCGGTCCCGCAGCCACGCCCCGCCGCCCTCCTTGCTCCCGCGGGCCCGCAGCAGGGCCCGGACCTCGGCGAGCGGCGCCTCGCACTGCTCGGCCCACCCGGGCTCCGGCTCGTCCGGCGCCGGTCCGCCCGCCGCCCCCCAGTCGCGCCAGGCGACGAAGACCGTCCGCTCCGCCTCCGCGCACACCCACGGGTCGGCGTCCGCCGGTCCGGCCGCCCGCCCGGTGTCGAACAGCGCCGCCAGCTCGGCCGCACCCAGCGCGGGGGAGGGCGGCACCCCCGGCCCGGCGACCCGGGCCCGGAACAGGTCGGCGGCGGAGACGGCCGCCCCCTCGTGCGCCTCCAGCCACTGCGCCGCCGCCGACTCCGGCCCGTCCGGCCCGTCCGCAGCGTCCGCCGCGTCCGGCGGTACGCACCACAGCAGGTCGCCGCCCTCCGGGTGCTCGCCGTGCCGGTTGCAGCGCCCGGCGCGCTGGACGAGGGCGCTCCACGGGGCGAGTTCGGTCAGCACCGTGCGGCCGGACAGGTCGGACCCGGCGTCCAGCGCCCGGGACGCCACCACGAAGCCGTCCCCGTGGCTGTCCCTGTGGCTGTCCCTGTGGCTGTCGGTCAACTCCCGTACCAGGGAATGCCGTTCGGCGGGGCGCAGGTACGGGTGCAGCAGCACCACGGGCCGGTCGGGGTGGGCGGCGCGCAGCGCGGCGTGCAGGTCGCGGGCCCGCCGCGGGGAGTCGAGCAGGGCGAGGGTGCGGGTGCCGGGCCGGTGCGCGGCGCCCAGGGCCGCGGCCAGCTCGGCCACGTACCGGCCGGGGTCCGGGTGCAGGCGGCGGATCCGGCGCAGCGGGGTGGGGCCCGGGCCGGGGCCGGGCGGGGGAGCGGTGCCGTCGCCGACCGCGGACATCCAGGTGCTGCCGGTCGGCGCCGTGGTGCCCAGCTCCTCGCGCAGCGCCTGCAGCCGCTCGCCGGTGGCCAGGCCGGGTCCGAGCAGCGGCGCCTCGTCGAACACCCAGTGGGCGTCGTTGTTGAGCAGCGCGAAGGAGACCGGCGCCATCGTCCGGCTGTCGGCGAACCCGCGCATCAGCGCCCGGCTCAGCAGCACGTCGTGGGTGCCGACCAGGACGGCGGTCCGCTCCGGGTTGCGCCGCCAGGCCCCGTGCTGCCCGTCCGGGCCGGCCAGCAGGTGCAGGTCGACCTGCTGCGCCAGGCCCAGGCGCTCCAGCCACTCGCCGATCCGGGCGTGCGTCCAGTCCGCGAGGCTGCCCTGCGGCAGCACGTACACCAGCCGCCGCGGGGTCGCCCCCGGCGCCGAGACCGTCCGCCGGTACAGCCAGGCCAGCACCGCGCCCGCGGTCTTCCCGCCCCCCGACGGCACCCGCACCCACCGCGGCAGCCCGCGCTCCGCGAGCGCCCGCTGGTGGGCGTGCGGCCGGTGGCCGGTCGCCGTGCGGAAGAACTCCCCGTACCCCTGCGGCCCTTCGTACCCCTGCGTCATCCACGTCCCCTCGTCACGGTGGACCCCGACTCTAGGCCGCGGTACGGACGGGCGGGGAGGGGTGACGGGGCGTCAGGGCGCGCGCAGGGCGGCCTGGAGGGCCCGTTCGGTCGGCTCGGAGGCCGTGGGCGGTCTCCCGCAGCTCCGGCGGCAGGTCGCGGCGCGCGTCCTCGCGCAGGAGCAGCGCGACGCCCTCCGGCAGCACGACGACGGCGTCTTCCGAGTGGCCGTCCCCCGCTCGGCCGGGGGCAGGTGCGGGGCGGTCAGGGCCAGGAAGCGCGCGGCGTCCAGGTCGGCGGCCGCGCCGTCCGCGAACCGCAGCAGGTAGCGGTCCTAGTAGGGCTTGGTCAGGTTCGCCTGAGTGCGGGTATGTCGCGGTGGCAGGTCGGGCAGTGTCCTGCCCAGGTGGCGAGGACCAGCTGCAGCTCGCGG
>NZ_JNYE01000007.1 GCF_000717185.1 Kitasatospora phosalacinea | reverse complement strand
GAGGGGAGGAGGGGGGAGGGGAGGGGAGGAAGAGGGGGAACGGGGTCAGGACGGGTCGGCGTACGCCTCCTCGCGCAGCCGGTCCTCGGAGGCGCCGCGTCGCCAGTAGCCGGAGAAGGCCACCGCCCGCCGGTCGACGCCGCGTTCGCGCACCAGGTGTCGGCGCAGTTCCTTGACGGTGCCGGACTCCCCGGCGATCCACGCGTACGGGGCGCCGTCGGGCAGTTCGGCGGCCCGCAGGGCGGGCAGCAGGCCGGAGGGGGCGCCGGGGGCGCGGACCAGCCAGGTGAGGTCGACGCCGTCGGGGGCGGGCAGGTCCTGGACGTCGGCGGCGTCCGGCACCTCGATCCAGGCCAGGACTCGGGTGCCGGCCGGCAGCCACTCCAGGATGCCGCCGACCGCGGGCAGCGCCGTCTCGTCGGCGAGCAGCAGGACGAAGTCGGCGTCCGCGGGCGGTCGGAAGGAGACCGAGCGGTTGTCGGCGACGGCCGGTCCGAGCAGCACCACCCGCGCGCCGGGCCCGGCCGTCGAGGCCCAGGTGGTGGCCGGTCCGGCGTCCGCCCCGACCCCGTGCAGCGCGAAGTCGACGTCCACCTCGGGCGGTTCGGCACCGCTTCCGCCCCCGCCCCGCTGCGCGCGGATCGTGTAGGAGCGCATCACGGCCCGTTCGTCCGCCGGGATCGCCCGCCAGGCCGCGAACCAGCCCTCGCCCTCCGCGTACGGCAGGTTCGGCTCGTCCTGCCCGGGCTGCGGCAGGAACAGCGAGAAGGACTGGTCGCGCCCGCCGCTCGCGAACGCGCGCAGCGCCTCGCCGCCGAAGGTGACCCGCAGCAGGGTCGGGCCGAGGCGGCGGGTACGCACCACGTGGGCGGGGAAGAAGTCGTACTCCTGGGCGAGGTCGCTCATCGGACGGTCCTTCAGCTCAGCTTGCGGGACTTCTGGATCGCGGCGGTCAGCCGCTCGATCAGCGGGGCGAACCCGGCGTACGAGAAGCGCGGCACCGCGTCCCAGGGGGTGATCTGCTCGGCCTTGACGGCGGGCAGCTGGCCCCAGGCGGGCTTGGCGGTCAGGTCCTTGGGCTGGAGGGCGGTGGAGCGCTGGTCGAGCAGCAGCAGGTCGGCCGGGTACTTGCCCGCGTTCTCCCAGCTCAGGCCCTCGTAGTAGTCGCCGCCGTCGGTCTTCTCCGGCTGGATGAACTCGACGCCCAGCTCGGCGAAGTAGATCAGGTCGCAGGAGATCTTCGGGTTGGAGACGTAGAACAGGTCGGCGCTGCCGGAGCAGGCCATCACCTTGACGCCGCCCGCGGCCTTGACGGCCTGCCGCAGTTCCTCGGAGGCCTTCTCGAAGCGGGCCTTGGCGTCGACGACCGGCTGCGCCTTGAGGTCCGCGCCGAGCGACTCGGCGAGCTTGGCGTAGTGCTCGATCGGCTGGGTGATGGTCACCCGGCCGGTGGAGACCAGCGCCTGCGGGGCGAGCTGGAGGATCTTGTCCTTGGACTCGTCCGGCACGTACCAGTACGCGCCCGGGTCGTACATGTGTGTCACCAGCAGTTCGGGGCGCAGCGCCGCGTACTTCTCGATCGAGAACTCGCCCCAGGCGTTGCCGATGATCTCGATCTTGTCCACGTCGAGGCTGCCGGCCTGCGGGTCGGCCTTGCCGTCGGCCGCCTTGGTCTCGCCGAAGACGCCGACCAGCTGCTTGTCCAGGCCGAAGTCGGCGAGCGCGGCGGCGGCGCCGGTGAAGGCGACCACCCGGGTGGGCGTGGTCTTGGCGGTGACGGTCTGCGGGCGGTCGTCGGTGAAGGTCCAGGGGCCGCCGCCCGCCGCGTCCCCGGAGCCGGAGCCGGAGCCACCGGTCGCCTTGTCGCCGGAGGATCCGCAGGCGGCGAGCACCGCGCCGAGGGCGGTGGCTCCGCCCGCGGCGAGCAGGCCGCGGCGGGTCAGGCGGGGGGAAGACGACATGGCGGTACCTCGGTTCGGGCGCTTCGGGGCAGGGGGGAGCTGCACGTCGGTGGGGGTGCCGAGGTGCGGTACCCGGCGGTGGCCGCCGGGCGTACGCAGGTTAACCTAACCTAAGTTGCGGTACGGAGAGCCCCCCGGGGCCCGCCGACCCGTCCCCCGACCCACCCGGAGCACCCTTGAGCACCACCGGCTCCCTCCCGACACCCGGCGCCGCCACCGCCCGCCGCGGCTCGCCCCGCGCGCTCGGCCTGGCCGCCGGGCTGCTCGTGCTGTTCGCCGTCCTGGTGCTCAGCCTCGGCCTCGGCGCCAGGCAGTTGAGCCCCGCCGAGGTCTGGCACGGACTCCTCGACCCGGACGCCCCCGGCTACACCGTCGTCCACCAGATGCGCCTGCCCCGCACCCTGCTCGGACTGCTCGCGGGCACCGCGCTCGGCCTGGCGGGCGGCGTCATGCAGGCCCTCACCCGCAACCCGCTCGCCGACCCCGGCCTGCTCGGCATCAACGCGGGCGCCTCCGCGGCCGTCGCCACCGCCGCCGCCCTGCTCGGCGTCACCTCCTTCACCGGCTACGTCTGGTGGGCGCTGGCCGGTGCGGCCCTGGTCTCCGTCCTGGTGTACGCCGTCGGCGGCGGACGCGGCGCGACCCCCGCCCGGCTCGCCCTGGCCGGGGCCGCGCTCAACGCCACCCTGTACTCGTACGTCAGCGCCGTGATGCTGCTGGACACCGCCTCGCTCGACAAGATGCGCTTCTGGACGGTCGGTTCGCTGGCCAGCGCCCAGACCTCCACCGTGCTCGGCATCCTGCCGTTCGTCGCCGTCGGCGCCCTGCTCGCGCTCGGCCTGGCCCGCCCGCTCAACGCGCTCGCGCTCGGCGACGACGCGGCCCGGGCACTGGGGGCCAGGCCGGCCGCGGTCCGCGCGGCCGCGATCGCCGCCGTCACCCTGCTGTGCGGGGCGGCCACCGCCGCGTGCGGCCCGATCGTCTTCGTCGGCCTGATGGTCCCGCACCTGGTCCGCGCCCTCACCGGCCCCGACCTGCGCTGGCTGCTGCCGTACTGCGCCGTCCTGGCCCCCGTCCTGCTGCTCGGCGCCGACGTCCTCGGCCGCGTCCTGGGCCGCCCCGGCGAGCTGCAGGTCGGCATCGTCACGGCCGTCCTCGGCGGCCCGTTCTTCCTGTACTTCGCACGACGGGGGAAGGCCCGCGCATGAGGACGACGACACGAACCCCGCGGCCCGCGACCTGCGCGGGGGCGTCCCGGACGCCTGCGGCGGGCGGGACGGTGCCGGGGACGCGGCCCGCGGCCGACCGGTGGGCGGACGCGGTGGTGGTGACGGGCACGGTGGTTGTGACGAGTGCAGTGGTCGTGACGGGTGGCGGGGAGGTGCGGGCGTGAGGACGTTGCGGGTTGCCCGGTTCTCGGTGCGGTACCGGCCGCGGGGGCTGGCCGTGTGCGTGGCGGCGCTGGTGGTTGCGGCGGTGGTCGCGGTGCTGGCGCTCGGGCGCGGCGACTACCCGATCGCGCCCGGCGAGGTGGTGCGGGCGCTGCTCGGCGACGGCGGCCCCGCCGAGGACTTCGTGGTCAACCAGTTGCGGCTGCCCCGGGTCGTCACCGCGCTGCTGGTCGGTGCGGCGCTGGCGCTCGCCGGGGCGCTGTTCCAGACGCTGGTGCGCAACCCGCTGGGCAGCCCGGACATCCTCGGCTTCACCCAGGGAGCGGCCACCGGCGCGCTGCTCGTGGTGGTCGCGGGCGGGTCGAGCGCCGTGCTGGCGGGCGGCGCGGTCGCGGGCGGGCTGGTCACCGGCGCGCTGATCTACGCGCTGGCCTGGCGCGGCGGCGTGCAGGGCGCCCGGCTGGTGCTGGTCGGCATCGGGACGGCCGCGATCCTCACCGGCGTCAACGGCTACCTGCTGACCCGCACCCAGCTGATGGACGCCGCCCGCGCGGTGCTCTGGCTGACCGGCAGCCTGGACGGCCGCGGCTGGGAGCAGGCCCGCCCGCTGGTGCTCGCGCTGGCCGTGCTCGTCCCGCTGGTGCTGCTCGGCTGCGGGCCCGCGCTGCGCGTCCTGGAGCTGGGCGACGACGCGGCGAGCGGCCTGGGCGTGCGCCCCGAGCGGCTGCGGATGGTGCTGCTGGGCGCGGCCGTGCTGCTCGCCTCGCTGGCCGCGGCGGCCGCCGGTCCGGTCAACTTCCTGGCCCTGACCGCCCCCCAGCTGGCCCGCCGGATCACCCGCTCGCCGGGCCCGAACCTGGCCGCGTCGATGTGCACCGGCGCCGCGCTGCTGGTCACCGCGGACTTCGCCGCCCAGCACCTGTTCGGCGACCGCCAGTTGCCGGTCGGCGTGGTCACCGGCGTCCTCGGCGGCGGCTACCTGGTCTGGCTGCTCGCCACCCAGCGCCGGGCCGGCCGCCTGTGAACGAGCCGTCCGAGCACCCGTCCCCGCACGTCCCGGTGCAGCACCCGTCCCTGCCCGTCCCGGTGCAGGACCCGTCCGAGCACCCGTCCCCGCCCGTCCCGTCGTCCCGAACGGAGCCCCCGATGGCCCAGCCCGAGCCGCGCCTGGCCGGCCGCGACCTGACCCTCGCCTACGACAAGCGCACCATCGCCGAGGGCCTCACCGTGGACATCCCCGACCACTCCTTCACCGTGGTGGTCGGCCCGAACGCCTGCGGCAAGTCCACCCTGCTGCGCGCGCTGTCCCGCACGCTCAAGCCGGTCGCCGGGCAGGTGCTGCTGGACGGGCGGTCGATCGCCACGCTGCCCGCCAAGCAGGTCGCCCGCACCCTGGGCCTGCTCCCGCAGTCGTCGATCGCCCCGGACGGCATCACCGTCGCCGAACTGGTCTCCCGCGGCCGCTACCCGCACCAGGGCGTGCTGCGCCAGTGGTCGACCGAGGACGAGCGGGTGGTCGCCGAGGCGATGGCCGACACCGGCGTCGCGGAGCTCGCCGACCGGCCGGTGGACGAGCTCTCCGGCGGCCAGCGCCAGCGCGTCTGGATCGCCATGGCGCTGGCCCAGCAGACCCCGCTGCTGCTGCTCGACGAGCCCACCACCTACCTGGACATCGCGCACCAGATCGAGGTGCTCGACCTGTGCGCCCGCCTGCACGAGGAGCAGGGCCGCACCCTGGTCGCCGTCCTGCACGACCTCAACCAGGCCGCCCGCTACGCCACCCACCTGGTCGCCCTGCGCGACGGGAAGCTGGTCGCCGCCGGGCCGCCCGAGGAGGTGGTCACCGCCGAGCTCGTCGAGGAGGTCTTCCGGCTGCCCTGCCGGGTCGTCCCCGACCCCGAGACCGGCACCCCCCTGGTCGTGCCGTCCGCCAACCGCCGGGCCCCCGCGAAGGCCTGAGCCGCCCGCGTCCGGCCGGGCCCCGCCGAGGCCTGGCCCGCCCGGGCCCGGATGCGAGACCCGCCGCCGGAAAGGCTCGGGTTCCCGCCGGATCGGCCGGATACTGGCGGTATGCGTGCCAATGCGGAGAACCCGGAGTTTCCCGAGGACGACGACGAGCAGTCCCCGACCGTGCTGGAGGCCGCCGACGAGGAGCGGGCGGCGGCCGAGCCGGAGGTGGACGACCTGGAGGTGTTGCGGCAGCGGCGCGAGCGCGGCGCCGAGCCCGCGGACGAGGGCGACGCGGTGGAGCAGGTCCGGGAGGTCGGGCTGGAGGACGAGGACTACCGGGAGTAGCCCGTCCCCGGCCGCCCGCCGGGTCAGATCTGTTCGCGTCGCTTGAGCCAGGCGAAGGCGGCCCAGCCCGGCAGCACCGGCAGGATGAAGGTGAGCAGCCGGAACAGCAGCACGGAGGCCTGCGCGCTGGGGCCGTCGAGGTGCCCGGTGACCGCCAGCAGGTTGGGCATCAGCACCTCGACGCCGCCCAGGCCGCCGGGGGTGGGGAGCACGTTGCCCGCCGCGTTGCCGGCCAGGAAGGTCACCGCGACGGCGTCGAAGTCCGGGTGCTGGCCGACCGCGCGGGTGCAGCAGTACAGGCACACCACGAAGCACATCGACACCAGCAGCTGTCCGGCCACGCCGGTGGCGAGCCGTCCGGGCCGCTGGGCCAGGTCGAGCAGCCGGGGCAGCACCTCGGCGCGCAGCGGCCGCAGCAGGGTCTGGGCGCGCCGCCGCAGCGAGGGCACCGCGGCGACCGACACCGCGACGACCGCGGTGACCGCGCCGGCCAGCCAGAGCACCCAGCCGCTGGGCAGCGCGGAGCCCTCGCCGCCCGCCGCGGCGGCGTCCGCGCCGACCAGGGCGCTGAACACGGCGAGCTGCAGCATGTGCAGCAGCAGGCCGAACAGCTGGCTGACGCCGATGCTGGACATCGCCTGCGCGGTGGGGATGCCCGCGCACTGCAGGTAGCGGGTGTTCAGGGCGAGCCCGCCGACGCCGCCGGGCGCGACCACCTTGACGAAGGACCCGGCGGTCTGGACGGCCAGGGTGGAGCGGAAGGACAGCTTCTCGGGGACGAAGCCGCTGAACGCGAAGCTCGCCACCGGGTAGCTGACCGCGGCCCACAGCGCGGCGCCGGCCAGCCAGAGCGGGTCGGCGCCGGAGACCACCGCGACCGGGTTGGGGAGCCGCAGCAGCACGTACCCGACCGCGACGCAGGCGACGATGGTGAGCAGGGTGCGCGGGCGCAGCCGCTCCAGCCGGACGGGCACGGCGGTGGCCTGCGGCATCCGGCGCTGCACCTCGGCGCGCAGGTCGGCGGCCAGGTCCTTGTGCCGGGCGAGGGCGTCCCGGGTGCGGCGGGCCAGGGCGATCGGCTGCAGCAGCGGCAGCGCGGCGCCGACCGGCCCGGGCCCGAGGACCTCGATCGCGGCGCGCACCGCCCGCCGGGACCCGGCGTGCAGGGCGAGGACGACGAGCAGCCCGGCGACGTCCAGGCGCAGCAGCAGGTCGCTCGCGGCGATCTCGCCGCGGGCCAGCCCGACCAGGTGGACCTGGCCCTCGGCGTCCAGCAGCACGGTGCTGGGGGACAGCGAGCGGTGCGCGATCCGGCGGCGCTGCAGCAGCGCCAACTGCTGCCAGGCGTCGCGCAGTTCGGCGTCGGTGGGGCCGGTGGTGCCGGTGGGGCCTGCGGTGTCGGCGGGGCCTGCGGTGTCGGCGGTGTCCTCGCCGTCCTGGTCGGGGGCCTCGTCGAAGAGTTCGGCGAACGGCCGGGCGTCGATCCGCCGGTAGGCGACCAGGGCGCAGTCCGGGCCGAGTTCGACCACCGCGACGGGGGTGCGGGTGCGGGCCCCGGCGGCGGACGCGGCGTGGCCGAGCAGGGTCTGGTGCTCCAGCCCGGCGCGCAGCGGGCGCAGGCCGAGCGGGCGGGGCGCGGTGCGCAGCCGCAGCGCCAGCCACAGGTGGCCGAGCAGTCCGCTGGCCTGCGCGTACCGGTCGAGCAGGTGGACGTCCAGCTCGGGGCGGCCGTCGCGCTGGGTGACCAGGTAGCGGCTGGGGCCGAGGGCGAGCACCGCGGCCGGGCGGACGCCGGTGCCGGCCAGGGCGGCGGCGATCTGCTCCTCGGTGGGGGAGCCGACGGGCTCGCCGACGGCGTACCGGGCGGCGTGCGCGGCCGTCCAGCCGAGCAGCAGCGCCAGCACCAGCGACAGCGGCGTGGCGTACCCGGTGACCAGCCCGGACAGGGCGGACAGGCCGAGCGTGACGGCCAGGGCGGTGCGCCAGCGGCGCCGCCCGTCGGTGCCGACGGCGGTCATGAAGGCCAGCACCGGCGCGAGGTGCCCGTACACCGGGTCGGTGCGGCCGAGGCCGGCGGGCAGCGGGTGGGTGAGCGCGGTGAGGCTGCCCGCGAGCAGGTCCAGGCCGAGCGAGAGCCCGTACGCGAGGACGGCGGCCAGGACGCCGTCGGCGACCCGGCGGCCGCCCTCGCGCAGCACCCGGTCGACGGCGAAGCCGAGCGGCACGGTGAGCAGCGCGGCGCCGCACAGCGCGGCGGTGAGCTTGGCGGGCGGCCAGGGCATCAGCTCGACGCCGCGGGCCACGTCGCTGTCCAGGCCGAGCGCGGAGGAGCGGGCGTAGCCGGCCAGCAGCAGCACCAGCAGGATCCAGCACGTCCCGACGGCCGTCCGGATCAGCGCGGCGGGGTGCCGGACGCGGTCCACCCGCCGGGTCCTGGTCCGGCGCGGGGGCGGGGTCGTCCGGGACTCCCGGGATTCGTCGGCTTGTATCACCGTGGCCACGCGGCATGGTCCCACACCGGTACGACCGCGGCCGGGCCGTTCGGGCAAGGGGGACCGGACGCCCCGGAATATATCGGCGGATAACGGGAATATCGGTCTGGTGTAGGCCCGACGAAGGGAGATCGGCGATGACCGAGCGCTCGACCGACCGGACGGCCATGCTCCGTCGGGGCACCGAGGAACTGCTCGCGGAGCGCGGCATGATGGCCGAACCGGTGGCCCTCGCCCCGCAACTGCCCACCGGCACCGGTACCGCCCCCGACACCCGCAGCGGCCCGCACCACGGCGACGCGGTGTTCAGCCACGGCGGCCGCCGGACGCCGGAGACGGCGGGCCCCACCGCCGGGCCCGCCACCCACACCGAGCTGCCGGGGCACCGGCACCGCGGGGCGGAACGGCACTCCGCGCACTGAGGGCCGTCGGCCCGCGCACCGAGGGCCGTCTGGGGCCGGCCCGGCGGGGGTGGGAGAGTGGGGCCGCAAGCTCCCGCCCCCGCCGAAGGAGTGCCATGGCCGACGCCCCCGAATTCGCCTCCCGCGAGGAATGGCTCGCCTCCCTGCACCGCGTGTACGCCGCCGCGGGCTGCCTGATCACCGACCCCGACGGCCGCGTCCTGATCGTCAAGGCCGGGTACCGCGACGCCTGGCAGTTCGTCGGCGGCACCGTCGACCTCGGCGAGAACCCGCGGCAGTGCGCGACCCGCGAACTGCACGAGGAGACCGGCCTGCACCGCGAGGCCGGCGAACTCCTGGCCGTCGCCTGGACCAACCCCAGCGGCGAACTCGACCACCCCGCCTGCCACTTCCTCTTCGACCTCGGCACGTTCCCCGCCGACACCCCCGTCACCCTCCCGGCGGGCGAACTCGACGCCCACCGCTGGGCCCCCGTCCCCGAAGCGCTCGCCCTCCTCGGGCCCGCCCGCGCCCTCCGCCTCGAAGCGGGCCTCGCGGCGCGGGCGGACGGGCGCGCCCGGCTGGTGACCGCGCCCAACTCCGGCTTCTGAGGCCGGGGAGGACAAGGGCGCGGGGAACGGCGCGGCCGCTCGGCCGGTCCGTCCCCCGCGTCCGGGTCCTTTTCCTACGCCTTGCGCCAGACGTACGCCGCCGAGACCGGCTGGCCTCGGTGGCGCTCCCACTTGGGCTTGAGGGCCGTCCACCGGTCGCCGACGACCTCCTCCCGCATCTCGGCGAGCTGCCAGCCCGCGGCGAGGCCCGCGGTGAGGTGGTCGCTGACGAGGTGGACGTGGGTGGTGATGGCGATCGGGCCGTCGGGGCCGTCGTAGTGGGTGGGCATGCCCGCGGCCATGATGAAGGCGGGGTGGAGGCCGACCAGGGTGAACAGGCCGCCGGGGCGGACCAGGCGGTGGGCCTCGCGGTAGAGCGGGCCGAGGTCGGCGAGGTGCTCGTCGACGAGGGAGCAGGCGGCGAGGTCGTACTCGCCGCCGGGGAGGCCGGTGGCGGCGAGGTCGCCCTCCAGGAGGAGGCGGTGGGCGCCGCGGGCCTTCGCACGGGCGAGCATTTCGGGGGTGAGGTCGATGCCGTCGACGGCGGTGACGCCGCGGGCGCGCAGCCAGGCGCCGGTGCGGCCGGTGCCGCAGCCGAGGTCGACGGCGAGCCCGGCCTCGGCCCAGCGCGGGACGGCGAGTTGGGCCAGGACGTCGACGTCCATCGCGTCCTGGACCGTGTCCTCGTAGCTGTCGACCCACCCGGCGTAGCCGGTGCGGACGTCGACGGTGGGGTAACCGCGGGTGTCGAACAGGGAGAAGTCCGTCATGCCGCGCAGTATCGTCCGGGCCCGGACGGCCCGGCGAGCGATTATCGGGCCGGGGCGCCGGGGCCGTCCGGGGGCGTTCGAGGCCTCCGGGAGGACCGGAGGGGCAGAGGGTCAGCCGAGCAGGCGGGCCCGGACGGCGGCGACGTCCTCGGCGGGCAGCCACTGTTCGGCGTCGAACTCGGCGAGGACCTCGTGCAGGGCCTGCGCGGGGGTGGTGCCCGCGTCGGCGAGGACGCGGGCGATGCCGGCCTCCTCCTCGGGGCGGTCGAGGATGCTCCAGATCGGGCGGAGGTTCTCGGCGGAGAGCAGGTAGTCCTCGGCGATCGCGGCGGGGGTGGCCCCGGCGAGGGCGAGCAGGACGAGGGCGGCCAGGCCGGTGCGGTCGCGGCCCGCGCCGCAGTGCACGACGACGGCGCCGGGGCGGGCCCGGGCGACGGCGGCGACCAGTGCGGCGACGGCGGGACGGCAGTGGTCGAGGTAGGGGCGGAAGGACAGCGGGGTGCCGTCCAGGGCGCCGAACCGGGCCCACCAGTCGGGCCCGGCCAGGGCGTCGAGCGGGACGCGGACCAGGTCGATGCCGTCGGGGGCGGGCAGCAGCGGCCGGTACTCGGCGGCGTCGCGCAGGTCGACGACGGTGCGCACGCCGTACGCGAGCAGGGAGTTCTGGCCCTCGGCGGTGAGCCGGTCGAGGTTGTCGGCGCGGACCAGCGCGCCGGTGCGGGTGCGCCGGCCGTCCAGGGTGGGGAGCAGGCCGAGGTCGCGGACGTTCAGGCAGCCGTCCCAGTCGATCCGGCGTTCCTCGTGCGGTATCGCCGTGGTCCCCGTCATGCCAGCCCCCCGCTGTCCGTGCGCCCCACGCGGCGCCCCACGCGCCCCGTGCATTCCTTGCGTTCCTTGCGTACCGGTGGTGCACGCGCGCACCACCGCCACTGACAGGGACTCAGTCCGCTTCGGGACGGTTCCCGTCGTCGGCGGGGCGGAACTCCCAGAGCGTCCGGCCGAGGGTGTCGAGCACCCGGACGGTGCGGAACCGGGCGTCCCGGACGGAGAGGAAGCCGCGGGCGGCGCCGGCCAGGACGGCGTGCGCGGCCGGGTCGTGGCGGCTCCAGGCGCCGTGCAACTCCAGGGTTCTGTCGGTGAGTTCGGCGCGCTGGATGCGGGCGACGGCGGCCGCGGCGAGGGCGCCGTTGACGCCGTCGAGCTCGGCCTGGCCGAGGTAGTGCTCGCGTTCCTCGGCGCGCAGCCGGCGGCGCAGTTCGGGCAGGGCGTAGCCGCGGACGGCGGAGACCGAGTCCTCGACGGCGATCAGCCAGCGCGGCCCGGGCGCGACCTCCCACCAGACCTCGCCGCCGACCGGCAGCAGTTCGCCGATCGGGGAGCGCCAACGTTCCAGGCCGGTGGGGGAGTTGGCGTCGGGACGGATGCTCCGCCGGTCCCAGGAGGCCTTGTCGGTGACGGAGAGGTTGACGGTGTAGCGGACCAGCCCGTCGCCGGGCGCCGTCTGCACGCCGAGCACCGCCCAGCGGTCGCGGTCCGGCAGTGAGAAGGAGTGCCGCCAGCCCTGGAAGCCGAGCGCGCGCAGGGCGGGAGCGAAGTGGTCGCGGATCCCGGTCGTGTACAGCTCCTGGGCGGTGCGCATGCCGGCTCCGGCCTCCTCGGTCAACGGCGAAAATGAGGCGGATTGCCCCGTATTTGCACGGTATGGCGGAAGGGCGGGGGCGAACCGCGGGCGAAGGACAGCAGCGGACGGGACGAAGGTCGGCCCGCCGCGGGCCCCTCGTCCCGGCCGGACGGGAGCAGTGGCGGACGCGCGCAGTCGACGACGCGTGCGGCTGACGGGCCGTCGCGTCGCACTGCGTCCGCAACGCGTCCGCCCCGGGCCACCACCGGCCCGCCGCCGGGCCACCACCGGCCCGCCGTCGGGCCACCACCGGCCCGCCGTCGGCCGGGCGCCGCCCCGGAGGTGGGAGCGTTCCCCCGGATGGCGCATGATGTGGCGGGTGCACAGAGCTGAACACCACGGGGCGGATGCCGGGCACCGGCTCGATCCTCCGAAGGCACCGGACCGCCCGCCCGCCGGGCCGTCCACCCGGCGGGCCGACCTCGCGACGGCCGTCCGCGCCGCCCAGGAGGGCGACGAGGAGGCGTTCCGGGTCCTGTTCCGGGCCGTCCAGCCGGGGCTGCTGCGCTACCTGCGGGTGCTGGTCGGCGGCCGGGCCGAGGACGCCGAGGACATCGCCTCCGAGGCCTGGCTGCAGATCGCCCGCGACCTGCCGACCTTCCGCGGCGACGCGGACGGGTTCCGCGGCTGGGCCGCGACGGTCGCCCGCAACCGGGCCATGGACCACCTGCGCCGGGTGCGCCGCCGCCCGGTCGCCGACCTGCCGGTGGAGTACCTGGCCGAGCTGGCCGCCGCCGAGGACACCGCGGGCCAGGCGATGGCCACCGTCGCGACCTCCGACGCGCTCGCGCTGATCGCCTCGCTGCCGCCGGACCAGGCCGAGGCGGTGCTGCTGCGGGTGGTGCTCGGGCTGGACGCGGAGAGCGCCGCGAAGGTGCTCGGCAAGCGCTCCGGCAGCGTCCGGATGGCCGCCCACCGGGGGCTCAAGCGGCTGGCCAAGGTGCTGGAGCAGAGCGGGGGAGCGGCCGCCGGGGTGCCCCGCCAGGGGGCCTGGAGGACGGCCGGGGAAAAAATTTCCGCGCAGGGTGTGACACCGGCGCAGGTGCCGACGCTGAAGGACATGAGATGAGCACCAACCGATCCCGCCGGATCGATCGCGCCGCCGCCGAGCACCTGCTCGGCGGTGTCACGGTCGACCCGGAGGCCGGTCAGGACCCCTCCACCGGGCAGCCGTCCGCGCCAGGACGGCCGGAGCTCGCCGCCCTGCTCGCCGCCGCTGCGACGAGCGAGGCGGCCGGCGACGGCCCGCTGCCCGGTGAGGAGGGGGCCCTGGCCGCGTTCCGGCAGGCTCGTCGCCAGCCGGCCCCCCAGCAGCACCGGAGACGAAAGATGGCGGACAGCGCGCTCGCGCGGGCCCTCAGCGCGAAGGCCGTGGCCGTCGCGCTGGGCGTGACCGCCGTGGGCGGCGTCGCGGTCGCGGCCTCCACCGGTCGGCTGCCGGAGGTGCTGGGCGGTCCCGCCCCGGCCCCGTCGGCCGCCAGCGCCGCACCCGCCCCGTCGACCGGGGAGCCGGAGAGCCCGTCCGCGAGCCCCGACGCCGGGCGCACCGGCCGGCCGACCGCGGGGGCGAGCCGCTCCGGCGTCCCGGCCCGGCCCTCCGCCCGGCCCTCCGCGGGCCCTGCCGACCTGCCGGAGCTGGAGCAGCTCTGCGAGGGCTTCGCCGGCCGGGTCGCGGGCGGCAGCAGGCCGAAGGACGCGGCCGCCGATCCGGCGCTGGCCGAGCTGCTGCGGGCGGCTGGTGCGCCGGAGAAGGTGCCCGCCTACTGCACGCTGCTGTCCGCGCACGGCTGGGAGCAGCCGGGCGGGGGCGACCGCGGGAGGGCCACGGCCGTCCCGAGCAGGTCCGCGTCGCCGTCGCCGTCGGCCACCTCCTCGTCCGGCCGGACGGGGCGCACCGAGACCGACCGCCCGTCCGTCGGGGGGAACGGCCAGGACTGACACCGAACTCCGGTCGGACCGCGGGCTCCCCCGGGCCCCCGTCCGACCGGGCACCGCCTCCGGGCGGCCGACGGGCCCCTGTACCCGTCGTCCGCCCGGACCGACTCCGGACGGGCGGCGGGCTCCCCCGGGCCCGCGTCCGTCCGGGACAGCTCCGACCGGCCGACGACTCCCCCGGGTCCGCCGCCGGTCGGGGAACCCGCTCCGGACGGACGACCGAACTCCCCCGGGTCCGCCGTCCGTCCGGAGCCCAGCCCAGCCCAGCCCGGCCGTACCGTTCGAACGCCCTGGAGCCCCGGTGACCGAAACCCCGCTCGCAGCGCGGCCCGCCGACCCGACCGCCCCGGTGTTCGTCGACGCCAGCGGCCGGCGCCAGCGCCGCTCGCGCCGGATCGGGTGGCTGCTGGCCGTCCCGGCGGCCGGGTACCTGGCCCTGGTGGCGAGCAGTGCGCTCGGCGGCCCGTCCTTCGACGCGCCGTTCGTCCCGAAGCCGGCCGCCCCGGCCGGACCGAGCGTCCCGGTGCCCACCGGGGCGCCCGACCCGGGCACCGACCCGGTCGCGGACGGCCGGCCCACGTCCGGGCCCGGCGGCACCGGCGCCCCCACGACCCGCCCGGCCCAGGCCCCCGTCGCACCGGCCGCGGCGAGTTCGGCGCCCCGGAGCACCGCGGCGCCGACGACCGCGGCCGCGACGCCCGGCGCCGCGGCCTCGCACGGCCGGAGCACCGCGGTGCCGGGCAACAGCCGCAAACCCGCCAAGAACCCCTAGCGAGCCCCCGATGACCTTCCCCCGGACCTCCCCCCGCCGCGGCGGCCCCGCCCAGCGCGGCCGCCGGGGCCGCCGGGGCGTGGTGCGGCAGTCCGCGCCCCGCACCCACTGGCTGCTGCTGACCGCCCTGGTGGTGACCCTGGCCGCGGCGCTGCTGCTGCAGGGCTACACCCGCCACCTGTACGGGTCGGCGCCCGACGGCGGTGCCCGCGCCGCCGGGCCCGCGTACGCCGTCCCCCCGGAGGCCGCGCACGGCGGGCCGGTGATCGACGCGTCCGCCGCGACGCCGCGCACCGCCCGGCCCGCCCCGGGCACCGTCGCGCTGACCTTCGACGACGGCCCCGACCCGGTCTGGACGCCGAAGGTCCTGGACGTGCTGAAGCAGCAGGGGGTGCACGCGACCTTCTTCGTGGTCGGCACCCAGGTCGCCGACCACCCCGAGCTGGCCCGCCGGATCCTCGCCGAGGGCCACCAGCTCGGCATCCACACCTTCACCCACGCCGACCTCGGGCAGGCCGCGCCGTGGCGCCGCTCGCTCGAACTGCGCGAGGCGCAGCTCGCGGTGGCCGGTGCGACCGGCACCACCACCGCGCTGCTGCGGCCCCCGTACTCCTCGACCAACGACGCGCTCACCGACGCCGACTGGCAGGCCGTCCGGCAGGCCGGGCAGTCCGGCTACCTGACGGTGCTGACCACGCTGGACAGCGAGGACTGGCGGCGCCCGGGCGTCGAGCGGATCGTCGCGGGCGCCACCCCGCAGGGCCCGGCCGGGCAGGTCGTGCTGATGCACGACGCGGGCGGCGACCGTTCGCAGACCGTGGCGGCGCTGGCCGAGCTGCTGCCGAAGCTGAAGCAGGCGGGCGTCCGGGTCGGGACGGTCTCCGAGACCGCGTCGATCGCGGACGCCGCGCACCCGGCGAGCACCGCCGAGCACTGGCAGGGCCGGGCGCTGCTGCTCGCCCTGGCCGGCGGCGACGGTGCGGTGGCGGTGCTCGGCTGGCTGCTCTGGGCGGCGGGCGCGGTCAGCGTGCTGCGCGCGGCGGTGCTGCTGTTCGCCGCCGCGCGGCACCGGCGCCTGCGCCGCCGCGGCTGGGGGCCGCCGGTCACCGAGCCGGTCACCGTGATCGTGCCCGCGTACAACGAGCGCGCGGGCATCGAGGCGGCGGTGCGCTCGCTGCTGGCCTCCGACCACCCGGTGGAGGTGATCGTGGTCGACGACGGCTCCACGGACGGCACCGCGGAGCTGGTGGAGTCGCTCGGCCTGCCCGGCGTCCGGGTGCTCCGACAGGCCAACGCGGGCAAGCCCGCGGCGCTCAACAACGGTCTGCGGCACGCCAGTTGCGAGCTGGTGGTGATGGTCGACGGGGACACCGTGTTCGAGCCGGACGCCGTCCGGCTGCTGGTGCAGCCGTTCGCGGACCGCCGGGTCGGCGCGGTGTCGGGCAACGCCAAGGTGATCAACCGGGGCGGGCTGCTCGGCCGCTGGCAGCACATCGAGTACGTGGTCGGCTTCAACCTGGACCGCCGCTTCTTCGACCTCGCCCAGTGCATGCCCACCGTGCCCGGCGCGGTCGGCGCGTTCCGCCGCTCGGCGCTGCTGCGGCTCGGCGGCGTCGCCGAGGAGACCCTGGCCGAGGACACCGACCTGACGATGGCGCTGTGCCGGGCCGGCTGGCGGGTGGTCTACGAGGAGCGGGCGATCGCCTGGACGGAGGCCCCGGCCTCGCTCTCCGCCCTGTGGCGCCAGCGCTACCGCTGGTGCTACGGCACCCTTCAGGCGATGTGGAAGCACCGCCGCTCGCTCGCCCAGCGCGGCCAGGCGGGCAAGCTGGGCCGCCGGGGGCTGCTGTACCTGCTGATGTTCCAGGTGCTGCTGCCGCTGCTGGCCCCGGCCGTGGACGTGTTCGCGGTCTACGGCCTGCTGTTCCTCGACCCGGTGCGGATCGCCGCGGTCTGGCTGGGCTTCCTGGTGCTGCAGGTGCTGTCGGCCTGCTACGCGTTCCGGCTGGACGGCGAGCGGCTGGGCCCGCTGTGGACGCTGCCGCTCCAGCAGGTCGTCTACCGCCAGCTGATGTACCTGGTGGTGATCCAGTCGGTGTGGACCGCGCTGGCCGGCAACCGGCTGCGCTGGCAGCGGATGCAGCGCTACGGCTCCCTCCAGGCCCCGGCGAACCGGAGTTGACGCGATGACCTTCCCCCGCACCTCGCCCGCCGCCGAGCGCGCCGCCCGCCGGTCCGTCCGCCGGTCCGTCCGCCGCGCGGCCCGCCGGTCCGCCCGCGGCCCGCGGGGCGTGTCCCGCACCCTGCTGGCGGCGGCCCTCGCGGCGCTGGCCGCGCTGCTGCTCGTCCAGCGTCCGTGAACCCCGGTTGACGGCGCCCGCTATGGTTCACGGGTGCCCGCCCGGAGTTGAGAGGAGCATCCGATGATCGGACGCGCGCTGAACGGGCGCTACGAACTCGGCGAGATCCTCGGCGTGGGCGGCATGGCCACCGTGTACCGCGCCCTGGACCACCAGCTGGGCCGCCCGGTCGCGGTCAAGGTGCTCAACGGCGGCCTGGCCGACGACCCGCGGTTCGCCGAGCGGTTCGCCCGCGAGGCCAGGTCGGCCGCGCTGCTGGCGCACCCGCGGATCGTCACGGTCTTCGACTCCGGCGTCGACCAGGGCTCCCCGTACCTGGTGATGGAGCTGGTGCACGGCGCCACCCTGGGCCGGGTGATCGCCGAGCAGGGCGTGCTGCCGGTGGAGCGCGCGGTCGGCACCGCCGCCGCCGTGCTGGACGCGCTGGCCGCCGCCCACGCCCAGGGCCTGGTGCACCGCGACATCAAGCCCGGCAACGTCATGATCACCCAGGACGGCGGGGTGAAGGTCGTCGACTTCGGCATCGCCCGGGCCGGCTCCTCCGCCGGGCAGCAGCTCACCCAGACCGCCTCGGTGCTGGGCACCGCCGCCTACCTCTCCCCGGAACAGGCCACCGCCGGGCAGGTCGACGGCCGCGCCGACCTGTACGCGGTCGGCTGCGTGCTGTACGAGATGCTGGCCGGTGCGCCGCCGTTCACCGCCGACACCCCCGTCGCGGTGACCTTCAAGCACGTCACCGAGTACCCCGTCCCGGTGTCCGTCCACCGCCCCGACGTGCCGCCCGCGCTGGACGCCGCGCTCATGCGGCTGCTCGCCAAGCACCCGGACCAGCGCCCCGCCGACGCGCAGTCCGCGGCCGCCGAACTGCTCGCCGCCGTCCCGGCCGCCCCCGCCGACCGCACCGCCCAACTGCTCGGCGCGGCCACCCAGGTGCTGCCGCCCGTCCCCGCCGCCGCCTTCCCGGCCGCCGCCTTCCCGGCCGCCGCCTTCCCGGCCCCGGCCCCGCCGCACCAGCCGTGGACCGCGCCGCACCAGCCGCAGCAGCCGTGGGCCGAACCGCAGCGGACCTCGGTGCTGCCGCCGGTGCAGGCCCCGCTGCTGCGCTCGGCCCGCTACGAGGACGAGGAGCCCGGGCCGTCGCACACCCGCAACCCGCTGGTGTACGGGGGCATCGGCGCGGCCGTGATCGCCGTCCTGGCGGGCATCGCCGCGTTCTCGCTCAGCGGCGGCGGCACCCCCGAGGCCGCGCCCACCCCCGCCCCGACCGCCGCCACCGGCACCGCGGCCCCCTCCCCGACGCCCTCCCCGCCCCCGTCCCCGTCCGCCGGCGCGAAGCCCAGCGCCTCGCCCAAGCCCTCCGCCACCCCCAGGGGCGGCCCCGTGGTCACCCAGCTCGCCCAACTGCGCGCCGAGGTGGCGCAGGCCGACTTCAAGCGCGACCGGGACAAGCAGGACGACCTGACCACCCTGCTGGCCCGGGCCACCCAGGAGGTCAACGACAAGCAGCCCGCGGACGCCGAGGACTCCCTCAAGGACGCCCAGAAGCTGGTCCGCGACCTCCAGCGCCACAAGGCCGTGGACGCCCCGCTCCTGCTCGGCTGGCAGACCCGGCTCACCGCCCTCACCGCCCTGGTCCACACCCAGGCCGCCCAGCAGGACGACTAGTCGTCCCGCTGCCCGCGGTGGCGGGCCCGCTGCACCGCCCTGGTCTTCACCTGCCGGGTCAGCGCCGTCACGCCGGTGGTCAGGAACACCACGGTGTACAGGAGTTGGAGCATCACCACGATCCGGGCGGCCTGCCCGGCCGGGTGGATGTCGCCGTAGCCGACGGTCGCCATGGTGATCACCGTGAAGTACAGCGCGTCGACCTTGGTGACCAGCCCGTCCAGCTCGCCCGGGTCCTTGGACATCGCCAGGTAGGCGGTGGAGAACACCACCAGCGCGCCGCACAGCAGGATCAGGATCCGCGGCACCGGGTGCCGGGACTGCCCCAGCACCTGCATCCGCACCTCGCGCAGCACCCCGGCGCCGAGCACGGCCAGCAGCACGCCGAACGTCGTCCAGCTGATCCCCGGGTGGTGCGGCCCGAACCCGCCGAGCGGCACCGCGAAGTAGACCACCAGCAGCAGCACCGGCCCGGCCAGCATGCCGACGTACATCCGGACGAGCTCCCTCACGCCGGTGCAGCCTTCCCGTCCGCGGGATCCCCGCCCGCGGGCGGCCCGGCGGGGGGCGGGGCGGCGGGGGCGTCGGCGGGGGTGTCGAGGAACTCCAGCACGGCCAGGACGGCCAGCAGCACCACCGCGATCCACAGCACCACCGCGCCGGTCGGGTAGCTCCAGGTCAGCAGCACCACGGCGGCGACCACGACCGCGCCCCAGCCCAGCCAGGCCTTCCAGCGGTGGACGAACGGGCCGACCGGGCCCAGCCGCATGCCGATGCCCTCGGCGGCCCGCCGCACCGCGCCCAGCCCCTCCTGCCACAGGTGCCGCACCCAGCCGGCCCGGCGGCCCGAGCCGGACAGCCAGGCCGCCAGCGCGACCACCACGCCCAGCGCCAGCAGCATCCGGACCGCGGCCCGCAGGTAGCGCACCAGGGTGTCGTACACCGCCATCGCGGCGGCCTGGTCGACGCCCGCGGGCAACTTGTCCAGGTAGATCGCCCGGAACACGCTCAGCCCGATGCCCAGCAGGCCCGCCGCGGCGGCCATCCCGAGCGCCGCCCCGACGGCGGCCCGGCGGTGGTGCACCGCCAGCAGGACGCCGCCGACCGCGCACAGCAGCGCCAGCACCGGCACCCAGAACCCGGCCAGGTCGAGCAGCCGCAGCCCGGTCTGCGCCTTCTGCACGGCGTCCGACTGCACCAGCGTGTAGTCGGTGTGCACCTCGGGGATCTTCGAGGCCAGCCCCAGGCCGTTGGCCACCAGCCGCTCCTTGACCGCGGCGACCACCGGCCCCAGGTCCAGGCTGACGGTGTCGTCCTTGATCTGCACCGCCCCGCCGCCCTGCCCGGTCAGCACCTTGTCGAACGCGGCGTGCGCGTTGCGCAGCACGCCGGTCCAGACGGTGGCGAACGCGTCGGACCGGACGAAGCGCAGCACCTGGTCGTGGACGAAGCCGGTCAGCCCGCTGGTCAGCGCCGGTCCGACCTTGCCCAGGGCGGCGTCCAGCAGCGGACGGTCGGCGGGGGCGACCTCGTTCAGCAGCGCGGTGATCGGCAGCTGCTCCATCACCGCGGCGGTGACCCGGTCGGTGAGCGCGTTCTGCACCGCCGGGTCGGAGGCCAGCGGCGCCATCGTGGACACGAACCGGTCGGTGTCGGTGACCTGCGACTTGCTCCAGGCGGCGACCACCCCGAGCGGGGTCAGCACCGCGGCCAGCACGATCAGCAGCACCGCGAAGAAGGACCGCACCCGGTGGTGCTCGCGCCGGGGGGCCTTCTGCTGCTCCAGGACGGCGATCCGCTCGCGCAGCTCCGCGAGCTCGCGATCCTCCGACGGGTCCGCCGCCATCCGTGCCTCCCTGGTGATCCGCCGTCAGCTGGATACCAGGAGATAACAGAACAAAACGGTCAGCCACTCGGGCGTGCCGACACGCCGGAGCCCCCGGTCCGTCAGGGCGACGGGCCGGGGGCTCCGGTACGGCGGACGGCGTCGGCCGGGGCCGACGGGGCGTCAGGCCGTGGTCGACTTCGTGGGCTCGGAGACCTTGGTGACGACGATCGGCTCGACGGCCTGGCGCGGCTGCTCGGCCTGCGAGGCGGCGGTGCCGTTCTGGGCCTCCGCGGGCGCGTCGTCCTCGCGCAGGGCCTTGGTCTCCGCCTTCAGGATGCGCATCGACTTGCCGAGGCCGCGGGCCATCTCGGGCAGCTTCTTCGAGCCGAACAGCAGGACCAGCACCACCACCATGATGGCGATGTGCCAGGGCTCAAGACCGTTACGGAACATCCCTGACCACCGGTCCTTTCGTGGAAGTTCTCGCTGTGACTGGGAATCGGGCGGAACGCCCGACTCGGCCAGTATGCCTGGCCTTGTCGGCGAACGTATACACCCGTCGGCAAACAGCCGTCGAAAAACAGGTGATCCGAGTCATGTGGTCTGTACCACCCGAGGGCCCGGCGGGGCGGTCCGGCGGGCCGCCCCGGGGCTCATCCGCCCCGGTTCACCAGCACCGACCAGGCCGACCCGCCCGCCGCCAGCACCACCGCGAGGGTCAGCCCGCGCATCCACCACCGGCTCGCCGTGACGTGCGGACTGTGTTCCACCGCACTGCGCCGCCGCACCCCGTGCACGTACAGCCCGACCGCCGCCACCGCCAACACCCCGCCCAGCACGGCCAGTCCGGGCAGCTGGTGGACGTAGCCGGTGCGCAGGACCAGCAGCGCGTCGGCGGCCAGCACCAGCGCGGTGCGGCTCCACGCCAGCAGCGTCCGCTCCGGCTGCAGGCCCGGGTCGCGGGGGGCGGCGGTCACCGCGACCAGCCGACGATCAGCACCGAGAACACCGCCGCCGCGACCGCCGTGCACACCGTCAGCACCAGCATGATCCGGGTCGCGGGCAGCGGCCCGCCCGCCCGCATCGCCCGCTCCACCCGCACCCACCGGTGGTACGCGGCCACCCCCAGGCCCGCTCCGCCCGCGGCCAGCAGCACCGAGAGCGTCACCCGGACCGGCACCGGCGCCAGGTCCGGCGTCAGCTGGTCCAGGCCCACCGCCCCGGCGAGCAGCGCCAGCGCGGTCCTGATCCAGGCCAGGAACGTCCGCTCGTTCGCCAGCGTGAACCGGAAGTCCAGCTCCTGCGGCTCCTCGTCCTCCTCCTCCGCCATAGGGCGACCCTAGGCCGCGAGCGGGCGGCCCGCAGGGCGGAAGCGCGGAACCCGCGGGGGTCGTGCCCCCGCGGGTTCCCCGCCCTTCCTTCCCGCCGCTCCCGGCCTACGCGACGAGCGCGCCCTCGGGCTGCTCCGGCTCCGGCTCCGGGGCCGGGGCGCTCGACGCGGGCAGGTGGCGCATCAGCAGGTGGGCGGCCAGGGCGGCGCCCAGCATGACCACCACGCCGACCACCGCGGCGACGTGCATCCCGTCGGCGAAGGCGTTGCGGGCGCCGGTCAGCAGCTGGTCCGCGGCGTCGCCGGACAGGTGGGCGGCGGTGGTGACGGCCCCGCCGAGGGTGTCGCGGGCCGCCTCGGGGGCGGAGTCGTCCATCTGCGACCGGTAGACCGCCGCACCGGCCGCGCCGAGGACGGCGATGCCGAGCGAGCTGCCGAGCTCCTGGGCGGTCTCGGAGGTGGCGCCGGCCGCGCCGGCCCGCTCGGCGGGGGCGGCGGAGAGCACCATCTCGCCGGTGATGCTGACGGTGCCGACCGAACCGGCGGCGATCACACCGGCGGCGACCAGCGGGAGGGCGAGCGAGGAGCCCGGGTCGACGAAGGCCATCGCGACGAACCCGGCGGCGCTGGCCAGGAACCCGGCGACCAGCAGGACCGCCGGGCGCACCTTGCCGGCCAGGGCGCCGAAGCCGCCGACGGCCGCGCCGACGCCGATGCTCGGCAGCAGGGACCAGAGCGAGGCGGACAGCGGGCTGTAGCCCTTGACCAGCTGCAGGTACTGGGAGGTGAAGAGGGTGAAGCCCATCATCGCGAACATCGCGATGGTGTTGACGGTGATCGCGCCGGTGTAGGTGCGGATCCGGAACAGGGTGATGTCGATCAGCGGGTTCGCGGCGGTCCGCAGCCGGTGCACCAGGGCGACGCCGACCGCGATCCCGGCGGCGAGCACCAGGGCGGGCTGCAGGTTCCAGCCGTCCACCGCGAGGTCCTTGATGCCGTAGACGACCGGCAGCACGGTGGCGATCGAGAGCGCGGCGCCGAGCAGGTCGAAGCGGCCCTCCTGCGGGGCGCGGTACTCGGGGAGCAGGAACGGCGCGGCGACCATCACCAGCAGCATCACCGGGATCGCGATCAGGAAGACCGATCCCCACCAGAAGTGGTTGAGCAGCACGCCGCCGAGCACCGGGCCGAGGGTGGCGCCCGCCATCATCACGCCGCTCCAGGCGCCGATCGCGCCCTGCCGCTGCTTGGGGTCGGGGAACATGTTGCGGATCAGGGCCAGCGTGGAGGGCCCGAAGACCGCCCCCGCGAGGCCCAGCAGGGCGCGGGCGGCGATGAGCTGGTTCGCCCCGTCCGCCCAGGCGGCGACCAGCGAGGCGCCCGCGAAGGCGGCGGTGCCCGCGATCAGCAGCTTGCGCCGGCCGATCCGGTCGCCCAGGGCGCCCATCGGGATCAGCATCCCGGCCAGCAGGAACGTGTACATGTCCATGATCCACAGCTGCTGGGTGCCGCTGGGGTGGAGGTCGGTGGCGATGAAGGGGACGGCGAAGAAGAGCACGCCCATGTCCATGGCGAGGACGAGGGTCGGCAGCAGGAGGAGGGCGAGGCCGAGCCAGGCCCGGCGGCCCACGGGCCCGTGGTCGGTGGTCATGACGATGACTGTACGAGCGTCTTGCACATCTGTCTAGTACAAGCGTCTAAGTCATTCGTTCCAGACGTTTGACCAAGACATTCGTCTTGGACGCGATACGATCGGGTGCATGGGAAACCGCGAAGACCTTCTGGCCAGTGCCTCCCGCTGCCTGCAGGAGAAGGGCTACGGGCGCACCACGGCCCGGGACATCGCCTCGGGCGCGGGCGTCAGCCTGGCCGCGATCGGCTACCACTACGGCTCCAAGGACGCCCTGCTGGTGGAGGCCCTGGTGGAGGCGATGGGCAGCTGGGGCGACACGATCGGCGAGGCGCTGGCCGCCGCCGCGGAGGTCGACGACCCGCAGGAGCGCTTCGTCCGGGCCTGGGACGCGGTGCGCGACAGCTTCGCCGAGCGCCGGGGGCTGTGGACGGTGCAGTTCGAGATCCTCGGGCAGCTCGACAGCCTGCCGGGGCTGGCCGAGCGGCTGGCCGAGGCGCAGAAGGCGGGCCGGCTCGGCCTGGCCGCGCTGTTCCACGGCAAGGCCGAGGAGGAGGACACCCCGGAGGACCTGGCCCGCGGCGTCTTCTACCAGTCGCTGCTGCTGGGGCAGGCCGCCCAGTGGCTGATCAAACCCGAACTGGCGCCCAGCGGCGAGGAGTACCTGCGCGGGCTGTCCCTGGTCTGCGGCGACGTGCTGGGCGGCGTGCCGGTCGGCGCTTCGAGCGGTGCGGCGGTCGGTGCGGCGGGCGGTGCGGCGGGCGGAGCTTCGGTCGGCGCTTCGGGCAGGGCTTCGGGCGGCGCGAAGGGCTGAACGGGGACCGCGCGCCGGGGTGCGGTGCGGCGCGGGCGTCAGGTGGTGACGGCCGTGAGCAGCACCACCGCGTCGGTGTGGGCGAGCAGGCCGTGCCGCTCCTGCGGGACGGAGTGCAGCTCGCCCGGCCCCGCCTCCTGGCGGCGGCCCTCGACGGTCAGCGCGACCCGGCCGCGCAGCACCTGCAGGCTGGCGGCGACCGGGGCGTTGTGCTCGTCCAGCACCGCCCCCGCCCGCAGGGCGATCACGGTCTGCCGCAGGACGCCGTCGTGCAGCAGCAGGTGGGCGCTGCGGCCGTGCGGGCTGGCGGCGGCCTTGGCGGCGTGCTCCTCGGCCAGGGCGTTCAGGTCGATCCGGGTCGGCTGCTCGGTCATCGCGTTCTCCTCCGTCGGGCCCCCGCACCACCGGACCCGCCGACCGGGCCCGCGGCCGACCCTAGGCCGCGCCCCGCGCGTGTCGCGCGCTGGATCACGCGCAGGGGTTAAGGAGTGGGCCGCTCGGCGTGCGGGTCGGCCGCCGCCGCCCGAAGGTGGCCCTATGGCGACCAATCAGAAAATCACCTTCGGCGGTTTCCAGGTGAACCGCGGCATGCTCACTGCCGGCGCAGCCCTTACCGGGCTCGGCGCCGTCGTCGGACTGACCGGTACGGCGCTGGTCTGCGCCGCCCTGGCGAACGCGGGCCGGGGCTGGATCCAGTCCCTGGAGACCCCGCCCAGCGAACTGGCGCAGCGCACCCTGCACCAGGCGAGGGCCGCCTCGGCGGCCGGACTGGAGGCGTGGCGCACCAGCGTCAACTGAGCGGAGGAACGGCGGGACGGCACGGAGGCGGGCACCCGGTGGGGGTGCCCGCCTCCGCCACGTCCGCGTCCGGCGGCTCTACGCCCGGTGGCTACGCCCGGCGACCGCGTCCAGTGGCTAAGCCCGGCGGCCGTGGACGGTGGCCGCGCGGGGCTACAGGCCGAGCGACTTGGCGATGATCGTCCGCATGACCTCGCTGGTGCCGCCGTAGATCCGGAACACCCGGTTGTCGGTGTAGAGGCGGGCGATCGGGTACTCCAGGATGTAGCCGTAGCCGCCGTGCAGCTGCAGGCACCTGTCGATCACCTCGGAGGCCGACTCGGTGCAGAACAGCTTGGCCGCGGCGGCGTCCGCCACCGTCAGCTCGCCGTTCTGGTAGAGCTCCAGCGCCTGGTCGACCATCGCCTGCTGGGCGAGCACCTGGGCCTGGCAGTCGGCCAGCGAGAACTTGGTGTTCTGGAACTCGGCGACGGCCTTGCCGAACACCTTGCGGTCCTTGACGTACTTCACCGCGAACTGCACCGCCGCGGCCGCCGAGGCGTACGCGCCGACCGCGATCGCCAGGCGTTCCTGCACCAGGTTGTGGGTCAGGTAGGAGAACGCCTTACCCTCCTCGCCGAGCAGGTTCTCCACCGGCACCCTGACGTCGCTGAAGGACAGCTCCGCGGTGTCCGAGGTGCGCAGGCCGATCTTCTGCAGCTTGCGGCCGACCGAGTAGCCCTCGGACGCGGTGTCCACGCACAGGATGGACAGGCCCGCGCGGCGGTCCGCCGGGTCGTACGGGGCGGTGCGGCAGACCACCAGCACCAGGTCGGCCAGCACGCCGCCGGTGATGAAGGTCTTCGCGCCGTTGAGGACGTAGTGGGTGCCGTCCGCGGAGAGCTTCGCCGTGGTGGCGATGCCCGCCAGGTCGGAGCCCGCGCCCGGCTCGGTCATCGCGATCGCCGTCATGACCTCGCCCGAGACGAAGCCCGGCAGCCAGCGCTGCTTCTGCTCCTCGTTGGCGTACTCCATCAGGTACGGCAGCACCAGGCCGGTGTGCACGCCCGAGGAGCCGAAGGTGACGCCCGCGCGGGCGGTCTCCTCGTAGATCACCGCCTGGTACTTGAAGCCGGTCTCGCCCGCGCCGCCGTACTCCTCCGGGACCTCGATGCCGAACACGCCGAGCTCGCCGAGCTTGCGGTAGAAGTCGCGCGGCGGGTGGCCGGCCTCCTCCCAGCTCTCGTAGACCGGGACGACCTCGTTGGCGATGAAGTCCCGGATGGTCTCCCGGAACGCCTCGTGGTCCTCGTTGTACACGGTGCGGCGCACGGTGCGCTCCCTTCGGCTGCAGCTGATCGCGCAGTCAAGTTAATCGCCGGTAGCTTCCGGTGTCCAGGGCGGGCGGCAGGCCCGTCGACGGGTGGCGACGGGCCTCGGCGGGGGTTAAGTGAACCGTTGCTAGCCTGGTCGCGAGGTGCGGGAGGGGCGGCCGGGAAGGGCGTCCGGGGGAGGGGAGGGCGGTGGTGGAGCGGCGTCCGGCGGTGGTGCGCAGGCCGCCCGGGCGGCGGGCCCGGATCCTCGCCGTCGCGGCCGCCCGCTTCCACCGCGACGGCTACCACCGGGTCTCGATGGCCGAGATCGCCGCCGAGGTCGGCATCACCGCCCCCGCGCTCTACCGGCACTTCCGCAGCAAGCCCGAACTCCTGCTGCGCGCCGTCGAGTCCGGCCTGCACGCGGTCTGCGCGGCGACGGCCTCCGGCGGGGCCGCCGAACTCGCCGAAGTCGCCCTGGAACGACGGGAGTTCGGGACGCTCTGGCAGCGCGACGCGCGACTGCTCCCGCCCGGGCAACGGGCCGTGCTGCGACGGCAGTTGCGGGCAGCCGTCCGGCAGTCCGCGGGCGGGCAGGGCGAGTCGGCCCGGTGGGCGGTGCTCTCCGCCTACGGCAGCCTGAGCCACCACGGCGTGGTCCTGCCCCGGCGGCGGTACCTGGAACTGCTCGGCGGCATGCGCGAACGCCTGCTGGCCGTACGGGAGTTCGACGAGCCGACAGCGCCCGTGCGGCCGGTGCCGGAGGGGCCGGTGCCGACGGGGGCGGTGCCGACGGGGGCGGGGCGCCGGGACGCGCTGATCGCGGCGGCGACCCGGCTGTTCCACCGGCGCGGCTTCGACAACGTCTCGATGGAGCAGCTCGGCGCGGCCGTCGGCATCGCCGGGCCCAGCGTCTACAAGCACTTCGGGACGAAGTCCGCACTGCTCGCCGCCGTCCTCGACCGCGGCCGGGAACGACTGCGCCACGAGGTCCTGCCCGCCCTCGCGGCGGGCCCCGCACCGGTGGCGGCCTTCGCCGAATTCGCCTGGCGGGAGCGCGACTACCTCGGCGTGATGCTCTCCGAGACCGAGCGCCTCGCCCCGGGCGGGCGCCGCGCCGCGGTCGACTTCCGCCGCGAGTTCCTCCGCGCCTGGTGCGCGCACGCTTCGACGCCGGGCGAACCGTCGGCGGAGACCCGGGTGCGCGTCCACGCGATGGTCGCCGTCGCGATCGACACCGCCCGCAGCGGAGCGCGGGGGCCTTCGGCGGTGGCGGCTTACGCGGCCGCGGCGCTCGGCGGCGGGGGGTGAACGGCGGGGGGGGGGTGAACGGCAGCAAGACCGCCAGGTGGGCGGTGGGTTGCCCGTTCCTCGCGATCTTGCGGCGGGTGCGGCGAGGCCCGCGCAGTTCCCCGCGCCCCTGGCGGGGCGCGCTCCGGTCGGTGCGCCTCCCGGCGGGGGCTCCTAGTAGAGGACGAAGGGGTAGTACACGGTGTGCGCCAGGTTCGCGTTGGACTGCAGGGCGCCGACGCCGCCGGAGTTGCCGGTGACGCCGAGGGTGTTGTTCTGGTTGGCGGCGCCGGAGCCGGTCGCGGTCTGCTGGGTGCCGTTGGCGTTGCCGTGGACGGAGCCGACGATGTTGTCGGAGCCGATGTTGCTGACCACGCTGCTGTCGGAGGAGTGGTCGGCACCGGCGCCGTTGTCGGCGGCGGCGGTGCCGACGCCGGCGAGGAGGAAGGCCCCGAGGGCGGTGACGACGGCGACTGCGCGAATACGGGACACGGTGGTCTCCCTGCTAACTGGTGCGAATGTGACGCGGCGGGGTGGCCGCCCCGTTCGCGCCGGTTCCTGACGTCGCGTCATCAGCATTGCCCACTGGGCCGTTCGGGTTCCAGTCGGGGCACGCGGGTTCGCTCGAAGGTGTCACTCCCGCGGAATAGCGCAGGAGTCGGCCGAGGCCGCCGGAACGCCGTTCTGACAAGGGATTTCGCCGTTCCGGGCGGGGCGCTCGGAGTCCCTGTGCGTCAACGCCCGCTTGACCGAGGATCGACAGGAACGGGAAATCGGAAAACAGTGGTCGCCCGATTGTCGTACTGGCACACTGGGGCCTTATGTCTGATGGTCTTCCCCCGGCTTCCGGGTCCGACGGAAGCGGCGCCGAATTCCCCGCGGCCGAGAACTCGGCGAATCTCCGCACCACGGAGGTCGATCTCGGCGGCCTGGTGGGAGTGCTCGCCACGCACCTGTACTCCACCCCGCTGGTGGCGCTGCGCGAACTCGTGCAGAACGCCCACGACTCGCACACCCGGCGGAAGCTGGAGGACCCGGAGGGGGCGTACCGGCCGCTGATCCGGGTCACCGGGGACCCGGCGGCGCGGACGGTGGCGATCGAGGACAACGGGGCGGGCCTGACCGAGCCGGAGATCCACGCGTACCTGGCGACCGTCGGCACCGGCTACACCCGGATGCTGCGCGACCTCACCGGCAACCAGGACCTGATCGGGGCGTTCGGGCTGGGCTTCCTCTCCGCGTTCTCGGTGGCCGAGGAGGTGACCGTGACCACCGCCTCGCACCGCGAGCCGCTGAGCGCGCACACCTACCGCAGCCGGGGCGGCGAGCAGTACAGCGTGGAGCCGGCCCCGGCGCGGCCCGGCCCGGGGACGGTGGTGCGGCTGCGGCTGAAGGCCGAACACGCGCACCTGGCGGACGAGTTCGCGCTGCGCGAGGTGCTGGCGCGGTACTGCGTGCTGCTGCCGATCCCGGTGTACGTCGGCGCGGACGAGCAGCCGGTCAACGACGTGGCGGTGCCCTGGCGGCAGGACCTGCCGGGCCCGGTGCACCAGCACCGGATGCGCTTCGCCTCCTCCTTCGCCCGCAGCTTCGAGCCGCTGACCGCCTTCCCGGTGGCGCCCGTCGAGGACCGCACCGACGCGGTCGGGCTGCTGTGGGTGCAGGACGGCGGGACGTACGGGTCGAGCGACAACCGGGACCTCGCGGTGTACCTGCGCGGCATGCTGCTCGCCGACGACGCCCGTGACCTGCTGCCCAGTTGGGCCGGCTTCATCGGCGGCGTGGTCGAGTCGACCCGGCTCACCCCCACCGCCAGCCGGGAGGACCTGCAGCGCGACGAGCACTACCGGGCGCTCCAGCAGGCGCTGGCCGACGCGATCGTGGACGGCCTGTACGAGACGGCCCGGCTGCACCCGGCGGCCTGGCGGCGGATCCTGGCCCGGCACGGGCAGGACCTGCTGGGCGCGGCGCTCTGCGACGACCGGCTGTTCACGCTGCTCGCCGACGACGTCCCGGTGCCGACCTCGCAGGGCGAGCTGACCGCGGGCGCACTGCGGGCCGCGGGCTCCGGCGCGGTGCACGTGGCGCTGGGCAGCGGCGGCGGCTTCGAGGAGATGCTGTACCGGGCGATGCAGGTGCCGATCGCCCGCGGCGACCGGTACGCGGTGCTGCCGTTCCTGCGCCGCTACGCGCAGCTGCGCGACTGCCGGATCGTCGAACTGGGCAGCGAGAGCGGCAACAAGGAGCTGTTCCGGGCCCCGGACGTGCCGCTGCCCGCCGAGCAGCAGGCCTGGCTGGCGGCCGCGCTGGCCGAGGACGGCGAGCAGCTGGTGCCCGCCAGGTTCGACCCGCCCGGGCTGCCGCTGGTGCTGGTGCCGGACCGCGAGGCCGAGCTGAAGGCGCGGATCGAGGACGACCGGGCGGACGCCCGGATCCCGTCCGCGGCCCTGCAGTTGGCGCGGGCGTTCACCGCGCGCACCGACGGCGCGGTCAAGGCCCGGCTGTACCTGAACCTGGCCTCGCCGGCCGTCCGCGACCTGCTGGCCGCGTACCGGGACGGGCGCACCGGGGCGGCCACCGCGGCGGCCCTGCTGCGCTCGCTGAAGGTCATCATGGCGGCGGCCTCCGGCTCCGCGGGCGGCGACCTGGGGGCGGCGCTGTCCGGGATCTCCACCGCCGTGGCCGCGCTCACCGCGCCGCTCCCCGCCGACGGCCTGTCGGCGGTGCCCGACACCATCTCCGCAGCGACCGCAGCCGCCGACCTTCCGCAGGGGGACGAGGAACGATGACCACCGACATCTGGTCCTGGGTGCACGACACCCACCGCCAGCTCGCCGAGTCCGGTCAGCACCGGCTGGCCGACGCGCTCGCCGAGATCGCCGGGCACGCCGTCGAGGGCCGCAACGAGCAGCTGGACGCGATGTTCCCGGAGGCGCTGGCCTCGGCGCGCGCCCTGGGCCTGCCCTGGGTGGAGGTGTTCCTGCGGCACTGGCGGCTGCAGAACCTGCTGAACAAGCGGTACCAGGGCGAGGCCGCGATGTCCGAGGCGGTGTCGCTGCTGGAGTTCGCGCACCGCGAGGAGACCGCGTCCTGCCCGCAGTCGGTGTGCGCCGTCCAGGACTTCACCATCTGCCACGCCAACATCGACGGCCCCGGCTACGTCCCGGAGCGGCTCGCCGTGCTGGAGGAGGCGCTGCAGCGGGTCGAACCGGCCCGGGCCTGCTTCGACTGCCTCTCCCGCGAGTACGCCGACACCCTGGAGGACGACGGCCGTCCCGCCGACGCCCTCACCCACCTGGACCGGGCCGAGACCCGGATCCGGGCGGCGGGCGAGCGCACCTCGCTGTCCTTCGCGCACAGCCGCGCCTCCGCCCTGCACCGGCTCGGCCGCCACCAGGACGCGCTGGACGCCTACGACACCGCCGAGCGCGCCTACGTCGCCGCCGGGAACCGGCTGGACGACGACGACCGGCGCAAGCTCGCGTCCGGCCGCGCCCTGCAGTTCGCCGCGCTGGGCCGCGCCGACCACGCCCGGGAGCTGCTGCCGGACGCCGAGGAGGCCGACCGGTACCCCGACATCCGGCACCGCTGGTCATCCGCCGTCGAACTGCTGGCTGCCGCCGGGGAGTTCGACAACGATGCCGCACTCGGCGCCCGACTCGCTTCCTGGGCGGGCGAGTTGGACGCCTCGGGCGCGCACCGCCCGTGCCTCGACCTGGTGCTGCGGGCCGGTCGGCTGGCCCTGGCCCGCGGCGCCCGCGAGGTCGCCCTCACGCTGGCCCGCACCGGCGAGCGCAAGCTCGGACAGCTCCGCCGCACCGAGGGCGTCGCCGAGCAGGTGGCCGCGCTGCGGGCCGCCGCCGAGGCCCTGCCCCGGCCCGAACTCCCGGTGTCCGCAGAGGACTTGCCGCAGTGGCTGGCCGAGCACCGCCCCGATCCGGAGACCGGTGCCGAACTGCTGGCCGCCGCGCTGGCCCTCGGCGGGGCGCCCGACACCGTCCTGGTGGTCAACCTGGCCGGTGCCCTCGGCGCCCTCGGCCACACCCGGGCCGTCACCGAACTCGCCTGGTCCCAGCTGGAGTTGGACCCGGGCCACGAGTACCTCACCGGCATGCTCGGCCAGTTGCTGATCGACGCCGAGGACGGCGAGGGCGTCGAGCGGCTGGCCGCCCGGCTCGCCGCGGCCAGCCCCGAGGACCCGTCCGACGCGCACTGGCTGCGGGCCCGCTGGGCCGCCGCCCAGGGCCGCTGGGCGGAGGTCGGCGAGCAGTGCGCCGCCGTCCTCGCCCACTCGCCCGACGCGCTCAACACCCGCCGCCTGGCCGCGGCCGCCGCCACCCGGCGCGGCGAGCACGCCGAGGCCCAGCGGCTGTACCAGGACCTGCTGGAACACGCCGTCGACCCGGAGGGGGCGGGCGAGGAGGACGCGCACCGCACCGTCCAGGAACCCGACCTGTGGCACCTGGTCACCGCCGCCACCGCCAACCGCGACTGGGCGGCGGTCCGCGCCGCCGGGGCCCGGCTCGGCATCGAGTTCGACACCGACAGCGGTCCGGTCGAGGAGGAGTGGCAGCTGATCGGGCTGCGCGTCCCCCGCACCAACGGCTCCACCACCGACCTGCCCGCCCTGCGCACCGGCCCGGCCACCGCGCGGGTGCTCCCGGTGCTCGGCGAGGACGTCGACCTCAACCACGGCGACGTCGTGGTGTTCTCCCCGGCCGTCCTCAACGACCGCCCCGAGCCCGGCTCCGCGGAGGCCGAGGACTGGCGGCCGGTCTTCGAGCTCCTCACCCTGCTCGACCCGGCCGGCTACACCACCTACTGGATCGACGGCGCCCGCCCCGAACCCGAGCAGTGGTACGCCCTGCGCGACGCCCTCCGGGACGCCGGGCACGCCGTCTGGGTCTACAGCGGCGACGGCTACCGGACCGCCGACCCCGCCGGCGGCGAGGACGGCCTCCCCGGCATCTACGCCGCCCTCGGCGTCCCGCCCACCGGCACCGCCGCCGGGGCCGACGCCCTGCTCACCACCCTCACCGCCCACCTCGCCCACCCGCTCGCCTGGCCCGCCCTGGCCGAGGCGGCGGGCGCCGACACCGCCCGCCACCAGAAGATCGTCGACGACTACGAGCTCTGACCCCGGGCCCAGCCGCTCGCCGGGCGGCGGCCCCGCCCCGCCCGGCGCTTCAGCCGGCCGTCCTCCCGGGTGCGGCCCGGAAGGAGCGCGGCGCGGCCGAGCGGGCGGGGCGAGCGGTTGCGCCGGTCGGTGACGAGGGCGACGAGCAGGCGGTGGACCGCGTCCGGGTCGGGGAGGGCGATCAGGGTCGGCGGGTCGGCGGGGGTGGCCGGAGCGGCGCCCCAGCGTCGGCGGGGGTCGAGGCGCCGGGGCGCGGGCGGCGCGGTGTGGAGCGTCAACTGCAGGGCGCGGCCGTGGCGTTGGACGGCGACGAGCGGTCCCAGCGGGAGCTCGACCGGCGGGTCGTCGGGCAGCAGCACCAGCAGCCGGCGGTCGGTCAGCAGGTAGTGGGAGGCGCGGATCCGGCGGCGGCGCAGCAGCCGGACGGCTTCGAGGACGGGCAGGGCGAGCAGCGGCAGCAGGAAGGGCAGCAGGGCGCGTTCGAGGACGAAGCCCGTGGAGCCAGCACGGCCGCACCGAGCACGGCGGGGACGCCGGAGACGGCGGCCTCGTACCGGCTGAGCCAGAGCGGCGGGCGGACCGGCCGCCCCGTCCAGTGCACGCGTTCGCCGGGGAGCAGCCGCACCGCGCGGGCGAGCGCGTCCGGCAGGGCGGCGGGCGGGTCGGGCGGCGCCGGGAGCGCCGTCCAGGGCAGTCCCCGGCGGCCCCGGGCGGCACGCGCCAGCAGGTCCAGGGCCTCCGCGGTGTCCGGGCCGCGCACGGCCGGGCCGGGCAGCGGCGGCAGGACGGAGGGGCCGGGGCGGTGTTCCGGGTCCAGCGTTCCGACCAGCACCGTGCGGTGGCCGGGGAGGTGGAAGAGCCCACCCCCGCGGCCGTCCGGGCCCAGCGGGTAGCTGGTCTCGGTGCGTCCGCGGTCGGAGCGGACCACCAGCCGGCGGTCGGTCAGCAGGTAGCGGTCCGGTCCGGCGGCGGCCGCGGCGAGGACGCCCAAGGCGATCGGGGCGAGCAGCGCGAGCAGCAGGGCGTGGACGGCCCGGTGGTGCCAGCCCCCGCCGGGCCGGTCGTCGAGGGAGGCGAGGAGGGCGAACCCGGCGAGGCCGGGCACGGTGCACCACAGCAGCGCCGCGTGCTCCGCCGCCCACGCGCGCAGGCCCCGCCACCGCTGCCGCCCCTGCCACAGCACCCGCTCGCCCGGCAGCAGGCGCGTCCCGTCCGGCGCTCCGGCCGTGTAGTTCACCCCCGCGCTCCCGATCTCCGGGGGTGATCGTGGCACGGCCGGTCAGGGCCGGGGCGGGGTGGGGTCGAGGTAGACCCGGGTGACGGCGGGGACGGCCCGGCGGACGGCGCGTTCGGCCCGGTCGCAGGCGGTCTCGACCTCGGCGGCGGTGGCCAGGTCGGCGAAGTCGACCTTGGCGGCGACCAGCACGTCGTCCGGGCCGTGGACGCTGGTGACCAGGTCGAGGACGCGGGCCACCCCGGGCTGGGCGGTGAGCGCCTCGGTGATGGTGCGCTCGTCGCGCTCGGGGAGGGAGCGGCCGATCAGCAGCGAGGCGTTGTCGCGGGCCAGCACGTAGGCGACCCAGGCGAGCAGGGCGCCGATCAGGACGGAGGCCAGGCCGTCCCAGAGGGCGTCGCCGGTGAGCTGGGCGCCGAGCAGGCCGCCGAAGGCCAGCAGCAGGCCGATCAGGGCGGCGGAGTCCTCCAGGAAGACGGCCTTCACGGCGGTGTCGGAGGTGTGGCGCAGGTAGCGGTAGCCGCCGACGCGCAGCCGCCGGGTCTCGCCGCGCAGCTGACGGACCGTCCGGGCCAGCGAGACGGACTCCAGGACGAAGGCGACGGCGAGGATCAGGTACGAGAGGGTCGGGCTGCCCAGCTCCTCGCCGTACCGCAGGGTGTGGATGCCGTCGTGCACGGAGAACACCGCGCCGCCGACGAAGGTCGCGAAGGAGGCGAGCAGCGCCCACAGGTAGCGTTCGCGGCCGTAGCCGAGCGGGTGCTTGCCGTCGGCGGGGCGGGTGCTGCGCTTGAGGGAGAGGAAGAGCAGCACCTCGGTGACGGTGTCGGCGAAGGAGTGCGCGGCCTCGGAGAGCATCGCGCTGGAGCCGCTGACCGCGCCCGCGACGGCCTTGGCGAGGGCGATGCCGAGGTTGCACAGGCCCGCGACGACCACCGTGGTGACGCTCTCGCCGCCGCTGCCCTGTCCGCTCCCGGCCGTCGCCCGCTGCTCGCTCATGGACGGTCATTATGTCCCGTTCCGCGCCCCGCTGCCCGGGGGACGGCCGGGCCCGCGCGAGCGGTTGTTCGCACCTCCGCCGCTGATCGGGCAAGGTGGAGGCCAGGAGGCCGCCCCGACCGGGCGGGCGGCCGGGGAGGCGGAGGAGCACCGTGTCGGATCGGGAGCCGGAGGGCGTGCCGGCGCAGGAAGCGCCGCCCACCGAGGGGCTGCTCGGGCCGGACGCGCCGCCGATCGAACGGACCGTCAGCGTGCCGCACGCCCCGCACCCGGTGCAGACCGAGGGCCTGCTCGGCCACCAGCCGGTGCCGGAGGCCGCGGAGTCCGCCCGGACCCGCCGGGGCCCGCTGTTCCAGGACACCCTGACGCCCGAGGAGTGGAACGCGGCGGGCTACACCCCGCCCCACGGCATCGACCTGGCCGAGCTGCACAAGGGCGCCCCCGGCGACGCCCCCTGGCCGGACCGGATGCGCACCCTGCTGCGGACGCCGATGTCCGAGCGCCCGGCGTTCGAGCGCACCGCCCGCGAACTGCACCCCGCCGCCGGGGCGCAGGCCCAGCGCAACGTGCCGCGGGTCCTCGACCTGTCGCTGCGGATCGGCGAACTGCTGCTCGCCAGCGGCGAGGCCGCCGAGGACGTGGAGGCCGCGATGCTCGGCATCGCCCACGCGTACCGGCTCGACCACTGCGAGCCGCAGGTCACCTTCACGCTGATCTCGATCTCGCACCAGCCCTCGCTGATCGACCCGCCGGTCACCGCGGACCGGGTGGTGCGCCGCCGCACCTCCGACTACACCCGGCTGGCCGCCGTGTACGAGCTGGTCGCCGACATCACCGCCGAGCAGGTCACCGTCAACGACGCGTACCGGCGGCTCGCCGGGATCCGCCGCAACCGGCACCCGTACCCGGTGTGGCTGATGTCGGTGGCCACCGGGCTGCTGGCCGGGGCGGCGTCCTTCCTGGTCGGCGGGCGGATCGACTCCACGGCCTGGCTGGTGTTCGTCTCCGCGTTCACCACCGCCGTGGTGGGCGACCGGCTGGCCTCGGCGATCGCCCGCCGCGGGCTGCCCGAGTTCTACCAGTTCGTGATCGCCGCGATGCCCGCCGCGCTCTGCGGCATCCTGCTGTCCTTCAACGAACTGCACCTGCGCGGCTCGGTGGTGATCACCGGTGGGCTGTTCGCGCTGCTGCCCGGCCGGGCCATGGTCGCCGCCGTCCAGGACGGCCTGACCGGTTTCTACATCACCGCCGCGGCCCGGCTGCTGGAGGTGATGTACCTGATCGCGGGCATCGTCATCGGCGTGATGCTGGTGCTGTACGTCGGTGTCAACTACAACGCCAGGCTGCGGCCGGACGAGAGCCTGGGCGGCAGGATCGACCCGCCCGTCCAGCTGGTCGCCGCGATGGTGCTGGCGCTGGCCTTCGCGATGCTGCTGCAGACCGACCGGCGCTCGCTGCCGATGGTGGTGGTGAACGCGGCGACCGGCTGGTCCACGTACGGCGTGCTCACCCACAACGCGGGCGTCTCGCCGATCGTCGCGACCGGCATCGCGGCGGGCCTGGTCGGCCTGTTCGGGCAGCTGCTGGCCCGCTACCGGGCGGCCTCCGCGCTGCCGTACGTGACCGCGGCGATCGGGCCGCTGATGCCCGGTTCGGCGCTGTACCTCGGCATGCTGGCCTTCGCGCAGGGCCACGCCGCGTCCGGGCTGGTCTCGGCCTCCCGGGCGGTCGCGCTGGCGCTGGCGCTGGCGATCGGCGTGAACCTCGGCGGCGAGGTGGCCCGGCTGTTCCTGAAGAACCCCGGCGCCAGCGACCGCGACACCCCGCACGCGCTGATCCCGCGCCGGGCGGCGAAGCGCACCCGCGGCTTCTGAGCGAACCTCCTGTCGGATAGAGGCACCACCCGATGATCAGTGCACTGCTGGACGGTTACCGCCACCACATCGTGGACGCCCACAAGCAGCCGCTGTTCCTGCTGCTGGTCGGGTTCATCACCTCCTTCGCGTTCATCCGGTTCAGCACCCGGATGATCCGCGCCCAGGTCCGCTGGTGGCCCGGCAACATCACCCCCGGCGGCCTGCACATCCACCACATGGTGTTCGGCCTCGGCTTCCTGCTGCTCGGCGGCATCGGCACCTTCGCCACCGACGGCGGCCACCCCTGGATCGACTGGTTCGGCCTGTCCTTCGGCATCGGCTGCGGGCTGGTGCTGGACGAGTTCGCGCTGATCCTGCACCTGGACGACGTGTACTGGAGCGAGCAGGGCCGCAAGTCGGTGGACGCGGTCATCCTCGGCATCCTGCTCACCGCCCTGCTGCTCACCGGCTACGTGCCGCTCGGCGTCGTCCCCGGCCAGGACACCCGCTGGGGGCTGGTCGCGGTGATCGGGGTCAACGCGCTGGTCTGCCTGGTCGCGCTGCTCAAGGGCAAGGTCTGGACGGGCCTGCTCGGCATCATGGTGCCCGGCCTGTCCTGGATCGGCGCGATCCGGCTGGCCCGCCCCGCCAGCCCCTGGGCGCGCTGGCGCTACACCCGGCGCCCCCGGCGCATGGCGCGCGCGAACCGGCGCGAACGGCGGCTGCACGCGCGGACGGACCGGGCCCGCACCTGGCTGTTCGACCTGATCGCCGGGGCGCCCGACAAGGTCCCGGCCGGGCACCCGAAGGCCCAGGCGGTCGCCGAACGGATGGCCGCCCGGGCCCTCGCCCACCGCCGCCGCCCGGGGCGGGGCGCGGCGGCCACCGCGGGCGGGTACGGGCCGTACGGCGGGTACGGGCCGGGCGGCGGCCCCGGCGGGTACGGCCCCGGCGGCGCCGGGGACGCGGACGGGGCGGGCGGGGACCCGGCCCGGCGGGCCCGGGCGCAGCGCCGCCGCCGCACCGTGCGGGCCGGGCGGCCGCGGACCACCGCGACCGGGCCGGGGCGGCCCTCGGGGCGGCGCTGACGAGGCGTTGACGAGGCGTTGACGAGGCGTTGGCGAGGCGTTGACGAGGCGTTGACGAGGCGTTGGCGAGGCGTTGACGGGGCGCTGACGGGGCGGCGTTGAGGGGCGTTGAAGATCCGTTGAAGGGTGGTTGAAGGCCCGTTGAAAGCGGGGGCGGTGCGGAGGCGGGCCGGTAGGGTTCGTGGACGTCCCGTCCGGGCGGCGCATATGCCCGTTCAGACAATCCGATATCTCACCCGCGCGGCCGCATGGCGATGGCGCTGAGCCACCAGCAGGTCTGAGAATCTTGCGGTGCGTGACCGGATTGTCACGTCATGGGATATCTGGCTGATCGTCAGAACCCCTGCCCACCGCCGAGAGAGGACCCGTCATGCCGCGCAGGCTCCTCCCCACCCTCCTCCTCGCCACCGCCTCCCTGCTCGCCCTGCTGCCCGCCGCGAACGCCCCCGCGGCCCCGGCTCCCGCGGCGGCCCCCGCCGCCGGGGCGTTCGCCACCGGGGCGTTCGCGGCGGCCCCCGCCGCCCGGCCCGCCGACGACCCGGAACCCGGGTTCCCCACCGCGGAGGACGTCGCCCGCGCCCACGCCGAAGCCGACGCCAAGGCCGCCGACGCCACCGCCCTCGAAGCCCTGCTGGCCGCCGCCCGGGGCGAACTCGACCGGGCCGGGCAGAGCGCCGAACAGGCCGTCGAGGCGTACAACGGCGCACTCGTCCGGCTCGCCCGCGCCGAGCAGGCCGCCCGGGCCGCCGCCGGGCGCTCGGCCGCCGCCGAGACCGCCCGCGCCGAAGCCGCCGACCGGGCCGCCGGGCTGCTCGCCGAGATCTACCGGCAGGGCGCCTCGCCCCAACTCTCGGCCATCAACGCCCTGCTGGACGCGCGGGGCACTGCCTCGCTCTCCGAGCGGGCCGCCGCCATCGGCACCGCGGGCGCCCGGACCAGGCAGATCCTCGACGACGCCACCGCCACCGCGCAGGCCGCCGCCCGCGCCGCCGACGAGGCCCGCAGCGCCGAGGCCGCCGCCCGCACCGCCGCCGGTACGGTCCGCACCGCCAAGGAGCGTGCCCAGCAGCGCGTCGCCGACCAGCAGGCCCGGGTCACCGAGGCCGCCGCCCGCCGGGAGACCCTGCTCGCCGAACTCGCCGCCGCCCGCAACACCACCGTCGAGCTCGAACGCCAGCGCCAGGAGGCGCTCGACGCCATCGCCGCCCGCGAGGCCGAGGAGGCCGCCCGGCGCGCCCAGGCCGAGGCCGAAGCGGCCGCCGCCGCCGAGGCCGCGGCCGCCGACGCCGCCCGCCACCGCCCCGCCCCGCAGCGCGAGAGCGCCTGGTCGGCGGGCGGCTCCGCGGCCGCCCTCGCCTTCGCCCGCTCCGTCATCGGCCTGCCCTACATCTGGGGCGGCGAGGGCCCGCAGGGCTACGACTGCTCCGGCCTGACCATGATGGCCTGGCGCCTCGGCGGCAAGCGGCTCACCCACTTCGCGGCCGACCAGTACGCCGAGTCCACCCCGGTCAGCTACGCCCAACTCCGCCCCGGCGACCTGGTGTTCTGGACCAAGACCGGCCGCGCCGCGGACATCTACCACGTCGCCATCTACCTCGGCGACGACCAGATGATCGAGGCCCCCCGCCCCGGCACGGCCATCAAGCAGGCCAGCCTCTGGATCATGGGACGCCCGGACTTCTACGCCCGGCCGTAGCGCGCCCGGCCGCGGAGGAACCGGCCGCGGTGGGCCCGGCGGAAAACCGGGTGCCGGGGTTCGGGGGTCGTCGTACGGTGGCCCGATGGGCAACGACGCACAGCAGGGCCCCGACCAGGGCATCGAGATCCGGCCGATCACCCACGAGGAACTGGCCGACTGGGACCGGGCGATCGCGCTCGGGTTCATGCGCCCGCACGTCGCCCCGGCGACGGAGTGGCGGGAGCTGCTGTACGAGCCGGGGCGGATGCTGGGGGCCTTCGACCACGGCGGTCCGGCGGCGGGCGGGCGGGCGCGCTGCGTGGCGACCTTCCGCAGCTTCGACACCGAACTGACCTTGCCCGGCGGGGCGCAGCTGCCGGTCGACGCGATCACCGGCGTCACCGTCAACGCCACCCACCGGCGGCGCGGCCTGCTCAGCGGCATGATGCGGCACGACCTGGCCGCGGCCCGCGAGCGCGGTGCGGCCGCTGCGATCCTGATCGCCGCCGAGCACAACATCTACGGCCGCTTCGGCTTCGGCTCGGCCGTCCCGCTGGCCGGCTGGCGGGTGGACGTGCTGCGTTCCGGCGGCGTCCGGGCCGGGCTGCCCGTGCACGAGGGCCACCGGATCGACTTCGCCACCCCGGAGGAGTTCCGCAAGCACGGCCCCGAACTGCACGAGCGCTGGCGCCCCACCCAGCCCGGCGCGATCGGCCGCCCCGAGCCCTGGTGGCGGCTGCGGGCCGGCGAGGTCGACCTGCCCGGCTTCGACCGGAGGGAGGGCTTCACCGCCTTCCACCGCACCGCCGACGGCACCCTCACCGGCATGATCAACTACACCGTCGACGACAAGTGGGACGGTGCCTACCCGGACTGCCCGCTGACCGTCCGGGACTTCATCGCGCTCGACCGGAAGACCGCCAACGCGCTCTGGACGTTCGCCTTCTCCGTCGACTGGGTGCGCCACGTCGTCGCCCCCCACCTCGGGGTCGGCGACCCGCTGCCGCTGCTGCTCAACGACCCGCGCGGGGTCAAGCCGCACGAGGAGACCGCCGACTTCACCTGGCTGCGGCTGCTCGACCTGCCCGCCGCGTTCGCCGCCCGCCGCTACGAGGCCCCCGGCCGCCTGGTGCTGGACGTCACCGACCGCGAAGGCTGGACGGCCGGGCGCTGGGCCCTGGAGGCCGCCGCCGACGGCACCGGCCGGATCGTCCGCACCGACGGCCCCGCCGACCTGGCGCTCGACGTCTCCCGGCTCGGCTCGCTCTACCTCGGCGGCGGCAGCGCAGCGGTTCTCGCCGACGCCGCCCTGCTCACCGAGCTGACCCCGGGCGCGGCCGCCCGCGCCGACACCCTGCTGCGCACCGCCCGCGCCCCCTGGAACCTGGACAGCTTCTGACCGGGAGCACGCGCCCAGGGGCCGGACGTCAACCGGAGGAGGTCGGAATTCACCCTTGCGAGCGTCGAACTTCCTTGCGATGGCGCGGAGTTGGCGCAGAACGGGCGCAACTCTTGCGTACGGCAGGTGAGCTGGGCCGATGCGGGCGGCCGTGACCACCCGGAGGGGTGAACGCGAGTTCAGGGCGGTCGTTCCCGTTCGAATCTGACGGGTCGACAGGTCCCTTGCCCCTGCATAGCGTTCGGGTCATTCGAGTCGCCCGCGGCAGTGGAAGAAGTGCCCCGGTGGGTGCAGGAACACCCCCGGGGCGGCGTCGGAGCGACTCCCGAACCCTGCAAGCTCAAGGGGCTCCGACATGTTCCAGCCTAGCGCCTGGGTGACACCCTGCGTGGCCGTCTCCGCACTCCTCGTCGTCCTCGGGCTCGCCCGGTGCCTCTCCGGCAGCGATGGCAGCCACGGCAGCCGTCGCCGTCACGGTCGTCACGGCCGTCACGGTCGTCATCGGGCGGGTGCCGCCCGCGCCCAGGCCACGCCGCCACCGCCGCTGCCCGCCCGACCGCCGAACACCCTCCCGGTGTGCTCCCGGTTCCGGCATCCGCTCTCCCTGCACGCGCTGCGTCGCACGATCATGCCCAGGCTGCCGCTGGTCCACGGCCCCGCCACCCGGATCGCCGTCCGCACGGGGCCCCGCCCCGTCGCCCGGCCGGTCCTCGTGCCGCCCCGGCCCGGGCGGGCCCCCGCGGCGACCGTTGCGGCGGGTCGGGGTGAGTGCGGCACCCGGCTCGTTCCCCCGGCCGGAGCGCCGGACGGCGCGGTCGGCCGCCCGGCGGGGCGTCACTTGACGATGGACTTGCCGATGCTGGGCAGGACGAAGTCCTGGATCAGGCCCTTTGCGTCGCGCACCAGGGGGCGGAAGACCCGGTAGCGGGAGAGGTTGATCAGCCGGGCCACCAGGGGGGTGGAGCGGCGGACGAACTCGCGGGTGCGCTCGGTGTCGGGGGTGCGGTCGAAGACCCAGTAGAGGACGACGACCATCAGGTGCAGCCAGAGCACGTCGGGCAGCAGCTCGACCAGCTCGGCGTCCAGCTTGGGGGCGAGGTCGGAGCCCTGCAGCACCTCGCGGAAGAGCTCGACGGCGGTGGCGCGGGCGGGGTGGGACTCGTTGGAGAACGGGCTGAGCGAGCTGGTCGGGTCGGCGGCGGTGCGGAAGAACTGGGCGGAGAACTCGTGGTACGGCGCGGCGGTGTCGATCCAGGAGTCGATCGCGATCTGGAGGCGCTGCGCGAAGTCGCGGGTGTGCGCCATCCGGGCCTGGGCGTCGGCGGCGTGGTCGTAGGTCATCCGGTCGTAGAAGCCCTGGATCAGGAACTCCTTCGCCGAGAAGTAGTAGTACGCGCTGCCGACCGAGACGCCCGCCTCGGTGGCGATCGCCCGCATGGTGGTCTTCTCGTAGCCGCGCTCCTGGAACAGCCGCATCGCGGTCTCCAGGATCAGGGCGCGGGTGGCCTCGCTCTTGTCGGTCTTCGGCTGGGCCCGCCCGCCCGCCAGTTCGCCGGACGCGGGCAGGCCGGTGGCCTGCCCGCCGCTGTCGCTCGCGCCCTCCGCGCCGCCGGACCCCACCGGGCGCTGCTGAGCCTGCTCCTGGCCGTTCCCTGACACCTCGCCCCGCCTGATTCGCTTCCGTCACGGTCGCCTACGGGCCCGAGCCTAGCCCGGACCGGGACAACTCCGGACCGGGAGGGCGAATCGGAAGCCGGGGGCGTGCCCGGTGCCCCCCGGCACCGGGTCGGTCGTGCGGGCGCGCCGACCGGTCCGTCCGGCGTTCCGGCCGGGCGGACGGCTTCCCCCCGGCGGTCAGCGGCAAGGTTTCGAACATGTTCAGAAACCTGTGGGGACGACTCTAGGGCACGGTTCGGGCACGCTCAACCCCCGCGGCACGGAAAGCCCGGCGCGGAAAGCCTGGCGCGACCGGGCGGGGCAGGTGTGGAAGGCTGGCCGGATGCCCGCCGCCGACCGCACCCCGTCGTCCCCGCTGCCCCCGCCCGTCCTGCCGCCCCTGCTGCCCCTGTCGCCCCCGCCCGCCCTGCGCGAGGGCGGCGCCGCGGACGCCGCCGCCGTCGCCCGGCTGCACACCGCGGGCCGCCGCAGCGCGTGCGCCGGGCTGGTGCCGCGGTGGGTGCTGGACGCAGAGGCCGCCGACCAGGAACTGCTCTGGACGCTCCGGCTGGACGCCGACTACGGGACGCCCGCCGACGCGCCCGTCCTGCTGCTCGCCGAGGACGGCCCGGGCGGCCCCGCGCTCGGCTTCGCCCACCTGGTGCCGGACGGCGGCGAAGTCCGGCTGGAGCAGTTGCACGTCCGCCCCGACCGCACCGGCCGCGGCATCGGCACCCACCTGCTGCACGCCGCACTGGCCCGCTTCCCGCAGGCGCCCGTCCGGCTCGACGTGCTGGCCGCCAACCGGCGCGCGATCGCCTTCTACGAGCGGCACGGCGCCCGCCGCCTGGGCCGCGGCACCGCGCACTTCCCGGACGGGACGCGGCTGCCCGAGTACGCGTACGGCTGGCGCTGACCCCGCGTCCATTTCCTCGGGCGGCAAGGAGGAGTGCGGTGCTCGAACCGGCGGGGCCCGGCCGGGCGGTGCCGCCGCCCGAGGGTGCGGACGGCCATCGCTGGTGCTCCGTCAATTTGCCTTTCCGGCAAGGCGGGTGGCCGCCAGCAGGGCCAGCACGGCGGCGCCGGACGGCAGCAGGTAGCCGGTGCCGGGTGCGGTGTGCTGGGCGAGGGTGCCGCCGAGGGTCGCCCCGGTCGAGATGCCGACCAGGATCGCCGAGACCGCCAGTGCCATCCCTTCGTTCAACCGGTGTGCGGGCAGCAGGTGTTGGGCGAGCGTCATGCCGCTGACCATGGTCGGCGCGGTGCCCGACCCGGCCGCCAGCAGTGCCGCACCCAGCACCGGGACGCCCGCCCCGGCCAGGCCCGCCACCGGCGGCAGCAGCATCAGGACGGCCATCGCGCCGGTGCCCAGCGCCAGCCGCACCGCCACCGGGCGGCGCGGCCGGATGGCGCCGAACACCAGCCCCGAGGCGCAGGACCCGGCCGCGACCAGGGCCAGCAGCCCGCCCCCGGCCGACTGCCGGCCGAGCGCGTCGGTGTACGCGAGCGTGGTCACCTCCAGCGAGCCGAACAGCACCCCGGCGGCCAGGAACACCGCGAGCAGCGGCGGCAGGCCCGGCGTACGGAGCAACCCCTTCGCGCGGGAGGGCCGTCGGGCGGCCGGGGGCGGTTCGGTGGCGCGCTGGGCGGCGAACAGCAGGGTGCCCGCGGTGCCCAGCGCCCAGGCGGCGAGCAGCCCGGCCTCGGGGGCGACGGCGGTGCACAGGACCATGCCGAGCACCGGACCGGCCATGAAGCACAGCTCGTCCAGCGACTGCTCCAGCGCGTTGGCCCGGTGCAGCACGGCCGGGTCCGCGCGGTGCAGGTGCGCCCAGCGGGCCCGGGCCATGCCGCCCAGGTCGGGGCTGCTGCCGGACAGCGCCCAGCACAGGAAGAGCGTCCAGGCGGGGGCGCCGGAGCGCACGCACAGCAGCAGTCCCGCCGTCGGCAGCGCGGAGGCCAGCACCGCGGGCACCGCGACCCGGGCCTGCCCGCGGCGGTCGACCAGCCGCCCGAGCAGCGGCAGCAGCACCGCGCCCGCCAGCACGCCGACCGCGGAGACCGCCCCGGCCAGCGCGTACGAGCCCCGCCGGTCGGCGACCAGCACCACGACCGAGACGCCGTTCATCGCCAGGGCGAGCCGGCCGAGCAGTCCGGAGAGCGTGAAGGCCAGCGTGCCGGGGGCGGCGAACACGGGGCGGTAGCGGGCGAGCGGCAGCGACAAGGAGGGGCTCCAAGGGGGTGGTGGGCGGGCCTCCAGCCTCGGGGGCGGGGGAGCGGGGCGTCCAACACCTGCTCCGCCGCATTCACCGCTTCCTGTTGTTAATCTGCCGGGCGTGCCCCGCGACCTCCACCCCCGCCTGCTGCGCAGCTTCGCCGCCGTCGCCGAGACCCTGCACTTCGGCCGCGCCGCCGAGCGCCTGCACCTGGCCCAGCAGGCGGTCAGCCGCGACGTCCGGGCGCTGGAAAGGGAGTTGGGCTGCGTGCTGCTGCACCGCTCCACCCGCAGCGTGGAGTTGACCGAGGCGGGCGCCGCGCTGCTCCCCAAGGCGCGCCAACTGCTGGAGCTGCAGGCCGAGATCACCGCACTGGGCGGGACCAGGGCGCTGCTGGTCGACCTGAACAGCCAGGGCTGGGGGCCGGACTCCGCCGCCGAACGGGTGCTCGCCGCGGCCCGCCGGCACTGCCCGGAGGCCGAGCTGCTGGCCCGCTACTGCGGCGGACTGACCGCCGCCGCAAGGGAGTTGGCCGCCCACCGGCTGGACGCCTCGTTCGGCCGGTACGCCGGGCTGCCCGCCGCCGACCGGGAGCGGCTGGTGCACCTGCCCGTCCGGCTGGAGCCGCTGGCGGTCTTCCTGCCGCTGGACCACCCGCTGGCCGCCCGGCCCGCCGTGCCGCTGGCCGCGCTCGCCGGGCACCCCGTGGACGTGTTCGCCGGGCAGCCCGCCACCGCCGAGTGGACCGACCTCGGCCTGCGGCTGCTCGCCGCGCACGGCCTGACGGCCGCGCCCGCCCGCACCCCGCCGGTCGGCGGCGCCGAGTTCGCCCGCTACCTGGCCCGGCACGGCAGCCCGGTGCTGACCGCCGTCGGGGCGCACGACTTCCCCGGCGCGGTGGTCCGTCCGCTGGTCGACCCGGTGCCGCTCAGCCTGGTCGGCCTGGTGCACCGCCCGGACGTCCGCCACCCGGGGCTGGCCGCGCTGCGCGCCCGTGCGGCCGAACTCGCCGTCGCCGAGGGCTGGTTGACCCGCCCGCCGGGCAGTTGGCTGCCGCCCGAGGACGCGGCGCTGCTCGTCGGCTGAGGACCCCGGGAACGGCGGCGCCCCCGCCGAGGGGGACGGCGGGGGCGGTACCGGGGAGGCCGCGCTGACGGCCCGGGCAGGCGGGTTCAGGAGGCTCGCACGGCGGAGACGTCCAGCGTCAGCTTGACCTTCTCCCCGATCAGCACGCCGCCGGTCTCCAGCGCGGCGTTGTAGGTCAGGCCCCAGGCGGTGCGGTCGACGCTGGTGCCGCCCTCGAAGCCGACCCGGTCGGCGCCGTACACGTCGGTGGCCGCGCCGGTGAACTCCAGGTCGAGGGCGACCGGGCGGGTGGTGCCCTTGATGGTCAGGTCGCCGTGCAGGCGGTAGGTGTCGCCGTCGACCCGCTCGGCGGAGGTCGACCTGAAGGTGATCTCCGGGTGCGCGGCGGCGTCGAAGAAGTCGCCGGTGCGCAGGTGCTCGTCGCGCTGGGCCTGGCCGGTGCTGATCGAGGCGACCTTGATCACCAGTTCGGCGGTGGACGCGGCCGGGTTGCTGCCGTCCAGGTACAGCTTGCCCTCGTACTCGGCGAACTCGCCGCGGACGTTGGTGACCATCGCGTGCCGGACCGCGAAGCCGATCCTGGAGTGGGCGGCGTCGATGGTGTAGTCGCCGGTCAGGTGGGCCAGGTCCGGGCCCTGGGCGGCGGTGGCGGCCGGGGCGGTGGCGGCGGCGGTGTTCTTGCTGCGGTTGAAGATGCCCATGGCTTCTCTCCTCGGGACGGGGGTCGAAGCCGTTTGTTGAGGCTTCAACTTGTTCACGTGGTTCACCGTACGCCGATCTGGTTCAAGTTTCAACCAAGAAGTTGAAAGTTGTCCGACGTGTCTCCGGCGGGCGCCGCGCACAGTGTTGTCCCCAGCCTGTGGACAGCCGCCGCGGCCCGGAAAACCGGGTGCGCCCGCCCGCCGCGCCGTCCACACTGGCCGCCGGACCCCCCGAAAACCCACCCTCCTTGGGAGAGCTGTGCAGTCTGCCGTCACCGTGTCGCCGTCCCAGGTCCCCGAGTTGCTGCTCGGCCTCGCCACCGTGCGGCCGGTGTTCCTCTGGGGCGCGCCCGGCATCGGCAAGTCCTCGCTGGTCAACCAGTTCGCCGAGTCGATCGGCCTGGAGTGCGTCTCGCTGCTCGGCACCCAGCTCGCCCCCGAGGACCTGATCGGCGTCCCGCAGCTCACCCCCGAGGGCCGCTCCCGGTTCTGCCCGCCCGAGACCATCGCCCGCGACCAGCCCTACTGCCTGTTCCTGGACGAGCTGAACGCCGCCACCCCCGACGTCCAGAAGGCCTTCTACTCGCTGATCCTCGACCGCCGGATCGGGAACTACGAACTGCCGCCCGGCTCGATCGTGATCGGCGCGGGCAACCGCGCCACCGACGGCGCGCTCGCCCGCCCGATGCCGTCCGCGCTGCTCAACCGCCTGGTCCACGTCCACCTGCGGGCCAGCTCCGACGACTGGCTCGGCTGGGCCGCCGGGCACGGCGTCCACCCGTGGATCCTCGACCACCTCACCGACCGGCCCGACCACCTGTGGTCCGCCCCGCCGAAGACCGAGGAGCCGTTCTCCACCCCGCGCGCCTGGCACATGCTCTCCGACGCGCTGCACTCCTTCGGCCCGGACCTCGGCGAGGACACCCTCCAGGTGCTCGCCCACGGCCTGCTCACCCCCGCCCACGCCGTCGCCTTCTGCGGCTACGTCAAGATCGTCCGCAACGCGTACGGGCTGGAGGCGATCCTCAAGGGCGACGCCTCCTGGCCGCGCCGCGTCGAGGACCGCGACCTGCTCTACTACCTCGCCGACTCCTTCCGCGGCCGCCTGGTCAAGGAACTGCCCGCCCGCAAGGAGCACGCCTCGCCGTCCGTCCGCCAGCACGCGTACCGCTCCAAGTCGCTGCTGGTGCAGCTCGCCGAGATCTCCGTCGAGGTCGCCCAGACCGTGATCGCCGACGGCCCCGACGGCAACCCCGTGCTGCCGTCCTGGTTCCTGATCGAGGCCGCCCGCGACCTGCCCCGCCTGGTCGAGGCCCGCCGGTGAGCGGCCGCCGCACCGCCGCGAAAGCCGCCGCCGAGCCCGAGAAGGCCGACCCGGTCAAGGCCGCGTTCGCCGCCGGACTGGCCACGGTCCACGGCAACCCCGCGCTCCACGCCGTCCCCGCCGGGCTGTGCGCCCTGGACGAGGAGCACTGCCCGCTGCACCCCGCCACCGGCTGGGTCACCGCCGACTCGCACGGCACCCTGCACCACAACCGGCGCCGCCGCGCCGAACCCGGGGAGTGGGCCTGGGCGCTCGCCCACGCCCTGCTCCACCTCGGCTTCGGCCACCTCCCCGCCGCCCGCGGCCCCCGCGCCCAGCCCGACGCCGCCGACCTCGCCGCCCGCTGCGCCGTCGTCAACCGCTTCCTCCACACCTTCCCGATCGGCCGCGCCCCCGACGACCTGCCCGGCAGCTGGCCCGGCGGCGACGAGGAGGAACTCGCCGCCCGCTGGCGCCGCGACGGCGTCCCGCCCGCGTACCGGGCCTGCGGCACCGGCGGCGACCGGCCCGACCAGCACCTCGCCCCCTGGACCGCCCACGAGGACCCGGAGGACCGGACGCTCGCCTTCGCCCACGCCCTCACCCGCACCGTCTCCGCCGCCATGGACGTCGCGGGCGGCCGCCGCGAGACCCACGACGGCGCCCGCCTCCCGCAGCGCCCCTGGGAACGCGCCCTCGGCTGGTTCGTCGCCCACTACCCCCTGCTCGGCGGCCTCGCCGCCGGACTCACCCTCGTCGCCGACGCCGAACTCGCCCGCGCCCACGGCATCACGATCGCCGCCGTCAACGCCGAGGCGGGCGAGGTCTACCTCAACCCGCTGCGCCACCACACCGACGAGGAGTGGCGCTTCGTCCTGGCCCACGAGATGCTGCACGCCGCCCTCCGCCACGGCGACCGGGCCGGCGGCCGCGACCCGTACCTCTTCAACGTCGCAGCCGACTACGTCGTCAACGGCTGGCTGCTGGAGATGGACGTCGGCGAGATGCCCGAAGGACTGCTCCACGACCCCGAGCTGAAGGGCCTGTCCGCCGAAGAGGTCTACGACCGGATCGCCCGCGACCAGCGCCGCCTGCGCCGCCTGGCCACCCTGCGCGGCAAGGGCCTCGGCGACATCCTCGGCGAACCGCTGCCCCGCGCCGGCGCCCGCGGCTACGTCGACCTCGACGACTTCTACCGGCGCGGCCTGCAACAGGGCTTCGACCTGCACACCCGCGACCGCGGCCTGCTGCCCGCCGGGCTCGTCGAGGAGATCCGCGCCCTCTCCCAGCCGCCCCTGCCCTGGGACGCCCGGCTCGCCCGCTGGTTCGACGAGCACGTCCCCCGCCCCGAACCGCTGCGCTCCTACGCCCGCCCCTCCCGCCGCCAGTCCGCCAGCCCCGACATCCCGCGCGCCGGACGCCACCACCCGTACGAGGAGACACCGCGCTGCACCTTCGGCGTCCTGCTCGACACCTCCGGATCGATGGACCGCACCCTGCTCGGCAAGGCCCTCGGCGCGATCGCCTCCTACGCCGCCGCCCGCGACGTCCCCGCCGCCCGGGTCGTCTTCTGCGACGCCGCCCCGCACGACGCGGGCTACCTGCCGGTCGCCGAACTCGCCGGCCGGGTCCGGGTCCGCGGCCGCGGCGGCACCGTCCTGCAGCCCGGCGTCGACCTCCTGGCCCGCGCCCCCGACTTCCCCGCCGCCGCGCCCCTGCTGATCATCACCGACACCGACTGCGACACCCTGCGCGTCCCGCGCCGCGAACACGCCTACCTCGTCCCGCGCGGCGCGACCCTGCCCTTCACCCCGCGCGGGCCGGTGTTCCACCTGAGCTGAACCGGCGGGCGGGACGGTGCGGAACCGGGGGCCCGCGAACGTGTCGGTGGGCCGATCTACGCTGGAAGGTCCCTGTGCCCGCCCACCGGAGGTCCCCGATGTACGTCCTGCACGCCCAGTGGCGGGTCGACGGGCGGCTCGGGGTGTGGGCGGAGGACGGCGGGGCGTTCGCGCGGCGGGCGGGGGAGGGCCCGCGGCACCCGTACGCCTGCCCGGCCGCCGAGGTCGCGGGCCTGCTGCGGGCGGTCGGCCCGGGGGCGGCCTGGCTGGCCGAGCGCGGCGACGAGCGGTGGCTGACCCTGCGGCTGCCGACCCTCGGCGGGCGGCCCACGCCCTCGCCGGACCTGCCGGTCGGCTCCACCGCCCGGGGCCCGGAGCTGCGCCCGTGGCGCGTCCCGGCCCTGCTGTTCGACCTGCCGGAGGCCGCGCAGCTGCTCGGCGAGCTGTTCGACCCGTACTGGCCCGGCACCACCGTCGAACTGCCCGGCGGCCGGGCGGCGGAGCTCGCGTACGGGGCGTCGCTGCGCTGGCTGACGGGCGTGCACGACCTGGCCTGGCGGCTGGCCGGGCGGGGGCGGGTGCTGCCCGCGCTGGTCGCGGAGCCCGGCGGGTGGGCGGCGCGCTGGCGGCCCGCGCACGACCCGGCCAGCCACCGGGAGGCCCTCGCGCTGGCGGCCGGGTGCCCGCCGGTCGCCCGCGCCGAGGACGGGCACGAGCCCACCGGCAGCGCCCTGCTCGACACCGTGCTGGAGGCCCTCACCGACCACGAGACCCGGGTCGCGCTGGGGGAGGACGCCCCGGCGGCGCCCGGCGACGGCCCGGCCTGGCTCGCCGCCCTGCGCGGTCCGGACGCCCGGCTGCCCGCCCCGCCCGAACCGGCCGAGGCCGGCCGCCTCGCCGCTGCGGCGGCCGGCACCGAACCGCTCGGGCGGGTCCGGCTGGCCTTCCGCCTCGCCGAACCGCTCGGCACCGCCGACGACGACCCGGACGCCACCGTCCTGGACGAGAACTGGCGCCTGGACGTGCTGCTCGGCCCGGTCGACCGGCCCTCGCTGCTGCTGCCCGCCGCCGAACTCTGGTCCGCCGGGCCGGGGTCCGCCGCGCTGGCCCGGGCGGTCGACGACCCGATCGCGGCGTACCTCGCCGAACTCGACCGCGCCGCCCGCCTGCTGCCCGGCCTGCGGGCCGCCCTGCACCGCACCCGCCCCACCGGGCTCGACCTCGACCGGGCCGGAGCGCTCGCCTTCCTGCGCGACACCGCCCCCGCGCTCGCCGCCGCCGGGCACGGCGTCCTGCTGCCCGCCTGGTGGCAGCGCCGCCCCCGGCTCGGCCTCGCCGCCACCGCGCGCACCACCGCCCCCGGCTCCGTCCGGCGCGCCGCCCAGGCCGACCGGGACGCCCTGCTCGACTTCCGCTGGCAGCTCGCCGTCGGCGAACACCCGCTCACCCAGCAGGAGTTGGACGAACTCGCGGCCGCCCAGGCGGGCCTGGTCCGGTTCCGCGGCCGGTGGATCGAGGTGGACGCCGGACAACTCGCCGCCGCCCTGCGCTTCCTCGCCGCCCACCGCGACGACCCGCAGCTCGACGCCGCCGCCCTGCTCCGCCTCGCCGCCACCGACGGCGCCGTCGTCGACGGCCTCCCGGTCACCGCCGTGCACGCCGACGGCCCGCTCGGCGACCTGCTGGCCGGGCGCCTCGGCCGCCTCCCCGGCGCCCGCCGCACCCCGCCCCCGCCCGGCTTCACCGGCGCCCTGCGCCCGTACCAGGAAAGGGGGTTGGCCTGGCTGGACGCCCTCGGACGGCTCGGCCTCGGCGCCGTCCTCGCCGACGACATGGGCCTCGGCAAGACCGTCCAGACCCTCGCCCTGCTCGCCCTCGAACACGCCCGCGGCGCCCGCGGCCCCGTCCTGCTGGTCTGCCCCACCTCGCTCGTCGGCAACTGGCGGCGCGAGGCCGCCCGCTTCGCCCCCCGGCTGCGCGTCCAGCTCCACCACGGCCCCGACCGCACCGCCCCCGACCCCGCCGCCGACCTGGTGATCACCACCTACGGCGTCCTCCAGCGGGACGCCGCCGCGCTGCGCGCCGTCCACTGGCGGCGGGTCGTCGCCGACGAGGCCCAGCACGCCAAGAACCGCGCCGCCCGCCAGTCCCGCGCCCTGCGCTCGCTGCGCTCCGGCCCCCGGATCGCCCTCACCGGCACCCCCGTCGAGAACCGCCTCGCCGAACTCCACACCGTCCTCGACTTCGCCAACCCCGGCCTGTTCGGCACCCCCGAGTCCTTCCGCGAGCACTACGCCGTCCCGATCGAGCAGTCCGGCAACCGGGACGTCGCCGCCGCCCTCCAGCGGCTCACCGCGCCCTTCCTGCTGCGCCGCCTCAAGAGCGACCCCGAGATCGGCCAACAGCTGCCCGCCAAGCAGGAGTTCACCGTCCGCTGCAACCTCACCCCCGAGCAGGCCGGGCTCTACCAGGCCGTCGTCGCCGACCTGCTCGGCCGGCTCGGCGGCCTCCGCGGCGTCGAACGCAAGGGCGCCGTGCTGGCCGCCCTCGGCCGGCTCAAGCAGGTCTGCAACCACCCCGCCCAACTCCTGCGCGACCAATCCCCGTTGGGCGGCCGCTCCGGCAAGGTCGAACGCCTGGTCGCCCTGCTGGGGGAGGCCCTGGCCGAGGGCGACCGGGCCCTCGTCTTCACCCAGTACGCCGAGTTCGGCGCCCGGCTCCAGTCCCACCTGCGCCGCCGCCTCGGCAGCCCCGTCCTCCACCTGCACGGCGGCCTCGCCGCACCGCGCCGCCAGGAACTCGTCGACCGCTTCCAGACCCCGGACGGGCCGGGCGTGTTCCTGCTCTCCCTGAAGGCGGGCGGCACCGGGCTCAACCTCACCGCCGCCAACCAGGTCGTCCACCTCGACCGCTGGTGGAACCCCGCCACCGAGGACCAGGCCACCGACCGCGCCCACCGCATCGGCCAGCAGCGCGACGTCCAGGTCCGCAAACTGGTGTGCACCGGCACCGTCGAAGAACGCATCGCCGAACTCATCGACACCAAAAGGGAGTTGGCGGATGCTGTGATCGGCACCGGCGAGCACTGGCTGACCGAGCTCCCCACCGAGCAGCTCCGCGAACTCCTCACCCTCTCCGCCGACGCGACCGGGAGCTGACACCGTGGACCAGCCGATCGACCAGTGCCTCGACACCTTCTGGCAGGGCGAGTTCACCCTCCGCCCCGCACCCACCGACCCGCCCGATCCGCCCGACCCCGACCTCCCCGACCTCGCCCCCGACCTCGCGGAACTCCTCGCCCCGCTCTACCGGCACCTCACCGCATAGGGCCCCATCGCGTGGCCCCGTCGGGGGCCCGGGGAACGGCGGGTCCGAGCTGCTGGCGCCCGGAGCCCACCGGAGCGTCCGTGCTGCTTCGGGCCGTACGAACGGAACCCGAAGCCGTGGCGCGCAACGGCAGTGCACCGTGAGCAGCCCCGAGCCCGCCGTTCCCCGGGCCCCTGACGGTCAGACGCCCTCCAGGAACCCTCCCACCAGCGCGGCGAACCCCGCCGGGTCCTCCACCCAGGGCCGGTGCCCCACCCCCGGCAGGACGGCGAGCCGGGCGTCCGGGTGCAGGGCCGCGACCAGCCGCGCCGGGGCGGTGCCGATCATCCCGTCCCGCTCCCCGGCGACCACCAGCACCGGCGCCGCCACCGGCTCGGGGCCGGCCCCGGCCGTGCCCGCGCCGTCCGTGCCCGCGCCCGCGTAGAACGCCTCCCGCATCCAGGGCGCGGCCGGTACCTGCTCCGGGTCGAACGCCGCCGCGCGGGCCCGCTCGTTCCAGGTGCCCCAGAAGAACGGCGTGATCCGCCGCACCAGCACCGCCGGATCGCCCGCACCGGCGGCCAGCAGGGCGTCCGCCTCCGCCGCGTCCGGGTACCAGGGCTCGGCCGCGCGCGCGGCCCGGAGCGCGGCGAGTTCCGCCGGGTCGGGCTCCCGGGCGGCCCGGCCGACCGGGGTGACCAGCACCAGCGACCGTACGCGGTGCGGGAACCCGGCGGCGTAGCGCTGCGCGGTGAGGGCGCCCGCGGAGTGGCCGAGCAGGTCGATGCGGTCCGCGCCGAGGTGCTCCCGGAGGGCCTCCACGTCCGCGGCCTGGGCGGCGAACGCGCAGCTCGCCCGGTCGGCGGGCGCCGCCGAGCGGCCGCAGCCCCGCGGGTCGAACCGGACCAGCCGCCGCCGGGCGTCCAGCCCGCCGAGGTCGCCGAGGTAGCGGGCGTCCATGCCGGGGCCGCCGGGGACCGCCACCAGGGGTGCGCCGTCGCCGAGTTGCTCGTAGTGGAGGGCCGTTCCGTCGTACCCGTGGAAGATCGTCATGGCCCGGATGGTGGCACGCCGGACCCGGGCCCGGCAGGCCGTTCCGCGGGGCGGTCAGGGCGTTCCGCGGGGTGGTCAGAGCAGGCCGTAGCCGCCGAGCGCCGCGCGCAGCCCGTCCGCCCCGCGGTGGTGGTGGCCGTGCATGCCGAGCGCCGTCGCGGCGGCGACGTTCCCGGCCGAGTCGTCGACGAACAGGCAGCGCTCCACCGGGACCCCGGCCAGTTCGGCGGCCGCGAGGTACACCCGGGGGTCGGGCTTGGCGTGCCCGAACCGGGCGGTGTTGAGGACGGCGTCCACCGCGGCGTCCAGCCCGTGCGCGGCGAGGTCGGCCTCCAGCCGGGTCGTCCCGTTCGTCACCAGCACCACCGGGACGCCGCCCCGCCGCACCTCGGAAACCAGGGCCAGCACCTCCACGTCCGTCCGGACCGGCTGCCGCCCCCAGGCCGCCACCGCCTCCCGCGCCGCCTCCGCCGACCCGCACGCCGTCGCCAGGTCCGCCGCGACCGCCGCCCGCCACTCCTCGTCACTGACCAGCCCGGTCACCGCGGGCAGCAACCGCTCCGCCCGGAACGCCGCCCCGCCGACCGTCCCCGGCGGCAGCCCGCGCTCCAGGTCGACGTCCGCCAGGTCCGACCAGATCCGCAGCACCCCGTCCAGGTCGCACAGCACCGCACCGATCCGCCGCTCCGCCATCCCGCCCAGCCCCTCCCGCTCGCGCCCCGCGCCGCCGGGGCATCCGTGAACCCCCGTCAACTCGCGTCAACTCCCTTCGAAGCGACGCCGGTTCGTCTCCCTTCACCCTACTTTCTCCGTATGGCAACCACCCCCGTCGCCGGGCACAATCACCCCCATGCCCCTCCGCCCCCGGCACCCGCGCACCCTGCTCGCGTTCGCCGCCCTGCTGGACGCCTCGATCGACCGGATCGCCGAACTGGCCGCGGACGCGCGCGAGTTCGACCGCGACGAGGTCTACCGGCTGGCGGACGTGTGGGACAACAACACCTACGCCCTGTTCAGGGCCGCCACCGCCCGCTTCCGCTGGATGCGCGAGCTCCAGGCCCGCTGGGCGCTGCGCTGGCTGGCCGACCTCGGCAACCAGCGGCGGGCCTGGGTGGTGGAGCGGACCGCCGCCGCGGGCGTCCCGGTCGAGCGCCTCCTGCTCCCGCCCGGACCCGAACCCGTCCCGGACCGCTGGCACCGGTTCGGCTCCGACGTCCTGAGCGCCGACCTCACCCCGCGGACGCCCGAGCGCGTCGACGAACTCGCCGCCGACTACGACCTGGCGTCCGCCGTGCTGCGCTCCCTGCGCGTCCAACGGCGCGGGTCCGAACGGCTGGACTGCTGGTTCGACGCCGAGGTGCCGTGCCGGTACGCCGGGGGTGAGGACGGCTACGCGAACCTCTGGATCAGCCTGGAGGACCCGGTCGAACTGGACGTCGACACCACCGCGGACGCCACCGGCCTGACCCTGCGCACCGACCCCGACGGGGTGACGCTCCGGATCGGCTCGGCCGTCGCCCTGCGCTGCCGCTCCCTCGAACTGACCGTCGACGACTTCAACCTGCGGGCGTCGCCGTGCGGCAGCCGGCTCGCCGCCGCGCACCCGGAGGCGCCGGAACGCCGCCGCGCCCCGGAGCGGGAGCTGCCCGTGTTCAGGTCCGCCTTCCACGCCCACCGGGCGGGGCAGGTCCTCCACCGGGCCATGCTGACCGCCCGCTGGGCGGACGCCCGCGCCCCGCTGACCGCCATCACCACCGCGCTGTCCGGGGCCGGGCAGCAGATCCTGGCCGCGGGCGCGATCCGCCGCCGCTCCGCCCGGAACGCCGCCTTCCGCGCGCTGGTCGCCGACTGGTGCCGCCGCGGCGGCCCGGACTTCGTCGCCCCCGTCGCCGCCCGGGTGGACCTCCCCGCCGAGTTCCTCCCCGCCGCTGATCCGCCCCCTCCCGCCGTGCACGCCCTGCCCTCCCGGCTGCACCGCGTCCGCTGCCGGCTCTCGAACCGCCACGACCCGGAGAGCCGCCACACCTACGTCGAGTGCGAGTTTGCCCAGCCCCCCGCCGACGCCCCCGAGGCGCCCTGGGTCCTGCGCGCCCACGACCTGCACTCCCCGGTCTCGCTGCGCTTCGGCCTGGACGCCTTCCACCGCACCGCCGTCCCCGCCCTCACCCCCGGCCGCCTCACCCTCGGCCCGCACCTCACCGCCACCGGCACGCCCGAGCCCTGCTAGCGCCCGTTTGCGGGCGCTAGCAGTCTGCTTGCAATTGCAAGCAGGGCGGGGCAGACTTCCCGTATGGCGTCACTGAACGTGGGCTCGCTCGGCGAGTACATCCGGGAGCAGCGGCGGAGCGCGCAGTACTCGCTGCGGCAGCTGGCCGACGCCGCCGGGGTGTCCAACCCGTACCTGAGCCAGATCGAGCGCGGGCTGCGCAAACCCAGCGCGGAGATCCTCCAGCAGATCGCCAAGGCGCTGCGGATCTCGGCGGAGACGCTGTACGTGCAGGCCGGGATCCTGGAGGAGCGGGACGGCGAGGGGCCCGGCCTGCGGGCCGCGATCCTGGCCGACCCGCTGATCAACGAGCGGCAGAAGCAGGCCCTGCTGTCGGTCTACGAGGCGTTCCTGAAGGAGAACCAGCCCGCCCGCCCGGCGGGCGGCCAGGCCCGGAACGAGCAGGGCGAGCAGGACGAGTAGGACGAGCAGAACGACCAGGCCCGGACGACCGGACCTGCGAGACCGAGCCCCGCGCGACCCGACCGCGCGGCGCCCCCGACCGGGAGGACCCGACATGCCGATCAGCGACGAGTTCAAGAAGACCCTCACCGACCCGACCCCGCTGTACGCCCTGGCCGGCGCGGGCGACCTCGCCTACGAGAAGCTCCGCGAGGTGCCCGCCCAGCTGGAGGCGCTCGCCGCGGACCGCAAGGGCACCCAGGAGAAGGCCGCCGCCGCCCTGCAGGACGCGGGCGCCGCGCTGGCCGACGCGCAGGCCAAGGTCACCGAGGCGGTCACCGCGCTGCCCACCGACGTGAAGGAACTCCAGGCCAAGGCGCAGGAGTTCGCGATGCAGCAGGTCGGCCGGGCACTGGAGTTCGCGGTGAAGGCCAAGGAGGTCTACGACGAGCTGGCCGTCCGCGGCCGCACCGTGGTCGACGCCGCCGGTGCCGCCCCGCAGGCCGAGGACGGGGCCGCCGCCGAGGACGAGGCGCCGGTCGAGGAGGTCGTGGTCGCCGAGGTCGTGGTGGACGAGGAGCCCGCCGCCGCGTCGAAGCCCGCCGCCAAGAAGGCTCCCCGGCCCCGGAAGAGCGCCGCGCCGAAGGCGGAGTGAGGCGGAGCGGGGCGGAACGCGAGCGGCCGGAACGCCGCGCCGACGCGGGCCGTTGACTGGGGTGTCAGCCGTGCCAGGATGGAGGAAAGAGTGAGGAGCTCAAGGTGATCCTGAACGTTGCCCTCCTGAACCCGTTCTGGTGGATCGCCACCGCGATCATCTGCTTCAAGGTGTTCGCGCTCGGCGACGCCGTGTTCCGCCGGGAGGACGCGTACCGGGCGGCGGACAAGAAGACCAAGGGCTTCTGGGTGATCGTCCTGAGCCTGTCGCTGGGCTGGGACCTGCTCTTCGGAGCCAACCCGATCACCGGCCTGATGACGCTGGTCGGCCTGGTCGCCGCGATCGTCTACGTGGTGGACGTCCGCCCCGCGATCAAGCTGCTCACCGACGGCCGCGGCCGCGGCGGGCGCAGCAACCAGGGCCCGTACGGCCCCTGGTGACACCGTCGGTGACGGAGTGACAGGAAGGGCGGCCCCCGCGCGGGGGCCGCCCTTCCTGTCACTCCGGAGCCGGTCAGCGAGCCGGTCAGCGAGCCGGTCAGCGAGCCGGTCAGCGAGCCGGTCAGCTGGCCGGCCGGCGGGCAGCTCAGCCCATGATCACCGGGGCGGGGTTGCGCTCCAGCAGCAGCACCGCGACGTCGTCGGTGAGCGCCCCGCCGTTCAGCTCCTCGACCTCGGCGATCGCCGAGTCGACCAGGCGGCCGCGGGTCAGCCCGGCGGCCTGGTGGTCGGCGATCAGCTCGATCAGGCCCTCCTGGCCCAGCCGCGGCGAGCCCGCCCCGACCTTGCCCTCGACCAGGCCGTCGGTGTACATCAGCAGCCGCCAGCCGGGGGAGAGCTCGACCCGCAGGGCGGGCCAGACCGAGTGCGTCGCGTCGCAGGGCAGCAGGCCGAGTGCCGGGCCGGCCTGGTCGAGCGGGAGCAGCACCGGCGGGCCGTCGGGGGCCAGCAGCAGCGGCGCGGGGTGCCCGGCGAGGTACAGCTCGGCGCCCTCGGGGCCGTCGCCGCCGGTCGGGGCGTCCAGCACGACCATGCACAGGGTCGCGAAGATCTCGTCGCTGCGGCGCTCGTGCTCCAGCACGTGCTGGAGGGTGGTGAGCAGGTGCTGGCCGGTCAGCCCGGCGAACACCAGCGTCCGCCACGCTATCCGCAGTGCGACGCCGAGCGCGGCCTCGTCCGGGCCGTGGCCGCAGACGTCGCCGATCACCACGTGCACCCGGCCGTCCTTGGTGCGGACGGCGTCGTAGAAGTCGCCGCCGAGCAGGGCGCGGCGGCGGCCGGGGCGGTAGCGGCGGGTGAAGGCCAGGCCGGCGCCGTCCAGCAGCGGGGTGGGCAGCAGGTGGCGCTGGAGGCGGGCGTTCTCCTGGCCGCGGATCTCGGCCTCGACCAGGCGGCGCTGCGACTCGTCGGCGCGCTTGCGCTCCACCGCGTAGCGCAGGGCGCGGGCCAGCAGCGGGCCGCCGGTGTCCTGCCGGAGGAGGAAGTCCTGGGCGCCCGCGGCGACCGCGGCGGCACCGAGTTCGGCCCCGGCGGCGTCGGTCAGCACCACCACGGCGGTGTGCGGGGCGCGCAGCAGCAGCTCGCGCAGGCCCTCCAGCCCGTCGGACGGATCCGCGGAGGGCTCGGCGGGCGCGCCGAGGTCGAGCAGGACGCACTGGAAGTCGGGGGCGCGCTGCCCGCGGCGGCCGCTGCCGGGCGGCGGCGGCAGTGCGGCCAGGGCCTCCCGGATGCCGTCCACCCGGTGCAGTTCGGCGTGCTGGCCCAGCTCGGCGGCCAGCGAGTCGAACAGGGTGTGCCCGGGCCCGTCCGCCTCGACCACCAGCACCCGGAACCCCGCGGTGGGGCGGGCCGGTTCGGTGGGGCCGGGGGTGCTGCGCGGATGCGGTATCGGTGCCGGGCCCGCCGCCCGGTCGGGGCGCGGGGCGCCGTGGGCGCGGCGGCTGCGGCTGCGTTCGGCGGTACCGGCGCTCGTGGTCGCGTCGGGTGCCCGCCCGTCTCCCGTAGCGGGCATCGGTCGGTCCTTCCTTTCCCCGACGGACCAACGGCTGGTGTCCGTCCGCAGTGCCCGGACGGCGCCGGGCATCGGGGGGCTTCCCGCGACCATAACGTGATCTCCGAGGATTTCTTCGACTGGGCGGCGCCGATGTGGTTATTGCCACGCGCCTGGTGGCGGCTTTGCCTAGGGTTTCCGCAGGTTTCCGCCGTCGGTGGGCCGGAATTGACCGGAGGAGGGCAGCGGTGACGCAGATCACGCTGGTACAGGGTGACATCACGGAACAGCAGGTGGACGCGGTGGTGAACGCCGCCAACAGCTCCCTGCTGGGCGGCGGCGGGGTGGACGGGGCGATCCACCGCAGGGGCGGACCGGAGATCCTGGCCGAGTGCCGCAGGCTGCGCGCCTCGCACTACGGCAAGGGCCTGCCCACCGGCCGGGCCGTGGCGACCACGGCGGGGCGGCTGCCCGCCCGTTGGGTGGTGCACACCGTCGGTCCGGTGTACCGGGCGGAGGACCGTCCGCGGCGCGCGGAGCTACTGGCTTCCTGCTATCGGGAGTCCCTTCGGGTCGCGGTCGGGCTGGGCGCCCGGACGGTGGCCTTCCCGGCGATCTCTGCCGGGATCTTCGGTTGGCCGCTGGAGGACGCGGCCCGGATCGCCCTGGAGACCACGGCGGGGGAGACCGCGGCCGCGGAGGCCCCGGACCTGGACGAGGTGCGGTTCGTGCTGTTCGGCACCGACGCGTACGCGGCGTTCGAGCGGGTGCGGGACGAGGTCGAGGGGCGGACGGGTTGACGGGTGCCGGGGGGCGCGCCGACAACCACCCGGACGGCTCCATGGTGGCCTGACGGGGCGTCAACACGCCAGAGGAAATCGATAACTCGTTCGAGTGAACTGTCGAACGGATGATCGGACAGGGTGGGGGCGGCTCAGCGCGGCGCCAGCGCGGCCCACGCCACCGTCAACTCGCCCTGCCGCCACCGCACCGGCCCGTCCCGCAGCGGCCAGTCCGCCGCCAGCGCCGCGCAGGCCGCCACCCAGCGCTGCCGGGCCCCGAACGCGCCCAGCGGCGCGGCCGCCGCCCAGGCCCGGTCGAAGTCGCGCAGGAAGGAGTGCACCGGCCGCCCCGGCACGTTGTGGTGGATCAGCGCCTTCGGCAGCCGCTCCGCCAGCTCGGACGGCCGCTCCAGACCGGCCAGCCGGGCCGCGAAGGTCACCGTCCGCGGCCCCTCCGGGCCGAGCGCCACCCAGACGTGCCGTCGGCCCACCTCGTCGCAGGTGCCCTCCACCAGCAGCCCGTCCGGCGCCAGCCGCCCGCACAGCCGGGCCCACACCCCGGCGACCTGCTCCTCGTCGTACTGCCGCAGCACGTTCGCCGCCCGGATCAGCCGGGGCCGCGCCCCGCCGTCCAGCGGCACCTCGAACCCGCCGCGGCGGAACTCCAGCAGCGGCGGCTCGGCCATCGGCAGCGCCGCCGCGACCCGGGCCGGGTCGATCTCGATCCCCACCACCCGGACGTCCGCCCGCACCGCCCGCAGCCGCGCCGACAGCTCCACCGCCGTCCACGGCGCCGCGCCGTACCCCAGGTCCACCGCCACCGGCGGGGCCACCGGGGCCCGCAGCGTCCGGCCCGCGGCGTGGGCGATCCACCGGTCCATCCGCCGCAGCCGGTTGGTGTTGGTGGTGCCCCGGGTGATCGTCCCCACCGGTCGGCCCGACCGGCCCCGGGAGGACGGCGTGTCGCTCGCTGCCATGGTCACCAAGCGTACGCAGCGGTTCCGGAGCACGGTGCACCCGGATCCGCTGGCGGGAATACGGCGACGCGCTGCCCCGTTGCCCTGGCTGACGTCCATCCGCCCGCTGCCGCCGGCCGCGGGCGGCGGCACGAGAAGAGCAGACGGCCGGCGCACAGGGAGGCATCGCAGGTGACCCAGCCCCTCGTCCGCACGCCCCGCCGCGAGCCGCGGTGGGCCGCCGCCCCGGTGGCCCCCGGCGCGTTCGCCGGGCCCGCCGCGGCCGCCCGCCGCCCGCGCCGGATCGCGATGCTGAGCGTCCACACCTCGCCGCTGCACCAGCCCGGCACCGGCGACGCCGGCGGCATGAACGTGTACATCGTGGAGCTGGCCAAGCGCCTCGCCGACCTGGACATCGAGGTCGAGGTCTTCACCCGCGCCGTCAGCTCGGACGACGCCCCCGCCGTCGAGCTCGCCCCCGGCGTCCTCGTCCGGCACGTCACCGCGGGCCCGTACGAGGGCCTCTTCAAGGAGGACCTGCCGGCCCAGCTGTGCGCCTTCACGCACGGCGTGCTGCGCACCGAGGCCGGGCACCGCCCCGGCTACTACGACCTGGTGCACTCGCACTACTGGCTGTCCGGCCAGGTCGGCTGGCTGGCCGCCGAGCGCTGGGGCGTCCCGCTGGTGCACACCATGCACACCATGGCCAAGGTCAAGAACGCGGCCCTCGCCGAGGGGGACACCCCGGAGCCCGCCGCCCGGGTGATCGGCGAGACCCAGGTGGTCGGCGCCGCCGACCGGCTGATCGCCAACACCGCGGAGGAGGCCGCCGAGCTGGCCCACCACTACGCCGCCCGCCCCGACCAGCTCGCCGTCGTCCACCCCGGCGTCAACCTGGAGGTGTTCCGCCCCGGCGACCGGGCCGCCGCCCGAGCCCGGCTCGGCCTCCCGCAGGACGCCGCGGTGCTGCTGTTCGCCGGCCGAATACAGCCGCTCAAGGCGCCCGACGTCCTGCTCAAGGCCGTCGCCCGCCTGCTCGACCGGCACCCCGCCCTGCGCGAGCGCCTGGTCGTCCCGGTCGTCGGCGGCCCCTCCGGCACCGGCCTGGCCCGCCCCGAGAGCCTGCACAAGCTCGCCGCCCAGCTCGGCATCGGCGACGTGGTCCGCTTCCACCCGCCGGTCGACCAGCGGCAGCTCGCCGACTGGTACCGCGCCGCCACCGCCCTGGTGATGCCCTCGCACAGCGAGTCCTTCGGCCTGGTCGCCCTGGAGGCCCAGGCCTGCGGCACCCCCGTGGTCGCCGCCGCCGTCGGCGGCCTCCCCGTCGCCGTCCGGGACGGCCGCACCGGCACCCTCGTCCCCGGCCACGACCCCGAGGCCTGGGCCCGCGCCCTCCTCCCGTACGCCACCGACCCCGCCCTCCCCGCCGCCCGCGGCACCGAAGCCGCCCGCCACGCCGCCGCCTTCGGCTGGCTCACCGCGGCCGGTGCCACCGCCGAGGTCTACACGGGGGCGATGTCCACGGCCCGTACCTGAAGAACGGCGGGTCGCGCCCGGAGGGGGCCCCGTCAGGGGCCCGGGGAACGGCGGGCTCGGGGCTGCCGGCGGTGCACTGCCGGTGCGTGCGGTGGCTTCGGGTTCTGTTCAGGCGGCCCGAAACAGCACGGACGCATCGACGGGCTCCGGCCGTCAGCAGCTCGGACCCGCCGTTCCCCGAGCCCCTGATTGCGCATCCCGCCGTCCTTCCCGAGGCCCTGATCGCGCGTCCCGCCGTTCCCCCCGGCCCCCCTGGGCACGCGGGCCCGCCGGCCCGGAGGCTAGCGTGGGGGCATGGTTGCCAAGGACGACGCACTCACCCTCCTGCGCACCGCGCTCGACCAGGCCGGTGTCGCCTGGGAGCCGGCCGCGGCCGACCCGTACACGCTGGTCGCCGCGCTGCCGGGGACGCGGAAGCTCTCCACCGCCTGCGCGCTGCGGATCGGCGACCACACGCTGTCGGTGAACGCGTTCGTGATCCGGAGGCCGGACGAGAACCACGAGGCGTTCCACCGCTGGCTGCTGGAGCGCAACACCCGGATGTTCGGGGTGGCGTACGCGGTGGACCGGCTCGGCGACGTCTACCTGGTGGGGCGGCTGCCGCTGGAGGCGGTGACGCCGGACGCGGTGGACCGGCTGCTGGGCAGCGTGCTGGAGCACGCCGACGAGCCGTTCGACACCCTGCTGGAGCTGGGGTTCGCGACCGCGATCCGCCGCGAGTGGGAGTGGCGGACCAAGCGCGGCGAGTCCACCCGGAACCTGGCCGCGTTCGCGCACCTGACGAGCGAGACCCCTCCCGCCGGAGCCTGATCCGGGTATCCTCCCGGCCGGGGAGGAAACCATGGACACCGAACACGCCGGATCCGCCGAATCCGCCACCGCGCAACGGAAGTTGGCCTGGCTGGAGGCGGAACTCGCGGCCGAGCTGAAGGAGCGCCGACGGCGCCGCGACTGGGACCGGCGCCGGGCGCTGACCCTGCAGCTGGCCACCGTCAGCCTGTCCGCCCTGGTCACCGTGCTGCTCGGCCTGAAGGTCGGCGAGCCGCTGGCCACCCGGCTGGCGGACGTCGCGCTGGTCTCCGGCGCGCTGGTGACGGTGCTGGCCGCCTGGGCGGCGTTCTTCGGCTACCGCACGCTGTGGATCCAGCGCTCCGACACCGTGCACCGGCTGAACTCGCTGCGCCGCCGCCTCGGCCTGCTGAAGGCCGAGTACGGCGACTCGGTGCCGGAGCCGTCCCGGCTGGCGCCGCTGATCGAGGAGTACCAGGCGATCCTGGAGGACGACCACGACTCCTGGGTCCGGCTCCGGCAGAGCGAGGCGGGCGGCGCGGCCTCCTGAGCCCCCCTCGGGCCCCGGCCCGGAGCGCAGCCTCAGGCCGCCGCCTCCACCGGCACCCCGCCCGCCACCGGCACCCCGTCCACCACCGGCGGCCGGGGCCGACGGCGCCCGAGCGCGACGAAGGCGAGCGCGGCCAGCGTGCCCGCCGCCGCGCAGGTGCCCCACAGCGCCCAGCTGCCCGCGTACTGCAGCAGCAGGCCGCCGCCGAGCGGGCCGACGAACGAGGCCAGCGACCAGGAGAGCGAGTAGACGCCCTGGTAGCGGCCGCGGGCCCGGGCGGGGGAGTGCTCGGCGACCAGCGCCATCATGGTGGGCGCGGTGACGATCTCGCCGACCGTCCAGACCACCACCGTCAGCGCGTACAGCGCGGCGGAGGACCCGGCCAGCGCGGTCAGGCCGAAGCCCCAGCCGGTCAGCAGGGCGCCGACCACCAGCAGGGCGGTGCGGTCGCGGTTCTCCATCAGCCGGGTCAGCGGGAGCTGCAGCAGCACGATCAGCACCCCGTTCAGGCTGATCACCAGGCCGAACCGGGCGGCCGAGAGGCCGTGCGCGCCCATGTCGACCGGCAGCGTGGTGGAGCCCTGCTGGACGACCAGCGCCAGCAGCAGGTTCACCGCGACCACGGCCATGAACGGCCCGTCCCGGAAGACCGTGCCCAGCCCGACCTGCGGCTCCTTCCCGGTGGCGGGGGCGGCCTCCGGCTGCGTCTCCGGGACCTTCACGAACACCAGCACCGCGCACAGCAGCGTGGTCAGCGCGTCCAGCAGGAACAGCGCCAGGTAGCCGTGCAGGGCGATCAGCCCGGCCACCGCGGCGGAGGCGCCGAAGCCGATGTTGATCGCCCAGTAGTTCAGCGCGTACGCCCGGACCCGGTCCGCGGCGGGCACCAGGTCGGCGATCATCGCGCTGACCGCGGGGCGGGACGCGTTGCTCGCCAGGCCGACCAGGAAGGCCGCCGCGGCGATCGCCACCGGCCCGTCGGTGAACCCGAGCAGCGCGGTGAACAGCGCCGTGGACAGCTGCGCCGCCAGCAGCGTGGGCCGCCGCCCCAGCCGGTCGGTCAGCACCCCGGCGCCGATCGCGGCCACCGCCGAGCCCAGCCCGAACAGCGAGGCCACCAGGCCCGCGTACGCCGCCGAGTAGCCGCGCTCGTGGGTGAGGTACATGGCCAGGAAGGTCACCACGAAGCCGCCGAGGCGGTTCACCAGCGTCGACGTCCACAGCCACCAGAACTGGCGGGGGAGCCCGCCGCCCGCTCTGCGTGCTTCGGTGGCCAGGCGGGCGAGGAGGGGCATGGGGGCTCCCGGGCGGTACGGCCCGGAGCGGCCGCGGGCAGGGTGGGGCGGCCGCCCGCGGACGGGTGGAACGGTAAGAGTCGAAACCGATGGGCGAACGTTACATCGCAGGTGGACACCCGAGCGACCGGATTTACCCCTCCACTAGGCTTGGCCCCATGGCTGACACGACCTATCGCTTGATCCTGCTCCGCCACGGCGAGAGCCAGTGGAACCAGAAGAACCTGTTCACCGGTTGGGTCGACGTCGACCTCAACGAGAAGGGCGAGAAGGAGGCCGCCCGCGGCGGCGAGCTCCTGCTCGCCGAGGGCCTGCTGCCGGACGTGCTGCACACCTCGCTGCTGCGCCGCGCCATCCGCACCTCGCAGATCGCCCTCGACAAGGCCGACCGCCACTGGATCCCGGTCCGCCGCAGCTGGCGCCTGAACGAGCGCCACTACGGCGCCCTCCAGGGCAAGGACAAGGCCCAGACCCTCGCCGAGTTCGGCGAGGAGCAGTTCCAGCTCTGGCGCCGCTCCTACGACACCCCGCCGCCGGCCCTCGCCGACGACGCCGAGTACTCGCAGGCCGGTGACGCCCGCTACGCCGAGATCCCGTCCGAGCTGCGCCCGAACACCGAGTGCCTCAAGGACGTCGTCGAGCGGATGCTCCCGTACTGGTACGACGCCATCGTGCCGGACCTGGCGGCGGGCAACACCGTCCTGGTCACCGCCCACGGCAACAGCCTGCGCGCCCTGGTCAAGCACCTGGACGGCGTCTCGGACGAGGCCATCGCGGGCCTCAACATCCCCACCGGCATCCCGCTCGTCTACGAGCTCGACGCCGACTTCAAGCCGGTCGCCGCCGGTGGCCGCTACCTCGACCCGGAGGCCGCCGCGGCCGCCATCGAGGCCGTGAAGAACCAGGGCAAGAAGTAGCCCCTGAGACATAACGGCCCCTCACCTGCGCGTTAGGCGCGGGAGAGGGGCCGTCGTCAGCACCGGGCCGTCTGTGGGCCGTCAGCCCTCGTGATCATGAGGCTTGAACACACCCTCGATCGCCTTCCGGGCCCGGTGCCGACTCTCGGGCATCAGGTGCGCGTACACCCGCAGCGTCAGGCCGGGGTCCGAGTGCCCCAGGTACTCGCTCACGGCCTTGATGCTCTCCCCGGCGTCCAGCAGTACCGAGGCGAAGAAGTGCCGCAGGGCGTGCATGCCGTGCTCGCGGGCGGCGGCGTAGGGCTGGCCCTTCTCGGGCGTCGGGATGACACCGGCGGCGGCCAGGGCAGGCTTCCAGTAGTCCTCGTTCAGCACCCCGCGCCAGACGATGTGTCCGGCCGCCCCGGTGAAGATCAGCCGCTTGGTGACTGGCGGCCCGCCCGTCCGCATCCACGGGAGCGTGATCTCGACCGGCGGGAACTGCTTCATGTGCGCCCGGAGTGCGTCCGCCACCGGCTGGGGCAGAGGCACGTTCCGCAGCGTCCCGCCCTTCGGCGGCGCGAACACCGGCTTGCTCAGGCTGAGTTTGAGCTGCTGTGTGACGTGCAGCGTGCTGGTCTCGAAGTCGAGCGCGTCCACGGCCAGGCCGAGGATCTCGCCCTGCCGAAGCCCGCATCCGGCGCCCACGTCCACGGTGCTCCGGTACCGCGCCGGCAGGGCGGCCCGGACGGCGAAGACCCGATCCGGTTCCCACGGGACGACGCGCTTCGAGCCGACCACCGGCGGGCGGACGGTCTGCGCGGCGCACGGGTTCCGCAGCAGGTAGCCGTCATCGACAGCCGCGCTCAGCACGGCGCGGACGTTGGAGAAGATGACCCGGGCGTACGAGCCGGACATGGCGGCCGTCTCCAACTGGGCGACAAACTCCCGCAGGTGCCCCGGCTGGAACGACGCGAGCGGCCGGGCCCCGATCCGGGGGAAGGCGTGCAGCCGGAGCTGAGACCGCATGGACGCCTGCGTGTTGGGGTCGCTGGTCTGGGTGCTCAGCCAGTGCTCGGCGAACTCCCGGAAGGTGGTCTTCGCCATCGCCGGGTCGAGGTACTGGCCCCGGGACATGTCGGCCTCGATCCGGGCCAGCCACTCCTCCGCCTGGCGCTTCTGGCGGTCGGGGAAGCTCTTCGACTTCTCGTCCCCGTCGGGGGCCGTGTAGCGGGCCCGGTAGCGCAGGCCGGTGCCGTGTCGGTCGGTCTTGACCCGCCGCGGCTTGCCGTCGGGGCCGGGCTCGGTCTTGAACCAGCGGTCCTGAATGTGTCCAGCCATGGTCAGGCCGCCTCTCCGGTCTGGTCGGCCACCCACTGGGCAACCGCGTTGGGGTCGTAGCGCAGGTGCCGGCCGACGCGGAACCCGGGCGGGCCGGTGCGCTTGCGGCGCCACTGGTAGACGGTCTCCAGCGGTACGCCGAACAGGGCGGCGACGTCCTCCGGGCTGAGGTAGCGCTGCGGCAGGGCGGGTGGTGCGGCCTGGGACGGGGCCAGGCTGAGCGGTCGCGCGGCACTGGGCCGCTGACGGCTGGTCATGGGGCGGATCTCCTTCGAGGTGATGTTGGGGGCGGCCGTCTGTCTGGCGGATTGGGGACCGTCCCGGGTTACTGCGGGTGACGGGAGTGCTGGCGTCAGGGGCGTCAGAACGCCCTCCGGCGGGGTGTCAGAGAGCTGCTTCGGAGGGGCGTCAGAGGCGTCAGAGAGGGGTGTCAGACGGGGCGTCAGACGCGTCTGACGGGGGTCGCGCGCACGCGTTACCTAGGGATTTGGGTGTCAGCCGTCAGAAGGTGTCTGACGCGTCAGACGGTGTGGTCCCTGCTTCGCTTGGCGGTGACTTTCCGTGATGGTGGTCGCGGTTGGTGCGGGCCGGGGCCGGACGGTGGTTGTGGTGGTGAGGTTGGGTACGGCTGGCGGTCGGCCGTGGTGAAGAGGCCAACCGCTCCCCCCGAGGCGGGGGTTGGCTTCTTCTGCGGGCCTGTCGTGTTGCCTGTCGCCTGTCCTGTCGCGCGGCCTGTCCTGTCGCCTGTCTTGTCGCCTGTCGTTCGCAGGTCGGGAGGGGGACGGGGGCTGTGCGGCAGGCGGACGGGGCCCCTTTGCGGGGGTGGCGACAGGCGACAGGACAGGGGTGGTTCGGGTGCCGGGCGGGGTGGTGCGGGCCTGTCATCCGGCCTGTCTGTCACCTGTCGCCTGTCACCTGTCTGTCACCTGTAATCCGCAGGTCACAGCGGGGGTTCAGGCTCCGGGCGGCCTTGGCACCCCCTCTTAAGAGGTGGGGTGACAGGTGACAGGCGGAGGGGTCTGGAAGGGCAAGAGGAGCACGGCGCGCCCCGGGTGCTCTTCTTGCTGTTCGGGGAGCGGCGGCTGCTCTAGCGCGGCGGGCGCCGGGGGTGCTGGAAGGGCCCGTGGGCCGCTTCCCGGGGTTCGGGGCCGGGCCACGCTAGACGCTAGAGAGCTGCTCAGGGCTGGTTTGGCTCGCTAGCGGGGTCGCTAGGTCTAGCGGGGCCGGATGCTAGCTCTAGCGAGGATTCCGGGGGTCTTGCCGAAGCGTGGTGGGGAGCGGGCGCGGGGGGTCGTGGCCGGTGTTCTGGACGGTCGGGGTCGGCCGGCGGGGCGGTTCGTGGCGGTGGCGGTGGGCATGGCGGGGTTCTCCGTTCGGGGCGGGGTGGAAAGGGTGGAAAGGTTGTTAAGGGTGCTGACCTGGGGTTTTGTCTGGTGGAAAGGTGGGTGGAAAGGGGTGGAAAGGGGGGTCGGCCTGCTGGGGCCGGGGGCTTGGCACCCCTTTCCACCACCCCTGGCACCCGGTGTTTTCGCAGGTCAGGGGGCTTTCCAACCTTTCCACCCTTTTCACCCCGGGGGTGCGAAGAGGTAGACGGTGCGGTGGCGTCCGTCGCCGGGCACCTGCGCGGCCGCGTAGCCGGGCAACTCGCACAGCCGGGAGGTCAGTTCGGCCCGCCAGGGGGCGGTGCGGCGCTTGAACAGCCGGTACACCTCGTCCCCGCTCAGCCCGGCCGCCCCGGCCTCGCGCACGGCCCTGGCGAGCTTGTCCAGGTCCGGATCGCCGGTGGTGTTCGCGGCGGGCCCCAAGATGTGGGCGGCGCTAGCGCGGGCGTAGCGGATGAGCGCCCACGCGGCCCGGAGGTGGTCTTCGCCGATGGTGTCGCGGTGGTCGAGGAGGGCGTAGACCATGGCGGTGCGCTTGGTGTACGGGGCGGCGCGGGCGGTGAACTCCGCCAGCGGGCCGTCCCCGTCCTCCTCGCCGGACAGCGCCGGGTACACCTCGCTACGCCACAACTCCGCTGCCTGGTCTGTGAGTTGGACTTCGCCGACGCGGCGGGCGTCGTCCAGGACGGTGCGCCAGGCGGCGGCGAGGTTGTTCACCAGGGCCTCCGGCGCGCCGGTGGCGTCGGGCAGCAAGAGGTTGCGGTGCACGAACACCGGCAGGAAGCGGTTGTAGGTGCCTCCGGCCATCTCGGAGTCCTGCATCTTGGCGCGCAGCTCCCGGGGGCTGATGTGGCCGATGAGGGCGATGTGGGGGGCGGTGGCGCGCAGGGCCTCGCGGTTCATCACGCCGAGGTCCTCGCCGTTCCACGCCTGCCGCAGCACCCCGCCCAGCGAGGAGCCCTCGCGGCGGGCGCGGGCCATGGTGATGCCGTACTCCGACTCCACCACCCACAGCCGCTTGTCCACCACCCCCGCCGTCTCCTTGCCGGTCTTCGGATCGGTCTCCCCGTCGCGCACGGCCTCGATCAGGCCCTCGCCGGAGGAGAGGCCGGTGGGGGTGTTGTCGGCGACGAACGCCGGGACGGCGGCCTTGAACAGGCGGCGCACCGTGTTCGACGCCGCACCCTTCCTGCCCGCCGCCGTGGCGCCGACGGTCAGCGCCCAGATCAGGGCGGGGTGGCGGTCGTTGCCGATCCACAGGAACGGCCCCGGGCCGATCACGGCCCCGCCGGCGGAGAGCAGGTTGACCAGGATGCCGACCGGATCGGCCTCCGTGGTCGCGTCGAGGGCGCGCACGGTCTCGCCGACCCAGCCGCAGAACACCTCGGGGTCGGGGACGGGGCCGGGCCGGGTGGGGCGGTCGGCGGTGTCGGTCGGGTCGTAGAACGGGTTACCGCTGGGGGTTGGTCGGGTGGTGTCGGGGGCCGGGAGGAGGTCCTGCGGTGGTCGCATGTCGTCTCCGGGGTCGGGTGGTCGGTCGGTGTCCCACCTGCCGCGATCGGCCGATCCTCACGAGCGCTCACGGCCGCTCACCACCCGCTCACGGGCCGATCGGACGGGCGGCGGAGCAGGGCCGGAGTCGGGGCTGTGCGGGCGTCGGGATCGGGTGCGGTGGTCGGATCGGTCGGGTGGTTGGTCGGGCGTGTTCACGGGTGCTCACCGGGCCGGGCTGCCCCCTCCTTAAGAGCGCTTCCCCACCCCGCCGGTCGGGTCGGCGGGCCGCTCTGCCCCGGCCAGCCGCTTGTGCGGAGCGGGGCGGAGAAGCGCTCTTAAGGAGTGGGGGCTTCGGGGCCGTTTCAGGCCCGGCGGCGTGCGTTTCAGCGGCAGCCCCCGGAGCTTCGGCCACGGCTCCCGGAGCTTCGACCGCGCTCCGGTGAGCGGGCCGTGAGCGCCCCGTGAATCCCGGCGGGAGGGTGGCCGTTTCAGGTCCGGCCGCGCCCGCTTCGGCGGCAACCCCCGGCGTTTCAGGAACGGCCCCCGGCGCTTCGGCGGCGGCTTGGGCCGCTTCGGTGAGCGGGCCGTGAGCGCCCGTGCCGGGGGTGTCCGCTTCGGCGACGGCGGGCCCGGTTTCAGGTCCACCGCTCCCCGTTTCAGCGGCACCCCGGCGGGCTTCAACCCGGCTTCGGTGAGCGCCCGGTGAGCGCCCGTGAGCAGGTCAGGGGCGGGTGTGGCCGGGGGTGAGGGTCCAGCGGTGGTCGCGGGGCAGGGCGGTGGCGAAGACGTGGTCCAGGCCCAGCAGGAACGTGCCGGTGAACGGGGCCCGCTCCAGCCGGTGGAGGTGAAGCACGGGGCAGGCGGCGGCCGGGGCGCCGTCCACCTTCGGCGACACCAACAGGTCGTCGTCGGCGCGGATCACGTCGTTGGCCACCCCGTGGTGACGGAACAGCCGCACCCCGGGCACGTCCTGAAGGACGGCGAACAGGTCCTCGATCAGCAGCAGCCGCGTGGCCTCGTGCTGGGTGGCGGCGCCGGTCGGGTCGGGCAGCGCCAGGCGCACCCGCACCCCGGCGCGGGCCCGGCGGGCCAGGACGGCCACCAGGTCCGGCACCACGTCCCCCAGGAACAGTCCGCACGAGACGGTGATGTCGATCCGGTCGGCGGCCTTGTCGAGGAGCTGGCTCCACAGGGCGGCCGGGACCGCGCTGCGGTTCGGGTACCAGGACAGCACCTCCTCTTGGGGCTCGGCCTGCGCCCGGCGGCGGGAGCCCAGGGTGGGCCACAGCTCGTAGGGGTCGGCGTGCAGCAGCTTCGCCGCCGCCATGGCGTGCCGGGCGTGGGGCATGCGGCCCGGCTCGTTCATCCACCGCTCCACCGTGCGCGGGTCCATCCGGATCGCTTCGGCCAGCGCGTCCACCGTCAGCCCGGAGGCCACCAGCGCGGCCCGCAGACGGGCATTGCCCGCCGTCAGCGTCGCCGTACTCACACCGCCACCGCCTTCACGCCGCGCACCAGCGACAGAGCCGGGACGAACACCGCAGCCGACGCCGGCGGCTCCGGGGCACTCACCCCGAAGATCCGCGTCACCGCCGCGCCCAGACGCACCGCGAAGTCGTGCAGCTCACCGCGCCGACGCCCCTCGTAGACGTCCAGCGCCAGGTGGGCGAAGTCCTCCGCCGCGTCCAGGCCGGTCTGGGCCATGGCGAACCACAGGCACTCCACGATCTTCGCCTCGCTGCCGCTCTCCAGGTCCTCGCGCATCAGCAGCGCACCCGGGGTGAACAGCAGACGGCCCAGGATCTCCGCGAACGACAGGTGCAAGGTCATCTGCACCGCCACACGCGGCTCCTGCTCCTCGGCCTCCGGCTCGCCGAACACGTTCACCTGCGAACGGATCGACCCCATGGTCAGTGGCTCGGTGACCAGCGTTCCGTGCATGATGGAACTCCCTTCGAGGGGTTGGAGCGACGGTCTTTCTTGGCGGATTGGGCGTCGCTCCATCACATTTACGCAGCTCAGAGGCGCACTAACTTGCCCCACCCTTGGTGCTTAGGGGGGCTTGCGCTTCCTTCTGGCACCCAAGGTAGGCAGGCGGCAACTGCCCGTCAAGTCCCCCTTGCGATACTCTTGCTTCGCCCCCCTAAGCGGTGAAGGGATCAAGATGCACGAGGAGCTTGAGCGAGTGGCCGGCGTGGCGGTCCCGATCGAACGGGCCAAGGCGGCGATCGCCCTGATGGCCGACTACCAGAACCGGGTGGTGGAGCTGTCTCGCGTCCGGCGCGAGGCGATCGAGGAAGCGTCCGCATCGGGCATGTCGCAGACCGAGATCGCCGCCCTGCTCGGCGTGAGCCGTGGGCGTGTTGGGCAGCTCGCGTCGGCTGGCCCGGCGCCGGAGCGGGCCTTCTTCGGCTTGGGGCCGATGACCGTTGCCCTTGGTGGGAAGTATGAGGCGGGGAAGTCTCCCGATCAGAACCCCAGCGAGGTCGTGACCAGGGAAGACCTGAAGAACTACGAGCATCTGCGGAAGCTGTTCGCGGGTCTGAAGCTCGACTCCGACTACGAGGTAGTTCCGCCGTCCGGGATCGTGAACCTCAACCGGGAACACCTGGTGGTGGTCTGCGGGCCGAGGCTGTCCCCGATCATCGCCCAGGTGCTCGAAGGTGACGACAACCTGCGCTTCCGCAAGGACCGGGCCTGGCACCTGGTGGACCTGCGTACGGAGACCGAGCACCGCTCTCCGCTCGACGAAGGCGGGACGGCCGGGGACGTCGGCTACCTGGCCAGGCTGCCCCGCCTCGACGGCAAGGGCACCTTCCTGTACATCGCGGGCATCCACTCGATCGGCGCGAACGGAGTGGTGCACTACCTGGAGAACCACCTGGGCGAGCTGTACCGCGACGTCCGGACGAAGCGCTTCTCCACGCTCATCTCCTGCCGGTACGACCCGGAGACGCTGGACGTCCTGGAGAGCACCCGTATCACCCCGATCTACCGACACGAGGGCTGACATGCGCGTCTCCATCGCTACCGCCCCCGGCGGCCCGAATCCCAACGAGGACTGGGTGGGTGCCACGACGTCGCTCGCCGTCGTCCTGGACGGGCTGAGCACCGCCGGGCTCGACACCGGCTGTCGGCACGGCGTGCCCTGGTACGTCGCCCAGCTTGGCGGCCACTTGGTCGGCGCGCTGGCCGACTCCGGCCGGCCGCTGGCCGATGGGCTGGCCCGAGCCCTCGACCAGGTGGCCGGGCTCCACCCTGAGTGTGACTTGGCCAACCCCGGCACGCCCTCAGCAACGGTCTCGATCGTCCGGGCTGGTGCGGCGACGCTGGACTACCTGGTGCTCGCCGACTCGCCGATCGTCTTCGAGCGGGGCGACGAGTACACGGTGAAGACCGACCTCCGGGTGGACACCGTCGTCCCGGAGCTTCGGGCGGAGACGCAGCGCTTCGCCACCGGAACACCGGAGCATGCGGAGAGCGTCCGCCGCATGGTGGAGGCTCAGCGACTCACCCGGAACGCCCCCGGGGGCTACTGGGTGGCCGCCGGAAGCGGCGACGCTGCTGGACACGCTCTGACCGGGTCCGTGTCGCTGGCCGGCGTCCAGGCGGTGGCGGTCATGTCGGACGGGGCCGCCCGGCTGGTCACCGACTACCAGGTGGCGACGTGGGCAGACGTGTTCGGCATCCTTTGGGAGCGCGACGCCAGCGGGCTGATCTCTGCGGTTCGGGAGGTCGAAGCTACTGACCCGGACGGTCGACGCTGGCCCCGGTTCAAGTCCGGAGACGATGCGGCCGTGGCGTTCTGCCGACTTTCATAAAACGCTCGCCAGCCAGCTCGCGTGGGCGCTATTCTTCAACATCTTGCTTGAGATTGGGTAGCCAGGGCGGGTTCAATGGTAGAGGTAGACCTGAGGTCCGCATGGGCCAAGTATCGACACGCCTGCGCGCAGTTCGAAGCGCTAGCGGCTTATGTGGAAGCGCAGGATAGGGGCCTTGCGGAGTCTACTCCCCTGGCTGCCCATTTCGACCCTGTCGCGGGATTTCACGTCGTGCGAATCTCCCGTGTGCCTGATATTCAGGAGATTGTCGAAGAGCTCAGTCTGCGAGCCGGAGATGTAATCAATAATCTCCGCACCTCACTGGACCACCTCATGTGGCAGCTCGCCCAGCTACAAGGCCCGCCAAGAGACCCTTTGCGTGTGAAGTTTCGCGTCTGCAAGACGAACGGCTTGTCCTGCACGAAGCCGGACTATCTGGGGTCGCAGGTCTGGGGTCAGGTGCATGAATTTCAACCGTGTAAAGGTGTGAATGGGCGTGCCGATAGCTGGCCTGGAGAGTATGTGCACCAGGCTGAGCAGCTGGCAAAACTTTCCAATCATGATAAGCATCGAAATATCGTTGATATTGACCCTGCGGTAAGCGGATTTAGTTCAATCCCTACTCGACTTACGCTTCCGCCGTGGATTGAGGTAATCGACGGCGAGCACATCTTTGCCCCGGGGCGGCTGGGCGATCCCGATCCAGATGCTGAGGTGATCGACCTAAGCCGGGCGGACCACCGGCTTGCGGTTGGAGCGGAGGTGGCTCGGGTCAGAGCGCAGCTGTGGGGCTCTGTGGAGACAATCGGCTTCATCGGGTTTGCTCGGCTTCACTTCACGCTCCCGCAGCTGCTGCCGTTGTTGCCCACTCTCCAGCGGTTGTCCTTGTACTGCCACGAAGTGCTTACAGCCTTCACGCCCGATAGTGCTGCCGGGCCGTCTGTGGGCCGTCCGATGGTGCCAACGAATGGCCAACGATGACAGGGGGTGACGGCATGACGCCTGGTCAGAGCGGGGTGAGCAGCGCGCAAAAGTCGGCAGTTCAAACCCAGGGCAAGAAGTAGTACCCGCTCGCCCTCGCCCCACCTCTCAGCCCCCTGCCCGGCGCAACGACGCCCCGGCCCAGGGGGCTGTTCCGTTTCCTGACGCGGCGTCAACCAGGGGGTGGCAAAGCTTGGTTCAGGGATGAGAATGGTTCAGACCATTGACGGGGGGAAGGCGCGGCTCCTAGCGTGGGGGCACTGTCGGCGCGGGCATGACAATATTGGTCGCCCCCCACGCGACCGCTTCCGCGTGCCCGTGTTCGCGCACTCCATCCACCCCCACGGAGGAGCACCATGCGCAAGCGCAACATCCTGGCGGTCGGCATCGCCGCCGCCGCCGCGGTCCTGGCCACCGCCATCCCGGCCAGCTCGCACGGGTACATCACCACGCCGCCCAGCCGCGCCGGACTGTGCGGGGCGGGCGTGGTGAAGAACTGCGGGCAGATCCAGTGGGAGCCGATGAGCGTCGAGGGGCCCAAGGGCTTCCCGAGCCGGGGCCCCGCCGACGGCACGCTGTGCGCCGGCGGCGACGCCCGCTGGGCGCCGCTCGACAACCCGCGCTCCGGGGCCTGGCCGGCCACCAAGGTGACGGCGGGGCAGCAGCTGACGCTGACCTGGAGCATCAGCGCGCGGCACGCCACCACGTCGTTCCGGTACTTCATCACCAAGCCGGGCTACGACGCCACCACCAAGATCACCAGGTCGAACCTGAACCTGACCCCGCTGCTGACCGTGCCGATGGGCGGCAAGCTGCCCCCGGCCTCGCTCAGCCACACCGCGACGCTGCCCGGCGACCTGACCGGCCACCAGGTGATCCTGGCGGTCTGGGACATCGCGGACACCGGCAACGCGTTCTACCAGTGCATGGACGTCAACTTCTCCTGACACCAGGAGGAAGGCCGGACGGCCGGGCACCCTTCCAGAGGGGGTGCCCGGCCGTCCGGCCGTTCGCGCGCGGGGCCTCAGTGGCCGCCGCAGCAACCGCCGGTCGCGCCGCCGCACTGGCAGGGCGAGCCGGACTGGCAGCCGCAGCCGCAGCCCGGGCCGCAGCCGCAGCCCGCGGCGAGGACCGGCAGCAGCCGGGCCGCGACCGGGGCGGTCGGGGCGGGCGGGGGAGTGTTCGGGGTGCCGGTCGTCTTCAACGCGCTGCCTCCTCGTCCGGGCGGAGCCGGGCAGCCCGAAGGGAGCGCCCGTCCCTTCGAGTGAACCCGGCGGCCGACGGCACGTCAACGGGCGCGCGGGGGCTGGCCGTTCGGCCCCCGTGCGCCCCCTCGCCGGAAGCGGGAGGTCCTACTCGGCCGGCTCCGCGGTGGCCACGAAGTCGTCCACGTGCTCGCCGGTGACCAGGTACACCACGCGCTTGGCGACCGAGACCGCGTGGTCGGCGAAGCGCTCGTAGTAGCGGCCGACCAGGGTGACGTCCACCGCGGTCTCGATGCCGTGGTGCCAGCGGTCGTCCAGCAGGTGCGAGAATAGCTCGCGGTGCAGGGCGTCGATCGCGTCGTCGTCCGCCTCCAGCTCCAGCGCCTTGTCGACGTCCTTGGTGGCGATCACCAGGCCGGCCTTGGCGACCAGGCGCTGGGCGAGCTGCCCCATCTCCAGCACGATCGGGTGCAGGTCGTTCGGGACGGCGGTCTCCGGGTAGCGCAGCCGGGCGACCTTGGCGACGTGCCGGGCCAGGTCGCCGCAGCGCTCCAGGTCGGCGCTCATCCGCAGCGAGGTGACCACGATGCGCAGGTCGGTGGCGACCGGCTGCTGGCGGGCCAGCAGGTCGATGGCGCGGTTCTCCAGGTCGTGGTGCAGTCCGTTGACCTTCTCGTCGGCGGCGATCACGCTCTCCGCCAGTTCGAGGTCCGCGTCCAGCAGGGCGGTGGTGGCCCGGCCCATCGCCGAGCCGACCAGGCGTGCCATCTCGACCAGGCTGTCGCTGATCGAGTCGAGTTCCTCGTGGTACGCGTCGCGCATGCGCTCTTCTCCTCCAGTACCGGTGTCGGTGGCGGTGCCGACCGGACGCCCCGGACCGGCCCGCCGGAGGGCGGGGGTGCGGGCGGCCGCTGCTGGTGGCGCGAATGGTAGCCGCGTCACCGCCCGCACGGGCTTGCCCGGCCCAGACTGGGCCGTTCGGGCGACCTCCCACGGCCGCTGCGGTGAACCGGCGGGATCGTGGAGGTGAATTCTCGGCAACGCCAGGCCGATGCCTTGATCGCACCCTTACGGAGCGCGCCCGGACACCATTTACGCTGGCTGGCATGGACGTGAACGTGGCCGCCGCCGCTGCCTGCGCCATCGCCGGGCTCGGTGTCGGTCTCACCGCCTCCATCGCCTTCCGCTGGAGCGAGCGCGAGCAGGCCCGCGACAGGAGCGGCAGGAGCGGCAGGACGAGCAGGACGAGCGGGACCGGCGGACCGGCGGAGCTGGACCAGGAGCCCGCCCTCCCCCCGGGCGTGGACACCGTGCTCTCGGTGCTGCGCTCCTGCGCGATCGTGCTCGGCGAGGGCGACGAGGTGGTCAAGGCCTCCTCGGCGGCCTACGCGATGGGCCTGGTGCGCGGCGGCAAGGTGGCCGTGGACCAGATGCTGTCGCTGGCCCGCTCCACCCGGCGGGACGGCGAGATCCGGCAGATCGAGCTGGAGCTGACCCGCCCCGGCACCTCGGCCCGCACCGCCGAGCCGCTGGCGGTCTCGGTCCGGGTCGCCCCGCTGGGCTCCCGGCTGGTGCTGGTGCTGGTCGAGGACCGCACCGAGCGCCGCCGGATCGAGGCGATCCGCCGCGACTTCGTGGCGAACGTCTCGCACGAGCTGAAGACCCCGGTCGGCGCGCTCTCGCTGCTGTCCGAGGCCGTCGCGGACGCCTCCGACGACCCGGAGGCGGTGCAGCGCTTCGCCGGCCGGATGCAGGTGGAGGCCACCCGGCTGGCCAGCCTGGTGCAGGAGATCATCGACCTCTCCCGGGTCCAGGACGACCAGCTCAAGGTCGACCCGGAGCCGGTCGCGGTGGACGAGCTGATCGCCGAGGCGATCGACCGCTGCCGGCAGACCGCCGCGGCCAAGCAGATCGTCATCGCGGCGGGCGGCACCACCGACCTGTACCTGGTCGGCAACCGCGGCCAGCTGGCCGCCGCACTCGGCAACCTGGTGGAGAACGCGGTGAACTACAGCCCGCCGCGCACCAGGGTCGCCCTCGCCACCCGCCGGATCTCCAGCGCCGCGGCGCTGGGCGAGGCGGACGGCGAGCTGATCGAGATCTCGGTGACCGACCAGGGCATCGGCATCTCGGAGAAGGACCGCGAGCGGATCTTCGAACGCTTCTACCGGGTGGACCCCGCCCGCTCCCGCCTGACGGGCGGCACCGGCCTCGGCCTGTCCATCGTCAAGCACGTCGCCGCCTCGCACCGCGGCACCGTGTCGGTGTGGAGCGTCGAGGGCCAGGGCTCCACCTTCACTCTGCGGCTCCCCGCCGGGCAGGCACCGGCCGGGGGACCCGAAACCCACGCAGCAACCACACTTCCTGCCCCGGAGGCCCGATCGTGACCCGTGTACTGGTGGTCGAGGACGAGGAGTCGTTCAGCGACGCCCTGTCGTACATGCTCCGCAAGGAGGGCTTCGAGGTGGCGGTCGCCGCCACCGGGCCCGACGCGCTGGAGCAGTTCGAGCGCAACGGAGCCGACCTCGTCCTGCTCGACCTGATGCTGCCGGGCCTGCCCGGCACGGAGGTCTGCCGCCAGCTGCGGGTCCGCTCCAACGTCCCGGTGATCATGGTCACCGCCAAGGACAGCGAGATCGACAAGGTGGTCGGCCTGGAGATAGGGGCCGACGACTACGTCACCAAGCCGTACTCCACCCGCGAGCTGGTCGCCCGGATCCGCGCGGTGCTCCGCCGCCGCGGCGAGGACGGCGGCGGCGACGGCGCGGCCGCCCCGGGCGCGCTGGAGGCCGGGCCGGTCCGGATGGACGTCGACCGGCACGTGGTGACGGTGGACGGCGCCAAGGTCGACCTGCCGCTCAAGGAGTTCGACCTGCTGGAGATGCTGCTGCGCAACGCGGGCCGGGTGCTCACCCGGATGCAGCTGATCGACCGGGTCTGGGGCGCGGACTACGTCGGCGACACCAAGACCCTGGACGTCCACGTCAAGCGCCTGCGGGCGAAGATCGAGCCCGACCCGGGCGCCCCGCGCTACCTGGTCACCGTCCGCGGCCTGGGCTACAAGTTCGAGCCGTAGGCCCGGCGGCGCGCACAGCAGGAGGGCCCCGCCGCGGCGGGGCCCTCCTGCGTGACCGCGGACTACTGCTGGGCCGAGGCCGAACCGGACGGGACGGCCGGGGCGCTCGCCGAGCCGCTCGCGGTGGCGCCGGCCGACGGCGAGCCGCTGGCACCGGCCGAGGCGGAGGCGGCGGGGGAGACCGGGGCCGAGGCGGACGGGGACGGGGCGGCGGCCTGCGGGCCGAAGTCCTCGTAGTAGCCCTCGGCGGGCTGCACGTTGGCGTCGGCGGAGACCTCGCCGGCGTTCTTGAAGGTGAAGGTGGTCCTGGCGTAGCCGCCGACCGACAGCTCCGAGCCGGGCACCGAGGCGGTCGGGCCGCCCTCGGCGCCGAGCAGCACGGACTGGCCGGGCGCGAGGGTGATGCCCTGGACGGCGGCGCCGCTCTCGTCGGTCAGCGCGGCGGCGCTGTCGCCGATCTTCACCGAGGTCAGCACCTCGGCCTCGCCGCCGGTGTTGGCGATGTTCACCGTGAGGGCGGCCGCGCCGGAGTACTCGCCGGCGGTGCCCTTGGGGGTGACCACGACGATGTTGTTGAGCTTGACGTCGGTGCCGATCGCCGTCGCCGCGTTGTCCGGCTTGATCTCCAGCGTGCTCGCGTCGTTGCCCGCGGCACAGGCGGCCAGCGGGACGATCGCGGCGAGGACGAGGGCGGCTGCAGCGCCGCGTCGAAGGCTCCGGCTCACGGCGGCGACTTCTCCTTGATGGGGGACGATCCAGCGGAAAACGGATCACGGTCGGTGGTCGAGGGCCAGACTACCGACCACACATATCCGCCTCTCACGGGGTGGCCCCGTGTCGCGGTCCGATCACGATCCGGGGCGTCCGGCGCGTCGGGGGCAAAAACTCAAGATCCAATCATGGTTTCGGGGCGGTGACCAGAGGTTTCGTGCCGCGGTCAGACCGCCTCCGACCTGCGGGAAGCCCGGATCGAACACCGGTCGCAGCATGCGACGGGGGTGGTTGTCAAGCCCTGGAACCCGCCCTGACCTGCGAAAACGCCCTTCGAGTCAGCCGAAAAGCGTGTTATTCTGGAAAGCCACGGAAGGGGTCCTGTCACATGACGTTCAAGGTTGGCGACACGGTGGTCTACCCCCATCACGGGGCTGCGCTGATCGAGGCCATCGAAACTCGCCAGATCAAAGGTGTGGACAAGACCTACCTGGTGCTGAAGGTGCAGCAGGGAGATCTGACGCTTCGCGTTCCCGCGGAGAACGCCGAGTTCGTCGGCGTCCGCGACGTGGTGGGCCAGGAAGGCCTGGACCGCGTCTTCGAGGTGCTCCGGGCACCGTACACCGAAGAGCCCACCAACTGGTCTCGCCGGTACAAGGCGAACCTCGAGAAGCTCGCGTCCGGCGATGTGATCAAGGTCGCAGAGGTCGTCCGCGACCTGTGGCGCCGCGAGCGCGAGCGCGGCCTGTCCGCCGGCGAGAAGCGGATGCTGGCCAAGGCCCGGCAGATCCTGGTGAGCGAACTGGCGCTCGCCGAGAACACCAACGAGGACAAGGCCGAGACGCTGCTCGACGAGGTCCTCGCCTCCTGAGCGGTCGAGACGGCTGCACGTCCTGACCTCCCAGCCTGATCTCCCAACCTCCGCAGCGGGGTTGAACCAGGTGTGACGCAGCGCCCGGTGGTGCCCCCAACGGCACCTCGGGCGCTTCGCCATGCCCGGAAGGGGTCGGTGGCACGGCGGTGCGTCGGGCGCGGTTCCACTAACGTGCAGTCAGGAAGGGGGCCTGCCCGCTCGCGTCATCCGCGCTCGGCACGGGCCATACCCATCACTACCGAGGAGCCAAACCTGAACGCCTCAGCACAGCTCGCGGCAGCGGTCGTCCCGGCCGCCGGACGCGGCGAGCGACTCGGCCCCGGCGCCCCCAAGGCGCTGCGCGAACTCGGCGGCGTGCCGCTGCTGGTGCACGCCGTCCGGGCGCTGGCCCGCAGCCGGGCGGTCGGCCTGGTGGTGGTGTGCGCCCCGCCGGACGGCGTGGCCGGGGTGGTCTCGCTGCTGGACAGCCACGGCCTGGACGGCAAGGACGTCCGGGTGGTGCCGGGCGGCGCCAGCCGGCAGGAGTCGGTGCGGCTGGGCCTGGCCGCCGTCCCCGCGGGCACCCGGGTGGTGCTGGTGCACGACGCGGCCCGCCCGCTGGTGCCGGTCGAGGTGGTGGACGCGGTGGCCGCCGCCGTCCGCGCCGGGGCGGCGGCGGTGGTGCCCGCGGTGCCGCTGGCCGACACCGTCAAGCGGGTCGAACCGCAGCCGTCCGGCCCGGAGCCGGTGCTGGACACGCCCGACCGCTCCACCCTGCGCGCCGTGCAGACCCCGCAGGGCTTCGACCTGCCCGCCCTGGTCGCCGCGCACGAGCGGGCGCTCGCCGAGGGCGCCGAGGTGACCGACGACGCCGGGCTGATCGAGCGCTTCGGCGGCCGGGTGGTCGTGGTGCCCGGCCACGAGGAGGCGTTCAAGGTGACCCGTCCGCTGGACCTCGTGCTCGCCGAGGCCGTGCTCGCCCGCCGGAGGGCCACCGATGGCTACTGACCGCCCGAACGACCGCCCGGTCCTCCCCCGCGTCGGCATCGGCACCGACGTGCACGCCTTCGAGGAGGGCCGCCCGCTGCGGGTGGCCGGTCTGGACTGGCCCGGCGAGACCGGCCTGGCCGGGCACTCGGACGCCGACGTGGCCGCGCACGCCGCCTGCGACGCGCTGTTCTCCGCCGCCGGGATCGGCGACCTGGGCGCGCACTTCGGCACCTCCCGCCCCGAGTGGGCGGGCGCGGCCGGGGTGGCGCTGCTGGCCGAGGCGGCCCGGCTGGTCCGGGAGGCCGGTTTCGAGATCGGCAACGTCGCCGTCCAGGTGATCGGCGTCCGCCCGAAGGTCGGCAAGCGCCGGGCCGAGGCCCAGGCCGCACTGTCGGCGGCGGTCGGCGCCCCGGTGTCGGTCTCCGGCACCACCACCGACGGCCTCGGCCTGACCGGCCGCGCGGAGGGACTCGCCGCGATCGCCACGGCGCTGGTCTACGAACGGCCCGCCGCCTAGCCTGGCCCAGATCCTGACGAACGCTCAGGAACCGGACACAGGAGGAGACATGGCCGTCGAACTCGTCGACAAGGTGAAGGAACTGCTGGACGCGAAGAGCTACGCCGTGGTCTCCACGGTGCAGCCCGACGGCAGCCCGCAGTCGTCCGTGGTCTGGGTGAAGCGGGACGGGGACGACATCCTGTTCTCCACCGTGCAGGGCCGCCGCAAGCACCTCAACCTGGTCCGCGACCCGCGGATCAGCCTGCTGGTCAACCCGGCGGACGACCCGTACACCTACTTCGAGGCGCGCGGCGAGGTCGCGATGACCACCGAGGGCGGCCGGGAGCTGATCGACGAGCTGTCCCACAAGTACCGGGGCGAGGACTACGGCTTCGACGGGCCCGACGACGTCCGGGTGGTGGTCCGGCTCAGCCCGCGCAAGATCGTCGGCAACATCGGCTGAACGAGGGCACGCCAAAGGGGCCGGAAGGTGGCGGGGCACCCCCCGCCGCCCACTACCCTGGTCGCTGTGAGCCTTCGCCTGTACGACACCATGACCCGCCAGGTACGCGACTTCGTCCCGCTGGTGCCGGGCTGTGTCTCGATCTACCTGTGCGGTGCCACGGTCCAGGCGCCGCCGCACATCGGGCACATCCGCTCCGGCCTGAACTTCGACGTGATGCAGCGGTGGTTCCGCTACCGCGGGTACGACGTCACGTTCGTCCGCAACGTCACCGACATCGACGACAAGGTGATCGCCAAGGGGCGCGAGCAGTCCACCGAGTGGTGGAAGATCGCGTACGCCAACGAGCGTGCCTTCAACGAGGGTTACACCGTCCTCGGGTGCCTGCCGCCGAGCGCCGAGCCGCGCGCCACCGGCCACGTGCCCGAGATGATCGAGATGATGCGCGGCCTGATCGAGCGCGGCCACGCGTACGCCGCCGACGGGAACGTGTACTTCGCGGTCACCACCTTCCCGGGTTACCTGGAGCTCTCCAACCAGGAGCTGGAGAACCTGCGGCAGCCCTCCGGCGACAACGAGACCGGCAAGCGCGACCCGCGCGACTTCGCGATGTGGAAGGCCGCCAAGCCCGGCGAGCCGAGCTGGGAGACGCCCTGGGGCCGCGGCCGTCCGGGCTGGCACCTGGAGTGCTCGGCGATGGCGCACAAGTACCTCGGCCGCGCCTTCGACGTGCACGGCGGCGGGCTCGACCTGATCTTCCCGCACCACGAGAACGAGATCGCCCAGTCGAAGGCGTACGGCGACGAGTTCGCCAACTTCTGGGTGCACAACGCCTGGGTGACGCTGGCGGGCGAGAAGATGTCCAAGTCGCTGGGCAACTCGGTGCTGGTCTCCGAGATGGTCAAGCGCTGGCGCCCGATCGTGCTGCGCTACTACCTGGCCGGGCCGCACTACCGCTCGATGATCGAGTACAGCGAGGAGTCGCTGCGCGAGGCCGAGACCGGGTTCGCCCGGATCGAGGGCTTCATCGAGCGGGCCGTGGAGCGCTGCGGCCCGGTCGACGCGGCGCCCGAGGTGCCGCCGGCCTTCGCCGAGGCGATGGACGACGACCTGGGCGTCCCGCAGGCGCTCGCCGTGGTGCACACCGCCGTCCGGCAGGGCAACAGCGCGCTCGGCGCGGACGACAAGGAGTCGACCGCGGCCCGGCTCGCCGAGGTCCGGGCGATGCTCGGCGTGCTCGGCCTCGACCCGCTGGACGAGCAGTGGGCCGACGGCGGCGGCCAGGGCGAGGAGCTCACCGGCGTGGTGGACTCGCTGGTCCGGCTGGTCCTCGACCAGCGCCAGGCCGCCCGCACCCGCAAGGACTTCGCGACCGCCGACGCGATCCGCGACCAGCTCGGCGCGGCCGGGCTGGCGATCGAGGACACCCCGTCCGGCCCGCGCTGGACGATCAACCCGTAACAACCAGTAGCCCCCCGGGGCGCGCAGGGGCCGTACCTTTGTAGGGGTGCGGCCCCGACGCACGAAGCAGACGCAGAGACAGGAAGTACAGCCATGGCCGGCAACAGCCAGCGCAGGAACCGACGCAACGCCGGATCGAAGAAGGGCGCGAGTGTCGGTACCGGCGGCCACAGCCGGAAGGCGCTCCAGGGCAAGGGCCCGACCCCGCCCGGCGAGGCCCGCAAGGGGCACCCCAAGCAGCGCGCCGCCAACGCCGCGCTCAAGCGCGAGCGCGACGCCAAGTCCCGCGCGGGCATGCGCCGCTCCGGCGCCGGTTCGCGCAGCGGCCGCGGCGGCGCGGGCGCGGCCGAACTGGTGGTGGGCCGCAACTCGGTGGTCGAGGCGCTGCAGGGCGGCGTCCCGGCGACCGCGCTGTACGTGCAGCAGTTCATCGACACCGACGACCGCGTCCGGGACGCCTTCCAGGCGGCCAACGAGCGCGGCGTCCCGCTGATGGAGGCCCCGCGCCCGCAGCTGGACCAGATGACCGGCGGCCTCAACCACCAGGGCCTGGTGCTGCAGGTCCCGCCGTACGAGTACGCGCACCCGGACGACCTGCTGGAGGGTGCCGCCGATTCGGGGCAGGACGCGCTGATCGTCGCGCTGGACGGCGTCACCGACTCGCGCAACCTCGGCGCGGTCGTCCGTTCGGCCGCCGCGTTCGGCGCGCACGGCGTGGTGATCCCGGAGCGCCGGGCGGCCGGCATGACCGCCGGTGCCTGGAAGACCTCCTCCGGTGCGGCGGCGCGCCTGCCCGTGGCGCGCGCCACCAACCTGACCCGCGCGCTGGAGGCGTACCAGAAGGCCGGCCTGATGGTCGTCGGCCTGGCCGCCGACGGCGAGGCCGAGATCGGCGACCTGGACGCGCTGACCGGCCCCGTGGTGATCGTGGCCGGCTCCGAGGGCAAGGGCCTGTCCCGGCTGGTGTCGGAGACCTGCGACCTGCTGGTGCGGATCCCGATGCCCGGCCAGACCGAGTCGCTGAACGCCGGTGTGGCCGCCGGCGTGGTGCTGTACGAGGCCTCCCGGCTGCGCGCCAAGCGCTGACGGCCCGGCACCGGGTCGTTTTCGTGGGGGAACCGGTCGGGTCCGGTCGGGCCCGATCGGTTTTCCCATGATCACTTCAAATCCTCTCCCGGAATCCACCCGGGAGAGTGTCCTCGGGGCCCGTCACTCGGTTAGAGGGGTGTGGACACCAGAACACCTCTGCGCCTCGGGCAGCGCCCCGCGGGGATAGACGACGGACCGGTCCTCAACACGGTCCGTGTGCCGTCCGACCCGTCGAGGCTCAGCAGCACCCAGGCCAGCTTCCGGGTCAGGCTCTCCGCCCCGGTGGCCCCGATGATCGACGCCCCGGCCGGTGCCGCCTTCGGTGACCCGTACGGCCTGCAGAGCGGCGTCCGCCCGACGGTCACCCCGCAGGTCGTGGTGCCCGCGTCGTCGGTGCCCGCGCTGGCCGGGATCACCGCCGCCTCGGTCACCGGCGCGGCACCCCGCCGCCGGGCCCGGGTGGTCACCGCCTGGAGCGGCCAGGCCGGGCCCGGCGACACCGCCGCGACCCAGCTGCTGGAAGCCGTCCGGCTGACCACCGTGCCCGCCCCCGCCAAGGGCTACGGCGACGACGACACCCAGCAGCTCCAGGCCGTCCCGCGGCAGTACGGGCCGACCGGCGGGCAGGCCGGTGCCCCGGACGAGACCCCGCACGTCGGCGTCCCCGACCTGCTGGACGAGTCGGTCCGGATCGGCGCCGGACGCAGCTGGCAGCCCGAGGGCGAACTGCCCGAGGTGCCGTCGCTCAGCGAGGGCTCCAAGCACGCCTGGTACCCGGGCCGCCGGGTCGACCTCGGCCTGGTGCTGCTGCCGCTGCGCGTCCTGCTCGGCTCGCTGTCGGTGTACGCCGGGTTCAGCAAGCTGTGCGACCCGGTGTACTTCGACGGCGGCGAGCGCGGCTCGATGATGCGCTGGCTGTCCTCGCTGCACCCCTGGAAGGTCGCCCAGCCGCTGCTGGACTTCGCGATGGCCCACCCGGTCGGCGCCGGGCTCGCGGTCTCCTTCCTGGAGATCGTGGTCGGCGTGCTGTCCGTCCTGGGCCTGTGGCAGCGGCTCGCGGCGGGCACCGCGATGGCGCTGTCCGCGGCGCTGCTGTTCACCGTGAGCTGGAAGGCGGTGCCGGTCTACGACACCCCCGACCTGATCTTCCTCGCGGCCTGGAGCCCGCTGTTGATCGCCGGAGCCCCGTTCGCCTCGCTGGACGGCCGGATCGCCCTGGAGGCGTTCCGGCGGCACGGGCCCGCCGCGTCCGGCGCCGTCCGGCGGCGGATGCTGCGCCGCCGCGGCGTGGTCACCGCGGTCGTGGTCGGCCTGACCCTGCTGTCCGGCTCGCTGCTCGGCGCGGCGGTCCGCACCGGCGACACCAAGGCGCCCGCCAAGCCGCCCACCGACTACGGCTCCCCGATCTGGCCCAGCAGCAGCCCGTCGCCGTCCGCGCCCTCGCCGAAGCCCTCGCCCAGCCCCAGCAGCGGCCCGAGCAAGGCCCCGGCCTCCTCGACGCCCTCGCCCTCGCCCAGCCGCAGCGGCACCAAGTCGAAGCAGAACGGGGGCAGTTCGACGAGCAGCACCCCGCCCCCCACGCGGGGCGGCTCCGGCACCTCCGGCACGGGCGGCGCCACCAACGGCGGTTCGGCCGGCGGCACCGGCAGCGGCGGCGCCCCCACGGGCACCCCGCGCACCGCGCAGCCCTCGCACGGCGTGATCGGCGGGCTGCTGGGCAGCGGGCCGCCGCTGCTGGAGCTCGGCATGAGCCCGCAGCAGCCCGCGGGCACCGCCTGACGGCCGCCGCGGAAGCCGGTAGGGCCCCTCCCCGCGTCGGGGGAGGGGCCCTACGGCCGTTCCTGGGGCCTTTCCGGCGTTCCTGGGGCCCTTCCGCGCCCTTTCGCCCGGTGGCCCTGCGCCGCGGCTACTTCCGGGTCGCGGCAAGCTCCTTGGCGGCCTCGGTGAGGTCCTTGGCGGTGTCGATGGCCCGCCAGTAGCAGCCCTGCGGCAGCTGGTACCCGGCCAGGCGGCGGTCGCGGGCGAGCTGCGGGAAGGTGGTGCGCTCGTGGTCGCCGACCTCGGGCAGCAGCTCGTGGAAGCCCGGCGCGAAGACGTACAGGCCCGCGTTGATCAGGAACGGGGACGGCGGGGCCTCGATGAAGTCCAGCACGTTGCCGAACCGGTCGGTCTCCACCGCGCCCCACGGGATCCGCGGCCGGGCCAGCGCCAGGGTCGCCACGGCGGCCCGCTCGTGGTGGAAGGCGGCCATCTCGCGCAGGCTGAACCTGGTCCAGATGTCGCCGTTGGTGGCGTACCAGGGCTCGCCGGGGCGGGGCAGGGCGGCCGCCGCGTACTTCAACCCGCCGCCGCGGCCCAGCGGTTCGGCCTCCACCACGGTCCTGGTCCGGAGCGGCAGGTCGGCCTGCTCCAGCCACTCCTGCAGCACCTCGGCCAGGTGCCCGCAGGAGATCACCACGTCGGTGACGCCCTCGGCGGCCAGCCACTCCAACTGGTGCCCGATGATCGGCCGTCCGGTGCCGGGGATCTCCACCAGCGGCTTGGGCCGGTCGTCGGTGTACGGCCGCAGCCGCGAGCCCTGACCACCCGCCAGGATCACCGCCTGGGTGACGGCGGGGGCGGTGGCGCCGGGGGCGGTGCCGGTGGTGTCTGCTGTCATGCGCGCCACGATAGCGGGCCCGTCCGCTCGGGAACGGGCCCGCGGGGGCCGCGTCGCCGGGAGCCGCGTCGCCGCGGGCCCGGGGCTCCTCACGGCCTCACGGCCTCACGGCCTCGTCCGGCGCGTCAGTGGGCCCGTGGGCCGGGGGAGGCCGACCGGTGGGCGCTCGGTCGGCGGGCGCTCAGCTGGTGGACGCGCGGTCGGCAGGTGCTCAGTTGACCACGCCGGCGGCGAACGAGCCGTCGCAGACCGGGCGGGCGAAGGAGCGGGCGCGCTGCACGTCGCCCTGGTACTTCTTCACCGCGGCGCGGCCGAGTTCACCGGCCAGCTGGCTGCAGTACGGGGTCAGCGAGGGCTTCTCGCGCATGGTGCGCTCCAGCAGGTCGAGCGCCGTCCCCGGGTTGTGGTTCTTCAACTCCTCCATCAGGTCCACCCGGAGGGCGTCCTGCGGGGCCATGCCCTCGGTGCTGGGGACGGTGGAGGTGCGACCGATGGCGCCGTCGCCGCTGGAGGCCGCGACCACCTGCTGGTCGAGCCCCGTCGGCGGGGCCCACGGGACGCGGGTGACGGCGAGCGTGCCGGTGGTCACCAGGATCACCGGCAGGGTGAGGGCAACGGTCTGGGCGATGCGGCGCACGAGCTGTTTCACGCACAGGAGAGTAGCGCTGCGTGGCGGAGCGGGCGCGCCACGTTACCCCATCGGGTGACGGGTGTCCCGTTTTGTACCTCCACTGGGTTGACGGAACGCACCCGGAGAACGCCGGAACCCCCTGCCGACCGCCGTGGGCAGGGGGTTCCGTGGAAGAGCGGTGGGACGGGCGCCGCCGTCAGGTGCGGCGCCCCTCCGGTGCCGGGGTCAGCGGCTCAGGCGCACGCCGCCGTCCTTCTCGGTGGTGAAGACGTGCGGCTCGTTGCCGACCGGCACGACGTGGATGGTCTCGCCGCGCTGCGGGATCTCGCGGCTGTGCACGCGGACCACGATGTCCTTGTCCTCGCCGGACACCTGGGTGGTGCCGTACACGAAGCCGTCGGCGCCGAGCTCCTCGACCACGTTGACGGTGACCGCGACGCCCTCGAGGCCACCGGCCGGGACGACCTGGAAGTGCTCGGGGCGGATGCCGACCACGACGTTCTTCGCGTCGCCGGCCTTGGCCAGGTCCTCGCGGGCGATGTTGATGATCGAGCCGCCGAACTTCACGCCGCCGTCGACCAGCGGAACCTCGATCAGGTTCATCGCCGGGGAGCCGATGAAGCCGGCCACGAACAGGTTGCCCGGGCGGTCGTACATGGCGCGCGGGGCGTCGACCTGCTGGAGCAGACCGTCCTTGAGGACCGCGACGCGGTCACCCATGGTCATGGCCTCGGTCTGGTCGTGGGTGACGTAGACGGTGGTGATGCCCAGGCGGCGCTGCAGCGAGGCGATCTGGGTGCGGGTCGAGACGCGGAGCTTGGCGTCGAGGTTCGACAGCGGCTCGTCCATGAGGAAGACCTGCGGCTGGCGGACGATCGCGCGGCCCATCGCGACGCGCTGGCGCTGACCGCCGGAGAGCGCCTTCGGCTTGCGGTCCAGGTACTGGGACAGGTCGAGGATCTTCGCGGCCTCTTCGACCTTGGTGCGGATCTCGGCCTTGTTCACGCCGGCGATCTTCAGGGCGAAGCCCATGTTCTCGGCGACGGTCATGTGCGGGTACAGCGCGTAGTTCTGGAACACCATCGCGATGTCCCGGTCCTTCGGCGGCAGGTGGGTCACGTCGCGGTCGCCGATGCGGATGGCGCCCTCGTTCACGTCCTCCAGGCCGGCCAGCATGCGCAGCGAGGTCGACTTGCCACAGCCGGAGGGGCCGACCAGGACGAGGAACTCGCCGTCCGCGATCTCCAGGTCGAGCTGGTCGACGGAGGGCTTGTCGGCACCCGGGTACACACGGGTGGCCTTGTCGTACGTCACGGAAGCCATGGTGCTTCTCTCCTTCACCGGCAGGAACGTGCCGGACGATCCGAGTAAAGGCGGATGTTTTCCACCGCCCCCGACCGGTCTGGACCACTGCTGTCGGGTACGGCTCCCCGTGACGCTACCTGGCAGTTCATCGTTTTGTCAGCCCTCCACTGCCCCCGAGTTCGCATCGATCCGGTCACACCCCCTCCGGCAGCCCTCCCGATCACCCCCACAACCACCCGCACCCCCGAGCCCCCGCCCGGTACACTGCCCACTGGTACCGCCGTGGATCCCGCGGACGGTCACCACGCCTCCTTAGCTCAGCTGGCCAGAGCACCGCTCTTGTAAAGCGGGGGTCGTCGGTTCGAACCCGACAGGGGGCTCCGCCAGCAAGGCCGCAAGACACGCGATGAGGGCCAGGTCACCGGGGTTTTCCCGGCAGCCTGGCCCTTGGTCGTTGTTCGGGGTGTGCGGGCGGTCAGTCCGGCCGTGCCACCGACGTGCCAGATGCCCCCGGAGGATCCTGCTCGCCGAGTTCCCGGCGGACCGCCTCGCCCATGCGGTCGGCGATCTCCCGGTCCCGCCCGCTGTTCATGTGCTGGTAGATCAGCGCGGCCCGAGTGGTGCTGTGGCCCATGCGCGTCATCAGCTCGCGGGTGCTCGCGCCGCTCCGGGCGGCGAGGTTGTTGCCGGTGTGCCGGAGGTCGTGGAAGTGCGCCTCCGGGGAGATACCGGCCGCGGACTTGGCGGCGATCCAGTCGTCACGGAAGTTGCTGCGGCGGAGTCGTCCACCGCGGGGACCGACGAAGAAGTGCCCGTCCGGGCCCTTGGCGGCGTGCTGGTCGAGGTGGTGCGCGAGGACGGGGACGATGTCCGCGGGGAAGGCCACCGGGCGGTATCCGGCCTTGCTCTTGGGCGCCTTGTCGATCAGGGTGCCGTCGCTCAGCTCGGCCTGGTTGCGCCGGACCCAGAGGAGCCGCTCGTCCAGGTCGACGTGCCGTCGGCGGAGGGCGGCCAGCTCACCGAGCCGCAGCGTGGTGAACGCGGTCAGCAGCACGAGGGCGCGCCACTGCGGCTGGATCGCGTCGGCGACGGCGTACACCTCGGGGACGGAGAGGGTGGGCCGCTCCGGCACGTCGTAGGTGTCGGCGCCCTTGATCCGGCACGGGTTCCGCTTGATCATCTCGTCGTCCACCGCGGTGGCCATGATGGCGCGGAGCATCTGGTACGCCTTGACCACGGTCGGCTCACCAACTCCGCTCTCCAGCAGGCCGGTTCGCCAGGATCGGACGCGGGCCGGGGTGATCTCCGAGACGAACCGGCCGCCGAGGGCAGGCTTGATGTGCAGGCGGAGCACCCCTTCGTAGCGTTCGCGGGTGGTGGCTTCGAGCTTGCGCTCCTTGAGCCACTTGTCCGCGAACTCGCCGAACTTGACTTTCCCGGCATCCGGATCGGTCCAGCGGTCTTCCACGATGGCCGCTTCGAGCACACTGAGCGCGACCTCGGCGTCGGTCTTGGTGTCGTACGTCTTCTCGCCGGGGCGGAGCTGCCCGGTGACCGGGTCCGGGTACCGGATCTGCCAGCGGCCGGAGGGCAGTCGGCGGACCGAGCCGAAGCGGCGCCGGTTGTTCTTGCTGTTGGCCATCAGGCAGCCCGCCTCTGCCCGGCGCGGCGCGCGGTGATCGGCTGGACGGTGCGCGCGGCGATGTAGGCGGTGACCGCGGACTCGGGGATTCGGACATGACGGCCGATCTTGACGAACGCGATGCGGCGCTCGGCGATGAGGCGGCGGGGGAACCGCTCGCCGCTGGTCTCCCAGGTCCCGAGGAGCCGGGCGACCTTCTCGACCGTGAGGAGCTGTTCAGCCATGGGTGGGTTCTCCTTCCGTTCCGGGGGCGGGGGTCAGGGCGTCGGCGAGCCAGCGTTCGCCGGGGGCGAGTCCGACACCGGCGAAGGTCCAGTGGGCGAGGACGAGGACGGTCGGCTCGTCGGCCGGAGCCGCGGTGCCCGTGAACGCAGGCAGTTCGGTGCCGGTGGCCTGGGCACGGCGCCAGGCGGCGCGGGCGTCGCGTAGGGCGCCGAGGGTGGTCGAGTAGCGGCGGGTCTTGGTGGAGAAGTGGCCGCGGAAGCCGAGCATGTGCGCCCAGGCCCGGAGGCGGAGACCCTCCAGTTCGGGCCGGGCTCCGAGCGTCCAGCAGGTGCGGATCAGGCGGCGGGCGTGCTCGGAGATGTCCAGGCCCGCGAGTTCGGCGAGGAACTTCACTGGCCGGTCGAGGGTGCCGGTCGCACTCTCGGCGCCCTTGGTGGCGTACTTCGCGATGTAGGCGGCGACGGCGCGTTCGGTGAGCGCGGAACCGGCGGCGAAGTCGGCGGACTTGATGGTGCGGATGTCGAGCTGCTTGCCGAAGGCGAAGGTGTGGGCCGTGCCGTCGAGGACGGGGCCGGGGATCTCGGCGGCACCGGCGGCGGCTCGGATGGCGTCCGCCAGGAGGTCCGGGGTGGCCCAGGCCGGGGGCGGAGTGCTGCCGCCCTCGGGGCCGTCGAGCCGGATCACGGCGTGGAAGTGGACGGCGCCGCGCTTCTGGTACTCGGCGACCTTGGCGAAGGAGATCCGGGCGTACTCGCGGAACTCCCGCTGCGACAGGCCCGCGCGCTTGGCGACTTCGCGCCGCAGGTAGATCGAGAAGCGGGCCCAGAGCTTCCCGGCGTGCGCGTTCCAGAGGACAGCCGACCGGTAGTCGTAGGTGTCCGGGTTGATCGGCGTACCCAACTCGGCTGCATCGTCCGGGTGCTGGGCGCCACAGCGGCACCGGCCGGTGGAGGGCCGGTTGTGGACGGCGCCGAAGCCGGGGGCGGTGAAGGTGGCGAAGACGCGCGGGTGCGCGGTGACCGCGGCCGGGATTCCCTTGCCGCCGGTGAGCCCGGCGGTGATCAGGTGGTAGGTGTCGCGCCGGTAGGTCTCCGCGCAGGCGGGACAGCGGGTGGTGCGGCGGTTGTTGCAGCGCACGAGCAGGTTGCCAGCGGCGAGGGTGGCCGAGTCGAGGTGGTGCAGGATCTCGCCGGTGCCGCTGTGGACCTCGGTGCGGTGGCCGTCGAGGCGGATGGGCCGTCCGCAGCCACCGAGCCCGGCGAGCTGCCGCATCAGGGCGGGCATGGTGCCAAAGGAGGCTAAGGCGGCCAGGTCGGCGATCGGCGGGGGCGTGAGGGCGGGCAGGTGGATCACCTCCGGTGCAGCGGGCCCGGAGCCGGGGGAATCGGCTCCGGGCCGTGCGGTCAGGACTTGTCGGTGGGCTTCGCGTGCTGGTCGGTCCAGGTCTCCGCGCAGACCTTGTGAGCGGGCTTGCCGCGGTCGGAGCGGAGGTTGGTCGGCTTGTCGCAGATGCCGCAGGGTTCGGCGCGCGGGGACCAGTGCCGCTTGTCGGACCAGTCGAACTGGGCGCCCACGGCGGTCAGCGCCGGGTGGTGGTGAGGGTGCGCCGGGCGGGAGCCGCGGTGGTGCCGGTGCCGTGGCAGGCCGGGCAGTTCACCGGGACGGTGGCGCGGGAGCCGTCGGTCAGGCGCATGCCGGTGGCGATGGCGGCACTGGCGAAGCCGTCGCAGTTCGGGCAGATCAGGCGTGCCGGACGGGTGTGCTGGGGCATGATGGTGCTCTCCTTCGCGGACTTCGGTTCGGGGAGGGTTGAGGTGCCCGGCGCGGCGGGATGCTTGGAGGCTTGCTGCCGTGCCGGGCACCGGCCTTGTGTCAGCGGCGGCGCGCGGTGCGGGCACCGGGCTTGGCGGCGTACATCTGGCGGTCGGCCGCCGACAGGGCCTCGGTGAGCAGGAGGGTCGCCGGGTGCGAGGTGCCGACGGATGCGCCGACGTCCAGCAGCTCGGTGCCGTACGGGACGGGGTGGTGGAGCAGGTCGCGGAGGTTGGGGACGCGGTGTTCGGCGTCGAGGACGACGGCGGCGAACTCGTCTCCGCCGAGGCGGGCGGCGATGCCGTCGGTGCCGCACCAGGTGGCCAGGCGCTTGGCCGTAGCCGTGAGGACGGCGTCTCCGGCGGCGTGGCCGTGGGTGTCGTTGACGGCCTTGAAGTCGTCCAGGTCGATCAGCAGGACGGTGGTGCGCTCGGGGTGGCGGCGGATGAGGCGTTCGGCGCGGGTGGTGAAGCCGTCGCGGGTCAGGAGTCCGGTGAGGGGGTCGCGGCGGGCGGTGGCGAGGCGGCGGGTCAGGACGGTGCTGTGGGTGGTCCAGCCGAGCAGGGGCACACCGGCGGCGAGGAGCGGGGCGAGGTGCATGGCGGTCCTTCCGGAGCGGGTCGAGGTCTCCGGGGCGGTGGGATGGCTTGGAGGCTTGCAACCACCCCGGAGACCGGTCAGATGCCGAGGGACAGGGCGCGGGTGGAGGCCCGGTCGAGCAGGTGGTGCACGTCGGCCTGGCGGGTGCCGGGGGCGTCGTTGAAGGCGTCCGGGGAGGCGACGGGCCGTCCGGTGGTGTGCAGGACCTCCATCACCTGGTTGCGGGCGCGGCGGACGGTGTCCGGGGTGCCGTAACCGTGGGCGAGGACGGCGGCCTGGGCGCCGAGGAGGCAGACGCGGCCGGTGGAGTCCCACAGGGCGCCCTGCACCCAGCCGAAGGCGTTGATGTAGCGGGAGGCCAGCCGCAGGTGATCGGCGACGGAGACCGGGGTCGGCCGGGCCGGGCGGTGGGCGATCCGGTCGAGGAGCGTCGGACGGAGCAGCGGGAAGCCGAAGTTCCAGGGCTGCACGGTGCTGCCGAGCGGGCAGACGTACGGGGCGAGGACCCGGGCCGGGGCGGGGAAGGTGGCGAGGTACGCCTCTATCTCCGCGATCAGGCCGGAGGCGTCCGGGGTGAGGACCAGCGGGCCGGGCGTGAAGACGGCGGTGGGCACGGTGGACCGTCCGTTCACTTCTGGGTGACGGCGTTGACGCCGGAGCGGGTGGTCTCGTCGATCACCGGGGCCAGGAAGGTCCCGGCGAGGTAGAAGCCGAAGAGGGCGATGAGGGCGGCGACCCACAGGCGGATGCCGAGGAGCTTCACGGCGGTCCACGCACCGGCGCCGAGGACGACGACCAGGGGCAGGGTGACGTTCAAGGCGGGTCTCCTGTCAGCGGACGGTGCAGCGGTGGGTGCGGGCGGCGATCTCGGCGGCGGGGCGGGAGTCGTAGTCGGCGGAGAAGCCGCAGCGCGGGGCGGTGCAGGCGGCGGTGTGCTTCTCGCGGCCGCGGCCGTCGTAGTAGGTGGCGACCTGGACGGGGCCGATGCGGATCGTGTTGCGGGGACGGATCGGGCGGGACACGCTGATCTCCCTTCCTGTCAGGCGAGTTGGGCGGTGATGGCGTCGGCGAAGTGCGGCGGGATGCCGAGGCGGACGCGGAGGGTGTCCGGGTCGATCGGCGTGCCGGTGCGGGCGCGGTGGTCGTCGGCGATCTTGCGGGCGTGCTCGACCAGGGCAGCCGGAACGGGCACGGCCTGAGTCGGCAGTGGGGTGGCGGGGAGCGCGGGCACCGCTTCCGGTGCTTCGACCGGTTCCGGCTTCGGGGCGGGCACCGCGGCGGGTGGAGCCGCGATCTCGGCTTCGTAGAGCGGGAGTTCCTCCTCCACCTCGGGCTCGGCCGACTGCGTGGTGCCGGTGGCGCCGTGGGCGAGGAGGGTGCCGCCGAAGAAGGCGAGGGCGGGCCAACCGGCGACGAGGATCCGGAGCCAGGCCGGGACGTGGCCGAGGTCGAGCAGCCCGGCGGTGGCGACGTTGGCCCCGAGCGAGGCAGCCAGGGCGATGGCGAACCACGTCCAGGCGGCCGGGGCGGGGGAGCTGGTGGACCGCAGGACGCGCATGCGGTGCCAGGCGGCGACCAGGAGCAGGTCCACCGAGATGGGGTAGGCCCACGCCTTCCAGCCGTGTTGTCCGGCGGCCTGGGCGAGGTCGTGGAGGTGGGCGAAGGACAAGGCACCAGCGATGGCGGCTTGGACGAGTACGGCGTCCACGCGGGGCAGTCGCATCGGTAGGTCCTCCTTCCGGGGGTTGGGCCGCGGCCGGGCGGGACGGGGAGCAGTCGGCCACCCGGCGCGGCGGTCTAGTAGCGGTCCGGGGTGGGGTCGATCCCGGTGGACAGGCAGCGGGAGCAGATCGCGTCCGTCTCGCCGACCTCGCGGCGTGTGCGACCCGCATAGACCGACTCGGTGACCCAGCCGGTGCCCTGGCAGCGCGGGCAGGGCAGTCGGTCGTTGGCCTGGGCGGCCTTCGTGGGGCTGGTCTTCCTGGGAGCCATGGGGACGGTCCTTCCGGAATCGGGCATGGCGGGGTAGGGACGTGGCGCGCGTGCGGTCGCGCCGACCGTGGGTGCAGAGGTCAGCCGGTGACGGAGCGGGGCTTGACCAGCGACGGCCCGTCGGCCGGGATGTTCACCGGCGGGACGTACGGGCGGAACGCGGCCAGGGCGGGCAGTTCGGGCGTGAGGTGGGCGGTCTCCCGGCAGACCCGGGCGGCGTCCGCGAGGGACAGGTACGGGGTGCGGATGCGGGACCAGCCGCCGGAGGAGTCACCAGCCACCGCGACACCGGGCATCTCCGGAGCGATCTGCGTAGCGGCGAGCGCAGCCTCGGGCGAGACGTCACCGAGTCCCATGTCGGCCGTGGCCTTGTCGTTGACCCGGTGCACCACGCGGCCGGTGAGCTGGGCCCGCAGCATGGTGGCACCCTTGCCCAGCTCGGAGCCGAAGCGCTGGCCGCAGGCTTCCACGAACATCCCGGCAGCGCGGCCGAGTTGGGCGAGCCGGATCAACTGGGTGACCAAGTGGTCGCGCCGTTCCTCGTCCTTGCGGGTGGCGACGAGGAACAGCTCGGCGATCTCGTCCACGACGAGGACCAGCGGGACGGGCCGGAGCTGTGGGGGCAGACCCCAGATGTCCGACGTGATCTCATCGTCCGCCACCGACCCGGGAATCCCCTGGTGGCTGCGGATCAGGTCGTAGCGCGCCTCCATCTCGGCAACGAGCTTGTCCAGTAGGGCACCAGCCTGCCCGGGGTCCGTGGCCAGAGCCGACAGGCGGGGCGCGAACGGGGCCAGCTCGACACCGAACTTGCAGTCGATCCCGACGAGCGCCACGTTCAGCCGGGCGAGCTCGGTGACCAGGTTGCGCTGGTACACCGACTTGCCGGTCAGCGTCGCACCCAGGGTCAGGCAGTGCGGCACCGCGCGGTAGTCCCGGACGAAGGCCGTGCCATCCTCCCGCAGGGCCACCGGAACCGTCAGCTCACCGGTCGGCAGGCGACGCGGCATCCGCACCTTGCGGAGCACGTCGAAGCCGGTCATCCGTAGCTCGACCACACCGGGCTTCACCACCGAGACGTGCACGGCGTGCACGCCCCAGGCGTGCCGCAGCCGTTCCGCCGAAGCCACCACGTCCGCCGGTTCCTGTCCGGGGGCCAGCCGCAGGCGGACCCGCAGGCCCGTCGACGTCGGCTGAACCCGCCGGATCCTCGGCGGAACGGGGCGGATCTCCCGCCGGGTGGTCGCCCGGGTGATCAGCACCCGGAGCCGGGACGGCTGGACCGTCAGGCCGCAGGCGTCCATCGTGCTGCCGTAGGTGGCGGAGAACCGGACCGCGGTGACCGGCAGGCCGATCGCCGACCAGTAGAGGGCCGGGGCCTTGGCCCGCGCGTACGCCGCACCGCCGGTGACAGCGGCCAGCGGGCCGCCCACCTCGGCCAGCGTCAGCAGCTCGGACACGGCGCTCAGACCTTCGCGGGAGCCGGAGCGAGGGACGTGATCGCCATCGCGCGGAACGAGATCCCGTGCCGCTTCTGGCCGTTGAACTCGTTCTCCCAGTCCCGCGCCTTGAGCCCGGTCACCGCCACCGGCATGCCGACCGCCAGGCCCTCGGAGACGCCGGTCTCCGGCACGGTCACGGTGTAGAGGTTCGCCTCGCCATCGTCGGCGATCGTCAGCCCCACCGTCAGCAGCCGCGCGCCGGTCTCCCGGTCGATCGCCACCTCGCCGGTCTGCTTGCTCACCAGCTTGAGCGCCGGGGGGATGACCACGAACACGAACGCGGTCGAGAGGTCGATCTTGAAAGTGGCCATGGGCCTACTCCTTGAGTCAGCTCCGACGCCCGTGCGTCGAGTAGCAGCTTCTCTATGAAGGTAGACGCAGTTTTTCTGTGAGTCAAGAAGTTCTGCGAGTAGCTGTGTAGCAGAACTTCTGCGAGCCTTGTGGCAAGTGCCACAACTCTGGCGCTGAAGTGTGGGAGCACCCACAGATGGAGGAGAGAACGTGATCAACGGATTCGGTCTGGTGGTCCGCTTCGAGCTTCGAGACGACGAAGCCGCGGTGGCCTTCGACGAGCTGGTCGAGCACACGCTCGCGGGCATCAAGGCTCTGGAGCCCGGGACGCTCGCCTATGTCGTCCACGCGGTCCCGGACGAGCCGAACGTCCGCGTGTTCTACGAGCTTTACGCGGACCGTGACGCCTTCGATCAGCACGAGCAGCAGCCCCACACCAAGCACTTCCTCGCCCAGCGCGAGCAGTACCTGTCCGGCGTAGACGTGACGTTCCTGTCCGCCACGGCAGGGAAGGGGCCGGTGTCGGCATGACGCCCGAGGAGCGACGCGCCTTCGGGGTGCGGGTGGCCGAGCTGCGTGAGGCCCGCGGGTTGACGCAGAAGCAGCTTGCTGCCGAGATCGGCAGGACGGCGAGTTGGCTCTCGCAGGTCGAGCGCGGCATTCAGCCGGTGAACCGGCTCGATGTCCTCCGCATGCTCGCTGACGGCCTAGGCGTGTCGCTCCAAGTCCTCCGCCCGGATGCACCGGCGCCTGTCGCCACTGTTTCTGTGCCGCCGACGGAGGAGTCGAACGACTTGGACCAGGCCCGCCTGCTGATCTCGGGTCACCCGGTGCCCGAGGTGCTGCTGACGGCGGAGCCCACCGAGGCGCCTGTGACTGTCGCGGAACTACAAGCCGCGGTTGACCGGGTATGGGAGATGACCCACAGCAACCAGTTCGCCGAGTTGAGCAAGGCTCTCGGTTCGCTGCTGCCGAGGATCGAGCGCGCTGCCCGGACGGCGCCGACCAATCAGCGTCCCCAGTTGTGGGGCCAGCTCAGCCGGACCTACCAGGCTTTGTCTGCGGCCTTCGTGCGCCAGGACGAGGGCGATGCCGCCTGGATCGCCGCGGACCGTTCGATCCGTGCCGCCGAAGAGTCCGGCCAGCCCCTGGAGGTCTTCGCGGGCGTCTTCCGGCTCGCGCAGGCATTCGTGCGGTTGAAGCACTACGACCAGGCGGACCACTCGGCCACGACTGCTCTCCACGCGCTTGAACAGCACCTCAGGGAGGGCGAACCGACCCCCGAGGCTCTGTCCGTCACGGGCTCCTTGCACTTGGTGCTGGCGCTGTCCAACGCGCGCTCCGGCGACCGGTCGCGGGCCCGTCAAGAGCTCGACCGTGCTAGGAAGATCGCTCACAGGTTGGGCGAGGACCGCAACGACTTCAACCTGGAGTTCGGCCCCACCAACGTCGAGATTCAGACTGTCTCCATCGCGGTCGACCTCGGCGACGCGGGCGAAGCGCTCGACATTGGCACGCGGATCGACGCGTCGGGGTTGTCGGCCGAGCGGCAGGCACGGCTCCTTCTCGACCTCGGCCGGGCCTACACGCAGCGTCGGCAACTCGGTGAAGCCCTGAGCGCCTTGCTCCAGGCGGAGGAGCTGTCGCCGGACCTGATCCATACCCACGTCACGGCACGAGCCACGATTCGTGAGCTGCTGTTGGTCGCAGGCCGGTCGGCGACGCCGGAGCTTCGCGATCTCGCGGAGCGAGCTGACGCCCGGGCGTGAGTGAGTAAAAACCTTCTCTACGGGTTCAAGGCGGCTCGCTACCGCTCGCCGCGCGCGCCCCGGCTCACCGCCGGGCCGGACGCTCCTGTCTTCGCCCCGCTCCCGGCCCGGCTCCGCCGGGCGCGCGGCTGTAGCGAGTCCGCGGTGAAGCCCTTGGGGCTCTGCCCCAAACCCCGGCCCTCCTCGGAGGGGGAAGCTGCCGGGATCGAAGGTGCACCTTCGTCGTGGTGAACGGTGTGGGGCGCGGGACGGCCCCCTCCCCGACCGGACACCCAAGGGCGTACCCGGAACCTCCAGGGGCCGCCAAGGCCAAGCGCAAGCGTCACGGACGTGAGCCTTGGCGGCCCCTGGAGAACCCGGGTGCGGCGAAGCTGCCCGATCGAGGAGGGGACCACCCGCTCAGGCCCCCACCAGCCTGTAGGCAAGGGGATCTTGCGTCTGTGGGAGACTATGCGCGGCGCTGAACTGAGCCCGGCACTGCTGGGGCTGTTGCTGCTTGTGTTCGTCGCGTTTTGTTGCCGTCTTCCCTTGCATGATGTTGCGTCCGATGGGGCGCGAGTGAAGGGAGGCGCTATGAGCGCTATGAAGAAGGGTCCCAATCGGGGCTGGTGGGAATCTGTTCGCTCTGTAGCTGCCGGAATCGGTGAAGGTACAGTTGGTGGGTTGATCTTTGCACTTCTGACGAGTACAGCAGTGGCAGGCTGAGTTCAGCGCCCTTTGCTGTCTGGGGCGGCTGCCCTGCCGCTCCAGCTTGCGCCAGGCCAGGCGGACAGCATCGGTAGTGCCGTGCTCGGTGATCTATCTGTGCCACGGGCCGTGCCACAGGCATGCCAGAACAGGCGGTACGCGGCGGACAATCATGGGCTCTCGCGGGGCGACAGCTATCTCAGAGTCAGGAGTAGCAAGGTCCAGGTCAGAACTGGTGCCGCACGCCAATCCTTGTAAAGCGGGGGTCGTCGGTTCGAACCCGACAGGGGGCTCAGCGAGCAAGGCCGCAAGACGTGCGACGAGGGCCGGGCCCCGGGGTTCTCCCCGGGGCCCGGCCCTCGGTCGTCGTGCGGGAGGGCCGGTCGGTCCGGTCAGCGGTCGCCGTCCCGGCGCAGGGCGGTCAGCAGCATCCGGAGCACGCCGCGGGCCGCCGAGCGGCGCTCCGGGCGGCGGGACCAGACCGCGGGCAGGACCACCCCGGCCAGGAGCGTGAGCAGCAGCAGGGCGAGCAGGACGGACGTCGGGTTCATGCGGGATCTCCTCCGGGCACGGGGGCCGTGGTGCTTGGACGGAGCCGAATCTGGCCGATTCCGCGTTCACCGGCGTTCGGCCGTACGAAACTGAACGGATCGGGTTCGCGGGCGGGAGCGGTGGCGGTGGCGGTGGCGGGAGCAGAGGGGCCGGAAGAGCCGGACGGTCGGGCGGCTGGCGAAGAACTCGCCTCCCGGTTGCGGCAGTTGATGGCGGACCGGCGGATCGACGGCGTCGAGGCGCTGGCCGTCCGCTCCGGGTTGGGGCGGACCACCGTCAGCCAGGCCCTCAACGGGCACAAGCTCCCGTCCGAGCGCACGGTCCGCGTCCTGGCCCGGACGCTGCGCGCCCCCGCCCCGCCGCTGCTCGACCTCCGCCGCCGGGCGGCCCGGCCGGGCGCCCCCGCCGGGCCGGTCGAAGTGCCGCCCGAGCACCGGGAGTTCGAGAGCAGGTACGTCGCCTACGTGGCCGAACGGCACCGCCGCCTCGACATCATCGGCCTCGACCTGCGCCGCCCCGAACGCTCCAAGTGGCCGCTGGACACCGCCTACCTCAGCCTCGAACTCGCCGGGACCGGCCACCGCGAGCACCCCGGCGGCTGGCACGGCGCCACCGGACGCCACGACGGCACCGGCCGCCTCGACGTCCCCGCGATCCGCGTCCAACGGGCCGAGCAGGCGCTCGCCGGCAGCCGACGCGTCCTGGTCCGCGGCGGTGCGGGCAGCGGGAAGACCACCCTGCTGCAGTGGCTCGCCGTCACCACCGCCGAGGACCGGCTGCCCGCCGAACTCGCCCCGCTCGCGGGCAGCGTCCCCTTCCTGCTGCCGCTGCGCACCCTGGTCCGCCACCGGGAGCTGCCCCGACCCGACCAGTTCCTCGGCGTCCTCGGCAGCCCCCTCGCCGCCGCCCAGCCCCCCGGCTGGGCCGACACCGTGATGGCCCGGGGCCGCGCCATGGTCCTGCTCGACGGCATCGACGAGGTCGCCGAAGCCGCCCGCGCCGGCACCAAGCGCTGGCTCACCGACCTGCTCGCCGCCTACCCCCGCGCCTTCTACGCCACCACCACCCGCCCCACCGCCGTCGACGAGGGCTGGCTCGCCGGAGAGGACTTCCGCGAACTCACCGTCCGCCCGATGAGCTCCCGCGACGTCGGCGTCTTCGTCACCCGCTGGCACGACGCCGCCCGCGCCGACGCGACCAGGGCCGACGCCGCACCCGAGGAGGTCACGGCCCTCACCACCCTCGAGGAGCAGCTCAAGGACGCCGTCCGCGCCCAGCCCGACCTGGCCCAACTCGCCACCACCCCACTGCTGTGCGCCCTGGTCTGCGCCCTCAACCGCGACCGCCACGGCCACCTCCCCGGCGACCGGATGTCCCTCTACGCCGCCGCCCTCTCCATGCTGATGGTCCGCCGCGACGAGGAACGCGACATCCTCGGCCCCGAGGGCATCCGCCTCACCGAGGCCCAGAGCACCGCCCTGCTGCAGCGCCTCGCCCACTGGATGCTCCGCAACGCCTACATCGAGGTCGACCGCGAGGACGCCGAACAGGTCGTCGCCGACGCCCTCCCCGCCATGCCCCAGGTCGCCGCCCAGGGCACCGCCCCGCAGATCCTCCGCCACCTCCTCGCCCGCACCGGCCTCCTCCGCCGCCCCACCGAGGACACCGTCGACTTCGTCCACCGCACCTTCCAGGACTACCTGGGCGCCAAGGCCGCCGTCGAGGCCCGCGACTTCGGCCTGCTCGACAGGCAGTCCACCGACAGCACCTGGGAGGACGTCCTGCGGATGGCCGTCGGCCACGCCAGGGCCGAGGAACGGGCCCGGATCATCAGGAAGCTGGTGACCCGCGGCGACCGCACCGCCAAGCACCGGACCAGGCTGCACCTGCTCGCGGCGGCCTGCCTGATGTACGCGACGGAGCTGGACCCGGCGGTGCGCGAGGCGGTCGCGGAGCGGGTGGAGGTGCTGCTGCCGCCGCGCAGTGACCGGCAGGTCGAGGAGTTGGTGGCGTGCGGCCGGTTCGTCCTCGACCTGCTGCCGGGCCCGGAGGGGATGAGCGACCCGGAGCAGGCATTCGTGGCGCGCACCGTGCTGCGGGTGGGTGGGGATGCCGCGGTGCCGCTCCTGAAGCGGTTCCGGGAGTCACGGGGCACGAAGCTCTGGGAGGTGCTCACCAACGGGGACGTCGTCCGGGGAGTCGACGCCGAGGAGTACTCCCGGGAGATCCTGGCCCACTGCAAGGCCCCGGTGGGACTGATGGTCAGCACGCTGGAGCAGATGAGGGCGGCTCCCGCGGTGGAGACGCTCAATCACCTCTACGTCTCGGGCGACTACACCTCGGCCCAGTTGGCGGAGATCCCGGGCCTGTCCGGGCGCCGGGAGATATTCCTCCTCGGCAACGGGCTGATCGAGGACCTGGAGTTCCTGGGGGAGTGCCGCGCCCTGTCGTCGTTCGGGTTCTTCGAATGCCCTTCGCTGCGGGACCTGTCCGGGATCCGGTCGGTCCGCTTGGAGCGCCTGAGGATCGGTCTGCGCCATGACCTGCCGCTCGACTTCCTGGGCGGGCTGCACGGTCTGCGCGAATTCGAGGCGGTCGCCGACGAGCCGGGGTGGTCGGTCCGCGACCTCCCGATCCCTGCCTCGGTGACCAGTGTGGGCGTGTCGGGCCTGATCGGGCTGGAGGGGATCGAGCGGCTGGCGGACCTCTCCCACGTGCAGGTGAGCAACCGGTTGGGAAGGGCCGACTGGGCGGAGCTCCGCAAGCTCCCGAAGCTCGCCAGCCTGCGGTTCCCCGTCGCCTCGGAGCCGATGGCCGAACTGCCGACGGTCGAACGGCTGACGATCGAGAACCCCTCCCTGGCGGGCTTCGCGCGGGTGCGCGCGGCCTTCCCGAACGTGCAGTACCTGCACCTCCCGTACTGCACGCACCTCGACGCGGAACACCTGGAGGGCTTCTCCGGGCTGACGATCGCGGTCCCGGAAACGGCGGAACTCCTCAACGCCGACCGTCTCCCGCCCGACGTGGTGATCGAGCGCAGCTGACCCCGTCCTCCTCCCGCCGGATGACCTGACGCCCCGTCAATCACCTTGCTGTCGAGCCGAACCGTCCTCCGCGCGGCCGACGCCCGCCCGCCCGCCGCTCCCTAGCGTGGACGCCATGACCGACCGCGCCGCGCCGCCCCGCACCTCCCGCACGGCCTCCGCCGCGCTCGCCGCCGCCCTCGGGTGCGGGGCGCTGCAGGGCTGGTGGGCGCTGGGCGGTGCGCCGTCGTTCGGGCGGCTCGGCACCGATCTGCTGGTCGTGCCGCGGTGGGGGGCGGTGGGGCTGTGCGCGGCCGCCGCGCTGCTCGCGTACGGGTTGGGGCGGGCCCGTCGTCACCGGCCGGGGTGGTGCGCCGCGGCCGCGGCGGTGGCTGCCGCGCTGCTGGTGGGCTGCCCGTTCCTGCTGCTGGACGTGGTGGGCGGGCTGCTGCCCGGCCTGCACCTGCCGCGGTCGGCGGCCGGCTTCCTCAGCCGGGCCGGGTGCGCGGCGACCGCCGTCCTGCTGGCCTTCGCCGCGCTTGACCACCGGCGGCGGCTGCGCGGCGACTGCCCCCGCTGCGGCCGCACCGGAGGCCCGTACGACCCGGCCGCCCGCACCCGTACGCCGGGCTGGGCCCGCGGGGCGGCGTACGGGGCGGTCGGGGCGTGCTGGGTGCGGATCCTCGCCCAGTACGGGCTGGGGTTCGGCGATCCGGGGCCGCTGGGGGCGTCCGGAACGGTGTCGCTCGCGGTGTTCGAGACCGGGTTCGTGCTGGCCGGCACCGTGCTGCCGCTGTCCCTGGTGCACCGCTGGGGGCGGGACGTCCCGCGCCGGGTGCCGCTGCTGGGCGGCCGCCGGGTGCCGCGCGGGCTGCTGCTGGGCCCGGCCGCGGCGATCTCCGCCGGGCTGCTGGTGTACTTCGGCGTCGGCATCGGCCAGCTGGTCGGCGAGACGCTCCATCCGGTGCCGCACCCGGGCGACCTGCCGCTGTCTTCCTGTGGGTCGCGATGCCCGCCTACTGGCTGTGGGGCCTGGGCCTCGGCGCCGCCGCCCTCGGGTACGGCCGCGCCACCCGCCCGCCGTGCCGCACCTGCGGACGCTGACCGGGCCGGGCGTCGCGGCAGCCCGGGCGTCCTCACGCCCCCGCGGGCTCCGGCGTCGCGGCAGCCCGGGCGTCCTCACGCCCCCGCAGGCTCCGGCGCCGTCGCGGCAGCCCGGACGTCCTCACGCCCCCGCGGGCTCCGGCGCCGCCGCGGCCGGGGACGGCTCGGCCACCCGGTGCACCAGCGCCGCGGTCACCGACGCCACCACCGCCGCGACGATCAGCAGCGGCGTCGAGTTCGCGGCCTGGCCGCCCAGCAGCACGGACGCCAGCACCGTGCTGGTCACCGGCAGCCGGGTGACCGCCGCGCTGCTCGCCGCGATCCCCGCCGCCAGCCCCGCCGCGATGCCGAACCCCGGCAGGCCGCCCGCCGCCACCCCGAGCGCCGCGCCCAGCAGCACCGCCGGGAAGATCGGGCCGCCGCGCAGCGACCCGAGGGCCACCCCCCAGCCCAGCCCCTTGAACAGCACCAGCGCCAGCAGCGCCCCCACCGGCCAACTGGTCGGATCGGCGGCCAGCGCCCCCAGCGTGGCCTGCCCCGACAACGCCGCCTCCTCCGGCGAGCGCCCGGTCACCAGCGCGTACCCGGTGATGCAGGCGCCCACCAGCACCGCGCACAGCACCGTGCGGACGGCCGTCCGCTGCGCCGTGAACGCGGCGAAGCGGTGGCCCACCGTCTGCCCGGCCACCATCACCAGCGCGATCGCCACCGCCAGCGGGATCCCCCACAGGAAGTCCCCGGCGTCCGGCAGCTGGGCCTTCGGCACCGAGGGCAGGCTCAGCGCGCCGATCGACAGGCCGGTCCAGTGCCCGAAGCCGGTGAACACCAGCGCGCCCACCCCCGAGGACAGCAGGCACGGCAGCAGCAGCAGCGTCAGCTGCGCCCCGCCCAGGCCCGCGGCCTCGATCATCATCACCGCCGCGACCAGCGGGCTGCCGAAGATCGTGGCGATCGCCGCGGTCGACCCGGCCGCCCCGAGCATCGGCGCGAGCATCGGACTGGACGCCCGCTTCGCCGCGCTCACCGTCAGCAGCGCGAGCCCGCTGCCGAGCGCCATCAGCGGCGCCTCCGGGCCGAGCACCGCGCCCAGCGGCAGCGCGGCCAGCGCCGCCAGCACCACCGACGGCACCTCCACCGGCAGCGTCGGCGGCCCGCCCAGCCCGTGCACGGGGATGTGCCCGCCCCGCCCGGGCAGCCGGGTCACGATCGGCGCCAGCAGCAGACCGGCCAGCGCCAGCGCGGGCAGCGGCCACCACCACGGTGCCCGCGCGTAGTCCAGTTCCTGCGGCAGCGTCTCCCACACCCAGTGCTGCAGTTCGTGCTCCAGGCTGACGAAGCCGAACGCCGCCAGCGAGACCGGTACCCCGACCAGTGCCGACACCAGCAGCAACCGCCCGTAGCCGGGGCTGCGCAGCAGCTCGCGCAGGCTGGGCGGCTGGGACGTACCGGCGGCCTGTGCTGGCATCTGCGCTCCCTGTCACCCGGCGGACACACCTGCTCCGACCGTCCGACGACCGCCCGGGCCCCGGCCATCGGGGTGGGCCGAACGGGCGAGGAGCACCCCCGCGCGACCTCGCCCCGGCGGTCGTACGGTGGACGGAGGACCGATCGAGGAGGACGCGATGCCCGGTTCCATGACCCTCGGCCACACCGACACCCTGGTGATGCTCAGCCACGACGACGCCGAACGCCTCTCGGGCCTGCTGGCCGGCCTCTCCGCGATGGCCGCCAGCGGCCGCCTCTCCACCGAGCAGCTCGCCGCGATGGGCAGCGGCGAGGCCCCCGACCGGGCCGAACTCGCCACCTGGTCGCGCACCCTCGCGGGCTACCTCCGCGACCACCTCTAGGCGGACGGACAGACGGACGGATAGATACGGACGGACGGACGGACGGACGGACAGACAGACGGGCGGGCGGGACGGAACCCGCCGTTCCCCCGGCCCCCGGCCCGGCCCCGCGCCCGCCTAGAGTGGCCGCATGCAGCTCTCCTGGGTGACCGTCCCGACCCCGCTGCCGAGCGGCCCGATGCGGTTCGGGGTGACGGACCGGGGCGTGGCCGCCGCCAGCTACCTCTGCGACACGCCGGTGCCGGAGTGCACCGACGAGCGCCGGGCCGGGGCGGTGCGGAGCCGGGTCGGCGAGTACTTCGCCGGTGCGCGGCGGGAGTTGGGGCTGCCGATCGACTGGTCCCGGGCCACCGGGCCCCAACTCGCCGTGCTGCGCTGCCTGTGGGAGACCGTCGCCTGGGGCCGGACCGTCACCTACGGCGAACTCGCCTCCCGCAGCGGGGTGTTCACCGACCCGTCCGAGCCGGGGGTACCGGCCCGGACGGTGGGGCAGATGATGGGGGCGAACCCGCTGCCGCTGCTGGTGCCCTGCCACCGGGTGGTGGCCGCGGACGGCCTCGGCGGGTTCGGCGGGGCCTGGCACGGGGTGGAGACCAAGCGCTGGCTGCTCACCCTGGAGGGCGTGCTGCCGCCGACCCTGGACTGGACCGGGCCGACCCCCACCGACGCCTAGACCGCGGCCGCCCAGACCGCCGACGCCTAGATGATTGATGCGAAGGGCTTGCTGGCACGCATGAGATGAAGCGAGGGAGTCCAAAGGTCGGTTGTGATGCCTGACCTGGACTCCCTCGCGACCGC
>NZ_JNYE01000006.1 GCF_000717185.1 Kitasatospora phosalacinea | reverse complement strand
GACCTGCGCGATCTGGCACAACCGCACCACCGGCCAACCCGTCACCCGATCACTCATCGCCTACGACCACTGACCCACTTCGGAACTACTCGTCTAGCGGCTAGCGCTTCAGTGGCTGTGGCCGTGGCCGCCGTGCGAGTGGCCGTGGCCCGCGCCCTCCTCCTCTTCCTTCTTCTCCACCACGAGGGTCTCGGTGGTGAGCAGCAGGGAGGCGATGGAGGCGGCGTTCTCCAGGGCGGAGCGGGTGACCTTGACCGGGTCGATGACGCCGGCCTTGACCAGGTCGCCGTACTCGCCGGTGGCGGCGTTGTAGCCCTGGCCGGGCTCCAGGTCGGCGACCTTGGAGGTGATGACGTAGCCCTCCAGGCCGGCGTTCTGGGCGATCCAGCGCAGCGGCTCGGCGAGCGCCTTGCGGACGACGGCGACACCGGTGGCCTCGTCGCCGGACAGGCCGAGGCCGTCCGCCAGGACCTTCGCGGCGTGGACGAGCGAGGCGCCGCCGCCGGCGACGATGCCCTCCTCGACCGCGGCGCGGGTCGCCGAGATGGCGTCCTCCAGGCGGTGCTTGCGCTCCTTGAGCTCGACCTCGGTGGCCGCGCCGACCTTGATCACGCAGACGCCGCCGGCCAGCTTGGCGAGGCGCTCCTGGAGCTTCTCGCGGTCCCAGTCGGAGTCGGTGTTGGCGATCTCGGCCTTGATCTGGGCGACCCGGCCCGCGACCTCGGAGGAGTCGCCGGCGCCGTCGACGACGATGGTCTCGTCCTTGGTGACGGTGATGCGGCGGGCGGTGCCGAGCACGTCCAGGCCGACCTGGTCGAGCTTGAGGCCGACCTCCTCGGAGACGACCTGGCCGCCGGTGAGGGTGGCGATGTCGCCGAGGATGGCCTTGCGGCGGTCACCGAAGCCGGGGGCCTTGACCGCGACCGCGTTGAAGGTGCCGCGGATCTTGTTGACCACCAGGGTGGAGAGGGCCTCGCCGTCGACGTCCTCGGCGATGATCAGCAGCGGGCGGGAGCCGCCGGCCTGCAGGACCTTCTCCAGCAGCGGCAGGAGCTCCTGGATGGAGGAGATCTTGCCCTGGTTGATCAGGACGTACGGGTCCTCCAGGATGGCTTCCTGGCGCTCCGCGTCGGTGACGAAGTACGGCGACAGGTAGCCCTTGTCGAACTGCATGCCCTCGGTGAACTCGAGCTCGACGCCGAAGGTGTTGGACTCCTCGACGGTGATCACACCGTCCTTGCCGACCTTGTCGATCGCCTCGGCGATCAGCTCGCCGACCTGGGTGTCCTGGGCGGAGAGGGAGGCGACGGCGGCGATGTCGTCCTTGCCCTCGACCTCGCGGGCCACCGAGAGCAGGTGCTCGGAGACGGCGGCGACGGCCTTGTCGATGCCCTTCTTCAGGGCGGCCGGGCCGGCGCCCGCGGCGACGTTGCGCAGGCCCTCGTTGACCAGGGCCTGGGCGAGCACGGTGGCGGTGGTGGTGCCGTCGCCCGCGACGTCGTTGGTCTTGGTGGCGACCTCCTTGACCAGCTGCGCGCCGAGGTTCTCGTACGGGTCGTCGAGCTCGACCTCGCGGGCGATGGTCACACCGTCGTTGGTGATGGTCGGGGCGCCGAACTTCTTGTCGATGACGACGTTGCGGCCCTTGGGGCCGATGGTCACCTTGACGGTGTCGGCCAGCTTGTTGACACCGCGCTCCAGCGAGCGGCGGGCGTCCTCGTCGAACTGCAGGGTCTTCGCCATGGTCCCGTTTCCTCAGGGGTAGGTCTGCGTGCGTGGAGCAACAACCGCGCCCCGGGCCCCTGTCGGTGCGACACGGATCCGGGGCGGGCTGGGACGTCTTACTGCGCGGACGTCTTACTTCTCGATGATCGCGAGGACGTCGCGGGCCGAGAGGACGAGGTACTCCTCGCCCTGGTACTTCACCTCGGTGCCGCCGTACTTCGAGTACAGGACGATGTCACCGACGGCGACGTCGAGCGGCAGACGCTGGCCGTCCTCGAAGCGACCCGGGCCGACGGCCAGGACGACGCCCTCCTGGGGCTTCTCCTTGGCCGTGTCCGGGATCACCAGGCCGGAGGCGGTGGTGGTCTCGGCGTCGAGCGGCTGGACCACGATGCGGTCCTCGAGCGGCTTGATGGCAACCTTGCTGCTGGTGGTCACGTCCGAGCTCCCCTTCGGAGATTACGGGGTTGTCTTACAGGTAGGTGGCGAGTGTTCGCGGCCGCCGTCGCGGGGGTCGGACGCGCTTCATCGCGTTAGCACTCTCCCTGGGGGGAGTGCCAGAGACGACCTTAGGACGCCGTTAGCACTCAGTCAACCAGAGTGCCAACGACGTCGTGTCGGGTTTTCGGCCCGACACCCCCGCGGGCCGGGTCTCGGCCCGTGACGGCGCCCCGAGCGCGACGGGTGCTCCGGGCACCCCGCGCGGCCGGGCACCCGTCCCGAGCCGGGACAATGGTGCGGTGGAGATCGAATCGTTCCGGGCGCTGCTGACCGAGCAGGGGCAGGCGCTGCTGGCCGAGTTGCGGGGGTTCACGGCGGCGCAGGAGCTGGCGCTGGCGACCCGGCTGCGGCGGGAGTACCCGGCGGAGCTGGTGCGGGCGGCGTTCGAGCAGGCCCGGCTGCGGCAGCGGGCGGAGGCGAAGTTCGGGGCGGACGCCGCCGCGATGTACTTCACCCAGCACGGGGTGGAGCAGGCGACCCGCCGTTCGGTGGCCGAGTGGCGGGCGGGCCGGTTCGCGGCGCTGGGGGTGCGGCGGCTGGCCGACCTGTGCTGCGGCATCGGCGGGGACGCGGTCGCGCTGGCCCGGGCCGGGATCGCGGTGCTGGCGGTGGACCGGGACGAGCTGACCTGCGAGGTGGCGCGGGCGAACGCGGCGGCGCTGGGCGTGGCGGAGCTGGTGGAGGTGCGCCGCGCGGACGTCGCGGACGTGGACACCGCGGGCTTCGACGCGGTGTTCACCGACCCGGCGCGGCGCACCTCGCGCGGCCGGGTGTTCGACCCCGAGGCGTACTCGCCGCCGCTGTCCTGGGCGGTGGAGGCGGCCCGCAGCGCCCCGTTCGGGGCGTTGAAGGTGGCGCCGGGCATCCCGCACGAGCTGGTGCCGGAGGGTGCCGAGGCGGAGTGGGTGTCGGACCGGGGTGAGGTGAAGGAGGCGGTGCTGTGGTTCGGCACGGCCGCCGCCGAGCCGTACCGGGCGACGCTGCTGCCGGGCCCGCACTCGCTGTCCGGCGGCGCGCTGCCCGCCCCGCCGGTGGGGCCGGTCGGGCGCTACCTGTACGAGCCGGACGGCGCGGTGATCCGGGGCCGGATGGTGGCGGAGGTGGTGGCGGCGGTGGGCGGCCGGCTGATCGACCCGATGATCGCGTACGTCACCTCGGACGAGCTGCGGCCGACCCCGTACGCGCAGGCGTACGAGCTGACCGACGTGCTGCCGTTCCAGGTCAAGCGGTTGAAGGCGCTGGTGAAGGAGCGCCGGATCGGCACCCTGGTGGTCAAGAAGCGCGGGGCGTCGGTGGTGCCGGAGGAGTTGCGGCGGCAGGTGAAGCCGGCCGGGCCGAACGCGGTGACGGTGATCGTGGCCCGCACCGCGGCCGGCCCGGTGATGATGCTGGGTCAGCCGGTGGGCGCGGCGACGTAGTCGTCGAGGCGGGCGACGGCGAAGCCCTGCTCCTGGATCCGGGAGAGCAGTTCGGCGAACATCCGGGTCATGGTCTCGCCCTTGAGCTCGGACGGGCCGCGGAAGTGGGCGAGGATGATGTCGCCGTTCCTGAGCTTCTTGTCGGCGGCCTGGTACTGCATGTCGTGGATCTGCATGGACTCCCGCCACAGCACGACGGCGCGCGGCCCGCACTCCTGGACGGCGGTGTTCAGGGCGGCGCTGTGGGCGCCGTCGCCGTAGGGCGGGCGGAACAGGTACGGGGCGGTGCCGTACTGCTCGGTGAGGGCCGCCTGGTCGTCGCAGATCTGCGACTTCTGCTGGGCGGGCGGGAGCTTGCTCATCACCGGGTGGCTGACGCTGTGGTTCTGGATGCTGTTGCCCAGCGCCTGCAGCGGCTTGAAGTAGGCGTAGTCGTTCTTGACGATGTCCTCGGTCAGGAACATCGTGATCGGCACCTTCAGCTCGGTGAGCATCTCGACGAACTGCGGGTCCTTCTCGGCCCCGTCGTCGATGGTGATGAACACGACCTTGTCGGTGGTCGGGACTTCGCTGAACACCGGTACGGGGCCGGTCCCGGTGAGCTTGATCGGCCGGTCGGCGGGCGGCGCGGGCGCCTTCGGCAGCGGCTTGGCGCCCCACTTGGCCCAGGCGGCCTCGGGCACCGCGTCCTGGGCGGACGACGGGGACGGGCCGACGGCGGAGGCGGAGGCGGCCGGGGAGGCGGCGGCGACCGGCCTGACCGGGACGGCCCGGGGGTCGGCGGGCTCCGGGCCGCTGCTGCACCCGCTCGCCGCCAGCAGCACCGCCAGAGCACCCGCCCCGTACCCGACCCGTCCCCGCTGCCTCACCGATGTCCCCCGCTCGTCCTCGACACGCGTGTCGATAATAGGACGATCGGGTTGGGGTGCTCGGTTGCTACCCCGCGTCCGTGCGGGTGAAGGTCCAGCGGTGCACCGGACGGGCCAGCAGCCCGGCGGGCGGCTCCGGCACCGGCACCGGCTCGCCCGCCCACAGCGCGATCAGCAGCACCCGCTCGCCCGGCGCGGTGAACAGCTCCACCCGCTCCAGACCGGCCGCCCCGCGCACCGCGGGCAGTGCGAACTGCCGCGCCCAGGCGTGCAGTTCACCGCCCCGGCCGTCCACCGCCCGGGCCTCCCACATCGCCGCCAGGGTCACTTCAGCGCCTCGTGCGCGTGCGCGTGGACGCTCCCGTGCTCCGCGCCCGGGACGTGGGTCTCGGTGACCGGCAGCGAGGAGTCCGCCGACAGGTCGAAGGAGGACGGGGCGCGGTCGCGCCACACCATCTCGGCGCCGAGCGCCGCCACCATCGCGCCGTTGTCGGTGCACAGGCCCGGCCGCGGCACCCGCAGCACGATGCCCGCCTTGTCGCAGCGCTGCTGCGCCATCTCGCGCAGCCGCGAGTTGGCCGCCACGCCGCCGCCGATCATCAGGTGGTCGACGCCGTTGTCCTTGCACGCCCGCACCGCCTTGCGGGTCAGCACGTCGGTGACCGCCTCCTGGAAGGACGCCGCGACGTCCGCCACCGGCACCGGCTCCCCGGCCCGCCGCCTGGCCTCCACCCAGCGCGCCACGGCCGTCTTCAGCCCGGAGAACGAGAAGTCGTACGCCGGGTCCCCCGCGTTGTTCAGGCCGCGCGGGAACGCGATCGCCTTCCCGTCGCCCTCCCGGGCCATCCGGTCCACCACCGGCCCGCCCGGGAAGCCCAGGCCGAGCACCCGCGCCACCTTGTCGAACGCCTCGCCCGCCGCGTCGTCGATGGTCGCGCCCAGCGGCCGCACGTCGGAGGTGATGTCGCTGCTCAGCAGCAGCGAGGAGTGCCCGCCCGACACCAGCAGCGCCATCGTCGGCTCCGGCAGCCGCCCGTGCTCCAGCTGGTCCACGCAGATGTGCGAGGCCAGGTGGTTCACCCCGTACAGCGGCTTGTCCAGCGCCCACGCGTACGCCTTGGCCGCGCTCACGCCCACCAGCAGCGCGCCCGCCAGGCCCGGGCCCGCGGTGACGGCGATGCCGTCCAGGTCGCTCGCCCTCACCCCGGCGGTGTCCAGCGCCCGCCGGATGGTCGGGACCATCGCCTCCAGGTGCGCCCGGCTGGCGATCTCCGGCACGACGCCGCCGAAGCGGGCGTGGTCGTTGACGCTGGAGGCGACCGCGTCGGCCAGCAGCGTGGTGCCGCGGACGATGCCGACGCCGGTCTCGTCGCAGGAGGTCTCGATGCCGAGGACGAGGGGTTCGTCAGCCATTGTGATGATCCTTCAGATCGCTTGCGTCACTTGCGTCACTTGCCTGGTGGTCCAGACGCATCACCAGTGCGTCCACGTTGGCGGGCTGGTAGTAGCCCCGCCGGATCCCGACCGGCTCGAACCCGAACCGCTCGTACAGCCGCTGCGCGCGCAGGTTGTCGACCCGCACCTCCAGCAGCGTCTCCGCGCAGCCGCGCCGGACCGACTCCCCCGTCAGCTCCGCCAGCAGCACCGCCCCGAGCCCCGCCCCCTGGTGCCCCGGGGCCACCGCGATGGTCTGCACGTCGGCGTCCGCCCCGACCGTCATCAGCCCGGCGTACCCGACGACCGCCCCGCCGCCGTCGACGGCCACCACGTAGTGCCGGCTGCCGCCCGGGTGCGCCTCCGCCAGCTCCGACCAGTACATCCCCCGCGACCAGGCGTCCTCGGGGAACAGCTGGTGCTCCAGCACCATGACCGGCTCGACGTCCCACCACCGCATGGGACGCAACGCGTACCTAGCCACGCCGCGGACCGGTCCTTCCGGCGGCGGCGCGGTGCGCACCTGCGGTCATGCCGGGAGCACCGCCTTGTAACCCGCGGGCACCTGCGCGTCCGGCCGCCGCAGGTACAGCGGCGCGTTCGGCAGCAGGGCGCGGCCCGCGGCCAGCTCGCGGACGGCGAAGTCGGCCAGGGCGCCCGCCGAGACGTGCTCGGGGCCGCTCGCCGCGGGCAGCGCGTACAGCAGGGCGCCCGCGCCGACCGTCCGCTCCCCGGGCTCGATCTCGGCCGGGCGGTCCACCGCGGGGCCGCTCAGCCGGGCGCCGTCGGCGGCGTAGGAGGCCCAGTAGACCTCCTTGCGGCGGGCGTCCGTCGCGACGGCGAACGGCCCGTCCAGGCCCTCGGTGCGGGCCTGGTGGGCGATCGCGTCGAGGGTGCAGACGCCGTGCACGGGCAGGCCGAGCGCGTCGCCGAGGGCGGCGGCGGTGACCAGGCCGACCCGCAGGCCGGTGTACGGGCCGGGGCCGACGCCGACCGCGATGTCGGTGAGGTCGCGCTTGTCCACGCCCGCGGTGCGCAGCACGGCCGCGACGGTGGGCAGCAGCAGTTCGCCGTGCCGCCGGGCGTCGACCTCGTAGGACTCGGCGAGCACCCGTTCGCCGTCGTGGACGGCGGCGGTGACGGCGGGGGTGGCGGTGTCGAAGGCGAGGAGGAGCACGGGTTCAAGGTTAGAGGGTCCGGCGCGGCGGCCCGCACCGCGCCCGGTGCGGAGCCCCGGCCGGGAACACACGACCGCCAAGAGGCCGGAACGGCGGACCGCACCTGGCACGATGGGCTTCGCTGAGGTCGATACGGTGCGGCGCGGAGCGTTGAGGAGCTGACGTGGCGAAGCTGGGTCCTGGTGCGGTGGTCGGCGGGCTGACCCTGGGCGCCCTGGCGGTGGTGGGGCTGCTGGCCTTCCAGGCGAACGGCGCGGCCTCGCGCGCGGTCGCGGCCGTGCCGTCCGCGTCGAGCGCCGCCCCCTCGGCCTCCGCGCCGGAGAGCGGTCGGCCGACCGCGCCGCCGCTGCCCGCCGAGTCCGGCTCGGGCCTGCGGGTGGTGTACTCGCTGGAGCAGCAGCAGGTGTGGCTGGTCGACCCGAAGAAGCCGAACCCGGTGGTGGCCTCGTTCAAGGTGGTGCCGGGCAACACCCTCCCGGCCGCGGGCACGTACAGCGTCGCCAGCCGGACCGCGGCGGGCACCGGCACGGACGGGCGGCAGATCGAGCACGTGGTGCGGTTCGCCCAGCAGTCGGGCACGGTCTTCGGCTTCAGCGCGCTGGTGGACGAGAGGGCCCCGGCCCCGTCGCTGGACCCGAGGACGAAGACCGGCGGCGTCCGGGCCACCCGGGCGGACGGCCAGCTGCTCTGGGACTTCGCGCCGAACGGCACCCGGGTGGTCGTGGTCGCCTGAGCCCCCACGCCCCCGCGGCCCCCGACGCCCCCGCCCCGGGCGGCTACGCGGCGGTGCGCTCCGGCGGGGTGGAGACGGCCTCGGCGGCCCGGCAGGACGCCAGCAGGGCGCGCATCGGCACGGGCGCGGCGGCAGCAGCGCGTTCCGGCGCGGCGGCCGGAGCCGGAGCCGGGGCTTGGGCCCGGGCCCGCTCCGGGCGGTCCTCGGTGTCGGTGGGGGGTGTGCTCGGCATCGGGCGCCTCCCTAGTTAGGCATACCTAACCTGCTGCGGCCATCCCATCACGCCCGCGCGGTGCGCCGCAACCGTTTCCCGACACGGTGTCGGAAACCCGGGTCAGTTCTCACCCAATCCGGTGAGGTCCGCACCGTCCCAGCGACCGCCCAGCCCGGTGAAGGTGACCCGCCGCCCGTCCGACTCCCCGTCCGGCGCCTCCACCGCCTCGCCGCCGAGGGTCCGCTCGATCCGGACCTCCAGCCGGTCCTCGGAGAGCTCCTCGACCTTGCCCTCGCCCCACTCGACGACGACCACCGACTCGGGCAGCGACACGTCCAGGTCGAGGTCCTCCATCTCCTCCAGCCCGCCGCCCAGCCGGTACGCGTCCACGTGCACCAGGGCGGGGCCGCCGGTCAGCGAGGGGTGCACCCGGGCGATCACGAAGGTCGGCGAGGTGACCGCGCCGCGCACGCCCAGGCCCTCGCCCAGGCCGCGGGTCAGCGTGGTCTTGCCCGCGCCCAGCTCCCCCGACAGCAGCACCAGGTCGCCGGGGCGCAGCAGGGCGGCCAGGCGCCGGCCGAGGCCGGTCATCCGCTCCGCGGTTTCGACGGTCAGAGTGGTCTGCGAACCCATGGCGTCCTTCTTCGATCGTTGCGGCCTCCCCTAAGGTGCCACACCGCGCGGGGCGCCCGGCTCAGCCCTCCGGCTGCTCCTGCGCCAGCTCCCGCACCGCGTCCGGCAGCGGGCCCGTCCCGGCGTGCCCGGCGGCGCGCTCCAGCAGCGCGGCGAGCTCGCGGTCGACGGTGCCGGGGCGCTCCAGCATCACCAGGTGCCCGGCGCCCTCGACCAGCACCAGCCGGGCGCCGGGCAGCTCGGCGGCGATCGCCTCGGAGTACTCGGGCGGGGTCAGCAGGTCCTTCGTCCCGGCCAGGACGAGGACGGGCAGGTCGGCCATGGCGGCCAGCGCGGCGCGCTTGTCGTGCGCGGAGAACGTCGGGTAGAACTCGGCGACCACGTCGATGGGGGTGGCGTCCAGCAGCTGGTCGGCGAACCGGGCGACCGACGGGTCGACGTCCCTGCTGCCGAAGGAGAACCGCCGGTAGAACACCGCGGCCAGGTCGGAGCCCCAGCGGCGGGTGGCCTCGACCAGTTCGACCTGGCGGCCCAGCGCCCGCACCACCCCGGGCGCGACCCGCTTGACCACCTTGGCGCCGACCGCGGGCAGGCCCAGCGGCACCGCGTCCCAGTCGCCCGCCAGGGTGCCGAGCAGCGCGACGCCGGCCACCCGGCCGCCGGGGGCGAACAGCTCGGGGCGCCGGTCGGCGAGCGCCATCACCGTCATCCCGCCCATCGAGTGCCCGACCAGCACCACCGGCCCCTCGGGGACGACCGCGTCCAGCACCGCCTCCAGGTCGGCGCCGAGCTGGTCGATCGAGGCGGGCTCGCCGGCCAGGTGCGAGCGGGAGCGCTCGGAGCGGCCGTGGCTGCGCTGGTCCCAGAACACGGTGCGCAGGACGCCGCGCAGCGCGGCCCGCTGGAAGTGCCAGCTGTCCTGGTTCAGGCAGTAGCCGTGGCAGAACACCACGGTGGGCCCGGGCGCCCCCTGCGCCTCGTCGACCTCGGCGTACAGGCCGGTGCCGTCCGCGGCGGGCACCGTCACGGCGGTGCCGCGCAGCGTCCCGAAGGCGGCGGCCGCGTCCAGTTCCGCCCGGGCCCGCCTGCGCATCGCCCGGCCGACCGTCAGCCGCTCGATCGCCACCCCGGCGGCGGCCCCGGCCGCCAGCACGCCCAGCGAGATGCCGATCAGCCCGGCCCGGGACACCCCGCCGGAGGAGGACTCCTCAGCCATCCGTCACCCCCGCAGCCCGCCGACGTAGCGTCGCGGGACCCGGCCCCCGATCCGGGTGATGACCTCGTACGCGATGGTGCCGCAGGCCCGCGCCCAGTCCTCGGCGGTGGGCTCGCCCCGCTCGCCCGCGCCGAACAGCAGCACCTCCTCGCCGACCTCCGGCACGTCCCCGCCGAGGTCGACGACGAACTGGTCCATCGCGACCCGCCCGGCCACCCGGTACCAGGTCGAACCGATCTGCACCGGGCCGGTGTTGCTGGCGTGCCGCGGCACGCCGTCCGCGTAGCCGAGCGGGACCAGGCCCAGCGTGGTCGGGCCCGGCGTCGTGTAGTGGTGCCCGTACGAGATGCCGTGGCCGCCGGGGACGCGCTTGACCAGCGCCAGCCGGGCCGCCAGCGACATCACCGGGCGCAGCCCGAAGTCGGCGGGTCCGCCGACGTCCGGGACGGGCGACAGGCCGTACATCGCCAGGCCGGGCCGGACCAGGTCGTAGTGCGACTGCGGCAGCAGCAGCGTCGCCGGGGAGTTCGCCAGGTGGCGCACCTCGGGGTCGACGCCGGAGCGCTCGGCGAACGCCAGGGCCTGCGCGAAGGAGTCCAGCTGGGCCTGGATCGAGGGGTGGCCGGGCTCGTCGGCGGCCGCGAAGTGCGACCAGACGCCGACCACCCGCAGCATGCCGTCGGCCTGCGCCTTGACGGCGTTCTCCACCAGGTCCGGCCAGTCGTGCGGCTGGCAGCCGTTGCGGCCCAGGCCGGTGTCGGCCTTCAGGTGCACCCGGGCCGGGACGCCGGTCTCGCGGACGGCGGCGAGCAGCTCGTCCAGCGCCCACTGGCCGCTGACCGAGATGTCCACCGACTCGCGCAGCGCCCGGGCCCACGGCCCGCCCGGCGTCCACAGCCAGCACAGGATCCGGGCCTGCTCCGGGCCGATCCCGGCGGCCCGCAGCGCGAGTGCCTCCTCCGGGGTCGCCGTCCCGAGCCAGCCGACCCCGGCCGCGACGGCCTCCCGGGCGCAGCGCAGCGCACCGTGGCCGTAGGCGTCCGCCTTGACCACGGCCATCAGCTCGGGCCCGTTGGTGCGGGCCCGCAGCGCGGCCAGGTTGTCGCGCAGCGCGGCCAGGTCGACGGTCGCCTCGGCCCGTGCCCCCTGGGCCAGGGCGGGCGTCCCGGTGGTGTTCGCAGTCGTCATCGCGTATCAGTCTCCCAGACAGCGGCCGGTCCCCCCATCAGGGGCACGGCCGACCGGGCCCTCCTCACCCGCCCGCCCCGCCCAGACAGCCGCTCCGGGTGCTTCCACGCGGTGGCGCGCCCTCCGGTTCCGGCGGCGGGCGGGAACGGCGAGGACCACGTCAGGGCGCCTGGGTACGCGCCCCTTCCGCTACGCCACGAGGGACGCCCAGGCGCGGTGGAGGGCGGCGGCGAGGTCGAGGGCGGTGACGGGGGCGCCCGGGGCGGCGGCGAGGCGGCCCGCGAGGCCGTGCAGGTGGGCGGCGGCGGAGGCGGCGTCCAGCGGGGAGAGGCCGGTGGCGAGCAGGGAGCCGGCCAGGCCGGAGAGGACGTCGCCGCTGCCCGCGGTGCCGAGCCAGCCGGTGCCGGTGGAGTTGACCCGGGCCCGGCCGTCCGGGTCGGCGACGACCGTGGTGGAGCCCTTGAGCAGCACGGTCGCGCCGTACCCCGCGGCGAGCCGCCGGGCGGTGCGCAGCCGCCGTCCGGCGACGGCCGCGGCGTCGGTGTCCTCGCCGAGCCCGGCGAGCAGGCGGGCGGCCTCGCCCGCGTGCGGGGTGAGCAGGACGGGGGCGGGGCGGCCGGAGAGCGCGGACGGGCCGAGGCGGGCGAGTTCGGTGAGGGCGTCGGCGTCGACCAGGACGGGCATCCCGGTGTCCAGCGCCTCGCGCAGCGTCCGTTCGGCGTCCGCGCCGCCGCCCGGGCCGACCACCCACGCCTGGACCCTCCCGGCCCGGGCCGGGCCGTCCTCGGTGACCAGCGTCTCGGGGTGGCGGCGGACCACCTCCGCCGCCGCGTGCCCGGTGTAGCGCACCGCCCCGGCCCCACCGTGCAGCGCCCCCGCGACGGCCAGCACCGCCGCGCCCGGGTAGCGGGCCGACCCGGCGGCGACGCCGACCACCCCGCGCCGGTACTTGTCGCTCTCCGCGCCGGGCACCGGCAGCAGGGCGGCCACGTCGGCGTGCTGGAGCGCCTCGACGGGGGCGGGCGGCAGGTCGAGCCCGAGGCCGACCAGGTGGACGACGCCCGCGTACTGCGCGCCGGGGTCGATCAGCAGGCCGGGCTTGTGGGTGCCGAAGCAGACCGTGGCGTCGGCGCGCAGCGCGGGCCCGGCGACCTCGCCGGTGTCCGGGTCGACGCCGGACGGGACGTCCACGGCGACCAGGCGGCCGCGGCGCGGCAGTTCGGCGAACGGGGCGGCGGCCGGGCGCAGCGGGCCGCGGCCGCCGATCCCGACGATGCCGTCCAGCACCAGGTCGGCCCGGGTGAAGGCGTCCCGGTCCGCGGTGGGGCGGCCCCCGGCGGCGAGCAGGGCGGCCAGGCCCCCGGCGTGCGCCCTCGCCGGGTCCAGCAGCAGCGCCTCGACCCGGGCCCCGCGACGCGACAGGCGCGCGGCCGCGAAGAGGGCGTCCCCGCCGTTGTCCCCCGACCCGGCCAGCACCAGCACCCGGCTCCCGTACACCCGGGGCAGCAGCCCGGCGCAGACCGCGGCCAGCCCGGCGGCGGCCCGCTGCATCAGCGCGCCCTCCGGCAGCCCGGCCATCAGCGCGGCTTCGGCGGAACGGACCTGCTCGACGGTGTGGGCGTGGCGCATGCGGTGCTCCATTCTGGGCGGACGGACCGTGCAATCAGGGGCCCGGGGAACGGCGGGCTCGGGGCTGCTGCGGGTTCACTGACGTGGCGTGCCGGTGCTTCGGGTTCTGTTCGTACGGCCCGAAGCAGCACGGACCTTCGATGGGCTCCGACCGGCAGCAGCACGGACCCGCCGTTCCCCGGGCCCCTGATTGCACTACCCCTCCGCGACGACCACCGCCGAGGCGACGCCCGCGTCGTGGCTGAGGGAGAGGTGCCAGGAGGTGACGCCGAGCGCGGCGGCGCGGGCTTCGACGGTGCCGGTGATGCGGAGGACGGGGCGGCCGGAGTCCTCGACGCGGACTTCGGCGTCCTCCCAGCGCAGGCCGGGCGGGGCGCCGAGGGCCTTGGCGACGGCCTCCTTCGCGGCGAAGCGGGCCGCGAGGGAGGCGGTGCCGCGGCGCTGGCCGGAGGGGAGGGTGAGTTCGGCGGGGGTGAAGAGGCGTTCGGCGAGCCCGGGGGTGCGTTCCAAGGACTGCTCGAACCGTCCGATGTCCGCCACGTCGATGCCGACCCCGATGATCACCCTCGTACTCCCTCGTCCGTCCCCGGGGCGGAAGGCCCGCCCCGGGGATGGACGATACGCGGGCTACTCGACCGTGACGGACTTGGCGAGGTTGCGCGGCTGGTCGACCTCGTGGCCCTTGGCGGTGGCCAGCTCGCAGGCGAAGACCTGGAGCGGGACGGTAGAGACCAGGGGCTGGAGCAGGGTGGGGGTGGCGGGGATCCGGATCAGGTGGTCGGCGTAGGGGACGACGGCCTCGTCGCCCTCCTCGGCGATCACGATGGTCCGGGCGCCGCGGGCCCTGATCTCCTGGATGTTGGAGACGATCTTGTCGTGCAGGATCGAGCGGCCGCGCGGCGAGGGCACCACGACGACCACCGGCAGGCCCTCCTCGATCAGGGCGATCGGGCCGTGCTTGAGCTCGCCGGCGGCGAAGCCCTCGGCGTGCATGTAGGCGAGCTCCTTGAGCTTGAGCGCGCCTTCGAGGGCGACGGGGTAGCCGACGTGCCGGCCGAGGAAGAGCACCGAGCGGGCGTCGGCCAGCGAGCGGGCCAGGGCGCGGACGGGCTCCATGGTGCCGAGCACCTGCTCGACCTGGCGGGGGGCGTCGCCGAGCTCGCGGATGACGGAGGTGATCTCGTCGCCCCACTTGGTGCCGCGGACCTGGCCCAGGTAGAGGGCGACCAGGTAGCAGGCGACCAGCTGGGTGAGGAACGCCTTGGTGGAGGCGACCGCGACCTCGGGCCCGGCGTGGGTGTAGAGGACGGCGTCGGACTCGCGCGGGATGGTCGACCCGTTGGTGTTGCAGATCGCCAGCACCTTCGCGCCCTGCTCGCGGGCGTGCCGCAGCGCCATCAGGGTGTCCATGGTCTCGCCGGACTGCGAGATGGCGACGACCAGGGTGCGGTCGTCCAGGATCGGGTCGCGGTAGCGGAACTCGCTGGCGACCTCGACCTCGCAGGGGATCCGGGTCCAGTGCTCGATCGCGTACTTGGCGATCATCCCGGCGTGGAAGGCGGTGCCGCAGGCGACGATCACCACCTTGTCGACCTCGCGCAGCACCTGGTCGGGGATGCGCAGCTCGTCGAGGGTGAGGCGGCCGTCGGTGCCGATCCGGCCGAGGAGGGTGTCGGCGACGGCCTTCGGCTGCTCGGCGATCTCCTTGAGCATGAAGTAGTCGTAGCCGCCCTTCTCGGCGGCGGAGGCGTCCCAGTCGACGTGGTACTCGCGGACCTCGGCGGGCGTGCCGTCGAAGTTCGTGACGGTCACGCCGTCGGGGCGCAGTTCGACGACCTGGTCCTGGCCGAGCTCGATCGCCTCGCGGGTGTGCGCGATGAACGCGGCGACGTCGGAGGCGAGGAAGTTCTCGCCGTCGCCGACGCCGACCACCAGCGGGGAGTTGCGGCGGGCGCCGACCACCGTGCCGGGGGCGTCGGCGTGCACCGCGACGAGGGTGAAGGCGCCGTCGAGCCGGCGGCAGACGGCGCGCATGGCCCCGGCCAGGTCGCCGTCGTAGGCCTCGGCGAGCAGGTGGGCGACGACCTCGGTGTCGGTCTCGGAGCGGAGGGTGTGGCCCCGGTCGGCGAGGTCGGCGCGCAGCTTGGCGAAGTTCTCGATGATGCCGTTGTGGACGACCGCGACCTTGCGGTGGTCGTCCAGGTGGGGGTGGGCGTTGGCGTCGGTGGGGCCGCCGTGGGTGGCCCACCGGGTGTGCCCGATGCCCGTGGTGCCGGCCGCGAGGGGGGTTTCGGCCAGCGACTTCTCCAGGTTGACGAGCTTCCCGGCCCGTTTGTCGGTGGCGAGGAGCCACTGCCCGTCGGCTCCCCGGGTCTGGACCGCGACGCCGGCCGAGTCGTAGCCCCGGTACTCCAGCCGCCGCAGCCCGGCGATGACCACGTCGAGGGCCTCCTGGGGCCCGGTATATCCAACAATTCCGCACATGTGCGCCAGCATATGTGCGGACGTTCGACCCCCGAGCGGTCGGATGACCACACCGGGTGACCGACACCACAGCCCCCGGTACCCGGCGGACGGCCCACAATGGACACCGTGCTGACCGAACTCTGTACGAAGGGTGCGCCCCCCGCGCCCACCCCTTCCCCGTACGTGGATCTGGACCGCGCCGAGTGGAGCGCGCTGCGCGAGCGCACCCCGCTGCCGCTGACCGCCGAGGAGGTCGAGCGCCTGCGCGGCCTCGGCACCGCCCTGGACCTCGACGAGGTCCGGGACGTCTACCTGCCGCTGTCGCGCCTGCTGAACCTGTACGTGCACGCCACCCACGAGCTGCGCGGCGCGATCGGGAGCTTCCTCGACACGCCCGACACCGAGCGGGTCCGCACGCCGTTCATCATCGGCGTGGCCGGGTCCGTCGCGGTCGGCAAGTCCACCACCGCCCGCCTGCTGCAGGCGCTGCTGGCCCGCTGGCCCGAGCACCCGCGGGTCGAGCTGGTCACCACCGACGGCTTCCTGCTGCCCAACGCGGAGCTGCGCCGCCGCGGCCTGATGGCCCGCAAGGGCTTCCCCGAGTCGTACGACCGGCGGGCGCTGATGCGCTTCGTCGCGGACGTGAAGGCGGGCAAGGACCGGGTCACCGCGCCGGTGTACTCGCACCTGGTGTACGACATCGTGCCGGACGAGCGGCTGGTGGTGGAGCGCCCCGACATCCTGATCGTCGAGGGCCTGAACGTGCTGCAGCCCGCCCTGCCCGGCACCGACGGCCGGACCAGGATGGCGGTCGCCGACTACTTCGACTTCTCCATCTACGTCGACGCCCGCACCGACGACATCGAGGCCTGGTACCTGGACCGGTTCCGCAAGCTGCGGCAGACCGCCTTCCAGGACCCGAACTCCTACTTCCGGCGCTTCACCGAGGTGCCCGAGGAGGAGGCGATGGACTACGGCCGCCAGGTCTGGCGGACCATCAACCGCCCCAACCTGCTGGAGAACGTGCTGCCGACCCGCGGCCGGGCCACCCTGGTGCTGCAGAAGGGCCAGGACCACAAGGTCCGCCGGGCGCTGCTGCGCAAGCTCTGAGCCCGCGTCGGGGGGAGGGCGGGCCCCTCCCCCCCGGGGCGGACTCAGCCCAGGTGCAGCCGCACCGCGTCGGCGAGCCGCTGGCAGACGTCCTGCGCCTGCTCGTGGCCGACCGCCTCGACCATCACCCGCACCAGCGGCTCGGTGCCGGACTTGCGCAGCAGCACCCGGCCGGTGGTGCCGAGCTCGGCCTCCGCCGCGGCGACCGCGGCCTGCAGCTCGGCGCAGGACTCCACCCGGTTCTTGTCCACGCCCTTGACGTTGATCATGACCTGCGGCAGCCGGGTCATCACCGCGGCCAGGTCCGCCAGCGGCTGCTTGGTCGCGGCCAGCCGGGCGCCCAGCATCAGGCCGGTCAGGGTGCCGTCGCCGGTGGTGGCGTGGTCCAGCAGGATGACGTGGCCGGACTGCTCGCCGCCCAGCGCGTAGCCGTGCTGCTTCATCTCCTCCAGCACGTACCGGTCGCCGACCGCGGTCCGCACCAGTTCGACGCCCTCGCGCTCCATCGCCAGGGTGAAGCCCAGGTTCGACATCACGGTGGCGACGGCGGTGTTGCGGCGCAGCGTGCCGGCCTCCTTCATGGCGACCGCCAGGATCGCGATGATCTGGTCGCCGTCGACCTCGTTGCCGTCCGCGTCGGCGGCCAGGCAGCGGTCGGCGTCGCCGTCCAGGGCGATGCCCAGGTCGGCGCGGTGCTCCTTCATCGCGGCGCGCAGCTTGTCCAGGTGGGTGGAGCCGACGCCGTCGTTGATGTTCAGGCCGGTCGGCTCGGTGCCCAGGGTGAACACCACCTCGGCCCCGGCCCGGGCGAACGCCTCCGGGGCGACCCGGGCGGCCGCGCCGTGCGCGCCGTCGATGACGACCCGCACCCCGTCGAGCCGGTTCGGCAGCACCGCGACCAGGTGCGCCACGTACCGGTCGAAGCCCTCGTTGTACTGGCGGACCCGGCCGACCGCCGCGCCGGTGGGGCGCTTCCAGGTCTCCTCGCCGGCGCCGTAGCGGCGGTGGTGCGCCTCGATGGCGTCCTCCAGCGCGTCGTCCAGCTTGTGGCCGCCGCGGGCGAGGAACTTGATGCCGTTGTCGGGCATCGCGTTGTGGCTGGCGGAGAGCATCACGCCGAAGTCGGCGCCCAGCGCGCCGGTCAGGTACGCCACCGCGGGGGTGGGCAGCACGCCGACCCGCAGCACGTCCACCCCGGCGCTGGCCAGGCCGGCGATCACCGCGGCCTCCAGGAACTCTCCGGACGCCCGGGGGTCGCGGCCGACCACGGCCACCGGCCGGTGCCCCTCGAACGCGTTGGCGTCCCCGAGCACATGCGCGGCGGCCACCGAGAGGCCGAGCGCCAGTTCGGCGGTCAGGCCCTCGTTGGCCACCCCGCGCACCCCGTCCGTACCGAAGAGTCGTGCCATGTTCGCGTTCGTCCGTCCTGTCGCGCCGGTGGTGGGCTCGGGTGGTGCCGCCCCGCGGACTCCGCACCGGTCCGGGAGGCACAACGCCCCGGAGCACAGAGTGCTCCGGGGCGAGGATCGCATGAAGGGTGCGATTAGCGCTTGCTGTACTGCGGCGCCTTGCGGGCCTTCTTGAGACCGGCCTTCTTGCGCTCGACGGCGCGCGAGTCGCGGGTCAGGAAGCCGGCCTTCTTGAGCGGGCCGCGGTTGTTGTCCACGTCCGCCTCGTTCAGCGCACGGGCGACGCCGAGGCGCAGCGCGTAGGCCTGGCCGGAGACGCCGCCGCCGGCGATGCGGGCGATGACGTCGTAACGGCCGTCCAGCTCCAGGAGCTTGAAGGGCTCGTTCACGGTCTGCTGGTGCACCTTGTTGGGGAAGTAGTTCTCCAGGGTGCGACCGTTGATCTTCCACTGGCCGGTGCCGGGGACGATGCGCACGCGGGCGATCGCCTCCTTGCGGCGGCCGAGGCCGGCGCCGGGAACGGCCTCGCCGAAGCGGCCGGCCAGCGACTCGGTGGTGTACTCGGTCTCGGTGGTGTACTCGTCGACGTTCTCGTCGTCGAACTCGACCTCGAGGGTGCTCTCGATGGCAGTCTCGGCCACGGTGTTCCTCAGCTCTTCTACGTCAGTTGGGGTGTGGGTGGCCGGAATTACTGCGCGACCTGGGTGATCTCGAACGGCACCGGCTGCTGCGCAGCGTGCGGGTGCTGGTCGCCCGAGTAGACCTTCAGCTTCGAGAGCATCTGACGGCCCAGGCTGTTCTTCGGAACCATGCCCTTGATGGCCTTCTCGACGGCCTTCTCCGGGTTGTTCGCGAGCAGGTCGTCGTAGCGGACCGAGCGGAGACCGCCCGGGAAGCCGCTGTGGCGGTAGGCCAGCTTCTGGGTCTTCTTGTTGCCCGAGAGGTGCACCTTGTCGGCGTTGATGATGATGACGAAGTCACCAGTGTCAACGTGCGGCGCGTAGATCGCCTTGTGCTTGCCCCGCAGGAGGTTGGCGGCCTGGGAGGCCAGGCGGCCGAGCACGACGTCGGTCGCGTCGATGACGTGCCACTGACGCTGGACGTCGCCGGGCTTGGGGCTGTACGTACGCACGGTCGTAGCCTTCGCTTTTCAGTGAGTGGGTCCTGACAGGAGCACCAAGGCCCGGGGCCTCCAACCGATCCGCCCGGACGCAATTCGGGCAGCCGCTGGAGTTCGGCCTGTCGTCTCCGGCGTACCGACCTCTCACGTGAGATAGAGCGAGCCAATACGCACAACAGCCGCCAACCTTACCGGGCCGGTGGGGCGGAATCCAAACCGGCCCGGCGTGACGGCCCGCGGTTCAGCGGTCCCGGACGACCCGGGCCTCGTCCCAGACCGGCTCCGGGGCCTCGTAGACCCGGCCGTCCGAGCCGAACACCAGGAAGCGGTCGAAGCTGCGGGCGAACCAGCGGTCGTGGGTGACGCACAGCACCGTGCCGTCGAACGCCTCCAGGCCCTGCTGGAGGGCCTCGGCGCTCTCCAGGTCCAGGTTGTCGGTCGGCTCGTCCAGCAGCAGCGCCGTCGAGCCGGACAGCTCCAGCTTGAGGATCATCAGCCGGGCCTGCTGCCCGCCGGACAGCGACTCGAACTTCTGCTCCTCCTGCCGGTCCAGCTCGTAGCGGCGCAGCGCGGACATCGCCGCGCCGCGGGAGAGCGCGTGCTCCTCCTCGACGATCGAGCGGACGGTGCGGCCGAGCAGCTCCGGGTGGGCGTGGGTCTGCCGGAAGTGGCCCGGCACCACCCGGGCGCCGAGCTTCCACTCGCCGCCGTGCCGCACCGACCCGTCCCCGGCCAGCAGGCGCAGGAAGTGCGACTTGCCGGAGCCGTTGGAGCCCAGCACCGCGACCCGCTCGCCGTAGAAGACCTCCAGGTCGAAGGGCTGCATCAGGCCGGACAGCTCCAGGCCCTGCATGGTGAAGGCCCGCACGCCGGTGCGGCCGCCCTTGAGCCGCATGGTGATCGACTGCTCGCGCGGCGGCGCCTCGGGCGGGCCGGCCTCCTCGAACTTCCTCAGCCTGGTCTGCGCGGCGGCGTACCGGGAGGCCATCTCGTGGCTGACCGCGGCCGCCTGGCGGAGGGTCACCACCAGCTTCTTCAGCTTGGCGTGCTCCTCGTCCCAGCGGCGGCGCAGCTCCTCGAAGCGCTCGAAGCGGGCCTTGCGGGCCTCGTGGAAGGTGTCGAAGCCGCCGCCGTGCACCCAGACGCTGGAGCCGGTCGCGCCGGACTCCACCGCGATGATCTTCTCGGCGGTGCGGGAGAGCAGCTCGCGGTCGTGCGAGATGTACAGCACCGTCTTGGAGGTGGCCCGGATGGCCTCCTCCAGCCAGCGCTTGCCCGGCACGTCCAGGTAGTTGTCCGGCTCGTCGAGCAGCAGCACCTCGTCCGGGCCGCGCAGCAGCGCCTCCAGCACCAGCCGCTTCTGCTCGCCGCCGGAGAGCGTGTTCAGGCCGCGCCACTGGGCCCGCTCGAAGGGCACGCCGAGGGCGGCCACCGTGCAGACGTCCCAGTCCGCCTCGTACTCGTAGCCGCCGGCGTCCGACCAGTCGGACAGCGCCTGGGCGTAGGCCATCTGCGACTTCTCGTCGTCCTGGGCGATCATCGCGAGCTCCGCGGCGTCCACCGCGCGGGCCGCGTCGGCGATCCGCTTCGGGGCGACGGAGACCAGCAGGTCGCGCACCGAGGCGTCGGCGGGCAGCGCGCCCGGGGCCTCCTCGGTGCTCTCCCGGCCGGTGGTGCCGACGAACTGGCGCATCACGCCCAGCCCGCCGGTGACCGTCACCGAGCCGCCGTGCGGCTGCGTGTCGCCCGCGATCATCCGCAGCAGCGTGGTCTTGCCGGCGCCGTTCGCGCCGACCAGCGCGACGGCCGCGCCCTCGCCGACCCGGAAGGACGCGTCGTCGAACAGCACCCGCCCGTCCGGCAGGTAGTACTCAAGGTGCGAGATCTCGACATGTCCCATGTCTACGGATTGTGCCAAGCGTTCCGCCCCGGCCCAAGCCGTTTACGCATCGATACGGCACACACCCCGCAGCCGCCCGGCGGCGATGCCCTATTATTCGCGCCTATGAGCGATGGGTCGGCGAACCTCCCCGAGTCCGGCGAACAACCGCCGCAGCAGCCCGCTGCGCAACAGTTCCCGCAGTTCCCGCAGCAAGGCGCTGCGCCGTACCAGCAGCCCTACGCGCCTGCAGGCCAACCGCACCCGCAGCAGCACCAGCCGCAGGGCGGCGCCGGCTACGGGTACCCGCCGCAGGACGGCTACGGCTACCCGGCCGGGCAGTTCCAGCAGCCGGTCGCCCCGATCAACCCGATCAACCCGAGCGGGCCGGACTGGCAGGCCCTCGCGGAGGGCAACGAGAACGCCCGGCGGCGGCGCAAGCGGATGCAGCTGGTCATCGGCGGCGTCCTGGCGGTGCTCGTGGTGGGCGGCATCGTCACCGCCACCGTGCTGGTCTCCAAGGGCGACAAGGACCCGGTGGCCGACCCGACGCCGAGCGTGACCGCCTCGCCCTCGCCGAGCGAGACGCTGCCCGCCACCGCCGTCGACGTGCTCAGCAACACCAAGTACGACACCGCGCCGATCAACTCCGCCGCGTTCTTCCCGCAGGACCAGATCACCCTCAACGGCCGGACGTACGTCAAGACGGTGACCAGCAACACCAAGCTCGGCCACTGCGAGGAGGCGGTCACCCCGGACATCGGCCAGATCCTGGTGACCAACAAGTGCCTGCACATCCACCGGGCGACGTACACCAGCGGCAACCTCGGCGTCACCGTCGCCATCGCCGACCTGCCGGACAAGGCCGCCGCCGACCGTTCGCGGGAGGCCGGGGCGGGCAGCGTGCTCTCGCTGACCGCCACCAAGCAGCCGTTCTGCCAGAACGTCACCTGCGTCACCAACCAGGCCGTGTACGGGCGCTACCTGTACCTGACGGTGGCCGGTCCGCTCGGCAACACCCCGGTCGCGTCCGGCGACACCGCCGCGCCGCAGGCCGCCCGCGACATCGCCGAGTACGCCCAGGCCGTCCTGCTGGCCCGCGGCCAGCAGGCGCTGGCGGAGCTGCAGGGCGGGGCCGCGGCCTCCCCCGGCAGCTCGGCGAGCCCGGGGCCCTCGGCCGCCGCGAGCCCCTCCGCGCACTGACCCCGCCCCCGGCCGGGCCCGCTCCGGGCCCGGCCGGGGCGTCAGCCGGCGGCCGGCTCCCCCAGCGTCCGCAGCCGGCGCGAGACCCGGTTGCGCTCGGCGAGCAGCTCGTCGGCCGGGTAGCCGACCTCCTCCAGCGTCAGGCCGTGCGGCCGGATCACGTTGACCGCCGAGTTCCGCACCCCGCCCGCCAGCACCTCCCCCGGGAACTCCACCGGCCGGTGCCCGTCGCCGACCAGCAGCATCGCGCCGACCAGCGAGCGCACCATGTTGTGGCAGAACGCGTCCGCCCGCACGGTGGCCACCGCCAGCGAACCCTCCTGGGCCGCGTACGGGTCGATCGGCACCCGCTCCCAGTACAGCTCCAGCAGGGTGCGGATGGTGGTGGCGCCCTCGCGCTTCTTGCAGTACGCCGCGAAGTCGTGCTCGCCGACCAGCAGCCGGGCCGCCTCGTTCATCTTCTCCAGGTCGAGCGGCCGGTCGTGCCACAGCACGTGCCCGCGCAGCAGCGGGTCGACCCCGCCCGGGTGGTCGGCCACCCGGTACGCGTAGCGGCGCCAGACCGCGGCGAACCGGGCGTCGAAGCCGTGCGGGGCCTCGGAGACCCGGTACACCCGGACGTCGGCGGGCAGCCGCCCGGCCAGGCGGCGCAGCAGCTTCGCGCCGTGCTGGGCCCACAGCGCGTCCGGCAGGTCGACGTGCGCGACCTGGCCGCGGGCGTGCACCCCGGCGTCGGTGCGGCCCGCGACGGTCAGCGGGAAGTTCTCCTCGCTGCGCAGCACGATCCGCAGCGCGTCCTCCAGCTCGCCCTGCACGGTGCGCCGTTCGCGCTGCCGGGCCCAGCCGGAGAACTCCGCGCCGTGGTAGGCGAGGTCCAGCCTGACCCGGGTGTGCCCGTCCGCCGGGCCGTCCTTCACCGGCGGCAGCTCCGCGCAGTCGTTCACCACTCCAACTCCCCTGTCCCGTAGCTGAGATGCCTCGTGGCTGAGATGCGAACGGGCCCGCTCCCCCGACGAGCGGGAGAACGGGCCCGGACGAAGACCTACGCGGAGGCTCAGGCCTCGGTGGTCTCGGCGGCCTCGTCGGCCTTGGTCTCGGCGGCCTGCTCGGCCTCCTTGACGGCGCGCTTGGCAGCGGCCTCGGCCTCGGCGACGGTCGCCTTGGTGGCGATCTCGCCCTCGACCAGCTCGATCACGGCCATCGGGGCGTTGTCGCCGCGACGGCTGCCGATCTTGGTGATGCGGGTGTAGCCGCCGGGGCGGTTCTCGAACCGCGGGGCGATCTCGGTGAAGAGGGTGTGCAGCACCGACACGTCGGTGATGGTCTTGCGCACCAGGCGACGGTTGTGGATGTCGCCCTTCTTCGCCTTGGTGATCAGCTTCTCCGCCAGCGGGCGCAGGCGGCGGGCCTTGGCCTCGGTGGTGGTGATGCGGCCGTACTGGAACAGCTCGCGGGCCAGGCCGGCCAGCAGCAGCGGCTCGTGGGACGGGCCGCCGCCGAGACGGGCACCCTTGGTGGGACGGGGCATGTTCAGCTCCTTGTATCTCCGACTACGGCCGTACCAGGTACCGCAGCGGGCGTGCGGACACCGCGTCCGCACGACTTCTCACGCCACCGGGGGCGGCCCGGCGAAGGGCTGCCCCCGGTGTCGAAACTCAGTACTGCTCGGTCTCCGCGTAGCCCTGGTCGTCCAGGTCGTCGGCGCCGAAGGCGTCGGCGGCGGCGGTCGGGTCGAACCCGGGCGGGCTGTCCTTGAGGGCCAGGCCCATGCCGGCCAGCTTCGCCTTGACCTCGTCGATCGACTTCGCACCGAAGTTGCGGATGTCGAGCAGGTCGGCCTCCGAGCGGGCGACGAGCTCACCCACGGTGTGGATGCCCTCGCGCTTGAGGCAGTTGTAGGAGCGGACGGTGAGTTCCAGCTCCTCGATCGGCAGCGCCAGGTCCGCGGCCAGGGCGGCGTCCGTGGGGGACGGGCCCATGTCGATGCCCTCGGCGTCGACGTTCAGCTCGCGGGCCAGGCCGAACAGCTCGACCAGGGTCTTGCCCGCCGAGGCCATCGCGTCGCGCGGACGCATGGCCGGCTTGGTCTCGACGTCGACGATCAGCTTGTCGAAGTCGGTGCGCTGCTCGACACGGGTCGCCTCGACCTTGTAGGTGACCTTGAGCACCGGGCTGTAGATGGAGTCGACCGGGATGCGGCCGATCTCCTGGCCCGAGGCCTTGTTCTGCACGGCGGAGACGTAGCCGCGACCGCGCTCGACGGTCAGCTCCATCTCCAGCTTGCCCTTGCCGTTCAGCGTGGCGAGGACCAGCTCGGGGTTGTGCACCTCGACACCGGCCGGGGGCGCGATGTCGGCGGCGGTGACCACACCCGGGCCCTGCTTGCGCAGGTACATCACGACCGGCTCGTCGTGCTCCGAGGAGACGACCAGCTGCTTGATGTTCAGGATGAGGTCGGTGACGTCCTCCTTGACGCCCGGCACGGTGGTGAACTCGTGCAGGACGCCGTCGATCCGGATGCTGGTGACGGCGGCACCCGGGATCGAGGAGAGGAGCGTGCGGCGGAGCGAGTTGCCGAGGGTGTAGCCGAAGCCCGGCTCGAGCGGCTCGATCACGAACCGCGAGCGGAACTCGTCGACGACCTCTTCGGTCAGCGAAGGACGCTGAGCGATCAGCATGTTCTGGATCCTCCAGTTGTCTTCGGCACCCACTATTTGATGCCGATAGAACTCAAGCGTACGGGCTCCCGCGACAAACGGGAGCCCGTACGAGGTTTAAAACACCGGCCGCCTGGTGAACCCAGGCGTCGCGTCAGACGCGGCGGCGCTTCGGCGGACGGCAGCCGTTGTGCGGGGTGGGGGTGACGTCCTGGATCGAGCCGACCTCCAGGCCGGTGGCCTGGAGCGAGCGGATCGCGGTCTCACGGCCGGAGCCCGGACCCTTGACGAAGACGTCGACCTTGCGCATGCCGTGCTCCTGCGCGCGACGGGCAGCGGCCTCGGCGGCCATCTGCGCGGCGAACGGGGTGGACTTGCGCGAGCCCTTGAAACCGACGTGGCCGGCGGAGGCCCACGAGATCACGTTGCCCGAGGGGTCGGTGATCGAAACGATGGTGTTGTTGAACGTGCTCTTGATGTGGGCGTGCCCGTGAGCGACGTTCTTCTTCTCCTTGCGGCGGATCTTCTTCGCGCCGGCAGCCTGACGACCCTTGGGGGGCATAAGTCTGTTCTCCTACTGAGGTGGTCGGTCCGCTGACCCGCGGGCCGGAGGGATGTCCGGTGACGGGACGGACTACTTCTTGCCCGGCTTCTTCTTGCCGGCGATCGCGCGACGCGGGCCCTTGCGGGTACGCGCGTTGGTGTGGGTGCGCTGGCCGCGGACGGGCAGGCCGCGGCGGTGGCGCAGGCCCTCGTAGCAGCCGATCTCGACCTTGCGGCGGATGTCGGCGGCGACCTGGCGGCGGAGGTCACCCTCGACCTCGAAGTTCGCGTCGACGAACTTCTGCAGCTTGACGAGGTCGTCCTCGCTGATGTCACGGACGCGGATGTCACCGCTCACGCCGGTCTCGGCGAGCGCCTGCTGGGCGCGGGTCTTGCCGATGCCGTAGACGTAGGTGAGGGCGATCTCGATCCGCTTCTCGCGGGGGAGATCAACGCCGGAAAGGCGTGCCATTCAAGGCTCCTGTGGTTCTTCTCAGAGGTCTGACGCGCCGCCTACTCGCTGTCTCTCGACAGGGAGCCCCGGCCTCTGACCGGGGGTGGCAGTCCGTCCTTCCGGACGGATCGGGCGGCCCGCTTATGACGTTGGTGCGCGTCGCGCGAAGGTACTACGAGAAATGCTGGGGGGTGATTCAGCCCTGGCGCTGCTTGTGGCGCAGGTTGTCGCAGATCACCATGACCCGGCCGTGGCGGCGGATCACCTTGCACTTGTCGCAGATCTTCTTGACGCTCGGCTTGACCTTCATGATTCAGGTTCTCCGGGGTCTAGATCTGGCGTTGTTACTTGTAGCGGTAGACGATCCGGCCGCGGGTCAGGTCGTAGGGGCTGAGCTCCACCACGACCCGGTCATCCGGGAGGATGCGGATGTAGTGCATGCGCATCTTGCCGCTGATGTGCGCGAGGACCTTGTGACCGTTCTGCAGCTCGACCTTGAACATCGCGTTCGGAAGAGACTCGATCACGGTGCCCTCGATCTCAATGGCGCCTTGCTTCTTAGCCATGAACTGCGAGATCCACCCTTCGGGTCCGGCTACCGTATGCGGAACGCTCGTGCGAACCAGGCTTCACCTCGATCCGGGGTTGCCCCTGGACTGAGGGCGTGCGGGAACACGCTACGAGAGAGCCGACGCACCATCGTAAACCAAGCACCGCACCGGAGCGAAATCAGCGCTTCGCGGCGACCTGGACGGGGATGACCGGCTCCACCACGGCGGTGCAGGCCGCGCAGCGGCGGGCCGCCTCGGGGATGTCGGTCAGGCACTCCGGGCAGGGGCGCTTGGGCACCGCGGGCTTCTTCGGCAGGTAGCGGGCGGTGGCCTTGGAGACCGGCAGCACCACGCAGAAGTACAGCACCGCGGCGGTCAGCACGAACGCGATCAGCACGTTCAGGAACTGGCCGTACGGGAAGGTGACGTCGGCCACGTGGAACTTGTAGGCGCTGAAGTCGCCGGCCGCGCCGACCACCACGCCGAGCACCGGGGTGAGGAAGGCGGTGACGAAGCCGGTGACCACGCCGGTGAACGCGGCACCGATGACCACACCGACGGCCATGTCGATGACGTTGCCGCGCATCATGAAGTCGCGGAAGCCCTTGAGCACTGTCTCTCCCCTGGATAGCTGCAGGTGTCAGCTGATGAAAATAGGACAAGGAGCCCGGAGGTCCAAACCCCCGGGCCCCTCTGAGAGAAGGCACTCACTCCGGCCGGGTCAGCCCAGCGGGTCCGGCGCCGCGGTGACGCCCAGCTTGGCGAGTTCGGCCCGGCCGCCGTCGAAGGCGGTCAGCACCAGCGGGCCCTGCTCGGTGACGGCCACCGAGTGCTCCCAGTGCGAGGCCCACGTCCCGTCGGTGGTGACGACCGTCCAGTCGTCCGCCAGCACCTCGGTGTGCGGGGTGCCGAGCGAGACCATCGGCTCGATCGCCAGCACGGTGCCCGGGACGAGCTTCATGCCCTTGCCGCGGCCCGCCACGTAGTTCAGCACGTGCGGCTCCATGTGCATCGCGGTGCCGATGCCGTGGCCGCCGTAGCCCTCGGTGATGCCCCACTTGCCCTTCGGCGGCAGCGGCTGGCGGCGGATGAAGCCCTCGATCGCCCGGGAGACGTCGACCAGCCGGTTGCCCTTCTTCATCTGGGCGATGCCGGCCCACATCGAGCCCTCGGTGACCCGCGACAGCATCGTGTTCTCGGCGGCGGTCGCGCCGACCGCGACGGTGATCGCCGCGTCGCCGTGCCAGCCGTCCAGGATCGCCCCGCAGTCGATCGAGATCAGGTCGCCCTCCCTGAGCACCCGCTCGCCGGGGATGCCGTGCACGACCTCCTCGTTCACCGAGGCGCAGATCACGCCCGGGAACCACAGGCCGCCGTGGTCGGCGCGGAAGTTGGAGGTGGCGCCGTGCTTGGCGATGACCGCGTCCGCGACGTCGTTCAGCTCCCCGGTGGTCACCCCCGGGGCGACCGCCTCGCGGCAGGCCTTCAGCGCCTCGGCGACGACCAGCCCGGCCGCCCGCATCTTGGCGATCTGCTCGGGGGTCTTGATCTCCACCATCTGGTCAACGCCTTCCACGTTCTGAATCTGGGACTGCCCTCCACCGTACGACGCACGAGACGGCCGGGGCGCCCGCTTCGGGGCGACCCGGCCGTCTCTCGCGACGCGTCGTGGCGTCAGGCGTTCTTGTTCTTCTCCAGGGCGGCGACCGCGCGCTCGGTCACCTCGTCCACCTTGCCGAGGGCGGAGATGGTGACCAGCAGGCCCTGCTCCTGGTAGTAGCCGATGATCGGCTCCGTCTTGGAGTGGTACTCCTCCAGCCGGACCCGCACGGCCTCCTCGGTGTCGTCCGAGCGCTGGTACAGCTCGCCGCCGCACTCGTCGCAGACGCCCTCGGTCTTCGGCGGGTTGTACACCACGTGGAACACGTGGGCGCCGTCGTTGCGGCACAGCCGGCGACCGGCGATCCGCTTGACGACCTCGTCCTCGGGGACCTCAAGGTCCAGCACGCCGTCCAGCGCGATCCCGTTCTCGGCCAGGATGGCGTCGAGCGCCTCCGCCTGGCCCAGGTTGCGCGGGAAGCCGTCCAGCAGGAAGCCGCCTGCGGCGTCCGGCTGGAGCATGCGGTCCTTGGCCATCCCGATGGTGACCTCGTCGGGCACCAGGCGCCCGGCGTCCATGTAGGACTTCGCCTCGACACCCAGCGGGGTGCCCTGGCTGATGTTGGCACGGAACAGGTCACCGGTGGAGATGTGGGGAATGGACAGGGTCTTGGCCAGGACGTGCGCCTGAGTACCCTTCCCGGCCCCGGGGGGTCCGACGAGGACGATTCGCATCAGCGGAGGAACCCTTCGTAATTGCGCTGCTGGAGTTGGCTCTCGATCTGCTTAACAGTTTCGAGTCCGACGCCGACGACGATGAGCACGGAGGTGCCGCCGAACGGGAAGTTGGTCTGCTGCCCGAAGGCGACCAGGGCGACCATCGGGATCAACGCGATGAGACCCAGGTAGAGGGAACCCGGCCACGTGATGCGGGTGAGCACGTAGTTCAGGTACTCGGCCGTCGGCCGGCCGGCCCGGATGCCCGGGATGAAGCCACCATACTTCTTCATGTTGTCGGCAACTTCTTCGGGGTTGAAGGAGATCGCGACGTAGAAGAAGGCGAAGAAGACGATCAGCACGAAGTAGGTGGCCATGTAGACCGGGTGGTCGCCCTTGACGAAGTGGTTCTTGATCCAGATCGCCCAGTCCGCCTGCGAGTTGGTCAGCTGCACCACCAGCGCGGGGATGTACAGCAGCGAGGAGGCGAAGATGACCGGGATCACGCCCGCCTGGTTGACCTTCAGCGGGATGTAGGTCGAGGTGCCGCCGAAGGAACGGCGACCAACCATGCGCTTCGCGTACTGCACCGGGATCCGGCGCTGGGCCTGCTCGACGAAGATGACCAGGCAGACCACGATGATGCCGACCGCGATGACGGAGGCGAACTCGCCCCAGCCGTCGAGCAGCTTGCCGGACTGCTTGATCGCCCACATCGAGCCGGGGAAGCCCGCCGCGATCGAGGTGAAGATCAGGATCGACATGCCGTTGCCGATGCCGCGGTCGGTGATGAGCTCGCCCAGCCACATGATCACGGTGGTGCCCGCGGTCATGATGATGACCATGGTGGCGATCCGGAAGACCGACTGGTCCGGCACGATGTTGTTGCCCTGCGGGCAGCCGGAGAACAGCGCGCCGCTGGACGCGGTCGCCAGGATGCCGGTGCCCTGCAGCACGGCGAGGGCGATGGTCAGGTAGCGGGTGTACTGCGTGATCTTCGCGGTGCCGGCCTGCCCCTCCTTCTTCAGGGCCTCCAGGCGCGGGATGACCACGGTGAGGAGCTGCAGGATGATGCTCGCCGTGATGTACGGCATGATGCCGAGCGCGAAGATGGTCAGCTGCAGCAGCGCGTTGCCGCTGAACAGGTTGACCAGCCCGAACAGTCCTTCGTTCTGCTGCTTCACACACTCGTGGACGGCCTGGAAGTTGATCCCGGGCATCGGAACGTGGGCGCCCAGCCGGAACAGCACCATGATGCCCAGCGTGAACAGCAGCTTCTTGCGCAGGTCGGGCGTCTGGAACGCCCGCGCGAACGCACTGAGCACGGTGCCTCCTGCGCCTCCCGCGCGTCGTCGGCGGAAGGGTCGGTCCTGATAAGGGGGGTAGCGAACTCCACGGACTCTAACAGTGAGCAGCCGTTCCGCAGAAGCGTGCGCAACGCCTCCCCCACTCACGAGGTACGGCTTGCCCCGATTTCACCGGAACGCGGGACCGGCCGGGGCGGGCCCGCCGGAATCACAGCGTCTGCCAGGGCCCGAACGGGGAGTCCGGAGCGGCCTCGCGCTGACGGGAGAGGTGCAGCCGGGCGTCCGGGCCGAGCACCGCGAGCACCCGGCGGCCGTGCCGGTCCACCGCCGCGGACGGCGCGTGCAGCAGCTCGCCGCCGAGCCGGAACCACTCCGGGGACGGGCGGCCCGGCTTCCCCTCCCCCGGCGGCAGCGACACCGACAGCGCGCCCGCCTCGTTGCGGTGCGCCAGCAGCACGTCGCCCGCGCCCCGGCCGGGCACCGGCAGGGCGGCGACCGGGCCGGTGCCGCCGTGGCCGCCCAGCCCGGCCGGCCGGTCCGGCCAGCCGGCCCCGCGCGGGTGCTGCCGGTAGGCCATGACCTGCGCCGTTCCCGGCTGGCGCAGGTAGAGGGTGACCCGGTCGGGCTCGCCCTCGACGGCGGTGATCCCGCCGCTGGCCGGGTGCATGGTGGTGAGCGAGAAGTCCCGGGTGAACCCGGCGCCCGGGCTCTTCTGGAACCAGCGGCGCACCGTCTGCTTCCCGGGGACGTACACCTCCACCCGGCCGCTCGCGGTGGTCAGCGCCACCGGCGAGTCCTGCAGGTAGTCGCCGCCCAGCGACTCCCACGTGCCGTCGGGGCCGGCCGTCCGGTGGGCCAGGCCCTGCGCGTAGTCGCGGGCGAAGACGTGCAGCACGCCGCGGCCGTCCACCGCGGCGGCGGGCACGCCCGGCTCGCGGCGCGTCCTGGCGTCGGGGCGCTCGGCGTCCGGGTTGCCCAGCGAGGCCCACGGGCCGAAAGGTTCACCGGGGCCCGGCGAGCAGGCGTGCACCAGGTCGAGCTCCGGGCCCTCCGGGAGCTCGCGGCGGCGCAGCCCCACCAGGTGCGCGGAGCCGTCCGGGCCGGCCGCGGCGGCCAGCGCCGGGACCAGCCAGCCGCCCTCCAGCCGGGCCGGGCCCGTCCAGCGCTCCGCGTCGGGGTGCTGCTCCCACACCACGGCCTGCCCCGCCAGCACCGCCCAGGCCAGCAGCGTCCCGTCGGAGCGGCGCAGCAGCCGCCCGGTGCCGGGGGCGTGGCGCGGGGCGGTGGAGAGCAGGTGGGTGGAGCGGTACGGGTTGGTGCCGAGCTGGAAGTCCCCGAGGTCGCCGCCCGGGTCGGGGACCCCGTCGGCGCCGGCGTAGGTGTGCAGCAGGTCGGCCTTCTCCGCGGCGGCGGCCCGGCTCAGGTTGAACGCCCAGTAGCGGTTGGCGTAGCCGCGGTAGTGGTCGACGGCCGGGGCGGCGCCGGTGCGCTCGGCGTGGCGCTGGACGGCGGCGAGGGTGAACTGCGCGGCGACGGCGTGCTCGTGGTGGTCGGAGCAGGTGTGCTCGGACTTCCCGCCGTCGTGCTCCGGGTCCGGGTCGAGGGTGCGCACCACGGTGGGCGCGGTGTCCGCCATCAGCCCGGCCAGGGCCTCGATCAGCTGCTCGCGGTCGAACTCCTGCACCTCCCGCACCGGCGAGCCGGGCACCGGCAGGCTCCGGACCCGCTCCACCTCGCCCAGCCACAGCTGGCGCAGGCCGCGCGGGGTGCGCCGCTCGTCGGTGACCTGGTGGGCGGTCTGCAGGAAGCACAGCCGCACGTGCTGCGCGGCCAGCAGGGTGTCGACCTCGGCGACCAGCCCGCCGGGGAGCCGCACCGCCTCCCGGTGCCAGGGCGAGGCGGCGTCGGCGCCCGCCATCCGCGCGTACGCCCGGCGCAGGCCGTTGTGCCGGGCCGCGCTGTAGCCCGCGTGGTCCTGCGGGGACTTCTCGCGCGCCCAGTAGCCGGTGTCGAGGTTGCGGCCGTCGCCCTCGGCGGCGGTCAGCACCACGGTGAGCAGTTCGGCGCCGCTGCCCACCGAGCGGGCCGCGTCCGGGTTGATGAAGTAGAGGTCGTCGTCGGGGTGCGCGACGACCTGGAGCACCGAGCCCGGGTCGGGGCGGCGGCGCTCGCCGCCCGGCGCCGGTGCGTGGGGTCCGGCCGCGGGGCCGGCGGCGAATCCGGCCGCGGGGCCGGTGCCGGGGCCGGCGCCGGGGCCGGACCCGCGGCCGTCCGGCCGGGCGCCGAGCATCCGGCTCAGCCGCCCGCGCAGGGGTGTCCGCTCCCCGTCCCGCGGTTCGTTCATCGCCCGTCAGCTCCCTCGCCTCGGCACCCCGTTCGGGTGACTGCTTAAGATTCCGTCCCATGGATTTTCTCCGCCTCACCACCACCCGCCGCAAGGTCCTCGCCGCATCGATCGTCGGCCTGGGGTCAGTGGGCGTGCTGGAGTGGGCGGGTTGGGCGTTGACCCACCGTAAGGAGGGCGGCCGGGCCCCGGCGGTTCCCGCCGCGGCGCAGGAGAGCGGTCCGTTCCCCGACGCCGCCCGGCTCTCCTTCCTCCAGATAGTGGCGCACCCGGACGACGACCTGTACTTCGTCAACCCCGGTATGCAGCAGGCGATCGCGCGCGGCTGCAAGCTGGCCACCGTGATCGTCACGGCCGGCGAGGGCGACGGCATCAACGTCGACACCGACGACCCGGGCCGCACCGCCGCGCCGGTCGACTACGCGGGCTACAGCGCGGCCCGGCACAACGGCCACCGGGCGGCGTACGCCCGGATGGCGACCGGCTCGGCGGACGCGGCCTGGACGTCGGAGGCCCTCGCGCTGGACGGCGGGCTGGTCGCCGAGCACTGCACCCTGCCCGACCGGCCGGACCTGCACCTCTACTTCCTCAACATCCGCAAGCAGGAGGACCCCTACCGGGGCGTGCTGGAGCTGTGGTCGGGCGCGGCGGAGACCATGAACACCCTGCCGGTGCCCGGCTCGCCGGTGCGCGACGTGCAGGCGGTCAACCGCGACCAGGTCGTCGCCGCCCTGTCCGACCTGCTCGTCCGGCACCGCCCGCACGTGGTGCGCACCCTCGACCCGGACCCGGAGCACGACCCCGGGCTGCCCGGCATCGAGTCCTCCGACCACCGCGACCACACCGCGGTCGCCCTGTTCTCGCTGCGCGCCGTCGCCCGGTACCGGGACGCCACCGGCGCCGCGCCGGCCGTCGACCACTACCGCGGCTACGCCAACCGGTTCTGGCCCTACGACCTGTCCGAGCAGGACGTGGCGGCCAAGGCCGACCTGGTCGACACCTACGCGGGCACCGACGGCCGGCCCTGCCCGGAGCAGAACTGCGGCGACTACCAGCTCGGCCCCGACCCGCTGCGCTCCACCCACATCTACAGCACCAAGCTGCGGCACGAGCCGACCACGGACTGGCTGGTGCGGGACGCCGACGGGCGGCTGGCGGCGTTCGCGGTCCTGGCGGGCCGGGTGGTGGGCTGGCGCGAGCGGACCGCCGGGCGCGGGGACTGGACCGGCCCGGAGCCCGTCGACGGGGGGCGCGGCGAGGGCTGGATGCTGCCCGTGGTCAGCGCGCTGCGCGGCCCGGACGGGCGGCTGCACCTGGTCGGGCTGCGGCGCACCGAGGGCGCCGCGGGCGACGCCGTGCTGGACGTGGTGCACGCCGTCCGCGAGCGCGGCGCCGAGTCGTTCGGGGCCTGGGAGTCGGTGGGCAACCCGGACGCCGCCGGGCAGCAGGAGCAGCGCGAGATCGGGGTGCCGGCGGCCGCGGTGGACGGCGACGGGCGGCTGCACGTGCTGGTGCGCAACTTCGCGCAGTCCCTGAGCCTGCGGGTGCGCGGCGCGGACGGCAGCTGGGGCGAGTGGGCGGAGCTGGGCGGCACCACCGTGCAGGACGGTCCGTCCGCGTACACCGGCCGGGACGGGCTGGTGCGGGTCTTCGTGCCGGACAAGCACTCCACCCGGTCCTGGACGCAGCAGGCGCCCGGCGGGGCGTTGGGCGGCAGCAGCGCGGTACCGACCGGGCAGGTGGCCAGCGGCCGGGTGACCGCGCTGGAGGACGCCCAGGGCAGTCCGCTGCTGGTCTACCGGGAGGCGAGGACGGCGCTGGTGCAGGTGCAGCGCCGGTCCGGGCCGACCGGGAAGTGGCCGAAGGAGCCGGTGCAGGTCGGTGGCGGCGACGGGATCGGCCCGGTCGCCGCGGTCTGGGTGGGCGACCACGCCACGGACGCGCTGCTGGCCCGGCTCGGCACCGACCTGTCGCTGTACACCCTGACCCGGAACGCGGCCGGGGTGCAGGTGCCGTGGACGCGCCCGAGCGACCTGGTCGTGCTGCGCTCGGCCGCCCTGGCGACCGGGCCGGAGGGCGTGCCGGTGGCGGCGGTGCTCGGGGCGGACGGCCACCCGCGGGTCGCCTCGTACGACGCGGTGGCGGGGGCGTTCGGCGAGTGGAAGGCGCTGTGAGGGCGGCCGGTCAGTCCCGTTCGACCACCTGGAAGGAGAGTTCGCCCTTGCCGGTGCAGTACGGGCGGACGTCGATCCGGGCGGCGGGCAGCACCAGGGCGTAGCCGGGGGCGCCGCCGTCGGTCAGGAGCGCCGCCGGGTACTCCAGGATCGGCTTGGGGTCGGCGAAGTCGTCCAGGATCCGGGCGATCCGCAGCGGGGCGGTCGGGTCCTCGGCGGCCGGGGCGGCCGCGGTCCCGTCCGCCGCGGCGGCTCCGGCCGCCTCGGCCGCCTCGGCTTCGAGGTCGACCGGCGCGGTCTGGTTGTCCAGGCCCGCCCGCAGGCCGGTGTCGACGTCGAGGGTGCGGGCGGCGTCGGCGGCCGAGCGTCCGCCGCCCGGTCCGGCCGGGCCGGGCAGCAGCCAGGCGTCCCAGTCCTCCCAGCGGTTGAGCCGGGCCAGGGCGAGCTCCTCGGCGGACAGCTCGAACCGGAACCGGCGGCCGGTCGCGCGGCCGGTGTACTCCAGCACGGTGCCGGTCGCGCCGCGGCGGCGCAGTTGCAGCCGGGGCCGCTCCGCGAGCCGCACCGCGCCGACCACCGCGCCCTCGACCGCCAGCTGCCCGTCGTCGGCGACCCGCACCGCGGTGCACTCGGCGTGCCTGGCCCGGCGCCAGGAGCGGAGGGCCAGGTGGCCCTCCTTGGTGACGTAGGGCGTCAGCCAGTCGACCCCGGGCGGGGCGGCCGGCTCGGCGAGGAGGCGGTCGCGGTCCGCGATCAGCCGCCGGGTCTCGCGCACCCCGGCGGTGACCCGGGAGCGGACCCCGGAGGCGGTCTCCAGGACGACGGTCCAGCGCCCCTCGTACAGGGCCTCGCGCAGCTGCGGGCCGAGCCGGACGGCCAGCCGGGCCTTGCCGGGCGGCGGGTCCGCGACCGGGGCGGCCGGCAGGACGAGCAGCCGTTCGCTGCGCAGGTCGCCGACCTCGCGCAGCAGCAGCGTCAGGCCGTCGGCCTGGTCGGCCGGCAGGTCGACGGCGAGCAGCGGGTCGGGGTCGGTCAGGTCGAGGTGGGCGGTGGCCGCGGTGATCCGGACGGCCGCGCCGGCGGCGACGGAGACCAGGGCCAGGCCGCCCTTGCCGACGGTGCCGGGCGTCCAGAAGCGGCGGGCCCAGCCCATCGCCCGGACGGTGCCGCGGGCCAGCTGGTGGTCGGCGGGGGCGGCGGGGGCGGTGCCGGTGCCGGTGTCGTCGGCGGGGTGCAGGCCGCGGCGCCCGGCGGCGTCCCGGAACAGGTCGGCGTAGCGCTCGGCGATCCGCCCGGGGTCGTAGCGGCGGGAGTTGGCCAGGGCGGCGGTGGCCATCCGGGCGCGGCGGGCGGGGTCGGCCATCAGGGCGCGCAGTCCGGCGGCGATGCCGTCGACGTCCCCGGTCGGGACGAGCAGGCCGTCCTCGCCGTCGCGGACGATCTCGCGCGGGCCGACCGGGCAGTCGGTGGCGACCACGGGCAGGCCGCAGCGCATCGCCTCCACCACCGTCATGCCGAAGGACTCCCGCTCGGAGGTGACCGCGGCGATCGAGCCCTTGGCCCACTCGGAGTCGAGCGGGGCGGCGCTGCCCATCAGCAGGATCCGCTCGGTGGCCCGCAGGTCGCTGATCAGGGCGCGCAGGGCGGCGCGCTCGGTGCCCTGGCCGTAGATCCGCAGCTGCCAGTCGGGGAACTCCTCGCGCAGCCGGTCGAAGGCGAGGACCAGCAGGTCGTAGCGCTTGACCGGGTCGAGCCGGCCGGCGCCGACGACCAGCCGGGCGGCCGGGTCGGCGGGCCGGACGGGCGGCTCGGGGACGCTGTTGGGCACGCACAGCACCGGCACGCCGGGTACCGGGGTGGTGTCCCGGAAGGTGCGGGCGTCGGCCTCGGTGACGGTGGTGACCAGGTCGAGCCGCGGGTAGGCGCGGGCCATCTCGGCGCGCACCTCGGCGGGGATGTCCAGGTGCGTCATGTGCTCCTGGGCGACCCGGACGCAGTCCTCGCGGCCGTGGCGGGCGACGAACAGGTTGAGGCTGGAGCGGGTGCCGACCACCACGTCCGCGTCGGTGCCCTCCAGGTAGGCGCGGATGCGCTGGTCGGACAGCTTGCTGTACTGGGCGTGGAACTCCTCCTGCGGCGGCACCTCCTCGGTCGGCTCGGCCAGCAGGGGGTGGCCGCGGTCGGCGCCGGAGCCGCCGGGGCGCAGGTCGACCAGCGGCGTGAGGGCGACCCCGGGCGGGATCTCGAACCGGGTGGTCTCCTGGCGGCGGAAGACCGAGACGATCTCCACCCGGTGCCGGGCGGAGAGCCCCTGGGCGAGGTTGATCACGGTGCGGTTGGTGCCGCCGATGCCGTAGACGTTGTTGATGAGGAAGGCGATCCTCACGGGGTGGCTCCGGGCTTCTCGTACGGGCTGGGCACCGGGAAGTACGACTCCAGGAAGTCGCGCACGGCGCGGTCGCGGGCGGTGCCCGGCTCGGTGACGGTGTCGTTGAGGCAGAAGGCGTCGCGGTCGCGCCCGGCGAGCAGGATGCCCATCCGCCGCTCGACGTTGGGCAGTCCCAGGTCGAGGTAGGTGTACGCCAGGTCGCCGGGGGTGGCGCGCGCCGTGTGGTAGGCGAAGTAGTGGTACAGCGAGGACGGCACCGCGACGTCGCCGATGCTGCGGAAGCGGCTGGCGGCGGTGGCCCGCACCTGCGGGGCGAACTCCTCGGCGATCTCGGCGAGGAGGCTGCGGCGCAGCGGGTACGGGACGTGCAGCATCTTCTGGGTGATGACCGTGCCGAAGCGGCCGCGGACCAGCTCCCGGTTGGCCGTCGATCCGGTGCAGCTGGGACTCGATGGCGTGCGAGTTGAAGGTCGGCAGGTTCGCCGGGTCGGCGAACACCTCCCGGTGGTCGACCACCCGCAGCCGCGGGTGGTCCTCGTCCAGCCAGTGCGGGCGCTGCCCGTCGGTGACCAGGTGGATCCGGCGCACCCACGGGGCGTGCAGGTGCAGCGAGCGCAGCGAGTACCGCAGTTCGTCGCGGTTGAGGTAGCGGGCGGCGTTCGCGGCCTGCCGGTGGTAGGCCTCGCCGCCGACGGCGGCGCGCCGGGCCTGCCAGGCGGGGTCGGCGCCGTCCACCCAGGTGTAGACCACGTCGATCGGGAAGTCGACGTCCTCGGGGTGGCGGGCGGTGAACTCGGGCCGGGTGCGGACGGTGGCGGAGGCGGGCGGGTACGGGTCGGTGAACTGGCCCAGCCGGTTCGCCGGCACCTCCTCCTCGCGGCCGTGCTCGGGCACCGTGACCGCGGCACGGTTGGGTCGGGGGGCGGTGAGCACGCCCCCGGCGGCGGCCCAGAACTCGATCTCGCAGCCGTAGGTGAAGCCCATCAGCAGTTTCGCGCCCGGGTCGGTCCACAGCTGGGCGACCCGGACGGTGCGGGTGCCGCGCAGCCGCTTCCAGGTGCCCTCCTCGGACATCTCGCGCAGTTCCCCGACGAGTTCGCCGGCCCGGTCGGTGGCGGCCGCGTAGCAGGGGGTGCGGGTGCCCAGGGCGCGCAGCGCGAGTTCGGCGGCGGCCCGCTCGCCGTCCGGGACGGCTATGCAGGTGCGCAGGTCGGACGGGCCGCGCAGGGCGAAGTACCGCACCCCCGCGTCGGTGAGCGCGTCGGTGACCAGCCGCAGCACGTGCTCGCGCAGCTCGACCGGGCGCGGGCGGCGGTGCACCAGCACCACCAGGTTGCCGAACAGGGTGGCGCGCGGGACGCCGTCGGTGCGGCCGGCCAGCTCGGGCCACTGGCGCAGCAGCCGCCTGGCCCGGGCCCCGGCGAAGTTGCGCGGCTTGGGCACCTCGGCGACGGCCCGCTTGACCCGGCTGCGGACGCCGGCCGGTATCGAGTTGGCGAGCGCGCTGCGGGCCGAGGGGGACAGCGCGTTGCGGTACACCCCGACCAGTCTCGACCCCTCCGGGTTGTGTCCGGTCACTCCCCCGCCACCTCCTGCCCGTCGCTCCCGACGGCGCTCTCCGCGGACCGGTCGGTCCGTTCGTACGGGGAGGGTACCGGGTAGTACGTGCGCAGCAGTTCGCGGACCGCCCCGGCGGCCCCGGCGGGGGTGCCGGGGTCGTTCAGGCCGCCGAACTGGAGCAGCGCGGCGTCCCGCCGGGCGAGCATCCGGGCCAGCCGGGCGGCGGCGAACGGCGCGTCGGCGCGCAGCGCCAGCAGCCGGGCCGCGCCGGGCAGGCCGCGGCCCTCCGCGTACGCCCAGTACTGGTGGAGGCAGTCGTGCGGGTCGGCGGCCAGGCCGGAGCGCTCGGCGTCGGTGCGGGGCGCGCCCGGCGGCAGGCGGTCGGCCGACGGGGCCGACAGCGAGCGCAGCCGGGCGTGCGGCCCGGGGCGCACGGTGCCGGCCACCGTGCGGCCGAACTCGGCCTCCAGCACGGCCCGCCAGGGGGCGTCCGGGGACTCGCTGCCGTCGGGTTCGGCGGTGAACAGCCGCAGGTGGCCGAACGGGGTGAAGAACAGGTGCGGCTTGGCGCGCTGGCCGAGCATCGCCCCGGCCGGGAACAGCACGAAGTGCTCCGCCAGTCCGGGCAGCAGGTGCAGTCCGGCGCGGACGTCCTCGGGCCGGTGCCCGGCGGGCAGTTCGACCCGGTGCACCCGCAGGGCGGGGTGCTCGGCGAGCCAGTCGGGCGCCTCCCGGGTCGTCAGCAGGTGGATCCGGCGCGTCCAGGGCGCGTACTGGTGCAGCGAGCGCAGGGTGGCGCGGAGCAGCTCGGGGTCGTCGCCGGGCGCGTCCAGGCAGACCGCGTCGATGTCGAAGTCGACCTCGTCGGCGCGGCGGACGGTGAACTCCGCGCGGGTGCGCAGCCGCACGCCGTCGTCCGCGGTGCCCGCGTACTGGGTGAAGACGCCCAGCGGGGCGGTGGTGGGCGGCGACTGGGCGGACAGGGTGCGCATCACCCGGTTGTGCCGGGGGCCGGTCAGCCGGTCGCCCCTCCTGGTCCAGAACTCGATCTCGACGGCGACGCTGGTGCCGATGACCAGGCCGCCGCTGGGGTCGGAGCGCAGCCAGCCGATCCGGATCACCTTCGCGCCGTCGAGCCGCCCGAACCGGACGTCCGCCCCGTACCGGGGCTTGCTGCCGCCGCGGGGCGCGGGCAGCACCTGCTCGACGGTGCCCGGCGCCTCGCGGAACGCCGCGGCCAGCGCCCGGTACACCCGGACCCGGTCGCGGGCGTCGACCGCCAGCGCGGCGTGCCGGTCGTTGACGGCGGGCACCGCGAACCAGTCGACGCCCGCGGCCTCCAGCGTCCGGGCGACCAACTCCAGGTTGTGGCGCAGCACTTCGAGCGGCGTGAGCCCGGAGTGGACCTGGGCGAGCCGTCCGCCGGGCAGTCGGCGCACCGCTTCGGCGCCCTCCGCGGTGCGCTGCAGCCGGCGGTGGATCCGCTCGGTGCGGTAGCGGTCGGCGGGCCCGGCGGCCACCGCCAGCCGGCGCTTGATCTTGGTGCGGGCGTCCTTCGACAACTGGGTGCTGACCCGCCGCCGGATGCCGGCGGGCACCAGCGCCCGGTAGGTGTTACCGACGACGTGCGTGGTGTCCGCGGCCATCCGCAGTCTCCCTGTGTTCGCGTCCGCACGGCCGTGCGGACCCCCCGTCCTTCCCGTTCCCGTCGCCGACCCTGCTCATCGGGGGCCCCGCTCGTAGCGGCTGCGGGTCGGGAAGTACGCCTCCAACCAGGGCTCCAGCACCGCGTTCTGGGCCGCCATGTCCTCCGGCACGGAGAACGCGTCGTTGACGCAGATGGCGTCCCGGTCGCGCCAGGCGAGCATCCGGGCCAGCCGCTGGGCGAGCTCGGGGTGGGCCAACTGAACGTAGCCGTACCGGAGTGAACTCGGCACCGACCGCCCGGTGAACAGCGCGTAGTAGTGGTGCAGCGAGGAGGTCACCGACAGGTCGGTCATGGCGCGGAACCGGCTGGCCGCCGTCCGGGCCCACTCGGCGGGGAAGCGCTCCGACATCTCGGTCATCACGCTGCGCAGCAGGGCGTAGGGGATGTGGTCCATCGGCTGGGAGTTGACCCGGCCGAAGCACTCCTCCAGCAGCACCCGGTTGTTCTTGCAGGCCGCGTCCACCGGGGTGTCCTCGGCGCTGACCGGCCGTCGATCCGGTGCAGCTGGGACTCGATGGCGTGCGAGTTGAAGGTCGGCAGGTTCGCCGGGTCGGCGAACACCTCCCGGTGGTCGACCACCCGCAGGCCGGGGACGTCCTCGTCCAGCCAGTGCGGGCGCTGGTCGTCGGTGACCACGTACACGTTGCGCACCCAGGGCGCGTTGAGCCGCAGCGAGCGCAGCGAGTACCGCAGTTCGTCGCGGCTGAGGAAGCGGGCGTCGCTCGCCGACTCGGAGTGGTAGACCGCGCCGGAGGCCTCGGCCTTGCGCCGCTGCCAGGCGGGGTCGGTGCCGTCCACCCAGGTGTAGACGAGGTCCACGGGGAAGGTGATGGCGTCGATGCCGGTGCGGTCGAACTCCGCCCGGCTGCGCACCGTGCGGTGGTTGACCGGGTCGGTGCCGTGCGCGGACAGCAGCCGGGTGAACAGGTGCGCGGGCAGCTCCACCGGCGGGCCGTCGGCGGCGACCCGGCCGGCGATCCGGTTGGCCCGCGGCGCGCGCAGCAGGCCGCCGTCCACCGTCCAGAACTCGACCGCGCAGCCGTACTCGTGACCGAGCGCCAGGGTGCCGGTCGGGTCGAGCAGCGGCCAGGACACCTGCAGCACCGGGGTGTCGGCGAACCGGTCCCAGTCGGCCCGGTCGGCGGGGCGCAGGGGCCGCTCCAGCGGGCGCCCGGGCCGGACGGCCGTGGCGAAGGCGCCGGAGCCGTCCGTCCCGGCGGCGAGCGCCGCCAGCGCGGCCGCCCGGCGCGGCTCCGGGACGCCGATCACCGAGCTGCGGTCGTCCACCCCCGGCACGGTGAAGTGCTCGACGCCGGCCGCGTCCAGCAGCGCGGTGACCGCCCGGTGGTTGGCCTCGCGGCCCTCCAGCGGCGTCAGTTCCGGCTTGGTGTGGGCGGTGCGGGGGCGGTCGGGGTGCCACGACCACTGCGGCCCGAGCCAGCTGTGCCCGGGCAGGTCCCACGCTCCCGCGGCCCGCGGCTGCGCGGGTGCCTCGGGGATGACAGCACCCAGCACGGTCACGGCTCCATCGGACGGGCCGGGCAGTCCCCGGCAACGGCGGCCCATCCTAGCCGTCGGCCCCGGCCGGAAGAACAGGCGACGGTGTGCTTCCGAACACATCCGTGCACGAAGAAGGCCCCGGTCCTCCCTCGCGGGAGGACCGGGGCCCGGGTGCTGCGCGCGTCAGAGCAGTTCGGTGACCGAACCGCCGGCCGCGGTGATCTTCTCGGCGGCGGAGCCGGAGACGGCGTCGACCGTCACCTGCAGCGCCACGGCGATGTCGCCCTGGCCGAGGACCTTGACGAGCTCGTTCTTGCGAACGGCGCCCTTCTCGATCAGGTCGGCCACGGTGACCTCGCCACCGTTCGGGTAGAGCTCGGCCAGGCGGTCCAGGTTCACGACCTGGAACTGCTTGTGGGCCGGGTTCTTGAAGCCCTTCAGCTTCGGCAGGCGCATGTGGAGGGGCATCTGGCCACCCTCGAAGCGCTGCGGAACCTGGTAGCGGGCCTTGGTGCCCTTGGTACCACGACCTGCAGTCTTGCCCTTGGAGCCCTCACCGCGACCAACACGGATCTTGTCCTTCTTGGCGCCCGGGGCGGGCTTCAGGTTGTGGAGCTTGATCGGCGAGTCCGACATGATCAGTCCACCTCCTCGACCGTGACGAGGTGGCGAACGGTGTGGACCATGCCGCGGATCTCCGGGCGGTCCTCCTTCACCACGGTGTCGTTCAGCCGCTTCAGGCCGAGCGAACGCAGGGTGTCACGGTGGTTCTGCTTGCTACCGATGTACGACTTGGTCTGGGTGACCTTCAGGCGAGCCATCAGGCGCTCACCCCAGCCGCACGGGCCCGGAGCAGCGCGGCCGGGGCCACGTCCTCCAGGGGCAGGCCACGACGGGCGGCGATCTCCTCGGGGCGCACGAGGCCCTTCAGAGCGGCCACGGTGGCGTGCACGATGTTGATCGCGTTGTCCGAGCCGAGCGACTTCGACAGGATGTCGTGAACGCCGGCGCACTCCAGGACGGCGCGCACCGGACCACCGGCGATGACACCGGTACCGGGGGACGCCGGCTTCAGCAGCACGACGCCGGCGGCCTTCTCGCCCTGGATGGGGTGCGGGATGGTGCCCTGGATACGGGGGACCTTGAAGAAGTTCTTCTTGGCCTCCTCAACGCCCTTGGCGATGGCGGCCGGAACCTCCTTCGCCTTGCCGTAACCGACACCCACGGTGCCGTCACCGTCGCCCACCACGACCAGCGCGGTGAAGCTGAAACGACGACCACCCTTGACAACCTTGGCGACACGGTTGATCGCGACCACGCGCTCGACGTAAGCGGTCTTCTCGGCGACGGGGGCGCCGCCCCGGTCGTCACGCTTACGGTCGCGCCGCTCGCCACCGGTGCCGCCGCCGGCGCCGCTACCGCGGCGCTGGGGTCCAGCCATTGGAATTACCTCTCTCGTTTACGTCCGCCGACAGAGTCGACGAGCGGCTTAGAAGTCGAGCCCGGACTCGCGGGCCGCGTCCGCCAGGGCGGCGATGCGGCCGGCGTACCGGTTGCCCGCGCGGTCGAAGACGACCGACTCGACGCCGGCGGCCTTGGCGCGCTCGGCGACCAGGCTCCCGACCTTCTTGGCCAGCTCGGTCTTGTCGCCCTCGGTGCCCTTGATGGACACGTCGAGGGTGGACGCCGACGCCAGGGTGTGACCCTTGGCGTCGTCGATGACCTGGGCGACCATGTGGCGGTTCGAACGCGTCACGACGAGGCGCGGACGCACCTCGGTGCCGACGACGCGCTTGCGAACGCGAATGGCGCGGCGCTTGCGGGCGGCGTTCTTGTAGGCGTTGCCCTTGCCGATCTTGACAGAGACGCTCATCGCTTACTTACCACTCTTTCCGACCTTGCGGCGGATGACCTCGCCCGCGTACTTGACGCCCTTGGCCTTGTACGGGTCGGGCTTGCGCAGCTTGCGGATCTTCGCGGCGATCTCGCCGACCTTCTGCTTGTCGGTGCCGTCCACGTGGAACTTGGTGGGCGTCTCGACGACGAAGGAGATCCCCTCCGGCGCGGTGACCAGGATGGGGTGGCTGTAGCCCAGCGCGAACTCCATGTCGGAGCCCTTCGCCGTGACTCGGTAGCCGACGCCGCTGATCTCCAGCGACTTGCGGTAGCCCGCGGTCACGCCGGTGATCATGTTCGCCACCAGCGTGCGCGACAGGCCGTGCAGGGCCTTCGACTGACGCTCGTCGTTGGGGCGGGTGACGAGCAGCGTGCCGTCCTCGCCCTTGCCGATCTCGATCGGCGCGGCGACGACGTGGGTGAGGGAGCCCTTGGGGCCCTTCACCGTGACCGTCTGGCCGTCGATGGTGACGTCCACACCAGCGGGAACCTGGATGGGCAGCCGTCCAATGCGCGACATTGCTGTACCTCCGTTTCCCGAATTACCAGACGTAGGCGAGAACTTCTCCGCCTACGCCCTTCTTGGCGGCCTGCTTGTCGGTCAGGAGGCCGGAGGACGTGGAGATGATCGCCACGCCCAGGCCGCCGAGAACCTTCGGCAGGTTGGTGGACTTTGCGTACACACGCAGACCCGGCTTGCTGATGCGCTTGATGCCGGCGATGGAACGCTCGCGGTTGGGACCGAACTTGAGCTCGATGGTCAGCTTCTTGCCGACCTCGCCCTCGACGGGCTCCTCAACCTTGTAGGAGGAGATGTACCCCTCCTGCTGCAGGATCTCGGCGACGTGCGCCTTGATCTTGCTGGCCGGCATCGCCACGGAGTCGTGGTACGCCGAGTTCGCGTTACGCAGACGCGTGAGCATGTCTGCGATGGGGTCGGTCATGGTCATGGTGGCCTCAGGCCTCTCCCGCCGTGGTTTCTCCGCACCAGGTCCCCCTCCGCGCACTCGCTGGAGTGCGAAAGGGGCACAAGCGCAGGGGACCTGCGACGTAGTAAGACTGGGTGTCGCGAGCCCTCTCAGGAAGGCCGCGGGTCGCCCGAAGGGGACGCCGCAGCAGGGGCCCGACCCCAACACCTTACGGGATCCCTCGCGGGAACCCAAAAGGGCCGAGGTCGGGCACACTGCTCGCTGATGTCAGAGCTGGCGGTAAGGGATTACCAGGAGCTCTTGGTCACGCCCGGCAGCTCGCCGCGGTGCGCCATCTCACGGAGGCACACACGGCACAGGCCGAACTTGCGGTACACCGAGTGCGGACGGCCGCAGCGCTGGCACCGGGTGTACGCCCGGACGCCGAACTTCGGCTTGCGCTCGGACTTAGCGATCAGGGCCTTCTTCGCCATGGCTCACGCCTCCTTGAACGGGAAGCCCAGAGCGCGCAGCAGCGCCCGGCCCTCATCGTCGGTCTGAGCGGTGGTCACGACGGTGATGTCCATACCGCGCTGACGGTCGACCTTGTCCTGGTCGATCTCGTGGAACATGACCTGCTCGGTCAGACCGAAGGTGTAGTTGCCACGGCCGTCGAACTGCTTGGGCGAGAGGCCGCGGAAGTCACGGATACGCGGCAGCGCCAGCGACACCAGACGGTCCACGAACTCCCACATGCGGTCACCACGGAGGGTGACGTGAGCACCGATCGGCTGGCCCTCGCGCAGCTTGAACTGCGCGATGGACTTGCGGGCCTTGGTAACGGCCGGCTTCTGACCGGTGATCGCGGTCAGGTCCTTGATGGCACCCTCGATCAGCTTGCTGTCACGGGCGGCCTCGCCGACACCCATGTTGACCACGACCTTGACCAGGCCGGGGATCAGCATGACGTTCTCGTACGAGAACTGCTCGTGCAGCTGACCCTTGACCTCGGAGAGGTACTTCTCCTTGAGGCGGGGGGTCACCTTCTCAACAGTCGTCTCAGACATCAGATGTCCTCACCGGTCCGCTTGGCAACGCGGATCTTGTTGCCCTGGTCGTCAAAGCGGTAGCCGACGCGGGTGACGACCTTCTTGCCGTCCTTCTCCACGACCAGCTGGACGTTGGAGACGTGCACCGGGGCCTCGACGGTCACGATGCCACCCTGGGTGCCGGGGCCCGGCTTGGTGTGCTTCTTGACCCGGTTGACACCCTCGACCAGGACCTTGTTGTCGGCGGGGATGGCCTGGATGACCTTGCCCTGCTTGCCCTTGTCCTTGCCGGTGATGACCTGGACCAGGTCACCCTTCTTGATCTTCATGCTGTTCGCCATGGGTTAGAGCACCTCCGGCGCCAGCGAGATGATCTTCATGAACTTCTTGTCGCGCAGCTCGCGGCCCACCGGGCCGAAGATGCGGGTACCGCGGGGGTCGCCATCGGTGTTCTTGAGAACGACGGCGGCGTTCTCGTCGAAGCGGATGTACGAACCGTCCGGACGACGGCGCTCCTTGACGGTGCGCACGACGACGCACTTCACGACGTCGCCCTTCTTCACCGAACCGCCGGGGATCGCGTCCTTGACGGTGGCGACGATGACGTCCCCGATACCGGCGTAGCGGCGACCGGAGCCACCGAGAACGCGGATGCAGAGAATCTCCTTGGCACCCGTGTTGTCGGCGACGCGCAGTCGCGACTCCTGCTGGATCACAGCTTTCTCCTGATCGTCAACAAGTGTTGACGGGCCGGCCGCTGCTCACACCCGCGCCCCTGGGGGCCTGGTGCACATACGGCCGTACCGCGAACAACCTTGTTACTTGGCCTTCTCGAGGATCTCGACGACGCGCCAGCGCTTCGTCGCGGACAGCGGCCGGGTCTCCATCAGGAGGACACGGTCGCCGACACCGCACGCGTTCTGCTCGTCGTGCGCCTTCAGCTTGTTGGTACGGCGGATGACCTTGCCGTACAGCGCGTGCTTGACGCGGTCCTCGACGGCGACGACGACGGTCTTGTCCATCTTGTCGCTGACGACGAGACCCTCACGGGTCTTGCGGAAACCGCGCGTCTCGTTGGTGTTCTCAGTCATCAGGCGTTCTCCACCGTCTCGATGCCCAGCTCGCGCTCGCGCATCAGGGTGTAGATCCGCGCGATGTCCTTACGGACCAGCCGGAGCCGTCCGTGGTTGTCGAGCTGCCCGGTCGCCGCCTGGAAGCGGAGGTTGAACAGCTCCTCCTTGGCCTCACGGAGCTTGGCAACGAGACCCTCGTTGTCCAGTTCGCGAAGCTCAGCAGCCTTGGTAGCGGCCGACATCAGCTCTCACCGTCCTCGCGCCGAACGATCCGGCACTTCATCGGAAGCTTGTGCGCGGCACGGGTGAGCGCCTCGCGAGCAATCTTCTCGTTCGGGTACGACAGTTCGAACATGACCCGACCCGGGTGCACGTTCGCGATCCACCACTCCGGCGAACCCTTACCGGAACCCATGCGGGTCTCGGCCGGCTTCTTGGTGAGCGGGCGGTCCGGGTAGATGTTGATCCAGACCTTGCCGCCACGACGGATGTGACGGGTGATCGCGATACGAGCGGACTCGATCTGGCGGTTCGTCACGTAGGCCGGGGTCACGGCCTGGATGCCGAACTGGCCGAACGCCAGCTCGGTGCCACCCTTGGAAGCGCCGCGGCGCTTCGGGTGGTGCTGCTTGCGGTGCTTGACCCGACGGGGGATCAGCATTGCGGTCAGGCCTCCGTTCCGGTGTTCTCGGCAGCAGCCGGAGCCTCCACCGCGGCAGCCGGGGCCTGGGCCTCGGCAGCAGCGGCGGGACGACGGCCGCGACCGCCGCGCTCGCCACCACGGCCACCGCGCTCGCCACCGCGGGCGGGACGACCGCCCTCGGGACGGGCCGGACGGTTGCCGGAGCGGGCAGCGGCGTTCTCAGCGCGGACCTCGGCGATGTTCTTGACGTCGCCCTTGTAGATCCAGACCTTCACGCCGATGCGGCCGAAGGTGGTCTTGGCCTCGAAGAAGCCGTAGTCGACGTTCGCGCGCAGGGTGTGCAGCGGCACACGGCCCTCGCGGTAGAACTCCGAACGGCTCATCTCGGCGCCGCCGAGACGACCGGAGCACTGGACCTTGATGCCCTTGGCGCCGGCCTTCATGGTCGACTGCATGCTCTTGCGCATGGCGCGACGGAAGGAGACGCGGGAGGACAGCTGCTCCGCGACGCCCTGAGCCACGAGCTGGGCGTCCAGCTCGGGGTTCTTGACCTCGAGGATGTTCAGCTGGACCTGCTTGCCGGTCAGCTTCTCCAGGTTGCCCCGGATCTTGTCGGCCTCCGCGCCGCGGCGGCCGATCACGATGCCCGGACGGGCGGTGTGGATGTCCACGCGGACGCGGTCACGGGTGCGCTCGATCTCCACCTTCGAGATGCCGGCGCGCTCCATGCCCTTCGTCATGAGACGCCGGATGGCGACGTCTTCCTTGACGTAGTCCTTGTACAGCTTGTCGGCGTACCAGCGGGACTTGAAGTCCGTGCTGATGCCGAGGCGGAACCCGTGCGGGTTAACCTTCTGGCCCATTACCGGGTCCCTTCCTTGCTGCTGACGACCACGGTGATGTGGCTGGTCCGCTTGCGGATCCGGTAGGCACGGCCCTGGGCGCGCGGACGGAACCGCTTCAGGGTCGGACCCTCGTCAACGTACGCCTCGGAGATGTAGAGGTCGTCCACGTTGGAGTGGTTGTAGTTGTGCGAGGCGTTGGCGATGGCGCTGTTGAGCACCTTGCCGACCGGCACAGTGGCAGCCTGCGGAGCGAAACGCAGGACCGCCTGGGCCTCCGTGGCCGGCAGGCCACGGATGAGGTCCACCACGCGGCGGGCCTTCATGGGCGTGACGCGGATGTACCGCGCCTGGGCCCTGGCTTCCATGGTTGTCCCCTTAATGGAGTAAGTCACTTTGTCGTTCTGGCGCTACAGCTCGCGGAGCAAATCGCGATTAGCGACGCTTCGACTTGCGGTCTTCCTTCACGTGCCCCTTGAAGGTGCGCGTGGGAGCGAACTCGCCGAGCTTGTGGCCGACCATCGACTCGGTGACGAACACCGGGACGTGCTTGCGGCCATCGTGAACCGCGATCGTGTGGCCGAGCATGGCCGGGGAGATCACGGAACGACGGGACCAGGTCTTGATGACGTTCTGCGTGCCCGCCTCGTTCTGCACGTCCACCTTCTTCTGAAGGTGGTCGTCGATGAAGGGGCCCTTCTTGAGACTGCGCGGCATCTGACCTGCTCCTAGCGCTTCTTGTTGGTCTTGCGGCGGCGCACGATGAGCTTGTCCGACGCCTTGTTCGGGCGACGGGTGCGGCCCTCGGGCTTGCCCCACGGCGAGACCGGGTGGCGACCACCGGAGGTCTTACCCTCACCACCACCGTGCGGGTGGTCGATCGGGTTCATGGCCACACCGCGGACGGTCGGGCGGACGCCCTTCCAGCGCATACGGCCGGCCTTGCCCCAGTTGATGTTCGACTGCTCGGCGTTGCCGACCTCGCCGACGGTCGCGCGGCAGCGCGCGTCCACCAGGCGGATCTCGCCGGAGGGCATGCGCAGGTGCGCCATGCGGCCCTCACGGGCGAGCAGCTGGATGCCGGCACCCGCGGAGCGGGCCATCTTGGCGCCACCGCCGGGACGGAGCTCCACCGCGTGGATGGTGGTACCGACCGGGATGTTGCGGAGCGGCAGGTTGTTGCCCGGCTTGATGTCGGCGCCGGCGCCGTTCTCGATCCGGTCACCCTGCGCGACGCCACGGGGGGCGATGATGTAGCGCTTCTCGCCGTCCGCGTAGTGCAGGAGCGCGATGCGCGCGGTGCGGTTCGGGTCGTACTCGATGTGAGCGACCTTCGCCGGCACGCCGTCCTTGTCGTGACGACGGAAGTCGATCACGCGGTAGGCGCGCTTGTGGCCGCCACCCTGGTGGCGAGCAGTGACACGACCGGCGTTGTTACGGCCGCCCTTGCTGTGCAGCGGGCGAACCAGCGACTTCTCCGGCGTGGACCGCGTGATTTCGACGAAGTCGGCCACGCTGGAGCCACGACGGCCCGGCGTAGTCGGCTTGTACTTGCGGATACCCATTTCTGTCCTCGTCCTTTACGACGATCGCAGTCCCTGACCCGAGGGTCAGGCGACCGGACCACCGAAGATGTCGATGCGGTTGCCCTCGGCCAGCGTCACGATCGCGCGCTTGGTGTCCTTGCGCTTGCCGAAACCGGTGCGGGAGCGCTTGCGCTTGCCCTGGCGGTTCAGCGTGTTCACGGCCTCGACCTTGACCGAGAAGACCGCCTCGACGGCCTGCTTGATCTGGGTCTTGTTGGCACCGGGAGCCACGACGAACGTGTACTTGTTCTCGTCGAGGAGCGAGTAGCTCTTCTCGGAGATGACCGGCTTGATCAGGACGTCACGGGGGTCCGTGAACGTCTTGGAGGTGATCTCGCTCATCAGGCGGCAGTCCCTTCGAGCTCGCCCTCAGCAGCAACGGCCTTGGCGGACGCGGCCGGACCGGCCACGAAACGCTCGAAGGCGGCCTGGGTGAAGACCACATCGTCGGAGACGAGCACGTCGTAGGTGTTCAGCTGGCCGGCGTCCAGGATGTGCACGTTCGGCAGGTTGCGAGCGGACAGGATGCCCAGCTCGTCCTCGCGCTCGACCACCAGGAGGAGGTTCTTGCGCTCGGAGATCTTGCCGAACAGGACCTTGGCGGCCTTGGTCGACGGAGCCTCGGTCGCGGTCACGCCGGTGACGACGTGGATGCGCTCGTGACGAGCCCGGTCGGTGAGCGCGCTGCGCAGGGCGGCGGCGATCATCTTCTTCGGGGTCCGCTGCGAGTAGTCGCGCGGCACGGGACCGTGCACGACGCCACCACCGGCGAACTGCGGCGCACGGGTCGAGCCCTGGCGGGCGCGGCCGGTGCCCTTCTGGCGGTACGGCTTCTTGCCGCCACCGCGGACCTCGCCACGACGCTTGACCTTGTGGGTGCCCTGGCGAGCCGCGGCGAGCTGCGCCACGACGACCTGGTGCATCAGCGGGACGCTGACCTTGGCGTCGAAGATCTCGGCGGGCAGCTCGAGGCTGCCGGCCTTGTCGCCGGAGGGCGACAGGATGTCAATGGTGCTCATATCCTTCACAGCCCCTTCGCCGCGGTGCGGACGAGGACGAGGCCGCCGTTCGGACCCGGGATCGCGCCCTTGATGAGCAGCAGACCCTTCTCCGCGTCGACCGCGTGCACGGTCAGGTTCTGGGTGGTCACGCGCTCGTGACCCATCCGACCCGCCATGCGCATGCCCTTGAACACGCGACCCGGGGTGGCGCAGCCACCGATCGAGCCGGGCGAGCGGTGCTTGCGCTGGGTGCCGTGACCGGCGCCGAGGCCCTTGAAGTTGTGACGCTTCATGACACCGGCGAAGCCCTTGCCCTTGGAGGTGCCGGTCACGTCGACCTTGACACCCGCCTCGAACAGCTCGGCGGTGATCTCCTGGCCCAGGGTGTACTCGGACGCGTCCGCGGTACGGAGCTCGACCAGGTGGCGGCGGGGGGTGACACCGGCCTTGGCGAAGTGGCCCTGGAGGGGCTTGTTCACCTTGCGGGGGTCGATCTCGCCGAAGCCGATCTGGACGGCGTCGTAGCCGGCCGGGCTGTCGGCGGTGTGGACCTGGGTCACGACATTGGGCCCAGCCTTGACGACGGTCACCGGGACGACCCGGTTGTTCTCGTCCCAGACCTGGGTCATGCCGAGCTTCTCGCCCAGGATGCCCTTAATCTGCTTAGCCATCTTCGGTGCGCCTCTCAGAGCTTGATCTCGATGTCGACGCCCGCCGGCAGGTCGAGACGCATCAGCGAGTCAACCGTCTTCGGCGTGGGGTCGAGGATGTCGATCAGACGCTTGTGAGTGCGCATCTCGAAGTGCTCGCGCGAGTCCTTGTACTTGTGCGGCGAGCGGATGACGCAGTACACGTTCTTCTCAGTGGGCAGCGGCACCGGGCCCGCGACCTGCGCACCAGTACGGATCACCGTCTCGACGATCTTCTTCGCCGAAGAGTCGATGACCTCGTGGTCGTAGGCCTTGAGCCGGATGCGGATCTTCTGTCCCGCCATGGCTACTTCGTAGTCCTTTGTGTCGTACGTCGCTGCACGACTCCCCCTCCGACCCCCGCGCTCGGGCGTGTCGCGCCTGCGCTTGCAAAAAACCGGCGAAACGATCTCGTCGGTTTCGAACTGCTGGGTGAGGTGGAGCCGGGTCGGTACCCCGCACACGCTTCCCGGAAGATTCCCGTACTTTCGCCCCGCAGCTGCCGCGGTGTCGCTTACACACCACTGCACCCACACACAGCACGTGGGAGCATGAACGGCCATTCACGGGAACGACGAGTACGTGGGACTCGCTTCCGGTCCTCCCGGCGGGAGGCGCGCAGCATCGGTACTCAACCGAGCAACTCAGACATCCTGCCACAGAACGCGGGCGATACGCCAATCGGGTTCACCCGCAGGGGTGCACGTCACACCCACTGCGCGGTCGGCAAACCTGTTCGGGAGGGGAAACCGCCGAAAACACCGAGGGCCCGGCCCACCCCCGCGAGGGGATGGGCCGGGCCCTGGAGTTGACCGGAGGTCAGATCGGCAATTACTTGACGATCTTGGTGACCTGGCCGGCGCCGACGGTGCGGCCACCCTCACGGATGGCGAACTTCAGGCCCTCCTCCATGGCGACGGGCTGGATCAGCGCGACGGTCATGGCGGTGTTGTCGCCCGGCATGACCATCTCGGTGCCCTCGGGGAGGGTCACGACGCCGGTCACGTCGGTGGTGCGGAAGTAGAACTGCGGGCGGTAGTTGTTGAAGAAGGGGGTGTGACGGCCACCCTCGTCCTTCGACAGGATGTAGGCCTGGGCCTCGAAGTCGGTGTGCGGGGTGACCGAACCCGGCTTGATGATGACCTGGCCGCGCTCGACGTCCTCGCGCTTGATGCCGCGGAGCAGCAGACCGACGTTCTCACCGGCCTGGCCCTCGTCGAGCAGCTTGCGGAACATCTCGATACCGGTGACCGTGGTGGTGGTCTTGGTGGTCTTGATGCCGATGATGTCGACGGTCTCGTTGACCTTGAGGATGCCGCGCTCGATGCGGCCGGTGACGACGGTGCCACGACCGGTGATCGTGAAGACGTCCTCGATCGGCATCAGGAACGGCTGGTCGGTGAGGCGGGCCGGGGTCGGGATGGCCTCGTCGACGGCGTGCATCAGGCCGAGGAGCTTCTCGCCCCACTCCTTGTCGCCCTCGAGCGCCTTCAGCGCCGAGACGCGGACGACCGGCAGGTCGTCGCCCGGGAACTCGTACTCGGAGAGGAGCTCGCGGACCTCGAGCTCGACGAGCTCCAGGATCTCCTCGTCGTCCACCATGTCGGCCTTGTTCAGGGCGACGACGATGTAGGGGACGCCGACCTGGCGGGCCAGGAGGACGTGCTCCTTGGTCTGCGGCATCGGGCCGTCGGTGGCGGCGACGACGAGGATCGCACCGTCCATCTGGGCCGCACCGGTGATCATGTTCTTGATGTAGTCCGCGTGACCCGGGCAGTCGACGTGGGCGTAGTGACGCGCCTCGGTCTGGTACTCGACGTGCGCGATGGAGATGGTGATACCGCGCTGACGCTCCTCCGGCGCCTTGTCGATCTGGTCGAACGGCGTGAAGGGGTTGATGTCCGGGTACGCGTCGTGCAGCACCTTGGTGATGGCCGCGGTCAGCGTGGTCTTACCGTGGTCGATGTGACCGATGGTGCCGATGTTGACGTGGGGCTTCGTCCGCTCGAACTTCGCCTTCGCCACTGCAGTCCTCCTGAGGACAGTTCTGTACGCCGTACGACGTCAGTTGGTCTGGATCGGGTTTTTGGTAACGGGGCGCTGGTGTCGCGCCCCGTAGCCGTCCCGCGGGTGGGGGTGCCGGAGGGCTCCCGGGCGGAACCCGGACGGGTCGACGCCCGGGTGCCCTCCTTCTAGCCTAAAGGGTCTGATTCATCCCGATTACCGGGACGTCACTCGCCCTTGGCCTTGGCGATGATGTCGTCCGCCACGTTCCGCGGAACCTCGGCGTACGAGTCGAACTGCATCGAGTAGCTCGCGCGACCAGAGGTCTTGCTGCGCAGGTCACCGACGTAGCCGAACATCTCGGAGAGCGGCACCAGCGCCTTGACGACGCGGGCACCGTGACGCTCCTCCATGGCCCGGATCTGGCCACGGCGGGAGTTGATGTCGCCGATCACGTCGCCCATGTAGTCCTCGGGGGTGGTGACCTCGACGGCCATCATCGGCTCGAGCAGAGCCGGCGACGCCTTCCTGGCACCTTCCTTGAACGCCATGGAACCGGCGATCTTGAACGCCAGCTCGGACGAGTCGACGTCGTGCGACGCACCGTCGAGCAGGCTGACGCGGACGCCCTGGAGCGGGTAGCCGGCGAGCACGCCGAACTCCATGGCCTCCTGGCAACCGGCGTCGACCGAGGGGATGTACTCCTTCGGAACGCGGCCACCGGTGACCTTGTTCACGAACTCGTAGCCCTCGCCGGACTCCAGCGGCTCGATCGCGATCTGGATCTTCGCGAACTGGCCGGAACCACCGGTCTGCTTCTTGTGCGTGTAGTCGATGCGCTCGACGGCCTTGCGGATCGTCTCGCGGTACGCCACCTGCGGCTTGCCGACGTTGGCCTCGACCTTGAACTCGCGGCGCATGCGGTCGACCAGCACCTCGAGGTGCAGCTCGCCCATGCCGGCGATGATCGTCTGGCCGGTCTCCTCGTCGGTGTTGACCTGGAAGGACGGGTCCTCCTCGGCCAGGCGCTGGATGGCGACACCCAGCTTCTCCTGGTCGCCCTTGGACTTGGGCTCGATCGCGACGCGGATGACCGGGGCCGGGAAGTCCATGGACTCCAGGATGACCGGCTGCTTCTCGTCGGACAGCGTCTCACCGGTGGTGGTCTGCTTGAGGCCCATGACGGCGATGATGTCGCCGGCGCCCACCGAGTCGATCTCCTCACGCTTGTTCGCGTGCATGCGGTAGATCTTGCCGATGCGCTCCTTCTTGCCCTTGACGGAGTTCAGCACCGAGGTGCCGGACTCCAGGCGGCCGGAGTACACGCGGACGAAGGTGAGCTTGCCCAGGTGCGGGTCCGACATGATCTTGAACGCGAGCGCGGCGAGCGGCTCGTCGTCCGAGGCCTGGCGGACGATCTTCTCGTCGGGGTTGTTCGGCTTGGTGCCCTCGATGCCCTCGATGTCGAGGGGCGACGGAAGGTACTTCACCACCGCGTCGAGCAGGGGCTGGACGCCCTTGTTCTTGAACGCCGAGCCGCAGAAGATCGGGGTGAAGTCCGAGTTCAGCGTGCCCTTGCGGATCGCGGCGACCAGCAGCTCCTCGGGGATGTCCTCGCCCTCCAGGGCGAGCTCCATCACCTCGTCGCTGACGTTCGACACGGTGTCGATCAGGGCCTCGCGGTACTCCGCGGCCTGCTCGGCGAGGTCGGCCGGGATGTCGACGGTGTCGTACATCTCGCCCTTGGGCGCGTCGGCCGAGTAGACCAGGGCCTTCATCTTCACCAGGTCGACGACGCCGGTGAAGTCGGCCTCGGCACCGATCGGCAGCTGCATGACCAGCGGGGTGGCGCCGAGGCGGTCCACGATGGTCTGCACGCAGAAGAAGAAGTTGGCGCCCGTGCGGTCCAGCTTGTTGATGAAGCAGATGCGCGGGACGCCGTAGCGGTCAGCCTGCCGCCACACGGTCTCGGACTGGGGCTCGACACCGGCGACGCCGTCGAACACCGTCACGCCACCGTCGAGCACGCGCAGCGAGCGCTCCACCTCGACGGTGAAGTCGACGTGGCCCGGGGTGTCGATGATGTTGATGGTGTTGTCGACGCCGTCGAGGGTCCAGTGACAGGTCGTCGCGGCCGACGTGATGGTGATGCCGCGCTCCTGCTCCTGCTCCATCCAGTCCATCGTGGCAGCGCCGTCGTGGACCTCACCGATCTTGTACGAGACACCGGTGTAGAACAGGATCCGCTCGGTGGTGGTGGTCTTGCCCGCGTCGATGTGCGCCATGATCCCGATGTTGCGGACCTTGGCGAGGTCAAGGGAGGTTGCAGCCATGGTGGCTCGTTCTCTCTCTGTCTAGTGACGGGGTTCGGACTACCAGCGGTAGTGCGCGAAGGCCTTGTTGGACTCGGCCATCTTGTGGGTGTCCTCACGACGCTTCACGGAAGCGCCCAGGCCGTTGCTGGCGTCGAGGATCTCGTTGAGCAGACGCTCGGTCATGGTCTTCTCGCGACGGGCGCGGGAGTAGCCGACCAGCCAGCGCAGCGCCAGGGTGTTGGCGCGGCCCGGACGGACCTCGACCGGCACCTGGTAGGTGGCGCCACCGACGCGGCGGGACTTGACCTCGAGGGTCGGCTTGACGTTCTCCAGGGCGCGCTTGAGCGCGACCACCGGGTCGGCGCCGGTCTTCTCGCGGACGCCCTCGAGGGCGCCGTAGACGATCCGCTCGGCGGTGGAGCGCTTGCCGTGCAGCAGGATCTTGTTGACCAGCGAGGTCACCAGCGGGGAGCCGTAGACCGGGTCGATGATGACCGGGCGCTTCGGGGCGGGGCCCTTACGAGGCATTCTTACTTCTCCTTCTTGGCGCCGTAGCGGCTGCGGGCCTGCTTGCGGTTCTTGACACCCTGGGTGTCGAGCGAGCCGCGGATGATCTTGTAGCGGACACCAGGAAGGTCCTTCACACGGCCACCGCGGACCAGCACGATGGAGTGCTCCTGCAGGTTGTGGCCCTCGCCCGGAATGTAAGCGGTGACCTCGATCCCGCTGGTGAGGCGCACACGGGCGACCTTGCGGAGAGCCGAGTTCGGCTTCTTCGGGGTGGTCGTGTACACACGCGTGCAGACGCCGCGGCGCTGGGGCGAACCCTTCAGTGCGGGCGTCTTGTTCTTCTCGACCTTGTCCTGCCGGCCCTTTCGGACCAGCTGCTGGATCGTAGGCACCGTTTCTCCGTTTTCTGTGTGCCAAGGCTTGGTGGAACTAACCTGCGGTATGGCCCGCACCCTCCGACCCACGCGGTCGGGTGTGTTGGCCTTCTTCGGGGGAAGAATCGCGGAATCCCATGAGCTGCGCTGCGGCTACGGCGCGCACCGAGCGGGTGGAGTCTCCGCTGCGGCGGCCGATCTGCTGGCACGCACAAGGACCCGGGCACACCCCAGGCACAAGGTCAGAGCGTACCTAGCGCACAGGCGGCGGTCAAAACAAATGGGGCGCACCCGGCCGGGCGCGCCCTCGGGCCCCGCACGGGAACGGACGCCGCCCGGCGGTCCGGCTCAGCCCGCGGCCAGGGCCAGGACGATGAACAGCAGGACGGTCAGCGACAGCCAGCCCGTGATCAGCCCCAGCACGGCCAGGCCGTCCCCGTCCTCCGCGGTGGTGCGCAGCTGGGCGCGGGCCCGGTGGCCCGCGACGACCGCGGAGGTGCCGGCCACGCCGAGGGCGACCAGGCCGACCGGCCCGGCGATGACGGCGAAGACCCCGGCGCCCGGCAGCGTCAGGCAGCCGAGCGTCGCGGAGGCCACCGCCAGGCTGTTGTGGCGGGCGGGCGGCGAGGGCGGCGGCCCGAAGGCCGGCATGAAGGTCGGCGGCACCACCGGGACGGGCGCACCGAACGGCTGCACCATCGGCCCGGACGGCAGGTCGGCCACCAGGGCGGCCAACTGCCCGTAGGTGCTGGCCTGGTAGGTCGCGGACATCCGGTGCTCGTACTCGGCGGCGGTCAGCCGGCCCTCGGCGAAGGCCGCCTTCAGCACGTCGACGGTGCGTTCCCGGTCCGAGTTGGCGGCCCGCATGGCGGACTGCGGCGTCGACGCCGGCTGCCAGGGCTGCTGCCCGTACGGCGCCGGCGGCCCCCATTGACCTGCCACCGCGGCCACCTCCGAATCGCCGTGCTGCGAATGCGTTCCCAGCATGCAGGACGAACGGCGGCTCCGGGTAGTTGCCCGGACGGGCCGGGAACCGGTTCCGCACCCCCGTCGGGGGCGGGCACGGCAGGGGCACGGCAGGGGCACGGCAGGGGCACGGCCGACCGGCGGCACGGCCGACCGGCGGCCCCGCGGGGCATCCGGCGCGCTCCGGCATCATGGAGGGCGTCCCCTCCCCCGTCCCCGCAGGAAGCAGGAACCGCCGTGGCCAGCACCGATCAGCCCGTGGACGAGCTGGTGGCGGAGGCGGTGGCCCGGGTCGCGGGTGCGTCCGCCGACGGACTGGAGTACGTGGTGGACGGGGCCGCGTCGCTGCTGGCGGCCTCGGCGGAGCAGTGGCCCGCGGTGAGCCGGGCGCTGCTCGGGGCCGCGGAGCGCTCGGTGGGGCGCTGCTGGGCGGCCGGGTGGCAGCCCGCCGACCTGGTGCGGGTGGCCCGGCGGGAGCTGGGCCCGGTGCAGGTCGCGCTGGCGGCGGACCTGATCGCGGCGGAGGGGCGGCGGCACCCGGCGGCGGCCCTGGACCGGCGCTGGCGGGAGCAGCTGCGGGAGTTGGACGCGCACCCGTGGTGGCCCTCCGACGAGGCGTACCTGCCGGAGTTCGCGTCCCGGCACCGGCTGGACCGGTTCGCGCTGGCCACTGCCGCGCTGGAGCTGCTGCGCGCCTGGGCGCTGCTGCCGCCCGTCCAGCCGGTGGGCCCGGCGCCCGGGCAGGCGGCCCCGCGGGCGGGCGGACCGCGCCCGGGCGAGCCGCGGATGCTGGGCCGGATCCGGGCGCTGCTGGCGAAGGCCGAGTCGACCGGGTTCCCGGACGAGGCGGAGGCGCTGACCGCGAAGGCGCAGGAGCTGATGGCCCGCCACTCGATCGACGAGGCGCTGCTCGCGGCGGGCGGCGGCCGGTCGGCGGACGACCCGGCGGCGGTGCGGATCGGCGTGGACAACCCGTACGAGGGCCCCAAGACGATGCTGCTGGACGCCGTCGCGGCGGCGAACCGGTGCCGGGTGGTGTGGGCGAAGGAGTTCGGGTTCTGCACGGTGGTCGGCTTCGACGCCGACCTGGACGCGGTGGAACTGCTGTACACCTCGCTGCTGGTGCAGGCCACGGCCGCGATGCACCGGGCGGGCAGCCGCAAGCACAAGGACGGCGCGGCCCGCACCAAGGCGTTCCGGCAGTCCTTCCTGGTCGCGTACGCGGCCCGGATCCGGGAGCGGCTGGCGGACGCCACCGAGCGCGCCACCGAACGGGCCTCCGAGGAGGCCGCCACCGGCCGCGCGCCCGCCGCCGACCCGGACGGCGCGCCGCTCCCGGCCGTCCCCGACGGCGGCCTGCTGCCGGTGCTGGCGGCCCGGGCGGAGGCCGTCGACGACGCGGTGGGCAAGATGTTCCCCACACTGGTGTCGCAGCGGGTGCGGGTGAGCGACGGCGAGGGCTGGGCCGAGGGCCGGGCCGCCGCCGACCGGGCCTCCCTGCACCGCGGCTCCGGACGCATCGAACGCTGACGGGACGGTCGGCGCACACGGGGGGGAGCCACCGATGGACTTCACGGAACGGGTACGGGGCGCGCTGCTCGGCGGGGCCCTGGGCGACGCCCTGGGCTGGCCGGTCGAGTTCCGGCGGCTGGACCAGATCCGGGCCGGGTACGGGCCGGACGGCCTGACCGACCTGGCCGACGCCGGCCGCGGCGGCCAGGTCACCGACGACACCCAGATGACCCTGTTCACCGCGGAGGGCCTGCTGCGCGGCGGCCGCCCCGAGGACCTGCACGCCGCCTACCGCCGCTGGTTCCTCACCCAGCGGCTGCCCGGGCCCGTCCGCGACCCGGACGGCTGGCTGGCCGCCCAGGAGTTCCTGTACGCCTCCCGGGCCCCCGGCAACGCCTGCACCACCGGCGTCACCACCGACTACCGGCCCGCCGCCCCGTTCGGCCAGGACGGGCCGGTCAACCCCCGCTCCAAGGGCTGCGGCACCGTCATGCGCTCGGCCCCGTTCGGCCTGATCGGCCTCGACCCGGACCAGGCCCTCCACCGCGCCGCCGTGGCCGCCCAGCTCACCCACGGCCACCCCACCGGCTACCTCGCCGCGGGCGCCTTCGCCGCCCTGATCACCCTGGTCGCCGCCGGAACCCCGCTGCGCCCGGCCGTCGACGCCGTCCTCGCCCGGCTCGACGCCCTGCCCCGGGGCCGGGAGACCGCCGACGCCCTGCGCCGGGCCCTGCGGGTGGCCGCGGAGGGCCCCGGCAGCGCGGAGGCCGTGGAACGCGTCGGCCTCGGCTGGATCGCCGAGGAGTGCCTGGCCGTCGCCGTGTACGCCGCCCTGGTCGCCGAGGACGCCCGCGCGGCCCTCGTCCTGGCGGTCAACCACTCCGGCGACAGCGACTCCACCGGCGCGGTCTGCGGCAACCTGGTCGGCACCCTGCACGGCCTGTCCGGCCTCCCCGCGGCCTGGTGCGAGCTGGTCGAGGGCCGCGAGGTCATCCTCCAGGTCGCCGACGACCTGGTCACCGCATTCACCCTCGGCGACCGCACGGCACTGGACGCGCGCTACCCGCCGGGCCGGGGCTGCTGACGAGCCCCGCCAGGGGCTCGGGGAACGGCGGGTCCGAGCTGCTGGCGGCCGGAGCCCGTCGATGCGTCCGTGCTGCTTCGGGCCGCCGCAACGGAACCCGAAGCCACCGGACGCACCGTGCGCTCCCCCGCGTTGTTCAGACCTCGACCAGTAGTTCCCGCAGTCCGCGGATCACGTAGCCGGGGCGCCAGTCGGGTTCGCGCAGGAGCGTCAGCCCGGGGGCCTTGCGGAGCAGTGCGCCGTAGGACTCGGTGAGTTCCATTCTGGCGAGCGGGGCGCCCAGGCAGAAGTGGATTCCGGCGCCGAAGCTGAGGTGCGGGTTGTCGGTGCGGCCGAGGTCGAGCCGGTCGGGGTCGGTGAAGCGGGCGGGGTCGTGGTTGGCGGAGCCGAACAGCAGGGCGACCTCGGCGCCGCGCGGGATGCGGGTGCCGGCCACGTCGACGTCGTCCAGCACCCAGCGTTCGAACATCTGGAGCGGGGTGTCGTACCGCATGAGTTCCTCGACGGCGGTGGGCAGCAGTTCGTCGACCGCGCCGCGCAGGCGGGCGAGTTGGCCGGGGTTGCGGAACAGGGCGAGCCAGCCGTTGCCGGTGGTGTTGACGGTCGCCTCGTGGCCCGCGTTGAGCAGCAGGACGCAGGTGGAGACGGTCTCCTGCTCGCTGAGCACCTGCCCGTCCTCGGCGGCGAGGGCCAGGGCGCTGATCAGGTCGGGGCCGGGGGCGGCGCGCCGGTGGCGGATCAACTCCCGCAGGTAGGCGGAGAATTCGAGGCTGGCGGTGACGGCGCGGCGGGCCGTCTCCGGGCTCGGGTCGAGTTCGAACATGCCGGTGATGTCGGCGGACCAGGGGCGCAGCAGGTGCCGGTCGGACTCGGGGATGCCCAGCATCTCGGCGATCACGGCGACCGGCAGCGGTTCGGCGACCCGGGCGATCAGGTCGCCGCCGCCGTCGGCGAGCAGGCCGTCGACGAGTTCGGCGGCCAGGCGCCGGACGGTGGGGCGCAGCGCTTCGACCGTGCGCGGGGTGAAGGCCTTGGAGACCAGGCGGCGGATCCGGGCGTGGTCGGGGCCCTCCAGGTCGAGCAGCCCGTGGTCGTTGAGGGTGTGGAAGGGCTCGTGGGCGGGGTCGGGCGCGGGGCGGCCGAACTCCTCGTGGGTGAAGCGGTGGGTGTGGGTGCGGCCGAGTCGGCGGTCCCGCAGCAGCGCGTTGACGTCGGCGTACCGGGAGACCAGCCACTGGCCGGTCGGCGCGTGGTGGTGGACGGGCGCCCGTTCGCGCAGGGCGGCGTACGCGGGGTAGGGGCGGGCCACGAACTCGGCCGACCGGGGGTCGAAGGCGTCGGTCGTCACGGGGGCCTCCCTGGCCGTCGGGCCGCCATGCTACGTCGGACGCCCCCGCCCCGGACCGGCCCCGTGGCGCTCAGACCTCGGACAGGTCGCCGTCCACCAGGCGGGCCACCAGCTCCGGGAGGGCCTGCGAGATCGGTGTCCGGACCACCTCGTGCGCGGCCTCGTCGTACGCCGTGGGCTCGCCGTTGACCACGATCAGCCGGGCACCGCGCTCCAGCGCGATCCGCGGCAGCAGCGCGGCCGGGTGGACCTGGAGCGAGCTGTCGACGGCCAGGAAGACCTGGCAGTTCTTGGCGACCGCGTCGGCCTGCTGCAGCACCCGCTCGTCCAGCGCCTCGCCGAACATCACGGTGCGCGGCCGCAGCACGCCGCCGCACTGCTCGCAGGCCGGGTCGTCCTCGCCCGCGGCGACGCGTTCCAGGGCGTCCGCCATCGGGCCGGTGGTGCGGCAGCGCACGCACTGCACCTCGGTGGCCGTCCCGTGCAGTTCGACCACCTTGCGCGCCGGGAGCCCGGCGGCCTGGTGCAGCCCGTCGACGTTCTGGGTGAGCACCCGCACCGGGACGCCCGCCCGCTCCAGCTCGACCAGCGCCCGGTGGCCCGCGTTGGGCACGGCCCCGACCGCCCCGGCGTCCCGCCGCATCAGCCAGGCCCGGCGCCGCACCTCGCCGCTCGCCAGGTACGGGCCGATCGTGACCGTCTCCTGCGCGCTCGGGTCCCGCTGCCAGAGCCCTTGCGGGCCGCGGTAGTCGGGGATCCCCGAGTCCGTGGAGATGCCCGCCCCCGTCAACACCGCCACCAGCGGCCGCTTCCCAGTCATGCCCCGGAGGGTACGGCCCGTCCCCGCCCGCGGCCACCGGTTATCACCGGCAGGAAGGCCAGCAGGTACAGCGCGGCGCCGACCGCCAGGTAGTCCAGGGAGGCGGCCGTCGCCAGGGTGCCCAGCAGGACGAGGGCGGGGCTCCACCAGGGGGCGGCGCCGCGCAGGGAGAGGCGCACCAGCAGGGCGATCAGGCCGACGTACAGCAGCACCGGCACCACGTCGTACACCAGCGGCAGCACGCCGGGCACCGACTGGACCCGGTCGAAGACCTCCGAGCGGGCCGCCCGGTCCGCGGAGACCGCGTTCGCGTACAGGTCGATCCCGGCCTGGGCGAGTCCGGCGGCGGTGCCCGCGCAGCCCGTCGCCAGCCAGCCGCGGCCCCACGCCGAGTCCCGGCCGCCCAGCCGCCACAGTTCGACCAGGCCGACGCCCAGCAGGGCCAGGGCGGCGAACAGCGCCAGGTGCCCCACCGTCCAGCCGGCGCCCACGTCGCGCGAGCCCGGCAGCAGGCGCACCACCCCGTAGACCGCCATCAGCCCGGCCGACCATCCCAGTGCCCGACGCCCCGTCACCATCTGCCCCAACCCCCTTGTGAGAGTGCCTTCTCCGACACCCCCCACCCTGCCGCGGCGGCCCGCGGCGCACCTCCCCCGCGCCGGTGAGAGTCGGAGATCCCCCGCGGGGAGGAGTCGGCTACTCCCCCGCGGTGACCGCGCCCGCCTCGTAGGCGAACACCACGGCGTGGACGCGGTCGCGCAGGCCGAGCTTCTGCAGGAGGTTGCTGACGTGCGTCTTGACGGTGTGCTCGCTGACCACCAGGGCGGCGGCGATCTCGGCGTTGGACATGCCCCGGGCGACCAGCCGCAGGGTCTCCAGCTCCCGTGCGGTGAGCGACTCCAGGAGCCGTCCGAGCGGCCGGGAGAGGGCCAGGGCGCCACCGGCCTTGCGGGCGGTGACCTCGCCGATGACGCGGCGGGTGACGGACGGGGCGAGCAGCGCCTCGCCGGAGTGGACGACCCGGACGGCGTGGACGAGGTCGTCGCGGCGGACGTCCTTGAGCAGGAAGCCGCTGGCCCCGGCGTACAGCGCGTCGAAGACGTAGTCGTCGACGTCGAAGGTGGTCAGCATGACCACCTTGCAGTCGGGGTGCGCGGCGCAGACCCGGCGGGCGGCCTCCAGGCCGTCCATCACGGGCATCCGGACGTCCAGCAGCAGGACGTCGGGGGCGTGCGCGCGGACGGCCTCGACGGCCTGCTGCCCGTCCCCGGCCTCGGCGACGACCTCGATGTCGGGCTGGGCTTCGAGGATCATGCCGAATCCGGCCCGGACCAGCTCCTGGTCGTCGGCGATCACCACGCGAATGGTCAACTCTCGTTCCTCTCTGGCGAGTTGCTCAGGCATTGAGCGGCAGTACGGCGGTCACCAGGTAGCCGGTGCGGCCCGGTCGGGGTCCGGTCTCGGCGCTGCCGCCGCAGGCCGCGGCGCGCTCCCGGATGGAGAGCAGGCCGCGCCCGCCGGAGCGCCCGTCGACGCCCGCGCCGACCGGGACGGGGGCCGGGCCGCCGCCGTCGTCGGCGACCTCGACGTGCAGCCGGTCGCCGTCGCGGACCGCGACCCGGACGCTGACGTGCCGGGCCCCGGCGTGCTTGACCACGTTGGTCAGGGCCTCCTGGACGATCCGGAAGGCCGCGGCCTGCACCTCGGCGGGCCCGGCCTCCGCGATCTCGGCGTCGACCGCGATCCCGGAGTCGCGGACCCGCTGCAGCACGTCGGCGAGTTCCGCCAGCCGGGGCTGCGGGGCGAGCGCGGGGGCCGCCCCGTCCTCCTTCAGCACGCCCAGCACGCGGCGGAGCTGGACCATCGCGTCGCGCCCGGAGTCGGCGATGGCGTCGAACGCGCGGACCGCCCGGTCGGGGTTGCTGCGCACCACCAGCGGCCCGGCCTCGGCCTGGACCACCATCAGCGAGACCGCGTGCGCCAGGATGTCGTGCATCTCGCGGGCGATCCGGGCCCGCTCCTCGGCGACGGCGCGGGCCGCGTCGCTGGCGGCCCGCAGCCCGACCTGCCGGGCCCGTTCGGCCTCGACGCCCGCCAGCCTGCGCAGCTCCCGCACCAGCGAGCCGAGCACGAAGCTGCCGACCGACACCACCAGGCTGAACAGCATGCCGCCGAAGGACCGGGTGCCCAGCACGTTGCCGACCACCACGAGGGCCAGCAGCACGGCCCGCTGCCAGTCCCGGCCGCGGTCGGCGACGGTGTAGATGCCGACGGCCATGGCCAGTTGGATCTGCGGCATCGCGAAGTGCGCGAGCGCCGACAGCGTCGCGGTGGGCACCGCGCAGGCCAGCATCACCGCCCAGGGCGCGCGTCGGCGCCACAGCAGCGGCAGCGACCCGGCCAGCGCCAACGCGTAGGCCCACCACTGCCGTTCGGAGGGGATCCGGTCGGTGTACACCCCCCACAGCGAGACGCCGACGGCGAGCGCCGCCAGCGGCGCGTCCACCGCCCACGGCCGGGCCCGCCCCCCGGCCCGCACCGCGGCTCGCACCGCGGCCGCCGGCCCGGTCGGCAGCCGGGCCCGCAGCCGGGCCGGCACCCCCGCCGTCCGCTTCCCCCACGTCCCCCGCTTCCCCCACGTCCCCATGCCGCGCATCCTCTCGCACCGTCGGTCGGCCCCCGCACGCCCCTCCCGCACGCGCGAGGGGGCGCCCCCGGCCTCCCGGCCGGACGCGCCCCCGAACGAGGCGTCGGGGCGTCACAGCAACCGCTTGATCTCCCCCCGCGCCCGGTAGAACCCGCCGGACTCGGACCGGCGCACCTCGGCGACCAGGTACCTGGCCCCGGCGACCCGGACGTCCTTCGGGAACTGCACCCGCAGCGCGGCGTCGTAGCCGGGCGTCACCACCCGCACCCGCAGCCGCCCGCCCTCGGCCACGCACTCCACCTCGACGCCCGACCCGGCGGCCGCCGCACCGGCGCTGACGGTCTCCAGCGCGGCGCCCGCCGCGACGCGCTCGACCCCCGCCCCGCTCACCTCGGCGGTGGCCGGCAGGGTGCCCTGCTCGGCGTCCCGCACGGCGCCCTGGGAGGCGTCCAGGCAGGCCAGCGAGCCGTCGGTGGTGACCAGGTACAGCCGCCCGTCCCGGTACTGCATGCTGTACGCCGAGCCGCAGCCGGTGCCGAGCTTCCACAGCCGGGTGCCGTCGGCGGCGAAGCAGTAGACGGACGAGTGGTTGTCGCCCGCGAACACGAACTCCCCGTCGGGGGAGGCCGCGCAGGAGAACACCGCGGCGTCGCACTTGTACGCGGCGGCCTCCGAGCCGTCGGCCTTGCGCAGCCGGTGCACCCAGCCCTGCGAGGTGCCCGCGAAGACCTCGTCCCGCTCCTGCCAGCCGAACAGCACCGAGCCCTTGGTCCGGGTGTGCCACAGCTGGTCGCCGCCGCGCTTGGCGTACCGGGCCACGCCCGCCGACCAGCCGTGGTAGACCGACTCGGCGTCGCAGCGCACCATCCAGCCGGAGGAGCCCTGGGCGTTGCGCCGCCACTGGAACTCGTCCTCGTGGTCGACGGTGGTCAGCCCGCCGCGCTCGTCGGCGACGCCGAGCACGCCGTCGTGGATGTCCAGCCAGTAGATGTCCACGTCCTGGGCGATCTCGTACGCCACCCGCGGCACCTTCCCGCCGAGGTCGTACACCTTGCCGTCGTCGCAGCCCGCGTAGATCCACCAGTCGTCGGCGACGATGCACTTGACGCCGTCGGGCAGCCCGAACCGGCCGGTGACCTGCCCGTCGGTGGTCAGCGTGTAGACGTCGCCCTGCTCGTTGCCGACCCAGGCGTGCTCCTCGCCGACGTACACCCCGAACGCGGGCGAGCCGGAGCGGAAGCGCCACAGCAGCGGCGCCTGGCGGGCGGTGGAGCGGCTGGAGGTGATCTGCCGCCGGGTCACGGCCCGGCGCTGGCGCACGCCCGGGACGGCCGGGGCGTAGCCCTTGCGGACCTTCTCGCCGATCTTCTTGGCGGCCTGCGCCGCGGCCTTCTCGGCGCTCGCGCACACCGTGGTCTTGGTGGTGCCGCTCTCGCCGATCCGCCCGTAGCGGATCGTCAACTCGGCTTCCTTGACCGTGACTTCGTAGAACTTGTGGGCACTGCCCTCGTCCTCGGAGAGCTCCAGGTAGGTCACCTGCGGGTCGGCGGAAACGGTGGCGGACATGGCCGACGCCCCTTTCGGGCACAGAGTTCACAGGGGTGCCGGCGGGGCCCTCGCCACCTGCCGACACCGCCCAATCTACGGCCCGGCACCGACAGTTGGCGATCAGCCGGTGCCGACCTTCACGCCGCCGGTGCTCGCCCGGGCGACCAGCGCGTGCGCGGCCCCGGCCTGCGAGGGCACGCTCACGTCGGTGCCGCCCGTCCCGGCCTGCGCGTCCACCTCGTACGCCTCCCCCGCGGGCACGGTCAGCTCCACCCCGCCGGTCCCGGTGCGCAGTTCGGCCCGGGTCGGCGCCGCCGCGAACCGGGCCGTCACGCCGCCGGTCTCGGCCTCCAGCAGGACGTTCGCGCTGCGCAGCCCGGTCGCCTCCACGCCGCCGGTGACCGCCCGGGCGGTGACGTCCCCGCTCAGACCGTGCACCCGGATGCCGCCGGTGGTCCCCTCCAGCCGCACCACCGTCCCGGCGGGCACCCGCACCACGTACCCGATCCCGCACCGCGAGCAGGAGTACGTCAGCTTCAGCACCCCGTCGGCGAGCACGTGGGAGGCCCGCGGCTCCTCGTCCTGCCATCTGCGCTTCTCCACCACCTGCACCGGCCCGTCCCCGGCCCGCACCTCGATCCCGCCGACCTCGCCGTCCACCTGCAGCTCGGCGACCTGCCCGGGCACCTCGTACGACACCGTCCGGCGCCGGTCGTCCCACGGCCCGCACCCGACCGCCCCGCCCGCCAGCAGCCCCACGACGGCCACCACCCCCACCCACCGCTTCACCACGGCCTCCTCCCGGCTCCCGAACGCTCGACGCCCCCAGTCTCCCGGCGCCCCGCCCCCGCCCGCCTCCCTCCCGGGAGTGGTTCCCCCGCCTCCTCCCCCCGGGGGATCCCCCCTAGGGAACGCCGGGCTCAGCCCTTCCGAGCCCTGACCTCCAGACCGACAGCGTCGAGCACGAAGATCCGGCCGCGCCCCCGCTTCAGCCAGCCCGCTTCCTGGAAGTCCTGCAGCACCCGGATCACCGACTCCCGCGACGCGCCCACCGTCTCCGCCAGCTCCTGCTGAGTGAGGCTGACGACCCCGCCGGTGACCTCGTCGAACCGCGGATCGCGGCGTGCGTACCGGGCCAGGAAGGCTGCGGTTCGTCCACCAACCGACAACGTCCCCAGGTCCGTCCGGTCCTGACCCGACTCCCGCAGCCGGATGCTCATGTTCCGTAGCACCGACTCGGCGAATCCGGGGTGGTCGTGCATCAGCTCCTTGAATGCCGGCGCGGCGAGGAACGTCCCGGTTCCGGCGCGGGTCACCACAGCCGTGGCCGAACGCGGCCGACCGTCCACGCACGCCTGCTCACCGATCAGCTCACCCAGCCCCCGCCAGGCGAGCACTCCGGTCCGCCCGTTCGCCGCACCGGCGAGGACCTTCACCATGCCGACCCCGATGAAGAACACACCGTCCGACGTCTCCCGCTCCCGCATGAGCACCCGACCGGGCCGCCAGGACTCGGGAACGCCCGCTCCCTCGACCAATCCGGCATAGTCGTCCAACTCGCCCATCCCGACCGTTTCCTCTCACCCGAATACGGCAATCTCCCTCCGCTGTGCGCCATTTGACGCAGACTGCGAAGCGCGATCCCTGATACCACAATGATCGACCGCCCCGGAGCGGACTCCACCACCGCACACACCGGACAGCGAAGATCCGAAATCACGTTCGATCTACCAGAAGGAGGCGAACATGGAATCGACCGAACGCGGGTGGGACATCGCCCCCGAACACGCGATCCTGACCATCGACGCTCGCGATTTCAGCAAGGTCCCGGAGTCACTCCAGCCCCCTCTCAAGGAGGCCATGACTGCCGCGCTCCGGGCTGCTTTCACCAGGAGCGGGCTCGCCGACGAGTGGGAGGAACCACCGTTCCGGCGCGACGACGGCGACGGCTTCGTCATAGCCTTCGAGCCGCTCCGCAGTTGGCGCCTGGTCGATCCAATGCCCAGGTACCTCGACCAGGAACTGGAGAACTACCGGGTCGAGAAGGGCCCGGCTGACCCCGACCTCTCCATTCGCATGGCACTGCACATCGGTCCCTTTCCGGTTAGCCGCCTCGCCGACTCCATCAACGACGTCTTCCGGTTCGTCAATTCCGATACCGCGAAAACCGCCTTGGACGGGGCCATCGCACACCGCGGGCACACCGTGCTGCTGCTTTCCGACGAGATGTTCCGACGGGTGGTCGGCGCCGGACGCAGCCCGCTGACGGAGCAGGATGACTTCCTCCGGATTCCGGCGACGAACGTCCCGAACAAGGACTTCTCCCGCCCCTGCTGGGTGTACGCCCCACGGGTCGCCCCGCAGCAGCTCGCCGCCTATTTCGAGGCCCCCGGGCCGCCCTCGCCGCCCGCGCTCCGGAACAAACGCCGAACAGACAGCCTGGCAGCCGGCCTCCTCCGAAACGCTGCCGCCTCCGGCCACCTCAACGTCCACACCGTCGCCGACCGCATCACCTCGGTACACGCCGTCCAAATCAACCAGGCCGGGCTGGTGACCGGCCTCCACCCGAAAGAGACCCAGGCATGACCTCCGACCACCCGACCCGCAGCAGCGACGACCTCAACGACCTGCTCCACGGGCTCCCCGGCCCGCACCCAGGCCCCGGCTCCATCACTAACATCGGCGCCGTGGCCGAGCACATCGGCACCTTGACCGTGCACCAGGAGACCAGACGCCGGGACGTCCTGGACAGCGCCGAGCTCCCGCGGGACGCCCTCCTCGCCCCTCCCCATGTCGAGGTCGACAGCTGGTCCGAGGCCTGGAGCACCGGGAGCGCGTTCCTCTCCCCACACGGAGCCGTTGGCGTCATGCTGGTCATAGCCCGGCAGGGCTGCGGCTCGTCCGCCTTCGTCCGCCAACTGTGCGCGGAGAAGAGTCCGGAGAACACGACGATCCTCGACCTGGAACCCGAATGGGACTCCCCCTCCGTGAGTCGCCTGCCGCTGGAACCGAACCGGGTTCACATCCTCGAACTGAAGAGCCCCACCACGGACCTCCCGACCTCGGGTTTCCTGGACCGGCTCGCCCTCTTCGGCGAACAACTCGCCCAGCAGGAATCGCGGTTGATCGTCACATTCACCGAGCAGCTCTGGGAGCCCGTGGACGGCTGGCAGCATCCCCGGGTCCCGGTCCTCCGGCTGCACACCGCTCCGGACCCGCAGCGGCTGGTCGAGGCCCACCTCGGGTTCCGGGGGCGCGCGGCGGCGGTCCCCTACGTCAGGACCCCCACCGCCCGGGCCCTGCTGCGCGGAATGAACGCGGTGGAAGCCGTCCGCGCAGTGGGAACCGTCGTCCGCCAGTGGGACGCCCGGCCGGTCGGGCCGGAGTACCCGGTCTCCCCGGCCCGACGGCCGAACATGGCTAATCTCCGGCGGCACCCCGCACCACAGCCCGAGCCGGAACTCGACCCCGAACTCTCCGCCCGGATCGAGTCCGCACTCGGCGACTGGCGGGTCGAGCTCGATCGGCTGTTCAACGACATCGGCACCGACCAGAGCGGGAGTAGCCTGTCACTGCGCCTGCGCTGCCTCCTGGTCAGCCTGGCCGTCCACCGCGCCGCACCCGCACAGGTCATCGACCAGGACGCGCTGGCGCTGGAGGCCGCACTCGCCCGGGCCTCGCCGGGCGACTCCTACCGCGAACCGACGATCGCGGCGCTCTTCTCCGGGCAGGGGCTGCGCTCCCGCCTGATGACCCTCTCCGCCCAGGTCGACCTGCACGACCAAGTGGTCTTCGACCGACCCGGTTACACGGAGTCCGTCCTGGTGTACGTGTGGGACAACTTCACCCAACTCCGCTCGGTCCTCCTGCAGTGGCTGGTCCGCCTCCCCGTCCGCGACCGGTCGGCCTCCGACCCGGCGGCGCGCGCCCTGGCCGAACTGATCCGACGGCACAAGGACATCGACCGGCTGGACGAGACCCGCAGGGTCGCGGTGGAAGCCGGGCGGACCGCCCTGCTCGCCGAGGTCACCGTCCGAGTGCTCGCCGATGAGCACATGCGCCGCGGTGTCTGGCAGTTGATGACGGGGTGGGCCCGGACCCCGTCCGGCCCCGGCTTGGCTGTGGTCGACGTCTGCCGCTCGGTGCTCCAGGACCGGGACGGCCGCCCCCAGGACCGGAAACTGGCCATGACCAGGCTCCGGTACCTGGCCCAGCACGCCGAAGGCTCCCTGCGGGAACGGCTGCTCGCTCTGCTCGACGACCTGGCCGGGGAGGAGCTGCCCCGGGCCCTGCTGGTCGGCGAGGTCGACACTTGGCTCACCCGGGACCGGCCCGGCCACCTCGGCCGACTCGCCCTGCTGGCCCTGCTGGGGGTGCCCGGAGGGGACGGGGCCGGGCCGTGGCTGCTCTCCTCGCCCGAGCCGTTGCCGGTCCCCCTGCTGACCCGGGGCCTGTCCGAACTCCTGGCGGCCTTCGACCGGCACCCGGAGGCTGTCCCGCGGGCCGCGGCCTGGCTGCACCCCGCCCCGGCGGGCGAGGTCCTCGACAGAATCCTCGGCTGCCTGGCGACGGGTCTGTCCGCCTCGGCCGAGGCGAGCCCCTCCCTCCGGCTGATGTCCACCCTCACCGAGTTGGGCGAGGACACTGGTCGGCTCCAGAACCTGCTATTCCGGCGGATGGTCGGGGGAACGCCGCAGGGCGGCCACCCCGAGTGGGGTGACCGCCCTGCGGAACGTGCAGCCGTGCCGGATCAGCCGGTGTACGGGCCGTAGTCGTAGTCGTCCAGCGGGACGGCCTGACCGGAGCCCGCGCCGAACGGCGACAGGTCGTAGTCGTCGTAGCCGACGGCCGAGTACATCGCGGCCTTGGCCTCCTCGGTCGGCTCGACCCGGATGTTGCGGTAGCGGGGCAGACCCGTACCGGCCGGGATGAGCTTGCCGAGGATGACGTTCTCCTTGAGGCCCAGCAGCGGGTCCGACTTGGCGTGGATCGCCGCGTCGGTGAGCACCCGGGTCGTCTCCTGGAAGGAGGCGGCCGACAGCCAGGACTCGGTGGCCAGCGAGGCCTTGGTGATGCCCATCAGCTGCGGACGGCCGGAGGCGGGGTGGCCGCCCTCGGAGACCACGCGACGGTTCTCCTGCTCGAAGCGGCCGCGCTCGACGAGCTCGCCCGGGAGCAGCTCGGCGTCGCCCGACTCGATGATCGTCACGCGGCGGAGCATCTGCCGGATGATGATCTCGATGTGCTTGTCGTGGATCGACACGCCCTGCGAGTTGTAGACCTTCTGGACCTCGGCGACCAGGTGGATCTGGACGGCCCGCTGGCCCATGATGCGCAGCACGTCGTGCGGGTTGGTCGCACCGACGGTCAGCTTCTGGCCGACCTCGACCGCCTCGCCCTCGCTGACCAGCAGCTTGACGCGCTTGGAGACCGGGTAGGCGATCTCGTCGCTGCCGTCGTCGGGGGTGACGACGACCTTGCGGGTCTTCTCGGTGTCCTCGATGCGGACGCGGCCCTGGGCCTCCGAGATCGGGGCGACACCCTTGGGGGTGCGGGCCTCGAAGAGCTCGACGACACGGGGCAGACCCTGGGTGATGTCGTCACCGGCCACACCACCGGTGTGGAAGGTGCGCATGGTCAGCTGGGTGCCGGGCTCACCGATGGACTGGGCGGCGATGATGCCGACCGCCTCACCGATGTCGACCAGCTTGCCGGTGGCCAGCGAGCGGCCGTAGCAGAAGGCACAGGTGCCGACCGCGGACTCGCAGGTCAGGATCGAGCGGACCTTGACCGAGCTCACGCCGTGCCGGATCAGCTCGTCCATCAGGACGTCGCCGAGGTCGGTGTTGGCGGTGGCGATCAGCTTGCCGTCGACGGTGATGTCCTCGGCGAGCATGCGGGCGTACACGCTGGTCTCGACGTCGTCGGCCTTGCGCAGCACGCCGTCCGCACCGACCTGGCCGATCTCCAGCTTGAGGCCGCGCTCGGTGCCGCAGTCCTCCTCGCGGATGATCACGTCCTGCGAGACGTCCACCAGACGACGGGTCAGGTAACCCGAGTCGGCGGTGCGCAGCGCGGTGTCGGCCAGACCCTTGCGGGCACCGTGGGTGGAGATGAAGTACTCCAGCACGGACAGGCCCTCACGGAACGAGGCCTTGATCGGACGGGCGATGGTCTCGTTCTTCGCGTTCGACACGAGACCGCGCATACCGGCGATCTGACGCATCTGCATCATGTTTCCGCGCGCGCCCGAGTCGACCATCATGAAGATGGGGTTCGTCTTCGGGAAGTTCGCGGCCATCGCGTCGGCGACCTCGTTGGTCGCGCGGGTCCAGATGCCGATGAGCTCGGACTTGCGCTCGTTGTCGGTGATCAGACCGCGCTCGTACTGGCGCTGGACCTTCTCCGCCTGCGCCTCGTAGCCCTCCAGGATGGCGGGCTTGCTCGGCGGGACGATGACGTCCGAGATCGAGACGGTGACGCCGGAACGGGTCGACCAGTGGAAGCCGGCCGCCTTCAGGTTGTCGAGCGCCGCGGCGACGACGACCTTCGGGTAGCGCTCGGCGAGGTCGTTGACGATCGCCGAGAGCTGCTTCTTGCCGATCTCGTAGTCGACGAACGGGTAGTCCTCGGGCAGCAGCTCGTTGAAGAGCGCGCGGCCCAGCGTGGTGGTGATCCGGAACGGCTCACCCTCGTGCCAGGTCGGCTGCCCGTCCTCGTCCACCGGCGGGGTCCAGCCGCGGGGCGGGACGGTGCCGGCGCCCATGCGCAGGTCGATGGTGGCCTGGACGTCCAGCTCGCGGGCGTCGAAGGCCATGATCGCCTCGGCGGTCGAGGAGAAGGAGCGGCCCTTGCCCTTGACCTCCTCGCGGTCCGAGGTGAGGAAGAACAGGCCCAGCACCATGTCCTGGGTCGGCATGGTGACGGGGCGGCCGTCGGCCGGCTTCAGGATGTTGTTCGAGGACAGCATCAGGATGCGGGCCTCGGCCTGCGCCTCCGCGGACAGCGGCAGGTGCACGGCCATCTGGTCGCCGTCGAAGTCCGCGTTGAACGCGGTGCAGACGAGCGGGTGGATCTGGATGGCCTTGCCCTCGACCAGCTGCGGCTCGAAGGCCTGGATGCCGAGGCGGTGCAGGGTGGGCGCGCGGTTCAGCAGCACCGGGTGCTCGGCGATGACCTCTTCGAGGACGTCCCACACCACGGGGCGGGCGCGCTCGACCATGCGCTTGGCCGACTTGATGTTCTGCGCGTGGTTCAGGTCGACCAGGCGCTTCATCACGAACGGCTTGAAGAGCTCCAGCGCCATGGCCTTGGGCAGGCCGCACTGGTGCAGCTTGAGCTGCGGGCCGACGACGATGACCGAACGGGCCGAGTAGTCGACGCGCTTGCCGAGCAGGTTCTGGCGGAAACGACCCTGCTTGCCCTTGAGCATGTCGGACAGCGACTTCAGCGGACGGTTGCCGGGGCCCGTGACCGGGCGGCCGCGGCGGCCGTTGTCGAAGAGCGCGTCGACGGCCTCCTGGAGCATGCGCTTCTCGTTGTTCACGATGATCTCGGGCGCGCCGAGGTCGAGAAGCCGCTTCAGGCGGTTGTTGCGGTTGATGACGCGGCGGTACAGGTCGTTCAGGTCGGAGGTGGCGAAGCGGCCACCGTCGAGCTGGACCATCGGGCGCAGGTCCGGCGGGATCACCGGGACGCAGTCGAGCACCATGCCCTTGGGCTTGTTGCTGGTCTGCAGGAAGGCGGAGACGACCTTGAGGCGCTTGAGCGCGCGGGTCTTCTTCTGGCCCTTGCCGGTGCGGATGATCTCGCGGAGGCGCTCGGCCTCCTCGCCCAGGTCGAAGGACTCCAGGCGGTCCTTGAGGGCCGCGGCGCCCATCGAGCCGGAGAAGTAGGTGCCGAAGCGGTCGCGCAGCTCGCGGTAGAGCAGCTCGTCGCCCTCCAGGTCCTGGACCTTGAGGTTCTTGAACCGGGTCCAGACCTCGTCGAGGCGGTCGATCTCGCGCTGCGTGCGGTCGCGCAGCTGCTTCATCTCGCGCTCGGCGCCCTCGCGCACCTTGCGGCGCACGTCGGCCTTGGCGCCCTCGGCCTCCAGCTCGGCCAGGTCGGCCTCGGCCTTCTTGGCCCGGGCCTCCAGGTCGCTGTCGCGCCGGTTCTCGATCTGCTGGCGCTCGACCGAGACGTGCGCCTCCAGGGACGGGAGGTCGCGCTGGCGACGCTCGTCGTCCACCCAGGTGATCATGTAGGCGGCGAAGTAGATGACCTTCTCGAGGTCCTTCGGCGCCAGGTCGAGCAGGTAGCCCAGGCGCGACGGGACGCCCTTGAAGTACCAGATGTGGGTGACCGGGGCGGCCAGCTCGATGTGGCCCATCCGCTCGCGGCGCACCTTGGCGCGGGTCACCTCGACGCCGCAGCGCTCACAGATGATGCCCTTGAAGCGGACGCGCTTGTACTTGCCGCAGTAGCACTCCCAGTCCCGGGTGGGACCGAAGATCTTCTCGCAGAAGAGGCCGTCCTTTTCCGGCTTCAGCGTGCGGTAGTTGATGGTCTCCGGCTTCTTCACCTCGCCGTGCGACCACTGGCGGATGTCGTCGGCGGTGGCCAGTCCGATGCGGAGCTCGTCGAAGAAGTTGACGTCAAGCACTGGTCGTCAAGCCCTCTTTCGTGATTCGAGAGTCTGTCTGTTGGTCTGAGGGGGGCCTGGGGGCGGGCCGACCCGGACTAGGGGTCGGCCCGACCTCCGTCAGACCTCTTCGACGCTGCTCGGCTCGCGCCGGGACAGGTCAATGCCGAGCTCCTCGGCGGCGCGGAACACGTCCTCGTCGCTGTCGCGCATCTCGATGGACTGGCCGTCCGAGGACAGCACCTCCACGTTGAGGCAGAGCGACTGCATTTCCTTGATGAGGACCTTGAAGGACTCGGGAATGCCGGGCTCGGGGATGTTCTCGCCCTTGACGATCGCCTCGTAGACCTTCACTCGGCCCAGGACGTCGTCGGACTTGATGGTGAGCAGCTCCTGCAGCGCGTAGGCCGCGCCGTACGCCTCAAGGGCCCACACCTCCATCTCACCGAAGCGCTGACCACCGAACTGCGCCTTACCACCGAGCGGCTGCTGGGTGATCATCGAGTACGGACCGGTCGAACGGGCGTGCAGCTTGTCGTCGACCAGGTGGTGCAGCTTGAGGATGTACATGTAGCCGACCGAGATCGGCATCGGGAACGGCTCGCCGGAGCGGCCGTCGAACAGCCGGGCCTTGCCGGTGGAGTTCACCAGGCGCTCACCGTCACGGGTGAGGGTGGTGTTGTCCAGCAGGCCGGTGATCTCGTCCTCGCGGGCGCCGTCGAAGACGGGGGTGGCGAGGTTGGTGCCGCCCTCGACCGTGTCGGCGCCGATCGCCTGGAGGCGCTTGGCCCACTCGTCGGCGAGGCCGGAGACGTCCCAGCCCTGCTTGGCGAGCCAGCCGAGGTGGATCTCCAGGACCTGTCCCGGGTTCATCCGGGACGGGACGCCCAGCGGGTTCAGGATGATGTCGACCGGGGTGCCGTCCTCCAGGAACGGCATGTCCTCGACCGGCAGGATCTTGGAGATGACGCCCTTGTTGCCGTGGCGGCCGGCCAGCTTGTCACCGTTGGTGATCTTGCGCTTCTGGGCGACGTAGACGCGGACCAGCTGGTTCACGCCGGGCGGCAGCTCGTCGCCCTCCTCGCGGTCGAAGACGCGGACACCGATGACCTTGCCGGACTCGCCGTGCGGCACCTTCAGCGAGGTGTCGCGGACCTCGCGGGCCTTCTCGCCGAAGATCGCGCGCAGCAGGCGCTCCTCCGGGGTCAGCTCGGTCTCGCCCTTGGGGGTGACCTTGCCGACCAGGATGTCACCGGTGACGACGTCGGCGCCGATCCGGATGATGCCGCGCTCGTCGAGGTCGGCGAGGACCTCCTCGGAGACGTTCGGGATGTCCCGGGTGATCTCCTCGGGGCCCAGCTTGGTGTCGCGGGCGTCGACCTCGTGCTCCTCGATGTGGATCGAGGAGAGGACGTCGTCCTGGACGAGGCGCTGCGACAGGATGATCGCGTCCTCGTAGTTGTGGCCCTCCCACGACATGAACGCCACGAGGAGGTTCTTGCCGAGGGCCATCTCGCCCTCGTCGGTGCACGGGCCGTCGGCCAGCACCTGGCCGGCCTCGACCCGGGCGCCCTCGTCCACGAGCACCTTCTGGTTGAAGGCGGTGCCCTGGTTGGAGCGGGTGAACTTGGCGGCCCGGTACGTGTTGTACGTGCCGTCGTCGTTGGCGACGGTGACGTAGTCGGCCGAGACCTCCTGCACCACGCCGGCCTTGTCGGCGGTGATGACGTCCGCGGCGTCGACGGCGCAGCGGTACTCCATGCCGGTGCCGACCAGCGGCGCCTCGCTGCGCAGCAGCGGGACGGCCTGGCGCATCATGTTCGAGCCCATCAGCGCGCGGTTGGCGTCGTCGTGCTCGAGGAAGGGGATCATGGCGGTCGCGACCGACACCATCTGGCGCGGCGAGACGTCCATGTAGTCGATCTCGGTGCCGGGGATGTAGTCGATCTCGCCGCCGCGGCGGCGGACCAGGACGCGGGGCTCGGCGAAGGTCAGCTCCGCGGTGAGCGGGGCGTTGGCCTGCGCGATGACGTACCGGTCCTCCTCGTCCGCGGTCAGGTAGTCCACGGCCTCGGTGACGACGCCGTCGACGACCTTGCGGTACGGGGTCTCGATGAAGCCGAACGCGTTGACCCGGCCGTACGAGGCCAGCGAGCCGATCAGACCGATGTTCGGGCCTTCGGGGGTCTCGATCGGACACATGCGGCCGTAGTGCGAGGGGTGCACGTCACGGACCTCGAAGCCGGCCCGCTCGCGGGACAGACCACCGGGGCCGAGCGCGGACAGACGGCGCTTGTGGGTCAGGCCCGACAGCGGGTTCGTCTGGTCCATGAACTGCGACAGCTGGCTGGTGCCGAAGAACTCCTTGATGGAGGCGACGACCGGCCGGATGTTGATCAGGGTCTGCGGCGTGATCGCCTCGACGTCCTGGGTGGTCATCCGCTCGCGGACCACGCGCTCCATGCGGGCCAGGCCGGTGCGGACCTGGTTCTGGATCAGCTCGCCGACGTTGCGCAGGCGGCGGTTGCCGAAGTGGTCGATGTCGTCGACCTCGATGACGATGTCGCGGCCCTCGTCATCGCGCCACTCGGTCTCGCCGGCGTGCAGCTTCACCAGGTACTTGATGGTGTTGATGATGTCCGGCTCGGTGAGCACGCCGGAGTCGAGCGACTCGGCGTTGCCCAGCTTCCGGTTCACCTTGTAGCGGCCGACCTTGGCGAGGTCGTAGCGCTTCGGGTTGAAGTACAGGTTCTCCAACAGCGTCTGCGCGGCCTCGCGGGTCGGCGGCTCGCCCGGGCGCAGCTTGCGGTAGATGTCGAGCAGCGCGTCGTCCTGGCCCTGGGTGTGGTCCTTCTCCAGGGTGGCGCGCATCGACTCGTACTCGCCGAACTCCTCGAGGATCATCTCGGTCGTCCAGCCGAGGGCCTTGAGCAGCACGGTGACCGACTGCTTGCGCTTGCGGTCGATGCGGACACCGACCATGTCGCGCTTGTCGATCTCCATCTCCAGCCAGGCACCGCGGGAGGGGATGATCTTGGCGGAGAAGATGTCCTTGTCGGAGACCTTGTCCAGGGTGGAGTCGAAGTAGACGCCGGGAGAACGCACCAGCTGGGACACGACGACACGCTCGGTGCCGTTGATGATGAACGTGCCCTTGTTGGTCATGAGCGGGAAGTCGCCCATGAACACGGTCTGGGACTTGATCTCACCGGTCTCGTTGTTGGTGAACTCCGCGGTGACGAAGAGCGGGGCCGCGAAGGTGAAGTCGCGGTCCTTGCACTCGTCGATGGAGTTCTTGGGCGGCTCGAAACGGTGGTCCCGGAAGGTCAGGGACATCGACCCGCTGAAGTCCTCGATCGGGGAGATCTCTTCGAAGATCTCCTCCAGACCGGACTTGGTGGGGACGTCCTGACCACTCTCCAGGGCAGCCTCGACCCGGGACTTCCAGGCCGCGTTCCCGAGCAGCCAGTCAAAGCTCTCGGTCTGCAGGGCCAGGAGGTTCGGGACCTCGAGGGGCTCCTTGATCTTCGCGAACGAGACGCGGAGCGGGGCGGTGGATGCGGAATTGTTCGAGGCGTTGCGCGGCGCGGCCAAGAGGGGGGTCCTTCCGAGGGCTCGGAGCTCACTACGCGCATACCGGCCGGGCCTTGGCCGAGGCGGAAAACCCCAGGTCAGGACAGGGACCACTCCGGGCGACGAGTCACGGAGCAGCTAACAGGCAGCGCAAAGGGACAGTGTAGCCAAAGGCGACACTGCTAGCAAGCCCTGATTCGGAGACCGAATCGGACGCTCCTCCCGTACAACCGACAACCCGGGCAGTGATCCCTCACCGGCCGGGCCGTCGCACCCACTTCTGCGTCACCGGGAACCTTCCCAGTGCCGCCCCCGAATATGCATCGGCAGCGGTTCCGCTTGGGCACGCGCCTTGAGAATCGCGCGCCGCGTGCTGTTCGTCAAGGCCCGCACCAGGGTGTGGACCTCGTACTGCCCATCGTCCGGACCGCTCCCCGCGTTACACGCTGCCTGCGCCCGGGGGCCGACGGACAGCGATCACCCTACCCCCGGACCCCGACAGGAGCCGAGTCCCGCTTGGGCCATCAGGAGCAACAGACCGGAGGGCCCGGAAGAGAACCTCTCAGCGAGAGGAACGGGTCACTTGACGGTGACCCTGGCGCCCGCGCCCTCGAGCTGGGCCTTCGCCTTCTCGGCGACGTCCTTGGCGACCTTCTCCAGAACCTTGGCACCAGCGGTGTCGACGAGGTCCTTGGCCTCCTTCAGGCCGAGGGAGGTGAGGGCGCGCACCTCCTTGATGACCTGGATCTTCTTGTCGCCGGCACCGTCGAGGATGACGTCGAACTCGTCCTGCTCCTCGACGGCCTCAGCGGCGGCCGGGCCGGCGCCGGCAGCGGCAACGGCGACCGGGGCGGCGGCGGTGACGTCGAACTTCTCCTCGAAGGCCTTCACGAACTCGGAGAGCTCGATCAGGGTCATGCCCTCGAACTGCTCGAGCAGGTCCTCGGTGCTGAGCTTCGCCATGATTGGCGTCCTTCCACTAAATCGGCAGGTGCCGGATGTACGGATTGGCGGGCGTGCATACGGGCCCGCTGGGACGAGGAGTGGTTACTCCGCGTCCTCGGCGGGAGCCGGAGTACCGGCACCGCCCTGCTCGACCTTCTCGCGCAGCGCTTCCACGGTGCGAACGAGCTTGGACGGGAGCGCCTGGAACACGGCGGCAGCCTGGGAGGGCTTGGCCTTCAGGGCACCCGCCAGCTTGGCGAGCAGCACCTCGCGGGACTCGAGGTCCGCGAGCTTCTTGATCTCATCGGCGGACAGCGCCTTACCGTCAAGGACACCGCCCTTGATGATGAGAGCAGGGTTCTCCTTGGCGAAGTCACGCAGAGCCTTCGCCGACTCCACCGGGTCACCGGTGACGAAGGCGACAGCCGTCGGGCCGGCGAACAGGTCGTCCAGCTCGGAGATCCCGGCCTCGTTGGCCGCGATCTTGGTCAGCGTGTTCTTCACCACGGCGTAATCGGCGTTGCCGCCGAGCGAGCGACGCAGCGTCTTCAGCTGCTTCACCGTGAGACCGCGGTACTCGGTCAGAACGGCGGCGCTGGAGGCACGGAACTTGTCCGTGATCTCGGCGACGTCGGCAGCCTTGTCGGGCCTGGCCATAGGCTTACGCCTCCTTCCGTGATGTCGAAGTCGGGCCGACCTTCGAGAAGTCGACCATCCAACGCCTCGGACCCCAGGAAACGAAGAAGCCCCGGTGCGCAGGCACACGGGGCTCGCAACGACCTCGACGGACCGGAACGGCCCGGAGATCTTCACTTGGCTCCACAACCTGCGCGGGCGATCCGCAACGGGTGCGGACCCTTCGGCCCCGCCCACCCTCTCGGGCGCACGGCGACAACCAGCGGTCTTTGGCTCGGCCAGCCTAACGGGACGGGACGGGTTTGACCAAATCGTCCTAGGGGAACGCCGGCGGGCTGGCGTCGGTGCCGGGCGCGACGTCGGCCTCGGCGGGGGCCTGGACGGAGAGCGCGGAGCTGCCGAACTCGTCGTAGTCCACGGTGTCGACCTCGGCGGCGGCCCGGCGCAGCCGCACCAGCCGGTCGCTGTCGTCGAGCCACAGGTCGAGCACCACGTCGCCGGCACCCAGCGCGGCCTCCAGGGCCTGCCGCCGGGCCGGGTCGAGCTGGGTCTGCGCGGCGGCGTACCGGGCGGCCGTCACGGTGACCCGGTAGTGCTCGGCGGTGCCGTCGAGCAGCTCCTCCTCGCCGACCAGCTGCGGGTCCTCGGCGGCCGCGGCGGCGGCGACCGCGACCACCGGGCTGAGCCGGTCGATCAGGTCGCCGTACGGGATCCGGCCGTTGGAGAACTTCTGCCAGTGCGGGCCGCCGAGCCTGGCCGCGCTCTCCGGGTCGCCGCCCAGGTAGGCGGAGGTGTCCAGCACCATCAGCACCCGGTTCTCCGCGTCGGCCTGGTACTTCAGCACGGTCTTGGGCGCCCAGAACAGCTCGCCCTTGGCCCCCTGGCCGCCCAGCACCGCGGTGTACCCGGCGCGCCGGGCGTCGTGCAGCACCAGCTGGGCGGAGAGCAGCACCCCGTGCGGGGAGCGGTCGGTGGGGCTGGGCTGCGCGGTGCTCGGGGCGGCGGTGGAGGGCTCGGCGCGGTCGGGCGTCCGGTCCGAGCCGGTGCAGCCGGCGGCCGTTCCGACGAGCAGGGCGACCGCCAGGAGGGCTCCGGCCCCGCGCGCCCGTGCGCCCATCGGTCCCTCCTCCTGCCGCCGCCGTCCGGTCCCCTCACCATGCCATGCGGCCCGCCCGGCCCCGGAGTCACCCCCGGGCCGGGCGGGCCGCGGCCTCACGGCTACTGCTGCATCAGGTCCGAGAGCGAGAAGACCTCGGCCGCGGCCGGGGCCGGGGTGGCCTTGACCGAACCGAGCTCGGTGTAGCTGATCACCTCGGGCGCGGAGCCGGCGGCGGCCTCCGGGTCCGGGCTGGACTGCTGGACCAGCTCGTTCTTGTCGTTGATCCAGAGGTCGACGGTGGAGGTCGAGCCCTTCTTCTGCAGCTCGGCCTGCACCTGGGCCTTGAGGGCCGGGTCCAGGTTCATCTTGGCGATCTGGTCGTCGACCTTGATCTCGCTGCGGTAGTGGGTGGCGCTCTGGCCGCCCACGGTCTCGGTGCCGACCAGGGTGGCGGTGGGCGCGGCGGCGGCCAGCTGCACCGACGGGTTCATCAGCTGCATCATCGCGGCGAAGGTGCCCGCCTCGACACCGGCCTCGCCCGAGGAGTCCTTGGTGCTGAGCGACATCCACTTCTTGCCCGGGGCGAGGGCGGCCATGTCCTCGGTGGCGCCGATGTACATCTGGTCGCCGACGAAGAGGACCTTGACCGGCTTGCCGTCCTCCTGCATCTCCAGCAGGAAGGAGGCCGGGGCCTTCCACACGTAGTCGGCGGTGCCGTCGCTGTCGCCGCCCTTGACGACCAGCTTGGCGCTGCCCGCCTTGTCCATGACCGCGGCGGAGGCCAGCAGGGCCTCCTTGGGCGCCAGCTTGGCGCCGCCCTTGCCCGCGGCCGGGGCGCTCTGCGAGGCCCCGGTGCCGGTGCCGGTCTTGGCGTCGGTCGAGCTGTCCGAACCGGAGCTGCTGCAGGCGGTCAGGGCGCCGAGGGCCAAACAAGCCACGGCAACGGTACGCAGTGCGCGCACGGGGGTCCCCCTCTAATCGGATTCTCATCTGAAGTACGAGAGCGGACTCTACCGAACCGCTCCGACCAGCGCGCAAACCCTTTCCGAACGCCACCGGGCCCGCACCCCCGGAGGGGTGCGGGCCCGGTGAGCGATGACCTCGCAGGGGGCTGACTCAGGGTCAGACCGCCGCCGGGTCCTCCTCGACGAGGAGGTTGCGGGTGCGGTTCGGGTCCACCTGGATGCCGGGGCCGATGGTGGTGGAGAAGGCGATCTTCTTCAGGTAGCGGCCCTTGGCGGCGGACGGCTTGGCCCGGAGGACCTCCTCCAGCGCGGCGGCGTAGTTCTCGACCAGCTGCTCGTCGGTGAACGAGGTCTTGCCGATGATCAGGTGCAGGTTCGAGTGCTTGTCGACGCGGAACTCGATCTTGCCGCCCTTGATGTCGTTGACGGCCTTGACGACGTCCGGGGTCACGGTGCCGGTCTTCGGGTTCGGCATCAGGCCACGGGGACCGAGCACGCGGCCCAGGCGGCCGACCTTGCCCATGAGGTCCGGGGTGGCGACGACGGCGTCGAAGTCCAGACGACCCTTGGCGACCTCGTCGATCAGCTCGTCGGAGCCGACGATGTCGGCGCCCGCGGCACGCGCGGCCTCGGCACGCTCACCGTTCGCGAAGACCAGGACCCGAGCGGTCTTACCGGTGCCGTGCGGGAGGATGACGGTGCTGCGGACCATCTGGTCGGCCTTGCGCGGGTCGACGCCCAGACGCATGGCGACCTCGACGGTGCCGTCGAACTTGGTGACGGAGGTCGCCTTGGCGAGGCGGACGGCCTCGAGGGGGGCGTAGATCCGGGCGCGGTCGACCTGGGCGTCCGCGGCCTTGAGGGCCTTGCTGCGCTTCACTGCTGCTCCTGTGATTAATGGAGTTCGTGGGAACGGGCCGCGCTGGGCCCTACCACGGGGGACGTACGGGCTGGTCAGCCCTCGACGGTGATGCCCATCGACCGGGCGGTGCCGGCGATGATCTTCTCCGCCGCGTCCAGGTCGTTGGCGTTCAGGTCGGGCATCTTGGTGGTGGCGATCTCGCGCACCTGGGCCGAGGTCAGCTTGGCGACCTTGGTCTTGTGCGGCTCCTTGGAGCCCTTGTCGATGCCCGCGGCCTTCAGGATGAGGCGCGCCGCCGGCGGGGTCTTCGTGACGAAGGTGAAGGAGCGGTCGTCGTAGACCGTGATCTCCACCGGCACGATCATGCCGCGCTGCGACTCGGTGGCCGCGTTGTACGCCTTGCAGAACTCCATGATGTTGACGCCGTGCTGGCCGAGCGCGGGGCCGACCGGCGGGGCCGGGTTCGCCGCACCGGCGTTGATCTGGAGCTTGATAAGCCCCGTGACCTTCTTCTTCTTGGGAGGCATGTCTCTCCGGGTCCTTCCGAGAGGTGATTGCTGATGTGCCCGGCCCCGGGGCGAAACCCGGCCGCCAGGACACACATCGGACCAGGCTAACTGGTCAGGCGTCGCGGAACCAAAACGGTGCCGGGGCGGAGGCTCTCGCCCCGCCCCGGCACCGGAGACCCGTGGGTCAGTTCTTCTGGATCTGGTCGAAGGAGAGCTCGACCGGGGTCTCCCGGCCGAAGATCTCCACCAGGCCCTTGACCTTCTTCGAGTCGGGGTTGATCTCGTTGATGGTCGCCTGCAGGGTGGCGAACGGGCCGTCGGTGACGGTGACCGAGTCGCCGACCTCGAAGTCCAGCACCTGCACCTCGACCGGGCGCACCGGCGAGGCCTTGCCGGCCTCCTTGGCGGCGGCGCGCTCCACGTCGGGGGCGAGCATCTTGACGACCTCGTCCAGGGTCAGCGGGTACGGGTCGTAGGCGTTGCCGACGAAGCCGGTGACGCCGGGGGTGTTGCGCACGACGCCCCAGGACTCCGGGGTGAGGTCCATCCGGACCAGCACGTAGCCGGGGAGCTTGTTCTGCCGGATGGTCTTGCGGTCGCCGTTCTTGATCTGGACGACCTCCTCCTGCGGAACCTGGGACTCGAAGATGTAGTCCTCGACGTTCAGCGAGACGGAGCGCTGCTCCAGGTTCTGCTTCACCCGGTTCTCGTAGCCGGCGTAGGTGTGGATGACGTACCACTCGCCCGGCGCGCGGCGCAGCTGCTCGCGGAACTCGGCGACCGGGTCGCTCTCGACCTCTTCCCCGGCGGGCTCCTCGGCAGCCTCCTCGGCGTCCGCCTCGGTGAACGCCTCCTCCGCCTCCGCCTCGGCCCCGTCCACCTCGTGCACGGCGGCGGCCTCGGCGGGCTCGCCCGCCTCCAGCTCGTCGGCGGCCTCGACCTCGTCCTCCTCGGCGTCCGCCTCGGTGACGATCTCCTCGGCAGCCTCGACGTCGGCAGCCTCGGCCGCGTCCAGCTCGGCGGCGACATCCGCCTCGCGGACGGTCTCGTCGGCGTCGTACAGGGGGGACTCAGACACGGTCGCTGCTTCTTTCCTGGTTGTGGAACGGATACCTCAACAGTACCGACTCAACGGTAGTCGCCCGTGGCCCTTCGCGCCGACAGCTCGACCCGGGCCGAAGGATTCGGCCCGGGTCGGGGTGGAGTATTCGGTGCGGGACCGGCGGGGATCCCTGCGGGGTGGTGCCGGATCGGGCGTCAGCCGAAGATCCAGAAGGCGCCCTTCGCGAAGACCCAGTCGAGACCGGCGACCACCAGCATCATCACGATCACGAAGGTGACCACGACGGTGGTGTACTGGATCAGCTGGCTGCGGGTGGGCCAGACCACCTTGCGGAGCTCCGCGATGATCTGGCGGTAGAAGATCGCCGTCCGGGCGAAGACGCCCTTCTTGGCCCGCTTGCCGGACTTCTTGCCGCCCTCGCCGCCCTCGGCCCTGTTGGCACGACGACGCTCGCGCCGGGAGGGCTTCTTGCCGTCCTCGGTGCTGGTGGCCTCGTCCGCGGCGCCTTCGGCCCCCTCGGGGTTGCCGCTCTCAGGCGTTGCGGTGGAGCCCGTGGTCTCCGTCACTCGTCCTCACCTGAATCCCGGTCCTGCGGAGGTCCGTGCCTGGTGCACGGGCGATCCGGCGAAAGCTGTGCTGGGTGGGGCCCTCTCCGCATCAAGCCCGCTCGCTCTGCGGAGCGAACGGGCTTGGCACGGATCAAGCAGCAGGGCACGAGGGACTCGAACCCCCAACCGCCGGTTTTGGAGACCGGTGCTCTACCAATTGAGCTAGTGCCCTACGGAGCCTCGCGGCTCCGGCGTGGCCCCCAACCTACCGCATCCGCCCGGCCGTGTGGTGTACCCGGCCGAAGGATCCGCACTTCGGGAGCCATCGAGCAGTGAGTGTACGGGTTCTTCGCCGATTGGTCGAACCTCATTCACCGAGATCCACATTCGCCGACTTTCGCCCCCCTCCACCCGAGATCCTCCGGCTCCGATCGCCGTCCGCCCGAGATCGTCCGGGGGTGCGGTACGGATGCTGGAACGCCGCGGGACGCATGGTGAAACCGCGATGCCCGCCCCCCGTGCGGTCTGGGACCATTCAGGGCATGAGCGCACCCACCCCCGAGAACGTCTCCCCCGCCGACCGCCGGGTCTCCGCCCGGGTCGGCGCCATCGCCGAGTCCGCCACCCTCGCCGTCGACGCCAAGGCCAAGGCCCTCAAGGCCGCCGGGCGCCCGGTGATCGGCTTCGGCGCCGGCGAGCCCGACTTCCCGACCCCCGGCTACATCGTGGACGCCGCGGTCGCCGCCTGCCAGGACCCGGCGAACCACCGCTACACCCCGGCCGGCGGCCTGCCGGAGCTGAAGGCCGCGATCGCCGCCAAGACGCTCCGCGACTCCGGCTACCAGGTGGACGCCTCGCAGGTGCTGGTGACCAACGGCGGCAAGCAGGCGATCTACAACGCCTTCGCCGCGATCCTCGACCCGGGTGACGAGGTGATCATCCCGGCGCCGTACTGGACCACCTACCCGGAGGCCGTGAAGCTGGCCGGCGGCACCCCCGTCGAGGTCGTCTCGGACGAGACCACCGGCTACAAGGTCTCGGTGGAGCAGCTGGAGGCCGCCCGCACCGCGAACACCAAGGTGGTGCTGTTCGTCTCGCCGTCCAACCCGACCGGCGCGGTGTACACCGAGGCCGAGGCCGAGGCGATCGGCCGCTGGGCGCTGGAGCACGGCCTGTGGGTGCTCACCGACGAGATCTACGAGCACCTGGTCTACGGCGACGCGACCTTCACCTCGCTGCCCGCGCTGCTGCCCGAGCTGGCCGACAAGTGCATCGTGGTGAACGGCGTGGCCAAGACCTACGCGATGACCGGCTGGCGGGTGGGCTGGCTGATCGGCCCGAAGGACGTCGTCAACGCGGCCGCCAACCTGCAGTCGCACGCCACCTCGAACGTCTCCAACGTGGCCCAGCGCGCGGCGCTCGCCGCCGTCTCCGGGGACCTCTCCGCGGTGGACGAGATGAAGACCGCGTTCGACCGCCGCCGCCGCACGGTCGTGGCGATGCTGAACGAGATCGAGGGCGTCCTCTGCCCCGAGCCCGAGGGCGCGTTCTACGCCTACCCGTCGGTCAAGGGCCTGCTGGGCAAGGAGATCCGCGGCAAGCGCCCGCAGACCTCCGCCGAGCTGGCCGCGCTGATCCTGGACGAGGCCGAGGTCGCGGTCGTCCCCGGCGAGGCCTTCGGCACCCCCGGCTACCTGCGGCTGTCCTACGCGCTCGGCGACACCGACCTGGTCGAGGGCGTCAGCCGCCTGCAGAAGCTGCTCGGCGAGGCCCGCGACTGACCCCGCGCCTGACCCCGCGTCAGCACCGCCCCCCGCGCCTCACCCGATCGGGCGAGCTGCGGGGGGCGGTTCCTGTTTCCGGGCGTTTTGCGGCAGGATCGGCGGATGGATCGCCAGCGTGATGTCCGGAGCCTTCCGAAGGCCCACCTGCACCTGCACTTCACCGGTTCGATGCGCCCCGCGACGCTGCTCGAACTCGCCGACAAGCACGGCATCCGGCTGCCCGAGGCGCTCAGTTCCGAACACCCGCCCAAGCTCCGGGCCACCGACGAACGCGGCTGGTTCCGCTTCCAGCGGCTGTACGACACCGCCCGCTCCTGCCTGCGCGACGAGTCCGACATCCGCCGCCTCGTCCGGGAGACCGCCGAGGACGAGCGCGCCGACGGCTCCCGCTGGCTGGAGATCCAGGTCGACCCGACCTCGTACGCGCCGCTGCTCGGCGGCCTGACCCCGACCCTGGAGCTGGTCCTGGACGCCGTCCGGGAGGCCTCCGGGGCCACCGGCGTCGGCATCCGGGTGCTGGTCGCCGCGAACCGGATGAAGTCCCCGATGGACGCCCGGACGCTGGCCCGGCTCGCCGTCCGGTACGCCGACCAGGGCGTGATCGGCTTCGGCCTCTCCAACGACGAGCGCCGCGGCCTGGCCCGGGACTTCGACCGCGCCTTCGCCATCGCCCGGGGCGGCGGCCTGATCGCCGCCCCGCACGGCGGCGAGCTCGCCGGGCCCGACTCCGTCCGCGACTGCCTGGACGACCTGGGCGCCGCCCGGATCGGCCACGGCGTGCGCGCCGCCGAGGACCCGCGGCTGCTCCAGCGCCTCGCCGACCGGCAGGTCACCTGCGAGGTCTGCCCCGCCTCCAACGTCGCCCTCGGCGTGTACGACAGCCCCGAGCAGGTACCGCTGCGCACCCTCTTCGAGGCGGGCGTCCCGCTCGCCCTGGGTGCCGACGACCCGCTGCTGTTCGGCTCCCGGCTGGCCGACCAGTACGCCCTGGCCCGCGAGGCGCACGCCTTCACCGACGCCGAGCTGGCCGAACTCGCCCGCCAGTCGATCCGCTCCTCGCGGGCTCCCGAGCACGTGGTGAAGGAACTGCTCGGCGAGATCGACGCCTGGCTGGTGGAGGAGCCCGCCTAGGCCCGACGGGCGGGGCGGCGGCCTGAAAGGTTCAGAGGCTGACGCCCACCATCACGGGCTCGTTCACCAGCTCCACCCCGAACGCCGCGCGCACCCCGTCCCGCACCTCGCGGGCCAGGGCGAGCAGGTCCTCGGTGGTGGCCGAGCCGCGGTTGGTGAGGGCGAGGGTGTGCTTGGTGGAGAGCGTCGCCGGGCCGCTGCCGTGGCCCTTGCGGAAGCCCGCGTTGTCGATCAGCCAGGCCGCGGAGGTCTTGGTGCGGCCCTCGCCCGCCGGGTAGGCGGGCGCCCGCAGGTCGCCCAACCGGGCGGTGAACAGGGCGAACTGGTCGTCCGTGAGGACCGGGTTGGTGAAGAACGAGCCCGCCGACCAGGTGTCGTGGTCGGCCGCGTCCAGCACCATGCCCTTGCCCGCGCGCAGCCGCAGCACCTCGGCGTGGGCGTCCCCCAGCTTCACCCGCTGCCCCGCCTCGACGCCCATCGACCGGGCCACCTCGGCGTACTTCACCGGCGAGGACAGCCCGCCCTCGTCCGCGAGCCGGAACCGCACCCGCAGCACCACGTACCGGTCCGGGTCGGCCTTGAAGCGGCTGTGCCGGTAGGAGAAGGCGCAGTCCCCGGCGGCCAGCGTGACGGTCTCGCCGAGCAGGCGGTCGTAGGCGACCACCTCGGTAACGGTCTCCGCGACCTCCTGGCCGTACGCGCCCACGTTCTGCACCGGCGTCGCGCCGGCCGAGCCGGGGATGCCGGCCAGGAACTCGATCCCGGCCAGCCCGGCGGCGACGGTGCGGGCCACCGCGTCCGACCAGACCTCGCCGGCCGCGAGCTCCAGCAGCGTGCCGTCCAGGGCGAAGCCCTCGGTGGCGATCCGCAGCACCGTCCCGGGGAAGCCGGCGTCCCCGATCACCAGGTTCGAGCCGCCGCCCAGCACCAGCAGCGGCTCCCCCGCCGCGTCCGCCGCCCGGACCGCGGCCACCACCTCGGCGTCCGTCTGCGCCGTCACCAGCCGCCGGGCCGGGCCGCCCAACCGCAGCGTCGTCAACGGGGCCAGCGGCGCGTCCATCTCCTCGATCACCGCCCCAGCCTAAGGCAGCCCGGGGGGAACGGCGGGACGCGCTTCCAGGGGCTCGGGGAACGGCGGGTCCGAGCTGCCGGCGGCCGGAGCCCGGCGGGAAGTCCGTGCTGCTCCGGGCCGTACGAACAGCACCCGGAGCAGCCCCCGGCCCCGGGGCGCTACGCGGCCTCCGCGAGCCGCCGGTCCGCCTCCGCCCACTCCGGTGCGTCCGGGGTGTCGGCCTCCCATCTGGCGAACGCGGAGTGCTCCATGGCGGGCCGCAGCCCGGTCATCGCCCGCCGGTGGGTGTCGGAGCGGACGAACGCGGTGAGCGCCTCCCGGTCGCTCCAGGCGGAGAGCACCCAGAAGGTGCGCCGCAGCGGCGCGGCCCGCAGGGTGACGCCGAGCGAGCCGGGGGCCCGGCGGGCCTGGGCGCGGACCGCCAGGGACTGCCGCAGGAAGCCGGGCACGTGCCGCAGCCCGCGCACCCGCAGTTCGGCGGCCATCACCACGGGCCGGTCCGACGGCCGCGGCGCGACGGGTCCGGGGGTCCAGGGCAGGGTCAGGGCGAACATGGCGGTTCTCCTTCTCTCTCCGTTTTCTCTCTCCGTTGTCACGCGTCAGGCCGGAACGGTGGTCTCCGGGCGGGCCGCCGCGGCGGTCCGCATGCCGTGCCGTCGCGGGACGAGTGCCGCGGCGACCGCCCCGCCCCCGATCGCGAGGGCGCCGACGACGATCGCGGGGACGAGTCCGTCGGTGAAGGCGTCGGTGCTGCCGTAGCCGCCCCGGGCGGAGAAGACCGCGGAGAGCACGGCCACGCCGAGGGCGCCGCCGACCTCCCGCATGGCGTTGTTCGCCCCGGAGGCGATGCCCTGTTCGGCGGGGCGGACGCTGGCCATCACCAGGTTGGCGGTGGGGGCGAAGTAGAGGGACATCCCGATGCCGCAGACCATCAGGACCGGGACCTGCTGCCCGTACCCGGCGGAGTGCTCGGCGAGCAGGGCCACCCCGAGCAGGCCGAGGGCCTGGAGGACGAGTCCGGTGACGACGATCGGGCGGCCGCCGATCCGGTCGGTGAGGATCCCGGCGACCGGGGCGACCAGCAGCGGCATGGCGGTCCACGGGAGCATCCGGACGCCGGCCTGTTCGGCGGTGTAGCCGTTGACGCCCTGGAAGTACTGGCTGATCAGGAAGATCGAGCCGAACATGCCGAGGAACATCAGCAGGCTGGCCGCGTTGACGGCGCTGAACGCCCGGTTGCGGAACAGCCGCATCGGCAGCATCGGCCGCTCCGCGAAGCGGGCCTCGTACCCGGCGAAGGCGGCCAGTAGCAGGACGCCGCCGATCAGCGAGGTGAGCACCAGCGGGTCGGTCCAGCCGTCGGGGTTGCCGCGGACCAGGCCGAGGACGAGGCCGAAGAGGCCGCCGCTGACCAGCAGGGTGCCGGGGAGGTCGAGGCGGGGGCGCTCGCCGCGGCTCTCGCCGAGCACGGCGCGGGCCAGCGGCAGCAGGAGCAGGCCGACCGGGACGTTCACCCAGAAGATCCACTGCCAGGAGAAGCGCTCGGTGAGGCTGCCGCCGATCAGCGGCCCGGTGGCGACGGCCAGCCCGCTGACCCCGGACCAGATGCCGAACGCCATGCCGCGCCTGGCGGCGGGCACCGCGACGGTCAGCAGGGTGAGGGTGAGCGGCATCATCACGGCCGCGCCGACGCCCTGGACGGCGCGGGCGGCGATCAGCGTCCCCATGGTCGGGGCGAGGGCCGCGGACGCCGAGCCGAGGGTGAAGACCGCGAGCCCGCCGAGGAACATCCGGCGGCGGCCGAAGCGGTCGCCGAGGGCGGCGCCGAGCATCAGCAGGACGGCGAAGGTCAGGGTGTACGCGCTGACCGTCCACTCCAGGTCGGCGAGGGCGCCGCCCAGGTCGGCGCGGATCGCGGGCAGTGCGGTGGTGACCACCAGGTTGTCGAGTCCGGCCATGAAGCTGGCCACGCTGACGACCACCAGGGTCCAGACGGCTTGCCTGTTCATCTCGCTTCCCCCATAGGTTGTGATTGCTCAATAACTTTCAGGGGCCGAAAAAAGGGCGCCCGCCGCCGTCGGCGGAGCGCCTCAGCCCTCCTCGGCCCGCTTCTGCTGCTCGCTCATCTCCACGAACGCCGACCAGAGCCCGTGCTCGATCGGGTACCCCAGCGCCACCAGGGTGTTGATCAACATCCCGTGCGCCATGAACTCGGTGGCCTTGACCCGGTCGCCGATCCGCTCCTCGATCCGCTCGAACAGCCGTGACCAGCCCGCCCGCGCCATCTCGCCGATGTCGCCGTCGCCGGCCGACTCCGCCGCGAACACCGAGACGTAGATCTGCATCTGCATCATCACCTGCTCCCGGTCCTCGACCAGGCCCAGGTACGCCCCGCCCATCGCGTCGCAGGCCGCCTCCCCGGCCAGGCCCTCCGAGGCGCGGTCGAAGACGTTCCAGGTCTCCTCCATGCAGTGCTCGGCCGCCGCCGCGAAGATCGCCTGCTTGTTGGGGAACAGCCGGAACAGGTACGGCTGCGAGACGCCCACCCGGCGGGCGATCGCCTCGGTGGACGTGCCCCGGTAGCCGCCCCGGGCGAACTCCACCATCGCCGCCCGGACGACGCTCTCGCGCCGCTCCTCGGCGGACATCCGCATGCTGTTCCTGGCCACACCCACAGATTAGTGATTGGCCAATAACTTTGCAAGGCCGCCCGGTGCGGGCCCCGCTCCCGGGACCCGCACCGGCTCGGACGGGCTCAGCCCAGCCGGACGACGGCCCGGGCCATGCCCAGGACCTTCTGCCCCTCGCTGGTCGCGACCAGGTCCACCCGGACGCGGTTGTCCTCCAGCAGCGCGGCCACCTTCGCGGTGACCTCGACCGTCGCGCCGACGCCGTCGTTGGGGACGACCACCGGCTTGGTGAAGCGGACGCCGTACTCGACCACCGCGGCCGGGTCGCCGACCCAGTCGGTCACCACCCGGGCGGCCTCGGCCATGGTGAACATGCCGTGCGCGATCACGTCCGGGAGGCCGACCTCCAGGGCGAACTTCTCGTTCCAGTGGATCGGGTTGAAGTCCCCGGAGGCACCGGCGTACTGCACCAGCGTCGCCCGGGTCACCGGGAAGGACTGCGCCGGCAGCTCGGTGCCGACCTGGACCTCGTCAAAGCGGACCGCCACGGTCACTCCTCCCCGGCTTCGTCGGCGGCGCGCGCCACCAGCGTCATGATCGACGTCACCACGTGCTCGCCGCCGGCGTCCACGACCTCGCCGCGGACGGTCAGCACGTCGTTGCCCGCCAGCGACTTGATCGCGTCGATCGAGACCGTGACGGAGAGCAGGTCCCCCGCCCGCACCGGGCGGGTGTAGGCGAACTTCTGGTCGCCGTGCACGACCCGGCTGTAGTCGAGCCCGAGCTCGGGGTCGTTGATCACCTGCGCCGCGGCCCGGAAGCCCAGCACGAACGGGAAGGTCGGCGGGGCGACGACGTCCGGGTGCCCCAGCGCCTTGGCGGCCTCCACGTCCGTGTACGCCGGGTTCGCGTCACCGATCGCGGCGGCGAACTCGCGGATCTTCTCCCGGCCCACCTCGTACGGCTCGGTGGGCGGGTAGGTCCGCCCGATGAACGAGGGGTCGAGTGGCATGGTGCAACTCCTCTGGTGGTGCGTCCGGTCCGTCATGCAGAAACGACTCCAGGCCGCGCCCCGAACGGGGTGCGGCCTGGAGTACGAGGCAAAGTCAGCGGGTTTCGCGGTGCGCCGTGTGAGAGTTGCAACGCGGGCAGTGCTTCTTCATCTCAAGACGGTCCGGGTCGTTACGCCGGTTCTTCTTGGTGATGTAGTTCCGCTCCTTGCACTCCACGCAGGCCAGCGTGATCTTCGGGCGGACATCGGTGGCAGCCACGGGAGTGCCTTCCTTGGACAATGAATAAGAACACAGACAAGAGTAGCCGATCGGGAGTCATCCCCCCGATCGACTACGCGGGGTAGCGGTGACCGGACTTGAACCGGTGACACAGCGATTATGAGCCGCTTGCTCTACCAACTGAGCTACACCGCTTTGATGATCGGAACCCCACCGGAGCGGGATCCTTTCACCAGAGCCCCCATGCGGAATCGAACCGCAGACCTTCTCCTTACCATGGAGACGCTCTACCGACTGAGCTATAGGGGCGAACGAGGAAGAGATTACACGGTTCCGGGCCAGAGGTGAAATCCGTATCCGCCGCGGATCTCCGCAGGTCGGCGGGCCCGCACTGACGGGCCGTCACCCGACACCCGTTCGACCTCCACCGCAACCGGAACCCGCCCGACACGTCCTGACGGCCCACGTCCGACCGTCCCGGCTCCCCGCCGCCTAGGCTCGACCGTCAGTGATCTCTCACGTGACCCCTCGGACGACCTCCCACGGGTGCGCCGCAGGCCGACCGCCCCGTCCAGGGCCCCGGGGCCGCCGAGCGGTCGACGGGACTGGAGGAGCGGGCCGATGAGCGAACGCAGCGAGGACGGCGCCCAGCCGCCGCCGTCCGCCAACCCGCTCGGGCACGGGCCGGTGCTGCTGCTCACCGGGGCCCGGCTGCTGGACGGGCGGGTGGTGGACGTCCGGATCAGCGGGGACCGGATCCAGGCCGTCGGCACGGTCGGCAGCCTCGGGCCGCTGCCCGCGATGCCCGGGCAGCCGACGGTCACCACCGGCGCCCGGATCGACCTGTCCGGCTACCTGCTGCTGCCCGCCCCCGCCGAACCGCACGGGCACTACGACAGCGCGTTCGCCGCACCCCCGCCCGGACCCGGGGAGGACGGCCCGGCCGAACTGGTCCGCCGGGTCACCGAGTCCGCACTGACCTCGCTCGGCTACGGGGCCACCGCCCAGCGCACCCACGTCCGGATCGGCGACGTGCACGGGCTGCACCGGCTGGAGGCCGTCCTCACCGCCCGCCAGGCGCTGCGCGGGCTGGCCGAACTGCAGGCGGTCGCCATGCCCCGGCTGCTCACCGGCCGGGCCGGGGCGGACGGGCGGGCCCTGCTCCGGGAGGCGCTCAAGCTCGGCGCGGACGCGGCCGGCGGCTGCCCCGACCTCGACCCGGACCCGGTCGGCTACGTCCGGGCCGTGCTGGAGGCCGCGGCCGAGGCCGACTGCCCGGTCGACCTGCACACCGACGCCGCCGACCGGGCCCAACTCGCCCGCCTGGTCGCCGCCCTCGCCCCGCACCGGCCCCGGGTCGCGCTCGGCCCGTGCAGCGCCCTGCCGCCCGGCGGCGCGGACGTCCTGGCCGGCGCGGGCGTCCGGGTGGTCTGCCTGCCGCAGAACGGCAGCTGCACCGGCCTCGAAGACCGCCCGATCGGCCTGCGCCCCGCCCTGGTACGGGAGTTCGCCCAGGCCCGGGTCGCCCTCACCGCCGGTGCCGGGGCCCTCCGCGACGCCTCCAACCCGGTCGGCCGGGCCGACCCGCTGGACACCGCCCGACTCCTCGCCGCGGGCGGCGCGCTCTCCCCCGAAGCCGCCTACGACGCCGTCTCCACCCAGGCCCGCACCACGCTCGGCCTCCCCCCCGTCCGGGTCGACGCCGGCTTCCCCGCCGAACTCCTCGCCGTCCGCGGCGACAGCCTGACCGGCGCCCTCTCCGGCGGCCACTCCCGCCTGGTCGTCCACTGCGGCCGGATCGTCTCCCGCACCAGCGCCGTCCGCGAGTTCGCCGACACCGTCACCCTGGCCCTCCCCCGCCAGAACCACCCGGGCTGACACCCCCCCCCGCGCGCGCGAAACCCCGGCCCCGGACCGGGGCCGCTCGCCACCGCCGCCCCCGGCGACGACGTCCCGCTCCCGGCCGCCACCTCCGGGTGGGCCCGGCGGCGGGCCCGCCGCGGCGCACGACGAAGAAGCCCCCGGCTGCGTCTCCGCAGCCCGGGGGCTTCTCCACTATCCAGTGGCTGGTGCAGGGTTCGAACCTGCGTAGCTTGCGCGACAGATTTACAGTCTGCTCCCTTTGGCCGCTCGGGCAACCAGCCAGGGATGGTGTCTCGCGGGGCACTGCCCCGTTCGACGTCGTAAACGATACCTGATGTGGGGGGGTGGTCCGCCACTCGGTTACGTCACGTCGTGATCAAGGTCGGCGCGCGGGCGTTGCGGGCGGGGGCGCGGGGTGCTGGATAGGCTTGGGCGTCGCCCGCCGGTGGCGGGCGGCGCGACCGTGCAGCCTGTAGTGCAAGGAGACCAACACCCATGGCCGACTCCAGTTTCGACATCGTCTCGAAGGTCGAGTGGCAGGAGGTCGACAACGCGATCAACCAGACCTCCCGCGAGATCGCCACCCGGTTCGACTTCAAGAACGTGGGCGCCGAGATCAAGCGGTCCGGCGAGAAGATCGAGATGAAGGCCAACGGCGAGGAGCGGGTCCGGGCGATCCTGGACGTGCTGCAGACCAAGTTCGTGAAGCGCGGGCTGTCGCTGAAGGCGCTGGACGCGGCGGAGCCGCAGCTGTCCGGCAAGGAGTACAAGATCTTCGCCGACATCAAGGAAGGCATCACCACCGAGGATGCCAAGAAGGTCGCGAAGATCATCCGCGACGAGGGCCCGAAGGGCGTCAAGGCGCAGGTCCAGGGCGACGAGCTGCGGGTCAGCTCGAAGTCGCGCGACGACCTGCAGGCCGTGCAGGCCCTGCTCAAGGGCAAGGACCTGGACTTCGCGATCCAGTACGTCAACTACCGCTAGCAAACCCCGCTGACCTGCGGAAACGCTAGCTTTTCGGCCTGGGAGGGCACATCGAGGGCACAACGCTGAAGCCAGCCAAGATCAGCGCCCTCGATGCGCCTCTCCTGTGCGCCGGAACCTCACCGCGCGATTCCGATGGTGCGCCGGGTGAACACCCGGGGCTGCACCTCCCTTGCGGATCATCGCAGCAGCGCTGACGTGATCAATCGAAGCCCGCAGCCAGGCAATGCGGTCGCGGTACCCTCCCGGGGTGACAGCGGAGCAGGAGCCAACGATCCATCAACCGTTCCTGTACTGCGCGGTGTTCGAACCTGATGGCGGCGAGTCCGTCCACGAGCCCCCCGTCATATCGGCACCACTCAACAGCGCTGCGGACACAGCCATACCTCACGGCCTGGCACGCGATGTCGCTACAGCGCTTCCGGGCCTGTGGTACTGCCTCCATCTGCCCCAGTCTCGTCTTGACCTGGTTGAGATGGAGCCTTGGCTGCTGCAAGGAACGCATCAGCTCTCGATGGGCCACAACATCCTGCTCATGCCCATCGACCTCTTCGAGAAGCGCGCCCTCGGCCCTCTGTGGCAACCAGTTCTCGCAGTGTGCCCCGACCACCTGCTCGACCGGACCGCAAAGCGTGCTGGCGACCTCAACTTCGTGCTGCCGGCCTCGCCCGTCTCTGCCCTGTCAGACGACAGCATCAACGCCCACTGGGGAGCCATCCACGAGCGGTTCTCGTTCGGTAGACCCATGTTGGGAGGCGTGCCAGCGCTCACCCGCCGCCTCGATCTAGCTGCTGTAGATCTACCGCACCGCCTGCTGATGCGCAGACTCGGTCGGCCATCCGAACAGCCCGAACCCGACGCCCAACCTGTCGCGTTGGTTCGCCGATCCATCCATGATCGCCTGTTCGTCGCTGCCGCAGCAGAGCTGGACCGTCGAGGGGAATCATTCGAGTCGCCGGATCTGAACCTCGCCGAGGCTGTCAGGGAGACGGCCAGCCACCGGCAAATTTCCGCATCTCTAGCCCTTCCCGGCGTGCCTCCCGCCTACGTCCGCCGCGCCTACCCTGCCCAGCTGAGGGCGCAATTGCGCCCGATGGCTGATCTTGATGTAGACGACACCTGGTCGCCCAGGATCGGGGAGCGGCCTGACGCCCTGCTCGAACGGGCCGCGATGGAGTTCGTTCTCACCCGCCGGGCAGTCGCCAACGGGGGTCCAGGCCTGATGATGCCGTCCGTTCCCCCGACTGCGTTCACCCTCCTCGCACAGTTGGAGAGGCACTTCAGGGATGCAACCCAAGATCGTCCACGCTCGGTACGGAAACTGCTAAGCAGGTTCGACGCCGCCGTCAGGCCATTGCTCACCGAGGCCGTCGTCGAGACGGTCCGTAGCGCCTCCTCCTTGACGATCTTCTCCAACTTCCCGCTGGGCCTCGTAACCATGCCTGGGGACACCGCCCCGCTGGCAGCTCGCCTGCCCATCACTTACGAGCCACTACTCCCGCTAACCCGTACGGTCCAGAGAGCTGCCACTTCGCCCATCGTCGACTGGAACAATCGCATCAGCGTGCTGGTAGCCGAGTGCATTCCCGCGAGCGACCCCGTCGGAGCGGAATCCCGACGTGGCTGGACGTTTGTGCAGCAGAGGAACGCCAACGTTGAGGGCCTCACACTCCATCTGGCAGACACCCTGTCGTTGGAAGCGCTTCGCCGGGCTGTGAGGGAGCACAACCCGGACATCCTGATCATCAGTGCCCATGGCACGATTGCAGGCGCCGCAGCGGCCCTCGTCATTGGGGGTCAGCCGTACGTCGAGCTTGGCTTGGAGAAGTCACCGCCGGTCATCCTGCTCAGTGCCTGCCACGTTGCCCCTCGTGGTGCCGGCGTCGTCAGCATTGCCGACCTCTTGCTCCGCGAGGGCGCACTGGCCGTACTCGGAACGCAGGTGCCAGTCGATGTCCGCCGCAATCTGATGCTCATGGGTCGGCTACTGGCCAACCTTGCCGATCACGTGGTCAACCCAGGCCGAAGCGCGACGCTGTTGGAGGTGTGGCACCACGTCCAAACCTCCAATGTCATCAACGACATCCTCACGGCCACGCCCGCGCTTAGGGAATGGGGCAGGACACCGGGGCCAAGTGGTCTGCCTCCGCTACAGGAGTTCATGCTCCACCGGTCGGCAGGGCAGATACGTCTCGCCCACATCTACGCGGACACCGAAAAGGTCCTAGGAGAGATCGCTGATGAACAGGGCCGAGGAGACCAGGTGCGCAACTGGTTCCGTCGGCCAGGCTACGTTCCGGAGTCGTTGTTCTATCTCTTCGCCGGCCGTCCAGAGCAGATCCACCTGTCCTCCGTGCGGGACCGGATCGAGCGCTTCCGGCCCAACTCGGAAGCGGCTGGGTAGAGCCCGCTCACGTCCTCATGCCGGAAAGAGTTAGCGAGGGCACAGCACTGAAGGCCGCCTCGATCGCAGCCCTCGTCGTGTCCTCCTCGTCCGGCCACAGGTGCGTGTAGGTGTTGAGCGTGATCGACGGCTTGGCGTGGCCGAGCCGCTTCTGCACCGTCTTCACGCTCTCGCGGTGCTTGATCAGCACCGAGGCGTAGAAGTGCCGGAGGTCGTGCATCGTGGCGTCGTCCGGCACCTGGCGGAGCGTCGGCTCCGCGTCGGCCAGCCGGCCACGGCGCTCCCAACTCTTGAGCGCGCCCTCGTACTGCTTCCGCAGGGCCTTGTCGGCAACCCGCACGAGGGTCTCCCACACCGACGCCCAGGCCGCACGGCGGATCGCCTCACCGCGCTCGTTGGTGAAGACGAGCAGCGCCTTGCGCCGCTTCCACTTGGAGGGGCGCGGGTCGGTGCGGTCCTCGATATCGACCCGGCGAGCCGGGTACTTCTCCAGATGCGCCGCCAGCGCGTCCATCGCGGGCTTGGCCACCGGGACCGTCCGGTAGCTCTCGTGGGTCTTGGGCGGCGCAAGGTACGGCTCGCCCCGATCAGGGCCGACCACTTGTTGCTTCACCTGGACCGTGCCGCGCTTGAAGTCGATGTGCTCCAGCTCGAGTCCGAACAGCTCGCCCTGACGCAGTCCCGAGGCCGCCGCCAGTAGCAGCAGCACCCGGTACCAGCCGGGAGCAGCGTCGACCAGGGCAGCCACGACCTCGACGGCGAGCGGGACGATCTCCTTGCGCGGCGGGGGTGGCAGCTTCACCCCCTTCGTCGGGTTGAACGGGATCTGGCGGTCGAGCTCCGCTACGCGAAAGATCGCGGTCACGTAGCTGTAGTGCACCCGCAGGGTCGACGGCGCCAGGATCTTCGAGCGGTCCTTGACCCACGCCTGGATCTCCGAGGTCTTGAAGCCCGCGATGGCCCCGTCGCCGAGGATCGGGTAGATGTGCAGGCGAAGCGCCCGATCGACGCGCTCTACGGTGCTCGACCCGTGGACGGCGCTCGCGCGCCACCGCTCGCCGACCTCGCGGAACGTCTCCTTGCCGAGGGTGGGGTCGATGTAGGCCCCGCGGTTGAGGTCGTTGTCGAGGCGCGAAGCCTCCGCGTCGGCGTCGGCCCGCCGGGCGAAGTTGAGCTTGCGCTGCTCGCCGCTGGGGTCGCGGTAGCGGACCTGCCAGCGCTTGCCCTTGCCGTGGTCGGCGGTGGGGTACTTGCCCTTGTGCTCACGGCAGGGCTTGTCGGTGGGGCGGGGGTGGGTCTTGTGCCAGGTGTCGTAAACGGTCGCCATTCGGCTCCTTGGGTCGGGGTAAGGGGAATTACGGCCTTTGGCCGGCAGTCGGATGAGGTGGCGGCGGGAAGGCCTGGCCGCCGAATGGACCGCGCAGGCAGAAGCGCTCTCAGCACCTGCTCTTGGCGGGGTGATGGATATTGATCGAGTGGCAGCCGATTGTCAAGTGCGAGTTTCCCGTACGGCGATTTCCGTGCCCGATAGTGTCCGATCGTGCCGGATCGTCCCAGGTATTCAGCAGCGCGTTCGCGTGGCGGGCGCGATCGTGGCGCTGATCCGCAGCAAGACGCGGTCGAGCTTGCACATGGCCTGCTGTAGAGCCGTGAAGGCTGGGCGGACCTCTGCCCTCGGAGGCGGTCGGTGAGCCGATCCGGGGCCGTTTTAGGTTGCGAGCCGGGTCGCATGGAGAATGCTTCGCACGTCGCCCCGCCGGGCAGGCCACGACTCCGCCCGGGGTCGCAGGAAGGCGGGCTGGGGTCCTTTTTAGGTTTCCGGCCGGGCCGCGCGCAGACTTCTCTCTGCACGGAAACGCACCTGCCCCTCGCGGGCCTTCGCCGACCTGCCCGAATTCCCCTTATCCCCTACCCTCCGGAGACCTCTTGTCCAAGATTTCCCGTGCCACCGCCGATCGCCGTCCGCTGGCCAGTGCCGAGGAGCTCGCCGCGTACCTCGGTGTCCCGCTGGGGACCGTCTACGCCTGGCGCCACCGCGGCCAGGGCCCGACGGCGATCAAGGTCGGCCGGCACCTGCGCTACCGCTGGACGGAGGTGGAAGCCTGGCTCGACAGCCAGAGCGCCGACCAGGCCGCCTGATCGCACCCGCCTCACCGCATCTGAGCCGAGGAGCGCTGCTGTCTGCCGCCGGCTGGCTTGCCGCCGTGCGGTGGATCTTGGCTCCGCGCAGTCGTACCGTCCTCGCCGCAGCCCCGGTTCGCATCTCGAATGGCGAGGCGGCACTCCTTCCTTGCCCCCTGAGCGGTGCGGCGGTTCGCCGCCGCACCGCAGTCTGGAGTCCCCCATCACCCCCACGTCCAACCTGCCCAACCTGCCTGTTCCGGCGGCCTCGTGGCCGCCGGTTGCCCAGCCGGGCCACCCCGGCGTTCACGTGTCCGACCAGCCGCTGTCGGAGTCCATCGCTGGTGAAGAGCCGGTCACCGTCGGCAGCGAGACCAGCAGCCTGCCGAGCTCCACCGCGGTTCCGGACATGCCGGAGTCGCCGGGTGCCGTGCTGCTGACTGAGTTGCACACCCACATCCGCCGGTACGCGGTCCTGCCGTCAGCGGAGGCCCTGGACGCGGTCACGCTGTGGGCTGCCGCGACGCACCTGCAGGCGGTGTGGCACCACGCGCCGCGCCTGGCGATCGTGGCTCCCGCCCGCCGGTGCGGCAAGTCCCGCCTGCTCGACGTCCTGGTCGAGACCGTCCACGACCCGCTGATCACGGTCAACACCAGCGCGGCGGCCATCTACCGCACGATCAGCGACCGGCCCCGCACCTTGCTGGTCGACGAGGTCGACACCATCTTCGGCAACCCCAGGACCGCCGAGAAGTACGAGGACATCCGTGGCCTGTTGAACGCCGGGCACCAACGCAACCGCCCGGTCACCCGGGCGGTTGGCAACGACCACCAGGCCCGGGAGTTCGAGACCTTCGCCATGGCCGCCCTGGCCGGGATCGGCGATCTGCCGGACACGATCATGGATCGGTCGATCGTGATCCGCATGCGCCGCCGTGCCGACGGCGAGGTCGTCGCGCCGCTGCGCGACCGCCGAGACGGTGTCCTCCTTCGGGAGACCCGCGCGAAACTCTCCCTGTGGGCAGGCCAGGTGGCCGAGCAGGCTCAGGTGCTGGAGCCGGACATGCCGGTCGAGGACCGGGCCGCCGACACCTGGGAGCCCCTGATCGCGGTCGCCGACCTTGCCGGCGGCTCCTGGCCGCGCCGGGCCCGCCAGGCGTGCGTGCGCATGGTCGCGGCGGAGGAGGTGATCGAAGAGGACAGCTGCGGCGGAGCGAGGATCCTCGCCGACATCCGCCGCATCTTCTTCGCCCACGGCGACCCGGAGACCCTGCCCACCACCGCCCTCCTCGCGTCGCTGAACGACGACCCAGAGGCTCCATGGGCCGAGCACGGACGCGGCGGCCTCACCGCCCGAGCGCTCTCCGGACTGCTGAAGGACTACCAGATCTCCTCCGCCAACATCCGCCTGCCTGACGGCAGCCAGCGAAAGGGCTACACCTTCAACAAATTCGCCGACTCCTGGCGCCGCTACTGCCCCAAGGTCCACCCGCTCCCGCCCCGCGCGCCCGCGACCGATGCCTGACCCCACCCGCCAGAAGCGGTAGGCCCCGTCCCCGCCGTTGCATCCCATGTCCCAAAGGCCACAGCTGGGACGGCATTCCCCTCCCGCCGTCACGCCGTCCGTATCGCCCCCGCTTGCCGCAGGGCTCGGCGTACACCGCTAGGACGGCGGGCGGGACGTCACTGCCGGCTCGACCGGCCAAGCGGGACAAGGGCCATGGACGCCCAATACGGATGCAACGGCCCACCGCCACCAACACCTCGACCGCCCCCAAGGAGGACCACCACCCACATGCCCACCACGGACCGCGCCGCCCGCACCAGCCGTGTGACCGTCTGGGACTTCGCCGCGATCGGCCTGCTCGCTGCCGCCGGCTTCGCCCTCTCCTACGACGCCCTGCGCCAGATGGCCCTCGCCATCCACATCCGCGACCAGCTCGCCTACCTGTTCCCGCTCATCGTCGACGGGTTCGTCGCCTACAGCGTCCGCGCCCTTCTGCTCCTGCGGACCGCCCCGCTCACCGCCCGCGCGTACGTGTGGCTGCTGTTCGGCACCTCCACCGCCGCCAGCATCTGGGCCAACACCCTCCACGCCGTCCGACTCAACCAGCAGGCCCTGGCCAGCGCTGGACACCTGCAGCTGAGCGACACGACGGTCGGCGTTCTGTCCGCCATCTCCCCGCTCGCCCTCGCTGGAGCCGTCCACCTCGGCATCCACACCACCCGCTACATCCGGCCCGTCGTCCAGTCGAACGGCGAGCCAGTGGTCCGCGACTCGACCCCTGTCCCCTCCTCCGGGACCGGACGGTCCCCGGGCGACGGACGGTCCGCCGGACCGGACCGGACCGTGGAGGTCCACAAGACCGGACCGAACCGGACCGCGAACCGGACCGTCGGACCGCTGCGGCCTGCGGACGGACCGGACAGGGACCGCTGTCCGGGACCGGACCCGGAACCGGACGGGCAATTCCGCTCAGACCGTCCGTCCGCAGGCGAGGACCTCCCATGGACAGACCCAGACCGCGCGGAGCACGCCCGGACCGACGACACCGTGGCCCAAGAAGCCGCAGGCCAGGGGGCGAGCGGAATTGCCGGACAGTCCCCGGAGCCTCGGCCCGTCGGCCGGCCGGCGGGCGCGCCGTTGGAGGATCTGGCCGGCATCGCCGTCCGGGCGTGGACGGACACCGGGAGGCTGAGCCGGTCCGTCGTCCGCAACGCGGTACGCGCCCAGGGACTCACGTTGTCCGACGAACGCCTCACCGCGGTCATGAAGATGGTCCGTCCGGACGAACCGGACGACGACGGTCCCGCCGCCGGCATCTGATCCCGGTACTTCCGCTCACCCCGGGTGCCTCGCTCGGCACCGTCCCGCGAGGCACCCGGATCCCCTCTCTGTGATCCAGACCAGGCCTGGTCCGGTCCCGCCCACCGTCCCCACACACCCCCAGGAGTCCCCTCTGACGCTCCACCAGCCCGACCCCGGGCACACCGACAGCCCCGACGGCGACCTGGAAACGCTCCTCAACTCGCCTACTCCCAACGGTGATCCGCAACTGGCGTCCGAGCTGACCGCCGCTGGCGCAGCAAGCTATTGCGTGGGACCGCCCCAGGGGCAGTCCCACGCAGGTCCCTCGCCAGCCGGCGAGGGACAGCCGGCGGCGAGTCGAGCGGGGGCGCTCGACTCGTCACCGGCAGCTCGGCACCAGGGGGTGCCGAGCGAGGTAGGGGAAGAGAGCGACCGCCTTGAGAACATCGCCCCGAGCCACCCCACTCGCCAGCCGCGTCGCCGCCACCGTGACCCGCAGCAGCGCCCGCACCGAGTGACCGTCCGATACAACGCCGCCGAATTCGAAGAGATCCGCCGAGCCGCCGCTGACCGCAGCCAGACCATCGCCCGCTTCTGCGCCACCAGCACCCTCAACGACGCCCGAGGCCTGAGTGCCGGCGACCCGCAAGACCGCCTCGACCGCACTGTCGACGAACTGGCCGCCAGCCGCGCTCAACTGGCCCGGGTCGGCAACAACCTGAACCAGATCGCCTTCGCCCTCAACGCCAACGGCTTCCTCCGCCCCGCCGAACTCGACGCGACCCTGGGCCTCATCCGGCGAGCTGTCTCCCAGGTCGACACCACCGCTGGCGAACTCGTGGGGCGATAGGAGCCGGGAGGCAAACGTCGAGAGCACCGCCACCGCGCAACGTAACCCCTCTGGCAGCTAAAGCAGTTGATGTCGATTTGATGTCGATCTCGGTGATTGGGAACATTCCCGCGCAGGGGTGTCTTGTGTCGGTTCCCACCGACCAGCCCCCTGGAGGCGCCCGTGCCCAACCCCGCCCGTCCCGTGATCCGCGCCGTCCCCCACCCCGACCCGCTCAACCCGCTCGGCATCACCATCGCCTGCCCACTGTGCGACGCCGCCCGCGACTGGCTCCTCCTGAACATCCGCGCCCACGTGTTCGTTCGATGCCGCTGTGCCCACGAATGGCACGAGCCCGACCTCACCCGCGACTACTTCGATCAGCACTTCACCGACCCTGAAAACGAGTGGGACGACTTCAACACCGCCATGCGGGCGCTCGCATTCGACGGCCTTCTCGCCGGAGTGATGTGGAATTAACGGGACGCTCGCCGCGCCCCCGGCTGACGCGCAGGTCAGCCGGGCTCTGCGGGGACCTGACCACGACCGCCAACCTCGAATCGAAGGCTGGCTGCACTCGGCCCACCCGTCGAGCGGCGGGGATGCATCCAAGTGGCCTTCCATAACTGCCACTTGGGGGCCTTCGGCGGCCAAGTCTGACCGCTTGAGGCGTGATGCTGATCGCTCGCCGATTGCATCGATCTTCGATCGGAGCGTGTGCTACGTTCCGTAATCCAACCGAAAATAGGCGACCCCGGCGGTGCTCCAACACCCCGGGGTCCGGCACCAGGAGCGGTAACTCCCGATGCGTGTCCATCGTAGCGCCCACGTGCGCAACTTCACCGTGCTGCCCAACGCCATGCTGCAGTACCGGCATCTGTCCTACACCGCCCGCGGCCTGCTCGCGGACCTCCTCTCCCGCCCCGACGGCTGGCGCGAGGACGGCCGGCACATGGCCGACACCAGCCCCCAGGGACGCGGCGCGATCCGCAAGGCCCTGAAGGAGCTCACCGACGCCGGCTTCTACCGCGTCGAGAAGATCCGCATGCCCGACGGCACCATCCGCACCGAGACCCACGTCTATGACACCCCGCAGCTCGCACTGCCGGGTGCCACCCGTCCGGTCTCCGGTGAGGCGACCACCGGTGATGCTGACGCCCTAATTGAAAGTACCCGGCACAAAGAACCCTCCCTCCCCACCAGCCCCGCGAACGACCAGGCGACCGCCGACCAGGCGGGCGAGGAGCCGGGAGGGAGGGAGGAGGAGCACCAGGACGCCAACAACGCTCCGGCAGTGCCGGACGAGCAGGTCAGCGAGGCGGTCGCCACGCTGTTCCGAGTGATCCGGCCCGAGCCGCGCCTGCACCTCGGCGAGCCCGAAGCGCGCACGCTTGCGCCGCTGGTCGTCCAGTGGCTGGAGCGCGGCGCGACCCACGCCGACCTTGCCGCTGCCCTCCTGCTCGGCCTGCCCATCCCGGTCCACTCGCCGGTGGCGGTGCTGCGCAACCGCTTGGAGCGCAAGATGCCACCCGTACCGGCCCCTGTGCGCCCGGTAGCGGCCCGGTACGCCGAGTGCGCCAAGTGCCACGACCCCGTGCCCCAGCCGGGCATTTGCCGCCCCTGTGCGAGCCTCGCAACCCGCATGCTCACCGTCGGCGGAGGCGAAGCGGTGACCCACAACGGTGCCGCACGCGCCCGAGCGGCACTGCGTACAGCGAAGACGGTCGGCCTGAACCTGGCCACCGCCGGGTAGGGAGCATCTTCACCGGGGAGGAGTGCCAGGCCAGGTCTGCGAAGCGACCGTCCGGGTTGGCCAGCCCCGTCAGTGTGTTGCTGAAGCGAGCGCGTTCTGCTTGAGGCGGAGGTACGCGGGTTCGTCGCCGAAGAGGTCGGGCTCGGGGGTCAGCTGGATTCCCGTGACCTCCTGCACGCTCTCGGCGACCGTCCTGGATGCCTCGGCGAACGCGCCGGCGGTGGCGTGGCCCTCGGCGACGAGCGTGAAGTGCTTGGTCGACATCCGGATGCCAGGGGCGATCGGCTGGCCGAGAGCGAACCCGGCGGCCTTGATCAGCCAGCTGGCACTGACTCTGGTCAGGCCGTCGGGGAAGGCGTTCACGGGCGCCTGTTCGGCCCGGAGCTTCTCGGCCTGCTTCTCGTCGACGACAGGGCTGAGGAAGACGCTGCCGACGTTGCGGTTGTCGCTGTCTCCGGGGTCGAGGACCATGCCCTTGCTGCGGCGCACGGTCAGCACGGCGGCAGCCGCGTCGGCAAGGAGGACCGGCGTGCCCTTGGGGACGTCGAGGACCCTGGCGACCATCCCGTACGTGATCGGGCTGCTCAGCTCGGACGGCCGCAGCCGGAACGTCACCGTGAGGAGCGTCCAGCGGGTGGAGTGCTTGAAGATGCTCGTGCGGTGGCCAAGCCGGCAGTCCTCGGCCGAGAGAGTGACTTCGCGGCCGGTGACCCAGTCCCAGGCCGTGACGCGCATGAGGACGTCCGCGACTTCCTGCCCGTAGGCGCCGACGTTCTGGACCGGCGTGGCTCCCACCGTGCCGGGGATGCCGATCAGCGTCTCCATGCCGGTCAGGCCGTTGGAGATGGTCTCCTCGACGAGGTCCTGGAGCATGTGGCCGGCCTGGACGGTGACGGTGACCGCCTCGCTGTCGTCATCGCGCTCGAACGCCACGCCCTGGGTGGCCATGCGTACGACGGGCACGCCGCACCCGGCGTCGGCCACGAGGATGTTGCTGCCGCCTCCGAGGACCAAGGGCCGGGCGCCCTCCCGACGGGCCAGGCCAACGACGTCGGGGAAGTCGGCGGGATCGGTCAGCTCGGCGAGGACTACGGCGTTGCCGCCGATGCCGAGCGTGGTGAGCGGAGCCAGCGGGACCTGTGTGCGGACGTACATTCGGTTCCTCGGGTGCGTGCGGAAGTCCAGGCTACGCGGCCAAGACGGCGCCGATCTCGTCTGTGACGTCGTGCGCCAGTGGGCTGTCGGAGTGCTCGAACTCGTCGCGTAGGCCGGCCAGCCGCTGTCTGGCGCGGCCGGAGTCGAGGTACGAGCGGAGATCGAGGGCCTGGCGGGTGGCCTCGGCAGCGCCGTCGAGGTCGTGCCGCCGCAGCCGGGCTTCTGCCAGGGACATCGTGTGCAGCAGCCGGTTCCGGGGCTGCTCGTCACCGAACAGCTGCAGGCCACGCAACAGATGGCGTTCGGCGACCTCGGGACGGCCGAGCTCGAGCCATGCGCGGCCGGCGTCGGCGGCCAGGACAGCCGGTGTCACCCAGTAGGCCCACGAGGGTGTGCTGCTGTCTGCTGCGGACTCGACCAGGGCAGCCGCCTCGTCGAGGGTCCGAGCGCAGTCGTCCAGGTGGCCCAGTTGGGCATGGGCACGGGCCTGCCTGGTGGCGAGGAGGGCGTGGACCGCGCCGCCGGGTGCGCCTCCGACGCCCTGACGGGCGATCTTGATCAAGCGAAGCGCCTCGTCGTGCGCACTGCGCCAAGTGGCTTGGTAGCTGAGGCAGGAGACGATGTTCGCCCCAAGCGCGCGGTTGTTGGCCGTGTGCGCGGCGCGGAGTCCGAAGAGTAGGTAGCGCTGGCCGAGGGCGTTGCGACCGAGGTCGCAGGCGAGCCAGCCGGCCAGCTGCGCGAGTTCGGCGAGCACGCTGTGGAGTCGTTGCCCTATGGCGGGATCGTAGGTGCCGTTGCGGGCCAAGTGTGCGGCCCAGTTCAGGTCTTGGGTGATCCAGTCCAGCACGAGCGGGCCGCCCTGCGCGTCATCGAGTCGGCGGAGCTGGGCGACGCGATCGGCGAGAACGTCGATGGCCTGGGGGCTGATCGCCTCCCCGCTGGGCCGCCCTGCTACCGGCTCGTCCGGTGTCGTCAGCCAGTCAACGGCCGGGCCGATGAGTCCCTGACCGGACAAGGGCGGCGACACACCGAGGCCGGGACGGAGGGGGCCCGCCGTGAACGCTCCGAGCCCCTCCCAGGTACCGCCCTGCGACCACGGCTGCTGTAGCCAGCCGTCGGCACCGGGCGCGGTGGCTTTCGCCGGCCACAGGGCCTCGGCGGTGATCGTCTCCCTCAGATGGTGCGAGAGGATCGACGCGACGATCTGCGGAAGCGAGCCGCGCGGCGTGGAGCCCTTGAGCCAGCCGTAGGGCGCTTTCGGGCTGATGCTGTTCGGGCGCACGCGGTTGATCTCGCGTGCCAGTTTGTCGGGCGACCAGCCGAGTCGCTTGAGGCAGTCGCCGAGAACAGACCCTTCGTCCACAGGTGACCTCGAAGTCCGATGCGGCTGACAGGTTCGACGCCAACGTACAGCAGCCCTCGGAGCCGCCCTCCGTCATTGGGTGAATCTGACCATTCTGACCAACACCTGACCTGACTGACCATCACCAGCCCTTCCCGGCCGGGGTTGCGGTGCGTGATGGTTTCGACACGCCCGGCCGCCAAGGCAACGAGCCTCGCCACCGGCCGACCGTTGGGCAGCGCGCCTTGATCTGCGCGCATCTCATGTCGTTCGCACTCGACCGCCGTGGCTCTTCGGGTCCGCGCACGGAACTTCGAGGAGAAGGTGATGATCCACATCTTGGGCGGAACGCGGGGCCGACGACGCCGCAGTGCGGCCCGTGACCCGATCGGCTCGGTTCTCACTGGCCTGTGGGCCCTCGGCCATGTCCTGTGCCTCGCCCTGCTCGGGACGGCCGTCCAGCACCATCTCGCCACATCGGCCCTCAGCCACACCACGGCGCTCGACGGCACCCACCCGCGCACGCCGCACACGTCCTGACCGTCCGGCGCCGTCGATCCAGACAGCAACGACAAGACCCCTGGGGGGACTTCAATGCAGCACAAGGCAACACCAGGACGCGCCCCGTCCCGGGCGGTCGTCACCGGAGCCGCAGGCTTCATCGGCTCGCACCTGGTCGACGCTCTCCTTGGCGAGGGTGCCGCCGTCATCGGCGTGGACCGCCGCGACCCTCGCACCGACCCCGGTGCGGCGGCGAACTTGGCAGGAGCCCTCGACCACCCCGGCTTCACCTTCGTCGCCGCCGACTTGAGGACCTGCCCGCTCACGGCACTGTTCCTGCAGGCCGACGCGGTTTTCCACCTCGCGGCACTGCCGGGCGTCCGCAGCTCCTGGGGCGATCGGTTTGCCGAGTACACCGCTTGCAACGTCTTCGCCACCGAGCGCGTGCTGGCCGCCTGCGAGGACGTCCGCGTTCCCCGGCTGGTCTACGCGTCCTCCTCCAGCGTCTACGGGACCACGAGCGGCGGCGCGACCGGCGAGGAGATCGTGCCGAACCCCGAGTCGCCGTACGCGATCAGCAAGCTCGCCGGCGAACAGCTCTGCCTGGCCCATGCGGGCAAGGCCACCTCCACCGTCACCGCGGTGGCACTTCGCCTGTTCACGGTCTACGGCCCTCGCCAGCGCGATGACATGCTGATCGGCCGCGCACTCACGGCGGCGCTCGGCGGACCCGCCCTGAACCTCTATGGCGAGGGCAGCCAGCGCCGGGACTTCACCTATGTCGGCGACGTGGTCCGAGCCGCCATCGCCGCCGCGACCGCCCCGATCGGCACGACGGTCCTCAACATCGGTACCGGCGTCACCACCACCGTGCTGAACGTGCTGGCCGCCGTCGAGGAGCTGACCGGCCGCCCCGTATCGGTCAACCGGCTGCCCGCCCAGGCCGGTGACGTCGAGGCCACCCTCGCCGACAACTCCCGGGCGGCGGACCTCCTGGGCTGGAAGCCCCGCACCGCCCTCGCCCAGGGCGTCTCGCGCCAGCTCGCCCACCTCAACGCCAACTCCCCGCAGCCCGTGGGCGCCTGAACGATCCTGCCCCGTCGTTCCCACCGGAGGAATCGTGTTCGTCACCACCGCGGACAGCGCGAACGCGCTGTTCACCCGTGCCGGCAAGGCCATCCTGAGCCAGGGCCGCAGCGTCGCACCGCGCGGCATGGCCACCGCCGAGCTCATGGGTGCCTACCTCAAGCTGACCAACCCGGCCGCCCGGATGGTCCACCTCGACCCGTACCGGGTGCTGAACCCCGCGTTCGCCGCCGCCGAGACCGTGTGGATCCTCTCCGGCTCCAGCGCCGACTGGATCCACGACTTCAACAGCCGTCTGGCCGGCCTCACCGACCACGGCGCCCTCCAGGGCGCCTACGGTCCGCGCCTGCGACGCTGGCACGGTCAGCTTGACCAACTCGACTATGTACGCCGCCAGCTGACCCGGGACGGCGAGAGCCGCCGCGCCGTCGTCCAGATCTTCGACCCTGGCCGCGACACCGCCGGCCACAAGGACGTTCCCTGCACCCTCGGGTACCGCTTCTACCTGCGCGAGGGCCGCCTGGAGATGCACACCAGCATGCGGAGCCAGGACGTGTGGCTCGGCCTGCCGTACGACCTGATCACCACCACCGTCCTGCACGAGCTGATGGCCGGATGGCTCGGCGCCGAGGTCGGCGACTACCACCACCACGTCGACTCCCTGCACCTGTACGCCCAGCACCAGGACACGGCCTGGAGCCTCGCCGCCGACGCGCCCGCCTCGCCCGCGTGGCAGCCGCTCGGCATCCCCTGGGAGGACTTCGACCTGGTGTTGAAGCAGGTCATCGTGGGCGAGGCCGTCGGCCACCCGGTCTGGGACGGCTTCGCCGCTGTCCTGGCCAGCTACCGGCTGTGGAAGGCCGGTCACCGCGACGAGGCCCGTGCCAGGGCTGCCGAGGCGACCGGGCCGCTGCCCGAGACCCTGGCGCTCTGGTACGACCAGCGCGAGCAGAAGATCCCGCTCGCCAAGATGCCCATCCCGGCGATCCCGGCGAAGAGGTGACCGACGTGGCCGCGAACCGCAACATCGTGCTGGGCCTGTGCTCCTACACCCACGACTCAGCCGCCGCCCTGCTCGTCGACGGCCGACTCGTCGGCTTCGTCGAGGAGGAGAGGCTCAGCGCCATCAAGCACGACAAGAGCTACCCGGCCATGGCCGTGGAGTGGCTCCTCGACGAAGCGGGCCTGACCTTCGCCGACATCGGCACCGTCGCGTACAACTTCACCCCGCAGCACTACCTCCGGGCGATCCCCTCCGCCCTCGTTCACACCCTGCGACCGGCGACGGCCGCCCGGGCTCTGCCCCGGGTCCGCTCGTTCGCCCAGGTCGCCGGCAACACCCGCCGGCGCCTTGCCCGCCTGGCCGACATCTTCCCGAACGCCGAGGTGCAGCCCGTCCTGCACCACCGCGCCCACGGGCTGTACGCCTTCGCCGCCTCCGGCTACGAGGAGGCCGCCGTCCTGGTGGTGGACAGCCTCGGCGAGACCCAGACCACCACCATCGGCCACGCGCGGCAGAGCGCGGCCGGCTGCTCGTACCGGATCGTCCACACCCTCGACGACCCCACTTCCCTCGGCTACCTGTATGGCGCCGTCACCGAGCATCTCGGCTGGCGGCGCGGGGACGAGGAGGGCACCGTCATGGCGCTGGCCGCCCTCGGCGACCCGAAGCGGTTCCGCTCGCTGTTCGCCAAGGCCGTCCGGCTCACCACCGACGGCTTCGCTCTCGATCACCGCCTGATCGGCCTGCGGGTCATGGACCGCCGCTACCCGCGGCTGACCGCAGCCTTCACCGCACTCACCTGCCCGCCCCGCCGACCGAAGGAGGAAGTCGTCCCGGTACACGCCGACCTCGCCGCCGCTCTCCAGGAACGCACCGAGCAGGTGATGCTGCACCTGGCGCGGATCGCCCGCGAACGCACGAGTGCCCGGCTGCTGTGCGTGGGCGGCGGGGTGGCGATGAACTGCGTCAGCATCGGGAAGATCATCGCCTCCGGGCTGTTCGACGAGGTCGCCGTGCCGCCCGCGCCCGGTGACTCCGGCACCGCGATCGGCGCCGCCGCTGCGGTCCACCTCGACCGGCACGGGGACCTCCCGACCGGGCTGGCGCGGGCCTGCTACCTCGGCCCGTCCTTCCCCGGCCTGGAGCTGCCGGCCGAACCACGGCCGGGGATGACCGCCCGGCGCCTGGACGACCCGGTCGGCTTCGCGGCCCGCGAGCTGGCCAAGGGCACGATCATCGGCCTGTTCCAGGGTGAGCTGGAGGCAGGCCCGCGTGCTCTCGGGCACCGTTCGATCCTCGCCTCGCCGCTGCGGCCCGGCGTCGCCGACCGGCTCAACGCCACGGTGAAGTTCCGCGAGCCGTTCCGGCCGTTCGCCCCCGTGGTCCTGGCCGACAAGGCGGCGGACTACTTCACCCTCGGCCAAGAGGCCCCGTTCATGTCCATGGCCTCCCCGGTCACCGACCTGGCCCGCCAGGCGATCCCGGCCATCGTCCACGCCAACGGCACTGCCCGGGTGCAGACTCTCTCGCCCAGGGACAACCCGCTCCTGGCCGACGTCCTGACCGCCTTCGCCGAGATCACCGACGTGCCGGTCCTGATCAACACCTCCCTGAACGTGAAGGGCAAGCCGATCTGCGGCACCCCGGAGATGGCGCTGGACTGCCTGGCCGAGTCCGGGCTGGACGCGCTCCTCATCGAGGACTGGTGGGTGACCAAGGCATGAGGATCGGCTACAGCCACTGGGGCTTCCTCGGCTCCGGGATCACCGACACCCCCGACGGCGGGCGAAGCCACCGCCGCACCCTGGTGGACGGCCTGATCGCCGCCGGCCACGAGATCGTCTTCCTCCAGGCCAACCGCGATCTCGCCGAGGCCGGCACCGATCTCACCGCCACCTACCGATGGGACGGCGGCCTGCCCGAGATCGACGCCCTGTTCCTGGAGTGGCGCTGGCCGATCCCCGGCCGCAACACCACCGCCTGCGACGCCGAGGGGCACACCTGCGACCTGCACCGGCAGCAGGAACTCCTCGACCACTACACCCACCGGCTCGCCGTCCGCACGGTGCTGTGGGACAAGGACCAGCAGTTGCCCACCGACGACCCATTGCGGACTGTTCGGCACCTGCAGGTGTGCGAGCCGGCCCTGTACCCGTCGCCGGGAGCGGCCAGCCTGCTCTTCCCGGTCGCCGACGACGCCCTCGACCGGGCCTACCCGGCCGCCCTCGCGGCCGAGAAGCGGGAACTGCCCCTGATCTACATCGGCAACCAGTACGACCGTGACATGGCCTTCGAGGAGTTCTTCGCCCCGGCCGCCGCCCAGCTGCCGCACCGGGTGGCCGGGAAGTGGAACAACACCGCCCGCTGGCCGGAGGTGAACTTCACCGGCCGTATCCCCTTCGACGAGGTCACCTCCGCCTACCGCTCCGCGGTGGCCACCGTGCTCCTCGCCCCGGACCGGTACGCAAGGACCGGCCAGTTCACCCAGCGACTCTTCGAGGCCGTCCTCACCGGCTGCCTGCCGCTGGCCCCGCGCGCCCTGCGGGCCGCCGAGACGGTCGTCCCGCGCGAGCTGGTCGTCACGAGCGCGGCCGACGTCGTGGCCACCGTCACCGCGCTCGCCCGGATCGCGGGCAGCCAGGCCCACGCCGACCTGATCGCCCGTTGCATCGACCGGCTCGACCCGTTCCGCCTCAGCCGCCAGCTCCGCACCCTCACCGCCGCGCTGACCGGCACAGCCATCCCGCCCCTGCTGCTCGAAGGAGACCGCGCATGACCACGCTGGAGATCTCGCCCGAGTGGCCCGACCAAGTCGAGGTCCGGCCCGTCGCACGGCTCGGTAGCCTGTAGCGGCATGGACAGGATCGCCATCATGGGCTGCGGCGGCAGCGGCAAGACCGTCGTCGGACGCCAGCTCGCCGAACTGATCGATGCCCCTCTGACCCACCTCGACGGCGTCTACTACGACGCCGACTGGAACCCGCTGCCGCAGGAGAAGTTCGCTGCTCTCCAGGAGGAGCTCGTCGCCCGGCCCCGCTGGGTGATCGACGGGAACTACGCCTCCACCCTCCCGATCCGCCTCAAGCGGGCCGACACCGTGATCTTCCTCGACATCCCCCCGGTCATCTGCCTGCTCGGCATCCTGCAGCGGCGCCGGCGCTACCGCGGCGGCCAACACACCTCCCAGGGCGTCTTCGACCGCATCACCTGGGGCTTCATCCGCTACATCCTCGGCTACCGGCGCCAGATGCGGCCCAAGGTCCGCGCACTGATCGCCGAGCACGCCGGCCACGCCCGCGTCGTCACCCTCACCAGCCGCCGGGCCGCCCGCCACTTCGTCGCCGCCGTCCCTCCACAGACATGATCTGACCCACTTCGCACCGGGAAGGCTCCACCTGTCCATGACCGCCAACCCGTTCCTCGACACCGACCGCGTCCGCCACGACCTGTACGCCGACGCGGGCCGCATCGCCCAGCGCACCGGCGCGCTGTCCCGCGCCAAGACCGCCGGTCCCCACCCCGCCACCGTCATCGCCGACCTCGCCGCCACCGGGCTGCGCGGCACCGTCCTCGACATCGGCTGCGGACGCGGCACGACCACGCTCGCCCTGGCCGAGCGGCTCGACCCGCCGAGGCTCATCGCCTTCGACCAGTCCACCGCCCTCCTCGCCGAGACCCGGAGCCGGCTCACCGGCCGCCTGGGCGTGGAGTTCCTGCGCGGCGACTTCCACGCCATCGACCTGCCCAACGCCTCCGTGGCCGTCGCGGTGGCCGCGTTCTGTCTCTACCACTCACCCCGGCCAGCGACAGTGATCGCCGAGATCGCCCGCTGCCTGGCGCCCGGCGGACTGTCGATCACGGTCACCAAGTCGCCCGACAGCTACCGCACGCTGGACGAGGTGATCGCCGCCAGCGGCCTCGACCCCGAGGCCACCAGCCGGCCGAGCCTGTACGAGACCTTCCACAGCCACAACCAGGCCGACATCGTCGCCGCCTGCCTCGACGTGCAGCAGGTCGTCCACCACGAACACCGCTTCCGCTTCACCAACGCCGACCACATCGCGGAGTACGCAGCCACCAACCCGAAGTACCAACTCGGTGGTGGCGTCGAGGAGATCGCCCGGCGACTTCGGGAGACCGTCGGCGACGGCCCGCTGGAGACCACCTCTACCGTCACCTACGTCGTGGCCGCCCGCCGATGAAAACCTTCACCAAGACGTACATGAGCGCCCAGGCCCAGCAGCAATCCCTGGCCCACTACCGGTGGATCGCCCGTGCCAACCCCGACGTGCTCATCCCCCGGATCGTCCAAGTCCGCCCCACTGAGATCGACTTCGAACACCTCGAAGGACGACACGGCGGTCCCGACGACCTGGTGGCCCTGGCCAACCTCCTCGGACACCAGCACACCGCCGCTCACACCCGCGAGCTGCACGCAGCCCGCCTCGACACGCCGCACACCCACGACACCATCACCATCACTGGCTTCGCCGACGGCCGCCGCGAACGCCTCCACCGACTCCTGGCCTCCGGCACCGTGCCGAAGCCGGCCCTGACGCCCGAGGCCGCCGACGACTGGCTGAAGCAGGCCGCAACCATGCCGGCCGCCTTCTACAAGGACGCCAACCCGCGCAACTTCCTCATCGCCGACGCCGATGTGGCCGTCATCGACTTCGACTCCCTCACCCTCGCGCCATTCGGCTACGACCTCGCCAAGCTTGTCGTCAGCACCGCCATGACCACCGGCCCGCTGCCCGAGGACACCATCCGCCAGGCCGTGGACACCTACAACCACCACCCCCGCCGACGCGGCCTGCCCGGATGCTCCTGGCGCGAGTTCGCCGCATGGTGCGAGTTCCACCACATCCTCACCACGCCCTACCTCGGCACCAACGGTTACCAGTTCAGCTGGCACACCACCAGGCCGTCCTGGACCACCGACGTCCTCCGGCACCTCGACAAGGAGTCCGCACCGTGACGCACAACAGCGTGATGAACAGCCGGAACTCGGTCTGCGTGATCGTCCACGACAAGAGCACCGACACGATCGCCGCCGTGCACTACGCCGCCCGCAACTGGTCCCCACACCCCGCCTGGACCGTCCCCGGCGGCAAGGCCGAGCCGGGCGAAGCCCTCGACGAGGCCGCCGCCCGCGAACTCAAGGAGGAGACCGGCCTGCTCGTCGACCCGGCGGACCTCGAACTCGTCCACGTCATCCACGTCGAACAGGGCTGGGACCAGGCCGGTCAGTTCGTCCTCTTCGTCTTCGCCACCGACAAGTGGACCGGCGAACTCACCAACACCGAACCCGACAAACACCTCGCCGCCCGCTGGGTTCCCGCCGGCCACCTCCCCGAACCGGCCTTCCCCACGGCCGCCCAGGCGCTCACCGCCTACCGCGCCGGCGGTCCCGCATTCTCGCGCTACGGCTGGGTGCCGACAGCGGCGTGACGACACGGCTGGGTGGGCTCGTCGAGGGGTTTCTCGACGAGCCCACCCAGCCATGCCCGCCGAGAAACCGTCGGCACACGGCGACCACCTCGGTCCGCTGGCTACAGTCGTCACCATGAGCGACTCCCAGCCCCACGAGGTCGTAGCCCAGCCCCGCACCGCCGCCGGGGTGCTCTTCATCGACGAGGACGACCGCGTCCACGCCGCCTACACCGCCAGGACGCAGTCCGAGACCGTCTACCTGGAGCACGGGGCGACCCGCTCGTAGGTCCACGGGGCAGCACTCAGCATCGCTCCTCCGGCGTGCCGACCGCCAGCAGGGTGTCGATCCAGGAGAGCCGACCCGTCAATCGTCTTCATCCGCGACGGCATCGCCCCCGCTCCGATAGCTAACCGAGATGCCAGTGCGGATGCGCGTAACACCGATAGCGTCACGCAGTCGGCCGAACAGGTCGGGGCGGATCAAGAGATCGGCGCCTTCGACAGCCGGCTTCAGCGGCTGATAGTTGCCATCGTGGACGAGATGTCCGTGCCACTGGCGGCCGACGATCGCCGGTCCGTCCTTGTCGCTGAGGCTGAAGCCGCAAATGCCGCTTGTCGGCTCAAGTCCAAGTACCGCGACCGCCGCCAGGGTTGGCGCGAGCACATACGGCGGAGCCCCAAGGCCGGTACGCGGGTGATCTGGATCGGTATGGCCGCCGTCGGTGAGCGCAGCCACCGGCCAGTTCCCGGTTGAAACGTACTCCACAACCTCGGCGGGGTCTGCCATCGGGTCCAACTGCTGCCATGGCGCAGTCCACACCTGCCACGGAGCTCGCGTGAACGGAAACGACCGGGGCGGCGGGTCGCCCGAAGTTGCCTCCAGCCCTACTGCAACCAGGACTTGGCGAGCGGGCTGCCGCGGATAGCGTCGTGCGGGCGTTCGGTGCCGCTCAATCATCCCGATCTGCGTCCACCCCGCGTAAGGGCCACCGTCAACTTGAGCCAGAGCCGATATCCCACCCGGCAGACACCTCAGCACCTCCACCTCCTCAGCACCGCGCGGGGGCCAGGACCCTTCCTCCCCGCCGCTGTCCTTGAACCACGGCGCGGGCTCGATCGACCACGCAAGCGGAACCGGACGAGTCAGTGGCCTAGGCACCCGGGCACGTTCAGCGCGAACGGCGAGTCGAGGGTCGTCGCGCAGCCGATTGTCGATCATGCGTTCGAAGCGACGTGCTTCGACTAGTCTTCCGGTCTGCGCAAGAGCCACACGCAGGCCGGCGGCAGCATGCTGGAGTGCGTCTTCTGTCGCTGCCTCGTCTGCCAGGTACGCATCGGGGAAGTCTCTGCTCCCGGGCCTGTTCAAGAGCCTGAGTTGATCGCGCATGAGCTGTTCCGAATCACCTGAGAACGCGGCGGCCACGAGGTCGATCACCGCCTCGCGCAGTCCGGGTATCTCGTCGATCTGGTCTAGCCGTGACTCGAGGTACTCATCAACGATCGCTACAGCGAACGCGCGATTGTCTGAGCTCATGGCCTCTTCTCATCCCCGTCGGCGGCGAGGGCGTGAATCAGGAACGGGTGCGCGGGCGTCGCGGGCGGATCGGGCACTGGGCAGCCCGCAGCAGCTAGAACACGGGCGGCCTCCGCTCGGACGGAAAGCATGGTGCTGCGCGCGAGGGCCGTAACCTGACCGACGAGGTCAGTGTCTAGCTCGCTCTCTGGCAGGCCATCGTGCAACACAGTAAGCAGCCAGCCGAGCGGGCCAGCACCGATGTCGGCAGCAAGGACGCGAGCGATGGCGGCCTGTGCCGCAGTCGGACGGGCGGTCAGCAACACGCTAGCAGCCAGTAGTCCGCGGCGTCGGTCTGGGCGCTCAGGTGTGGCAAACGTAGCGAGGCTGAGACGGCTCAGAGCTGCGTCGATGTCGTGCTGCTCGGTCGGTTTCTGCGGCGGCTGGTATACGCCAGCTCCGAGATCGATTTTGCCCGGAAGCCGGTGCGCGATGACAGAGAACGCCTCATCCCAGCAGACGAACGCGTGATCGTTCGGAACGAGCACACTGTCAGCAGAAGGCGGTGATGTCCTCGGGGGCTGGGCGGCGAACGCAGCTACGACGGCCTGAGTGACGCCTATCGTGCCGTACCGTGTGCCAGCGACGGTTTCGGCGACCTGGTCGGCAAGACAATCAGCCGCGGCAACCGCATCCAGAGCGTGGGCGCGCTGCCAGAGGTCCAGCCGGTCGCGTCCGGCGAAGTTGAGGTAGCCCCCGCCGCCTCGAATCTTGGCGAAGGCGAGAGTGAGCGCAATTGCGGCCAAGCGCTCAGGAACTCCAGGTTCTCCGCCACAACGCAACTCAAGCCCGTCTGCGAGGCCCGTCAGGAGCTCGCCACTACTGAAGAGGTCCGGTTCGTCAGCGACACGCTGCAGTAGTTGGGCAGCCGAATCGGCGCCGCTCTCGGCAGCAACCTCCATGAGCCGCCATCCAACCGCATCAATCAGCGCATCGATTGACCATCTGGGCGCAGCCTCATCGGCCTTGTGCGACTTATCACCGTAGTCACGGACGGCGGCAATCGCGCCTGCAGCCCCTGGCGGCAGCATCGGGCGTTGCAAGGAATCCAAGAGATCAGCAGTGTCCAAGGTGCGCCTATCACGCCTTGGCCGTCCATCGTTGCCAGGCCTGGCGGCAAGAGGGGGTGCACCGTCACCGGCGAGAAGGTGTGCGGCCTGGCGGAGCGCGCCAGCCGAATCAGAGCCAGCCTCCTCCGAGGCATAGGTGAGGAACTGATCGTCGTACGTGGCCGTGATCGCGTTCGCAAGGATAGACAGAAGGCCAGCAACGCGTGCCTGATCGTCCGATGGCAACTCGGCGAGTCGGCCGAGCAGCGCAGTATCTCGATCAAGATCACGTTCTCCGGACCCGGCTGTGACCCTCAACGCCGCCAGGATGACGGGATCAGCTGTGGTGGCTTGACTGTCGAGGAGCCGATGGTGCGCGGCCTCGGCGAGTGCATCCGGGAGTCCAGGCTCGGTGAGCAGCACCTCTGCAGCCAGGGTCGCGGCGGCATAGGGGTCGATGTCAGCGAGGAGTCGCCACCAGTCATGTGGGGTGCTGGAAGTGCTGCGCCCGTCTGTGTGATGGGCTACGAGATAGGTCAGCGGCTGGGCTTCCGCGAGCCTGGTCCGCGCCTCAGTAGGATCGAGTGCCACGAGGTTAGGCAGCGGGCCGAGCAGTTCGTGGATGGTGATGTCCTTGTGGCTACCATATGCGGCCATGTAGTGGGCAGCCCGTTCCCAGCATTCACGAGCTTCTGCAGCGTCCCCGGCAATGAGGCTGACCCGGGCCATCGCCAGCTCGAAATCCGCGCTCTCTGGGTAGAGAGTGCGCCGGCTCTCGTGCTCGTCGCGCAGTTGACCCATGAGCTGGTGGACGACGGTGGCACGGGTGTGGTCAACAGCACGGCTGAGTATCGCAAGCAGATCAGTGGTGACAAGCGGACCGGACCCTCCCATGCCCGCCAGTGAGGTAGTGGTGCCATCGCTGATCCTGGTGAGCGAGGCGAGCGCGGGTTCGAGGTCAGCATCGATGAGTAGTGCGACGGCGTCGTGAACCACTCCATGCACGTCGGCATGGATGCCCCAGAGGTCGCAAGCACGGGGCTTCCCCGTAAACGGTTGAGCTGACTGGGCGAGGTGATCGAGCGCAACACGGACTGCAGCGGACGCGTCCTGCGGCGTGAGCGTCGCTTCGTCTACTTCCCGGCCCAGCCCAACGACGGCAACGGCAAACCTCAGCCACGCACGGAAGAATCCAGGGCCGTCCAACAGCGGAAGCAAACGGTGCGGGGCATGTGGGTCACACTGCTGGGCAACCGCGAGAAGAGTCAGCCATCGGCGAACCGCCCCGGACCAGCCAGGAGTGGAATAGCGCAGCGCTTCCTCGGTCGCGGCGCGCAGGCAGCCGCCGATGTCTGCGCCGAGAATGTCGTCAGCGATCTCTGTGATGGATATGCCGTGCCGCAGAAAGCGCCGCGGGTCCTCGGCATCGAAACTCGCCCAGGCCGCGACAGCCAGGGTGCGGGGCGATGGCAGTCCCTGCCCGGCGCTAGCCGCCACGTCGGCGAGACGGAGCAAAACCGCTGCACGCGTAGCCGGGCGCTCGATAAGCGGCACGCTGGCAAGGACCGAGCTTGGTCCCAGGCAGTCGAGCAGGACATCCAGAACGCGCGGGAGCTCGGGTAGGTCGTCCTGGTCGAGGAATACGGCGACGCGTTCAGCGGTAGCGGAAATGTCCTCGTCAGCGGCGCCTTGCTCACGCCCGCGGTCACGTCGACGAGGCAGCCGCAGTTGCCCTCGAAGCTCGGCGAGGAACACGTCGTTGTCGCTGTCGGCGCCGTAGTGGACGTTGTCGGAGCTGCGGCTGTCCTCCCACGCCGCCAGGTATGCCTCCCATGGTGCTGCGGCACCTGCCTGGTCAACTGCAGCGCAGAGCTGCAGTCCCCACCGCGCGCTTACAGTGGGGCCACCGTCGTACAGGAGGCTGGCAGCGACGACATCTGCCCCGAGGAGGGCAATGAGCACGTCTGCGTGGGCGACGAGACTTCCGGAGAGGTTCTCGTTCTCATAGGTGTCGAAGGCGCGGCGCAGCTCAACACAGCGAACAAGTACCGGCCAGTCCCCGCTGGCGGCACTACGCCGAGCAATGAAGGCCAGCGTGTGGGCGATCGCAGCGGGGGGTTGGAGTCCTGCGATCGCACGGCAGAGGAAGTCAGGCCCGACCAGAGCGACGAGGTCGTCATGGCGGTCCAGGTCGGCAAGCAGTTCGGGGAGGTGGCGGAACGCGCGGGTGTCGGTGAAGAATCCGCGCTTTGCGAGCCACTCCGCAGCCGCCGTCCGAACCAGCGTGAGCCACCTCTCACTGCCGGCTTCACGGCGCGCGAATCGGCTGAAGCTCTCATGGTGGATCTTCAAGCCACCGATCCCCGGCTGCTGCGCGACGATCGGGGCGACGGCAGCGAGCGCGGCCGTGAGTGTTGGTGCGATGAGCGGAAAGATCTCCTGGAGCTCGTCAGCGGTGACCGCGAAGTCACAAACGGCAAGCAAACTGACCGCTTGGCGCTGCTCAGGAGTGAGCCCAGCGAGCAGGTAGGCGTAGTACTCGTCGAGGTCATGTGCGGACTCCGGAACGTCACGGAGTCGGTCCAGTGGGTCGAGCGCCGTGTCCCGCCGTTCCGCCGCTTCGTGGAGGCTTGGGTCCGGCCCGAGAGCTTGGCGGCAAAGGTAGGTTGCGTACAGCGCGTTGCCCCGGGATCGAGACTGGATGAGGTCGACGGCAGCGCGAGCCCGGTCGTCAACGCGCGAGTTTGCGGCCGGCGAGTCCACTGCGGCCAGAACACCGAATCGCCGAGCCAGGTCATAGGTCTCAGGCCGACTGAGCGGCGGAACGGTCACGGCAACAACACCATGACTATCGGCCGCAGCAAGATGATCCCCAGGCTGGCTGGCCAGAAGCAGAACTGCGCCGGGGGGAAGTTCGAGGTGGGAGAGTTCCTCGATGAGCAGATGGGCAGGGTCCACCGAGCCGTGGAATGCCGCCCCAACATTTCTTCCACGGACGCGGCTGATGTGGTCCAGCCCATCAACGATGAGCGCGATTGGACGGTCCGGAATGTCTCGTCGAATCCCGCACACGGCAGCCGCGAGTGTCTCCCGGGTAGCGGCATAACGAGGGCGGATCTCAGCGAGGGACGCCGGTGCCATTGCCTCAAGTTGCCGAAGCAAACTTCCGATTACCACATCGCTGAGAACGCGACGGTCACGATGAGTGTCGGCGGCACCAAGCCAGCAGTGGTGCCGGGCGACTATCCACTCCTCGCGCAGCCGGTCGGCAAGTTGCTCGCACAGCCACGACTTACCGCTGCCCGGACCACCGGTCACGACGACGGTTGCGCCCTGCTCCGCCGCCTCCTCCACAGCGCTTGCCAGGGTCGTCAGTACCTGCAGTCGCGCCACTGCAACAGCAGGATCGACCGGGTGTCCTTCGCGGACCGCCCCGAAGTCAACCGCCAGATCGAGCCGGGGAATCAGACTGGGCGCGGTCACTCGTCCATCAAGGCCCCGGGCCGCCTTCGCGGCCTCGATGAGCGCCAGCGCCACGTCCTCCGGTGTCCGGTGACGGTTCGGCGGCCGCCCCGCACCCAGTTCATCTGCCAGTCGGCGTAGCAGAACACGCTCAGCCGGCCCCGGATCACGGATGTCGAGCGAGCAACCGGGGAGGCCAACGTCAACAACAAGCACTTCGCAGACGCGGCCAAGTACGTCATCGTCAATGTCTGCGACCATCGATTGCCATGGGTTCTCGGCCCGGAGCGCGCTGGCATCGAAGCGGAAGCGAGTGCTGCCCAGGCCAGGCACTGCGGGCCCCGGGTCAATGCTCGCGTCCATAGGCTTGAGGACTGCGGCCAGGGTCGGGTCGTGCGGCTCCGTATCGCGCAGCACGACCCGGTAGGAGGTGTCGGGGTGCCGACGGACATCCTGGTCGACGGCCGTGACGAGCAGGTCCAGGCGCAGTCCCCGGCGATCATTTGTGAAGCTCTTCGCTTCCAACTCGCGATCGCGGTCCGTGTGCTTGATCTGAAGCCGCTCGCGGGTTCCCGTCCGCCACTCGCACGTCACATCGTCGAATCGGTCGTCATCGAACAGCTTCGTGTCGACGATCACTGAGGTGGCTCGGCCCAGCACAACATCGACGAGGCGGATCGCTGTCAGCAGGTCTTGATACGCATAGCCGAGATGTGTTGGACGCAGTCCCAATCGAACTCCCCCTCGCCACCGACCTACGCCGCAGCTCGCCCGCTCGACCAGCTGCCCGTTCAGAATAGCCGCGCAGACCGACATCTTCCGGGCTAGCCACCTTCCTAGTTCGGGCCGGAGGCGGCCAGCCAGAACCTCGCATAAGTCACCCCCGGTGCGCCTTGGGAACAGCATCAACCGAGGCGCCTGCGGCGCCACCTTCAGAAGTGTCGGTACGGGCCACCAAGGGCACATCCAGGGCACATGGGGGCGGAAAACCGCGCTGATCAGTGAAAACTCGCGACAAGAGTTTTCCCAGGTCAGCGCCATGATCGCCGCAAAACCGCAGGTCAGCGCAGCGCTCGTGCAGTACGTCAACTACCGCTGAGCCCAGGGGCCGGCGGGTTCCGCGCGGGAGGGCGCACCGGGAGCGGTGCGCCCTCCGGCGTGTCCGGGCCCGGGCGGTGCGCGGCCCGGCGCCCGGTCAGTCCTCGGCGGACCCGGCGGGCCCGGTGGAGCGGCGGCGGTGCGCGTCGACGGCGGCGGCGATCGCCGGGGCGGTGGCGTCGGTGGCGCCGAGGGTGCGCAGGACGCGGTCGATCGGGGCGCCGTCGGCGGGGGTGAGCGGGCCGAGGACGATCCGGCCGTCGTACCAGAGGGCGGCGCGCCGTCCGCCGGGGTGCTCGTCGTCGGACTCGGTGTAGGCGATGGGGGTGGCCTTGGACCAGCCCGCGATGCGCAGGGCGAATCCGGAGGGGAACCGCTTGAAGCCGAAGTCTGGCGTGTTGGAGGGGTGTTGGAGCGCGTCGTGGAGCTCGTCGGTCATCGGGACGAGCGCCAGGCCGTGCGGCAGGAGTGCGGAGCGCGCGAGCGGGACCTCGGCCGTCACCACGGCGATCAGTTCCTCGGCTGCGATCAGCGCGTTCAGTTCGTATGGCACCGCCCCATTCTCCGCCCGGGAAGTCATCAGGTCAGGAAAACAATCGAACTGACTATCCAACCGATATGCCGGACATCGGCCGCACCGCCTCCGAGCTGCCGGAACGGCCTTTCGGAGCAGTGAACTCGAAATCGGTTCGCAGGCGCCCGGTGGCGTTCGCGCGCCCGCCGGGTACGGCAGAGTGGGCGGGGTGACCCGCACCCCGCCGCAGCGCCCGGCCACCGGCGCCAGGCCCACGCCCGAACAGCTCGCCGCCGCCCAGGACGCCACCATCGAGGACGTGGCCGCGCCCGGCCTCCGGGTGCTGTTCTGCGGGATCAATCCGGGCCTGTGGTCGGGCGCCACCGGGCAGCACTTCGCCCGTCCGGGCAACCGGTTCTGGCCCGCCCTGCACCGCTCGGGGTTCACCCCCCGGCAGCTGCGGCCGGCCGAGCAGCGGGAGCTGCTCGACTTCGGACTGGGCATCACCAACGTGGTGGCGCGGACCACCGCGAAGGCGGCCGAGCTGACCGCCGAGGAGTACCGGGAGGGCGGGCTGGCGCTGGCGGCGCGAGTGCGGCGGCTGCGGCCGCGGGTACTGGCGGTGCTGGGGATCGGGGCGTACCGGGCGGCGTTCGGTCGGCCGCGGGCGGCGGTCGGACCGCAGCCGGAGCCGATCGGCGGCACCGAGGTGTGGCTGCTGCCGAACCCGAGCGGGCTGAACGCGCACTACACGCTGGACGGGCTCGCGGCCGAGTTCCGGGCCCTGCGCGAGCACCTGGAGCGCGAGGAAGAATAAAGCAATCGTTTAGTCAAATGTCGTTCAGGAGGTGAGTACGGGCTGTTCGTGAGTGCTTTCTACGGTTGAGAATCACTCCATGGCCGAACTCTCCTTCCCGCCCGGTTTCGTCTTCGGCGCCGGCACCGCCGCCTTCCAGGTCGAGGGCGCCACCCGCGCCGACGGCCGCGGCCCGTCGATCTGGGACGCCTTCTGCGCCGAACCGGGCCGGGTCGCGGGCGGCGACACCGGGGAGCCCGCCTGCGAGCACTACCGGCGCTGGCCGCAGGACGTCGAGCTGCTGCGGCGGCTCGGCGTCGGCTCGTACCGCTTCTCGGTGTCCTGGCCGCGGGTGCTGCCCGCGGGCGGCGGGGCGGTGAACCGGGCGGGGCTGGACTTCTACTCGCGGCTGGTGGACGGGCTGCTGGCGGCCGGGATCGAGCCCGCGGTGACGCTCTACCACTGGGACCTGCCGCAGCCGCTGGAGGACGGCGGCGGCTGGCGGGCCCGGGAGACGGCGCACCGCTTCGCGGAGTACGCGGCGGTGGTGGCGGGGGCGCTGGCGGACCGGGTGCCGCGCTGGACCACCCTCAACGAGCCCTGGTGCAGCGCCTTCCTCGGCTACGGCAACGGCGTGCACGCCCCGGGGGTGCGCTCGGGGACGCCCGCCCTGGCCGCCGCCCACCACCTGCTGCTCGGGCACGGCCTGGCGATGGGCGCGCTGCGCGCGGCCGGGGTCCGGGAGGCCGGGATCACCCTCAACCTGGACCACGTCACCCCCGCCACCCCGGCCGACGCCCCCGCCGCGCTGCGCGCCCGCACCCAGCGCAACCTGGTGTGGACGGAGCCGCTGCTGCGCGGCCGCTACCCGGCCTCGGAGGCGGACACCTGGGGCGAGCTGATCGAGCGCCAGGACTTCCGGCGCGACGGCGACCTGCCGCTGATCGCGGCCCCGCTGGACTTCCTGGGCGTGAACTACTACACCCCGGCGACCGTCCGCACCGCCCCGCACCGGGAGCCCGACTCGGCCCGGCGGGACGCCACCGACAACCGCTTCGCGCACGTCCGCGACCCGCACGCCCGGCACACCGCGATGGACTGGGCGGTCGCCCCGGACACCCTGCGCGCCCTGCTGGTCGACCTGCACGAGGAGTACGGCCCGGCGCTGCCGCCGCTGTTCGTCACCGAGAACGGCTCCGCCGAGGACGACGCCCCGGGCCCGGACGGCGTGGTGCACGACGCCGACCGGACCGCCTACCTGGACGGCCACCTGCGGGCGGTGGCCGGGGCGCTGGCGGCGGGGGTGGACGTGCGCGGCTACTACGTCTGGTCGCTGCTGGACAACTTCGAGTGGACGTACGGCTACGGCAAGCGCTTCGGGGTGGTGCACGTGGACTACGCCACCCAGCGGCGCACCCCGAAGGACTCGTACCACTGGTACCGCGAGCTGATCTCCCGTCACTCCGCCAGGAGTTGAGCCTCGAACCGGGCGCGCTCGCGCAGCACGTACGCGGCGTCGGAGAGGTACATCAGGTGGTGCCCGTCGGCCAGGTGCGAGGCGAACGCGGCGCTCCCGGCGGCGGCCTCGGCCCGCATGCGCGCGACCAGGGCGTGCAGCCGGACCCCGATCGCGTCGACCAGGCCCGCCCGGTCGGCCCGGCCGAGGCCGTACGCGTCGCAGAACTCCCGTACGCGGACGGCCTGTTCGTCGGGGGTGCCGAAGCCGTCGGCGTTGCCGGGGGCGGTGGTGGGCGCCCAGCGGTAGGCGGCGTAGGCGACGTCCCACAGCCGGGGGCCGGGGTGGGCGGTGTCGAAGTCGAGGACGCCGACCACGCGTTCGCCGTCCAGCACGCAGTTGTGCGGGGCGTAGTCGCCGTGGCAGACCACCTCGGCGGGCTCGCGGGCGGGCAGCATCCAGCCCTCGGCGGTGTAGCCCGCCGTGGCGTCGTGGTAGGCCCGCAGCAGGCGGGCCGCGCCGAGCAGGGCCGTGCGGGAGGCGGCCGCCGGGCCGGGCGGGTAGTCGGAGACCTCGCCGGGCAGGAAGTCCAGCACCTCCCGCCCGTCCGCGGCCAGGCCGTGGAACCGCGGCCCCGCCGTGAACCCGGCCGCCCGCACGTGCGCCAGCAGCCCGTGCACGGCCGGAGACCACGGCCCGGTCGGCCGCAGCACCCGGTCGCCGCGGCGCTCCACCCGGTTGACCCCGCCGGCCATGATCTCGCCGTCCACCACGCACCGCTCCTCGACGTCCGGACCCGACCCGGACGGTTCTACCCCGGACGGCGCCGGGGGGCGAGCCGTTTTCCCCGCCCCCGGTCGGCCCTCCCCCGGTCAGCGGCTGCCGAAGCCCTGGTCGGTGGAGACCACGTCGCGGCCGAGCGGGGTCAGCGAGATCGGGACCATCTTGAGGTTGGCCCAGCCGAACGGGATGCCGATGATCGACAGGAACAGCGGGATGCTGGTGACGATGTGCCCGAGCGCCAGCCACCAGCCCGCGAGCACCAGCCAGAGCACGTTGCCGACGCAGGACGGCGCGCCCGCGTCGTCCCGGACGACGGTGGTGCGGCCGAAGGGCCAGAGCATGAAGCCCGCGAGGCGGAAGGACGCGATGCCGAACGGGATCGTGACGATCAGGACGAAGCAGACGATCCCGGCGACCGCGTAGCCGATCGCCATCCACAGGCCGCAGAACAGCAGCCAGATGACGTTGAGCAGGAAGTTGACCAGCTTCATGCCTTCCAGGCTCGCACACCGGCGGCGGAAGGGTCAGGTGGCGGCGCCCCCTTGTGGCAGGGGTGTGACGCGGGCGGGGCCGGGGCGGGGCGGACGGGGCGGGAGTGACTGAGGGGCGGTCAGGTCCGGGCCCGCCCGCCACGACGACGGGAGGCCCACCGCGGTGGCGGGCCTCCCGTCGTCGTGGCGGGCGGGTGTCAGGCGAGCAGCTTGTCCTTGGCCCGCTGGTACTCCTCCGCGGAGAGCGCGCCGCTGTTCTTGAGCTCGGCCAGCCTCGCCAGGTCCTCCACGTGGCTGCCGGAGGCGCCGCCGCCCGAGGAGCCGCCGCCGCTGCCCGCCGCCTTGCGGACGTAGTCCTGGAACGCCGCGTCGGCCCTCCTGGCCTGGTCGGCGTCCCGCTGCTGCATCGAGCCGCCGCGGGCGATCAGGTAGACCAGCACGCCCAGGAACGGCAGCAGGATCACGAAGATCGTCCACCCGGCCTTGCCCCAGCCGCCCATGTCGTCGCTGCGGAAGATGTCGGTGATGATCTTGAACAGCAGGAAGAACCAGAGGATCCAGAGGAACAGCTCCAGCATCGTCCAGAAGATGTCGAGCAGCGGATAGTTGTCCATGACGCTCCGATCCCGCACGCAGTCAGACGGAACGTCCCCGCGCCTCTAACGGCGTAGGGACGAAACGATTCCTATCACTGCAAAACGGACACCGCACGTCGAGCGCGGCGCCGGTGCGACCTCGCTGCGGCGCTACTGCGGCGCTGCTGGGTCAGTGCGGGTCGGACAGCGGCCGGTCGTTCTGCAGCCGGTCGAACTCGGCGATGTCGGGGTGGTGCAGGTCGAAGGCGGGCGACTCGGAGCGGATCCGCGGCAGGGTGGTGAAGTTGTGCCGCGGCGGCGGGCAGGAGGTCGCCCACTCCAGCGAGCGGCCGTAGCCCCAGGGGTCGTCGACGTCGACCTTCGGTGCGTACTTGGCGGTCTTCCAGACGTTGTAGAGGAACGGCAGGGTGGACAGGCCGAGCAGGAACGAGCCGATGGTGGAGACGGTGTTGAGGGCGGTGAACCCGTCCGAGGCCAGGTAGTCGGCGTAGCGGCGCGGCATGCCCTCGGCGCCCAGCCAGTGCTGGACCAGGAAGGTGGTGTGGAAGCCGACGAACAGCGTCCAGAAGTGGATCCGGCCGAGGCGCTCGTCCAGCATCCGCCCGGTCATCTTCGGCCACCAGAAGTAGAAGCCGGCGAACATCGCGAAGACCACCGTCCCGAACACCACGTAGTGGAAGTGCGCGACGACGAAGTACGAGTCGGAGACGTGGAAGTCGATCGGCGGCGAGGCCAGCAGCACGCCGGTCAGGCCGCCGAACAGGAAGGTCACCAGGAAGCCGATCGACCAGAGCATCGGCGTCTCGAAGCTCAGCGAGCCGCGCCACATGGTGCCGACCCAGTTGAAGAACTTCACGCCCGTCGGCACCGCGATCAGGAAGGTCATGAACGAGAAGAAGGGCAGCAGCACCTGCCCGGTCACGAACATGTGGTGCGCCCAGACGGTGACGGACAGGCCGGCGATGGCGATGGTCGCGGCGATCAGGCCGGAGTAGCCGAACACCGGCTTGCGGGAGAACACCGGGAGGATCTCGGTGACGATGCCGAAGAACGGCAGCGCGATGATGTACACCTCCGGATGGCCGAAGAACCAGAACAGGTGCTGCCACAGGATCGGCCCGCCGTTGGCCGGGTCGAAGACGTGCGCGCCGAACTTGCGGTCCGCCTCCAGGCAGAGCAGCGCCCCGGCCAGCACCGGGAAGGCCATCAGCACCAGGATCGAGGTCAGCAGCACGTTCCAGGTGAAGATCGACATCCGGAACATCGTCATGCCGGGTGCCCGCAGGCAGACGATCGTGGTGACGAAGTTGACCGAGCCGAGGATGGTGCCGAAGCCGGAGAACGCCAGGCCCATGATCCACATGTCGGCGCCGACGCCCGGCGAGTGCACCGCGTCGTTCAGCGGCGCGTAGGCGAACCAGCCGAAGTCGGCCGCGCCCTGCGGGGTGAGGAAGCCGCCCACCGCGATCAGCGAGCCGAACAGGTACAGCCAGTACGCGAAGGCGTTCAGCCGGGGGAAGGCGACGTCGGGGGCACCGATGTGCAGCGGCATGAACCAGTTCGCGAAGCCCGCGAACAGCGGGGTGGCGAACATCAGCAGCATGATCGTGCCGTGCATGGTGAACGCCTGGTTGAACTGCTCGTTCGACAGGATCTGCGTCCCCGGGCGGGCCAGCTCGGCCCGCATGGCCAGGGCGAGCACGCCGCCGACCAGGAAGAACGCGAACGAGGTGACCAGGTAGAGGGTGCCGATCTGCTTGTGGTCGGTGGTGGTCAGCCACACCACCAGCGCCCGGCCCCGGCGCGGGCGGGAGGCCCGGCCGAAGCGGCGGCGCGGGGGCGGCTGCGGGACGGGCGGGCCGGACGGGCCCAGTTCGGCATCGCTGGGCAGCATGGTCACCGCACCGCACCTCCGGCCTCGGACTGGTCAGTGCGTTCAGCCCTACCAGCGGGGCGGGTGCGGTCGGCGGACGCTCGCCGGGCGGTCGCCCGAAGGGGTCAGCGCCCGAAGGGCCGACAGGCGGTCGGGCCGGTCAGCGCCCGGCCATCCGCTCCAGGCGGGCGATCCGCTCGCGCATCGGCGGGTGGGTGGAGAACAGCTTCGCGCCGCGCTCGCCGGGGCGGAACGGGTTGGCGATCATCATGTGGCTGGCGGTCTGCAACTTCGGCTCGGGCGGCAGCGGCAGCCGCTGGGTGCCCGCGTCGAGCTTGCGCAGGGCGCTGGCCAGGGCGAGCGGGTCGCCGGTGATCCGGGCCCCGTCGGCGTCCGCCTGGTACTCGCGGGAGCGGCTGACGGCCAGCTGGATCAGCCCGGCGGCGACCGGCCCCAGGATCATGATCGCCAGCATGCCGACCAGGCCCGGGCCGTCGTCGTCGTCCGAGCGCCCGACCGGGATCAGCCAGGCGAAGTTGACCAGGAACATCACCACCGAGGCGAGCGCCCCGGCGACCGAGGAGATCAGGATGTCCCGGTTGTAGACGTGGCTGAGCTCGTGGCCGAGGACGCCGCGCAGCTCGCGCTCGTCCAGCAGCTGCAGGATGCCGTCGGTGCAGCAGACCGCCGCGTTGCGCGGGTTGCGGCCGGTGGCGAAGGCGTTCGGCGCGGGGGTGGGCGAGATGTAGAGCCGGGGCATCGGCTGGCGGGCCGCGGTGGAGAGCTCGCGGACGATCCGGTACAGCTGCGGGGCCTCGATCTCGCTGACCGGGCGGGCCCGCATCGCGCGCAGCGCCAGCTTGTCGCTGTTCCAGTAGGCGTACGCGTTGGTGCCGACCGCGACCAGCAGGGCCACCAGCAGGCCGGTGCGGCCGAAGAAGCTGCCGATCACCAGGATCAGCGCGGACAGGCCGCCCAGCAGGACGGCCGTCCGCAATCCGTTGTGGTGGCTGTGCACTGCGGGGCCCTCCTGTGGTGCCGGTGGAAGCCGTGGAGCCGCTTCCCTCTGCCGGGATCAACGCGCCGAACCGCGCGGTTCGTTCCCCCCGGCATTCGACCACGGTTCAGAACAGGCTGCCCGACACCACCTGCAGCACCAGTTGCGGGGCCACCGAGAGCACCACCGCGCCGACCGCGGCCAGGCCCAGCGCGGCGCCCAGCGGAGCCGGGGTCCGGCGCGGGGCGACGGCCTCCCCGGGGGCCTCCCCGGTGGCCTCCCCCGCACCCTCTCCGGCGGCCGGGGCGAACAGCAGGGCGGTCCACTTCAGGTAGTAGGCGAGCGCGACCACCACGTTCACCGCCATCACCACGGCCAGCCAGCCCAGGCCCGCGTCCACGGCCGAGCGGAACACCACGACCTTGCCGAACAGGCCGACCACGCCCGGCGGCAGGCCCGCCAGGCAGAGCAGGAAGAACGCCAGCCCGAACGCCGCCCAGCGGTTGCGCCCGGCCAGGCCGCGGAAGCCGTCCAGCCGCCCGGAGCCGCCGACCAGCGCGACCGCGCCGAACGCGCCCAGGTTCACCAGGCCGTAGATCAGCGCGTACGCCACGGTCGCGCCCAGCGGCTCGGCCGTGCCCGCGTACCCGGCGGCGGCCAGCGGCACCAGCAGGTAGCCCGCCTGGCCGACCGAGGACCACGCCAGCAGCCGGACCGCCCCGTGCGGGGTGTCGGTGCGCTGGCGCAGCGCGGCCGCGTTGCCGAACGTCATGGTGAGCGCGGCGAGCACCGCCAGCACCAGGCCCCAGGTGTGGCCGTACGGGCGGAAGGCGAGCGTGGTGACCAGCGCGAGGCCGGACAGGCCGGCCGCCTTGCCGACCACCGAGAGGTAGCCGGCCACCGGCAGCGGGGCGCCGACGTACGTGTCGGGGACCCAGAAGTGGAACGGGACGGCGGCGGTCTTGAACGCGAAGCCGACCAGGGTGAGCACCGCGCCCGCCTCGGCGAGCGGCTTCAGCTGGCCGGGGGCGTGGGCCAGTCCGTCGGCGATGCCCTGGAGCTGGATCGTTCCGGCGGCGGCGTAGACGAAGCTGACGCCGAGCAGCATCACGGCGGTCGCGGTGACCGAGGAGAGGAAGAACTTGAGGGCGCTCTCCGCACCGCGGCCGTCCCGGCGCAGGCCGACCAGGGCGAACGCGGGCAGGGTGGCGACCTCCAGGGCGATCACCAGGGTGGCGAGGTCGCGGGCGGCGGGCAGCAGGGCGGCGCCGCAGGCGGAGGAGAGCAGCAGGAACCAGTACTCGCCGCCGGGGAGCTCCTCCGTCTCGACGGTGTGCAGGGAGAGCAGCACGGTCAGCAGCGCGCCGCCGAGGGCCAGCAGCTGGAAGGCGAGCGCGAAGTGGTCCGCGGTGTAGGAGCAGCCGCCGCCGGGGCTCTGGAAGCAGAAGGTCGAGCGGGTGTCGCCCAGCGCCAGGGGCAGCAGCGCGGCCAGCGCGGCGAGCAGCCCGGCGGCGCTCAGCCAGCCCAGCAGGCGCTTGCGGGCCTCGGGCAGGAACAGGTCGGTGACCAGGACGGCGAGGGCGGCGAGCGCGGCGATCAGCGGCGGGGCGACGGCCACCCAGTCGACGGACTGGATCAGGCCGCCCGGGTCGGCGACGGCGAGCGGCGTCAGCGGAGTCATGAGGGGCTGCCCCAGGTCGTGAGCGGTGGCCATGTCAGCCGCCTCCGAGGAGGTGCTTGACGGCCGGGTCGGAGAGGCCGAGGAGCAGGGCCGGCCACAGGCCCGCGAGCAGGGTGAGCGCGGCGAGCGGCGTCCAGCTGGCGGCCTCGTAGCCCTTGAGGTCGGGCAGGTCGGCGACCGGGGCGGGCTGCGCCGGGTCGCCCATGCAGACCCGCTTGACCACGATCAGCAGGTAGGCGGCGGTGAGCAGGGTGCCGAGGCCGGCCAGCACCATGTAGGTGACGAACGCGGGCCGGGAGAGCCCGGCGGCCGGGTCGAACGCGCCGTACATGGCGAGCAGTTCGCCCCAGAACCCGGCCAGGCCGGGCAGGCCGAGGCTGGCGACGGCGGCGAAGGCGAGCAGGGCGCCGATCCGCGGGGCGCGGCCGTAGAGGGCGGCGCCGGTGGCCCCGGCGAGGGTGTCGAGGTCGGCGGTGCCGTAGCGGTCCTTGACGGCGCCGACCACGAAGAACAGCAGGCCGGTGATCAGGCCGTGCGCGACGTTGGCGAACAGCGCGCCGTTCAGGCCGGTCGGGGTGAGCGAGGCGATGCCGAGCAGCACGAAGCCCATGTGGCCGACCGAGGAGTACGCGATCAGCCGCTTCAGGTCGCCCTTGGCGCCCTTGCGCGCGAGGGCGAGGCAGGCGAGCGAGCCGTAGACGATGCCGACGGCGGCGAACGCGCCCAGGTAGGGGGCGAAGGTCGCGGTGCCGTCGGGGACGATCGGCAGCAGGACGCGGACCAGGCCGTAGGTGCCCATCTTGAGCATCACGCCGGCCAGCAGCACCGAGCCCGCGGTGGGGGCGGCGGTGTGCGCGTCGGGCAGCCAGGAGTGCAGCGGCCAGGCGGGGGCCTTCACGGCGAGGCCGACCAGGACCGCCAGCGCGGCGACCAGCTGGGTGGTGTGCGACAGGCCGGAGCCGTGCGCGTCGGCGAGCGCCACCATGTCGAACGTCCCGGCCTGGACGCCGATCAGCAGGAAGCCGAGCAGCATCACGGCGGAGCCGAGCAGGGTGTACAGGATGAACCGGTTCGCGGCCGCGACCTTCTGCCCGCTGCCCCAGCGCGCGATCAGGAAGTACATCGGGATCAGCACGATCTCGAAGGCCAGGAAGAACAGCACCAGGTCGAGCACCGCGAAGGTGGCCAGCATGCCGGTCTGCAGCAGGAGCAGCAGGCCGGTGAAGGCGCGGCCGCCGGGGCCCGCGGGGAGTTTCCGCACCGAGTAGAGCGCGCACAGGAAGGTGAGCAGCGCGGTGAGGACGAGCAGCGGCAGCGAGATGCCGTCGACGCCGAGGTGCAGGCGGACGTCCAGCGCGGGGATCCAGGAGACGTCGGTGACGGCCTGCATCCGGCCGGGGTCGTCGTGGTCGAAGCCCGCGGCGAGGACGACCGACAGCAGCAGGGTGCCGCCGGTGACGGTGGTGCCGAGGCGCAGCGCCTGCCGGTCGCCGATCGGGGCGAGCATCAGGGCGGCGCCGAGCAGCGGCAGGGCCAGGAGGGCGATGAGGACCGCGTTCATCGGGGGCTCCAAGGGCGTGCCGGGACGGGGAGGTGAGGATGGTTCATGAACCGACCGCCACCAGGACGGCGAGCAGGACGGCCCCGGCCAGCAGCGCGCTCAGGTAGCCCTGGGCGTTGCCGGTCTGGGCGAAGCGCACGGCGCGGCCGATCCAGCCGGGCGCGGCGCCGGCGCCGCGGACGTACGTCTCGACCACGGCGCGGTCCAGGAAGCGGACCAGCTTCGCGGCGGCCGCGGTGGGCCGGACGAACAGGGCGCTGTAGAGCCGGTCGACGCCGAAGCCGTGCTGGGCGGGCCCGTGCAGCGGGCCGAGCAGCAGGCGGCCGGGGTCGGTGGCGGGCTGCCCGTCGGCGGCCCGGGCGCTGGCCGCGCGCCAGGCGGCGTAGGCGATCACGATGCCGGCCAGGGCGGCGCCGGTGCCCAGGACCACGGTCTCGAGGCCGGGGCGCAGCGGTGCGCCGTCGAGCAGGCGGGGCAGCCACTCGGAGCGCAGCCCGAGCAGGCCGAAGCCCATGCTGGGCACGGCCAGCACCCACAGCGTCCAGCGCATCGCGGCGGGTTCGTCGTGGGCCGGGTCGGCCTCGTCGACCTCCGGGGAGTACGGGGCGTCGGCGTCGGCGGGGGCGACCGGCTTCGCGTGGAAGGCGACCAGCCAGAGCCGGGTGGCGTACGCGGCGGTGAGCAGCGCGGTGACCAGCCCGGCGACCAGGACGGTCCAGCCCGCCGCGGCGGGGACGGCCGAGGCGGGGCCGAGGTGGCCGGTGAGGGCCTCGCCGTGGGCGGCGTGCTCGGCGGCGGTGAGCACGGACTCCTTGGAGAAGAAGCCCGCGAACGGCGGCAGGCCGACCAGGGCGACCAGGCCGATGCCCATCGTCCAGTAGGCGTCGGGGACGCGGCGGCGCAGGCCGTCGATCCGGGACATGGCGCTGATCGAGTTGGTGTGCGCGGCGTGGATGACCACGCCCGCGGTGAGGAACAGCAGGGCCTTGAACGCGCCGTGCGCGACCAGGTGGAACACCGCGGCCTGCCGGTCGCCGGAGGCCAGCGCCCCGGCCATGTAGCCGAGCTGGCCGACCGTCGAGTAGGCGAGGACGCGCTTGAGGTCGTCCTGGGCGAGCGCGCACAGCGCGGAGCCGACCATGGTGACGGCGGCCATCACGGCCAGCACCAGCAGGGCGGCGGAGGAGAGCAGGAAGACCGGCAGCAGCCGGGCGACCAGGTAGATGCCCGCGGCGACCATGGTGGCGGCGTGGATCAGCGCGGAGACCGGGGTCGGGCCGGCCATCGCGTCCGGGAGCCAGGTGTGCAGCGGGAACTGGGCGCTCTTGCCCGCGACGCCCGCGAGCAGCAGCAGGGCGATCAGGGTGGGGTGCTGGAGGCCGCCGGTGGCGGCGGTGTGCAGCACCTCGGTGATCCGGAAGCTGCCCGCGTCCGCGCCGAGCAGGAACAGGCCGAACAGGAACGGCACGTCACCGAGCTTGGTGACCAGGAAGGCCTTCAGCGAGGCGGCGCGGGCGTCGGCGCCCTCCCAGTGGTGGCCGATCAGGAAGTACGAGCAGATGCCCATCACCTCCCAGCCGACCAGCAGCACGATCAGGTCGCCGGAGTAGACGACCAGGAACATCGCGGCGGTGAACAGCGAGACCAGGGCCGCGTACGAGGGGTAGCGCGGGTCGTCCTTCAGGTACGCGGTCGAGTAGACCTGCACGCAGGTGGCGACCAGGCCGACCAGCACCGAGATCAGCGAGGAGAAGCCGTCCAGGTGCAGGGCGAGCGAGATCTCGGGGCCGCCGGTGGGGGCGAGCCGGGTGGCGGCGTCCAGGGTGGTGCCGGTGCCCAGCTGGAGGGCGGTGACCAGGGCCAGCACGGCGGAGACCGCGACCGGCAGCACCGCCAGCGGGCGGGCCAGGCCGGGGTACCGGCGGCCGGTGGCGAGGCCCGCGGCGGCACCGAGCGCGGGCAGCACGGGGACGAGGATCGGCAGCGCGAGGTTCATGCGGCGGCCTGCTCCTTCGCGTGGTCGTCGGCCGCCTCGTGACGGTCGCCGAGCGCGGTGACCTCGTCGACGGCGGCGGTGCGGCGGGTGCGGTAGACCAGCAGCACGATGGCCAGGCCGAGGCCGATCTCGGCGGCGGCGATGGTGATGGTGAACAGGGTGAGCGCCTGTCCGGCGTGCAGGGCGTCGCGCAGCCAGACGTCGAAGGCGACCAGGTTGAGGTTGACGGCGTTGAGCATCAGCTCGACCGACATCAGCACCAGGATGACGTTGCGCCGGGCGAGCACGCCGTACACGCCGACGCTGAACAGCAGCACGGCGAGGACGGCGGGGTAGGCGAGGTGCACGTCAGCGCTCCTTCGGCTTCGTCGGGGCGGCGGACGGCCTGCCGGTGCGCAGCTTGCCCGCGCGCGGCCTGGCGTCCGTGCCCCCGTCCTTGCTGCGGGACAGCACGATCGCGCCGACCAGGGCGGCGAGCAGCAGCACCGACAGCGCCTCGAACGGCAGCACCCAGTGCGAGAACAGGTACTCGCCGGTCAGCCGGGTGGTGCCGGCCGCGCCGGACAGGTCGATCCAGGACGAGCGGAACGCGTCGACGACCAGGGTGACCAGGGTCGCGGCGGAGGCGGCGCCGACCGCGAGCGCGGCCGGGCGGTTGCCGGAGTCGGCCTCCGGGGAGCGGCCGATCGGGGCGCGGGTCAGCATCAGGCCGAACAGCACCAGCACGACCACCGAGCCCAGGTACACCAGCACCTGCACCCAGGCCACGAACTCGGCCGTCAGCAGCAGGAACTCGACCGCGAGCCCGCCCAGCGCGACCACCAGCCACAGCGCGGCGTGCACCAGCTGCCGGGTCGTCACCGAGACGACGGCCGCGCCGAGCACGAGCACACCGACCAGCAGGAAGACGATCTCCTGCCCGGTCGGCGAGAGGTACGAGCGCGCGGCGGGCTCCAGCGAGCCCGCCGCGGCCAGCAGGGTGCTCAACTCTCCCCACCCTCCTCGGCGGTGGCGGCCTCGGCCGCTGCCGCGGCAGCGGCGGCGGCGGCGGCGGCCAGCTTGTCGGCGGCCTTGCGGGCCATGGCGATCTCCTTGGGCTCCTCCGCCGCGGGGTCGTGCGCGGGCGGCGGCGGGACGGTCCACATCCACTCGCGCAGCCGCTCGCGCTCGTGGGTGAGCTCGCGGATGTCGGTCTCGGCGTACTCGAACTCCGGGGACCAGAACAGCGCGTCGAACGGGCACACCTCGACGCAGATCCCGCAGTACATGCAGAGCGAGAAGTCGATCGCGAAGCGGTCCAGCACGTTGCGGGTGCGGGCGCGGGCGTTCGGGTCGGCGGCGGGCAGCGTCTCCTTGTGGGAGTCGATGTAGATGCACCAGTCCGGGCACTCGCGGGCGCACAGCATGCAGACCGTGCAGTTCTCCTCCAGCAGCGCGATCACCCCGCGGGTGCGCGGCGGCAGGTCGGGCTGCACGTCGGGGTACTGCGCGGTGACGGTCTTCCGCATCATCGTGCGCATGGTGACGGCCAGGCCCTTGGCCAGGCCGGAGCCGGGAATTCCCATTACGAGATCGCCACCTTGATGATGCCGGTCAGGGCGAGCTGGGCCAGCGCCAGCGGGATCAGCACCGTCCACGCGAAGCGCATCAGCTGGTCCTCGCGCAGGCGCGGGTAGGTGACGCGCAGCCAGAGCACCACGAAGGCCAGCGCGAAGGTCTTCACCAGCGTCCAGAGCCAGCCGAGGTCGTCTTCGAACGGGCCGTGCCAGCCGCCCAGGAACAGCACGGTGGTCAGCCCGCAGAGCACCACGATGCCCGCGTACTCGGAGAGCAGGAACAGGGCGAAGCGCAGGCCGGTGTACTCGGTGAACGCACCGAAGATGATCTCCGAGTCGGCCACCGGCATGTCGAACGGCGGGCGCTGCAGCTCGGCCAGGCCGGCCGTGAAGAACACGAACGCGCCGATCAGCTGCCACGGCACCCACCACCAGTGGAAGGCGTCCACGATGCCCGGCAGCGAGACGGTGCCCGCCGCCATCGCCACCGAGGCCGCGGCCAGCAGCATCGGCAGCTCGTACGACATCAGCTGCGCGGCCGTGCGCAGCGCGCCCAGCAGCGAGAACTTGTTGGCCGACGCCCAGCCCGCCATCAGCGAGCCCAGCACGCCGATGCCCATCACGGCCAGCACGAAGAAGATGCCCGCGTCGACCACCTGGCCGACCATCCCGTCCGGCCCGACCGGGATCACTAGCAGCACCAGCAGGTACGGCAGCAGTGCGACGGCCGGGGCCAGTTGGAAGACCCTGCGGTCCGCACCGGCCGGGACGACGTTCTCCTTCTGGACGAACTTCACGCCGTCGGCGACCAGTTGCGCCCAGCCGTGGAAGCCGCCCGCGTACATCGGGCCGAGCCGGCCCTGCATGTGCGCCATCACCTTGTGCTCGGTCTGGCCGACCACCAGCGGCAGCACCAGGAACGCCACCAGCGTGCCGACGCAGCGCAGCAGCGTGTCGAGGAGGTTCACGCGCTGTCTCCGTCCTGCTGCTCGGCGGGCTGTTCGGCGGGCTGTTCGGTGGGCTGTTCCGGCTCGGGTCGCCCGGGCTGTTCCGGTCCGGGTCGTCCGGGCGCCGGTTGCTCGTCGTGCGCCGGGACGGGCGCGTGCCACGGGGCGTCGGCGGACCGGGTGCGGGCCGCGCGGCGCGGTGCCTCCGCCGGTTCGGCGGGTTCCGCGGCCTGGCTGACCGACCCCTCGCCGACGCTGCGGGTGCGGCGCGGCCGGTCGGCGCGGACGGGCGGGGCGTCGGCCTGGCCGGCGGGGCCCGCCTCCGCGCTGCGGGTGCGGCGCGGGCGCTCGGCCCCGGCGGCCGCACCGGCCCGGGCGGCGCCGCGGGCGGGGCGTTCGGCGACCGGCGGCAGGGTGCCCTTGAGCGGCCCCCACTCGTTCGGGTCGGGGACGCCGGCGGGCTGCATCTTGCGCCGGGCCGGGCCGCCGTGGTCGGCGGCCTCGCCGGGTTCCTTGGCGCCGGGCCAGTCCTTGGCGACCCGGGCGGCCAGCACGAAGTCCTTGCGCAGCGGGTGGCCCTCGAAGCCGTCCGGCAGCAGCAGCGTGGCGGGGTACGGGTGGCCCGGGAACTCGATGCCGAACATCTCCAGGGTCTCCCGCTCGTGCCAGGCGGCACCGGCGTACACCCCGACGGCGCTCGGCAGCACGGCCTTCTCGCGCGGCACCCGGGTGCGCAGCAGCAGCCTGCGCACGCCGCCGGGCCCGCCGACGGCGGCCAGGTGCGCGCAGACGGCGAAGCCCCGGTCGAGGTCGTCGACGGCGCTCAGCCAGTCCAGGAAGGCCAGGCCGAGGGTGTCGCGGGCGGCGGTGAGCGCCTCGGTCCAGTGCTCGGCGGGCACGTCGACGGTGAGCAGGTCGTACGCCTCGACGGCGGTCGCCCAGGGGCCGACCGCGGCGGCGGTCCGCTCGGCGGGCGTCGGCTCGGGCGCGGGCCCCGGGGTCTCCGGGGTTCCGGCCGACTCGGCGGGCTCGGCGGCGTCGCTCACTTCGTCCCCTCCCCGGTGGCGTCCGGCGCGGGCCGCAGCGGGCGGCGCAGCGCGTCGGCGGGCGCGGCGTAGCGCTGCGGGACGTCCTCGGCGGCGATCTTCTCCTGCAGCTTCAGGATGCCCTGGAGCAGCGCCTCGGGCCGGGGCGGGCAGCCGGGCACGTAGACGTCGACCGGGATGATCTGGTCGACGCCCTTGGTGACGGAGTACGAGTCCCAGTACGGGCCGCCGGAGTTGGCGCAGGCCCCGAAGGAGATGACGTACTTCGGTTCGGGCATCTGCTCGTACAGGCGCTTGACCGCGGGGGCCATCTTGTCGGTGACGGTGCCCGAGACGATCATCAGGTCGGCCTGGCGGGGGCCGGGCGCGAACGGGATGACACCCATCCGGATGAAGTCGTGCTTGGCCATCGACGCGGCGATGAACTCGATCGCGCAGCAGGCGAGTCCGAAGTTGAAGCACCAGAGGCTGTAGCGGCGGCCCCAGTTGAGCACCACCTTGACCGGGTCCGGCGCGAGCCGGGCCAGCGGGCCGAGGCGGCGCTGCTCGACGGCGGCGCCGGGGCGGGCCGGGTCGGGGATGCCGAGCGGGACGGGGCCGTTGCCGGGCGTCCCGTGCGAGTGCGTCACGTCCATTCCAGGACGCCCTTCTTCCAGGCGTAGAGCAGTCCGACCGCGAGGAAGCCGATGAAGACGAACATCTCCACCAGCGTGGCCGCCCCGAAGCCGGCGGCGGCGAACACCGTGGCCCACGGGAACAGGTAGATCGCGTCGACCGCGAAGATCACGTACAGGAAGGCGTAGACGTAGTACCGGATCTGGGTGTGCGCCCAGCCCTCGCCGACCGGGTCGACCCCGCACTCGTAGGCGAGCAGCTTCTCGGGGGTGTCGACCACCGGTCGCAGCAGGCGGTTCGCGGTGAACGACACCACGACGAAGAGGACACCGATGACCGCCAGCAGTCCGACCGCCGCGTAGGCGTCGAAGTAACCGCTGCCGGCGGCGGGGTCGGCAGCGAGCGGCTGCCACTCCATGGGTCACGCCCTTCTTCTTTGCCCGTCCATAACCATCGCTATCGCGGGAGTCTATGTGCACCGCTCGTTTACTCCTCCACCTGCCCGTCCTGCAAGACGGCCGACGGACTTCCGCCGGACACCGCGGGAATTCCGCTTGCGGACGGTCCGGGCCCGGAGCACACCGCCGGGGGTGGGGATAACCCCCGGAAGAAGAGGGAGTGCAGCACCATGGCGGGGGGCGGTCGCCGACCGGGATGCTGGTGATCGACAAAGCACCGGCGAGACCACCAGGAGAGGGCGCCGACCATGGAGAACGAGGCGAAGCGCCCGTCGTTGTACGGGCCGCAGCTGTGGCGGCAGGTGCGCAACGCCCTGCTGAACTTCCCGATCGGGGTGGCCGGGTTCGTCGTGGCGGCCGTGCTGCTGACGACGGGGCTCGGCCTGGCGGTGACGCTGGTCGGGCTGCCGCTGCTGGCCTTCGGGCTGGGCTGCTGCCGCTGGTTCGGCCGGGTGGCCCGGGCCCGGGCGCGGGCCGAGCTGGGCAGCAGGGTCACCGAGCCGGAGCCGCTGCGTCCGGTCCGGGCCGGGCTGGCCGGCCGGGTGGTGGCCGCGCTGGGCGACGGGCTGAACTGGCGCTCCGCGCTGTACTGCGTGGCGCTGCTGGTCTGGGGCGTCCTGAGCTTCGTGCTGACGCTGGTGCTGCTGGTGGTCGGCTGGCCGGTGCTGCCCTGGGCGATGGCGTCGATCAGCTGGGTCTCCCGGCTGCTGGTGGAGTCGCTGCTGTGGCCGGGCGCGCTGGCCGAGCGGGTCCGCGAGCTGGAGGACGACCGGGGCGTGGTGGTCGACACCGCCGCGGCCGACCTGCGCCGCATCGAGCGCGACCTGCACGACGGCGCGCAGGCCCGGCTGGTCGCCCTGGCGATGGACCTGGGCCTGGCCAAGGAGAAGCTGACGGAGGACCCGGTGGCCGCGCAGAAGATGGTCGACGCGGCGCACGGCGAGGTCAAGCTCGCCCTGCAGGAGCTGCGCGACCTGGCCCGCGGCATCCACCCCGCGGTGCTCACCGACCGCGGGCTGGACGCGGCGCTCTCCTCGGTCGCGGCCCGCTGCACGCTGCCCGGCGGCGTCCGGGTGCACGTCGAGCTGGGCGGCGAGCGGCCGGACTCCGCGGTCGAGGGCATCGCCTACTTCACCGTCAGCGAACTGCTGACCAACGCCTCCAAGCACTCCGGCGCCCGCACCGCCACGGTGGAGGTCTGGCGCCAGGAGAACCGGCTGATGCTGACGGTGCGGGACGACGGCCGCGGCGGCGCCCTGGTGCACCCGGGCGGCGGGCTGGCCGGCCTGGCCGAGCGGGCCGAGTCGGTGGACGGCGTCTTCGTGGTCGACAGTCCGGAGCAGGGCCCGACCTCGGTGACGGTCGAGCTGCCCTGGCACACCCGGGCCGGCCACAAGAGCTGACCGCCCCCTCCCCCGGGCCCGGCCACGGACGTGGACGGGCCCGGAGTGCCGCCTCCCTTGCGCGGTACGGCACTCCGGGCCCGGGTCTGCGGGGCGCTACAGCGTCCCGAGGGTGACCTCCGCGCTCTTGCCCTGCCCGTCCCGCTGGTAGCCGACGGTGACCTTGTCGCCGGGGCTGAGGGCGGCCAGGGCGGTGGTCAGCGCGGCGGGGCTGGTGATCGCGGTGTCGTTGACCTTGGTGATCACGTCTCCGGCCTGCAGCCCGGCGGCGGCGGCCGGGCCGCCGTCGACCACCGAGACCACCGCGGCGCCGGCCGGCTGGAAGTTCGCGTCGAAGTACGGGCGGACGGTCACCCCGAGCCCGGCCCGGCCGGAGTTGGTGACCTTGCCGTCCTTGATCAGCTGGTTGGCGATGCTGGTCACGGTGACCGCGGGGATGGCGAAGCCGATGCCGGGCGCGGCCGAGCCGTTCAGCTCGGGGTCGACGGCGGTCAGCGTGTTGATCCCGATCACCTGGCTGGAGAGGTTGACCAGCGCGCCGCCGCTGTTGCCGGGGTTGATCGCGGCCGAGGTCTGCACCATGTTGCCGATGGTGGCGCCGGGCGACCCGGCCGACTGCGGTTCGCTGACGGTCCGCCCGACCGCCGAGACGATGCCCTGGGTGACGCTGCTGGAGAGGCCGAGCGGGCTGCCCATCGCCAGCGTGATCTGCCCGACCGCGACCTTGGAGCTGTCCGCGAAGGTGGCGGGCTTGAGGCCGCTGGGCGTGCTGCTGAGCTTGATCACCGCGAGGTCGGACTCCGGGTAGCTGCCGACCAGGGTGGCGTCCAGCGGCTTGGTGCTGTTGGCCAGCGTCACGGTGAAGGTGGAGGCGCTGCCGACCACGTGCGCGTTGGTGACGATGTCGCCCTTGTCGTCGAAGACGATCCCGGAGCCGAGGCCGTCCCCCGCGGTGATCTGCACCACCGAGGGCAGCACCTGGGAGATCACGTGCTGGTAGTCCTGCTCCAACTGGTTGCTGCTGGCCGGGGCGGGCGCGGACGAGGAGCTGCTGGCCGCCGCCGTGGAGCTGGACCCGGTGTCGGAGCTGGAACAACCGCTGGCCAGCAGCGCCGCCGCCGCGATCAGCGCCGCGGGCCCCACCCAGAGCTTGGGCCCGGTGGGCCGGGGGCCGGCCGGGAGCGGACGGGTCGGTTCCTTCTTCGGGCGCACGGCGGCCACCTCCGGTCGCTGGACAGAGCTTTGTCAGCATTTCACCGATTTGTCCGAATGTTCGGGCAACACACCCGGGGAGCCCGCCGAAAGGCGCCCTCTAGGATCGGGCCATGACCTGGTTGATCACGGGAGGGGCCGGCTACATCGGCGGCCACGTCGTCCGGGAGCTGGCCGCGGCCGGCGTCCCCACCGTCGTCCTGGACGACCTGAGCAGCGGGACGGCCGCCAACCTGCCGCCCGGCGTCCCGCTGGTGACCGGCTCCACGCTGGACCGCCCGCTGCTGGACCGCGCCCTCGCCGAGCACGGCGTCACCGGCGTGCTGCACCTGGCCGCCCGCAAGCAGGTCGGCGAGTCCGTCGAGCGGCCGCTGTTCTACTACCACGAGAACGTGGAGGGCCTGCGCGCCGTGCTGGCCGCCGCGGTCGACGCGGGCGTGCGCCGGGTGGTGCTCTCCTCCTCCGCCGCCGTCTACGGCATGCCGGACGTCGACCTGGTCGACGAGTCCACCCCCTGCCGGCCGATGAACCCGTACGGCGAGACCAAGCTGGCCGGCGAGTGGCTGCTGAACGCCTGCGCCGCCGCGCACGGCCTCTCCGCGGTCTCGCTGCGGTACTTCAACGTGGCGGGCGCCGCCACCCCCGAGCTGTCCGACCCGGGCGCGGCCAACCTGGTGCCGCTGGTGCTCCAGCGGCTGACCGCCGGGCTGCCGCCGCTGGTGTTCGGCGACGACTACCCGACCCCGGACGGCACCTGCGTCCGCGACTACATCCACGTCTCGGACGTCGCGGCCGCGCACGTCGCCGCCGTCCGCCGGCTGGAGGCGGCCGGGCCCGGCGAGCGGGTCGGGCTGACCCTGAACATCGGCACCGGCCGCGGCGTCTCGGTGCGCGAGATGATCGCCGAGGTCGCCGAGGTCACCGGCCTCCGGATCGCCCCGGAGGTGACCGCCCGCCGCCCCGGCGACCCGGCCCGGGTGGTGGCCTCCGCCGAGCTGATCCGCCGCGAGCTCGGCTGGAGCGCGGAGCACGACGTCCGCTCGATGGTCGTCTCGGCCTGGGCGGGCTGGCGGCACCGCCACCCGTAGGGCGCCCGCGGTGCGGCCCCGGGCCCGCCGGGAGGCGGTGTCCGGGGCCGTACCGTTCCTGCGGGCCTACTGCGGGACGGCGGTGCCGTAGAAGGAGTCCAGCGCGTACACGCAGCGGTCCTTGGAGCCGACGAAGACCCGGCCGCCGACCGCCACCGGGGAGCCGGTCAGCTCGCCCTTGGTGCCCAGCTCCCAGCGCAGCCGGCCGCTGGCCAGTTCCAGGGTGTGCAGCGAGTGGTCGCGGCTGCCGAGGTGGACCAGGCCCTCGGAGACCGCCGGGGAGCCCACCAGGTCGCCCCGGGTGGTGTAGCGCCAGCGCTCCCGGCCGTCGGCCGCCTCGAAGGCGAACAGGGTGTCGCCGGAGCCCAGCAGCACCGTCCCGTCGGCGACCACGGCCGGTTCGGCGCTCTGCCGGGAGGCGCTGGCGGCCCGCCACAGGCCGTGGCCGGTGGCGGCGTCCAGCGCGTACAGGGTGCCGAGGTAGTCGGCGACGTACACCGCCCGGCCGTCCACCGCGGGCGGGGTGAACAGCACCACGGGCGCGTCGAAGCGCCAGCGCTCGGCGCCGGTGGCGGCGTCCAGCGCGTGCACCCGCTGGCCGGAGGTCACGTACAGCACCCCGCCGCGCTCGACCGGGCGGGACGGCACCTCGCCGCCCACCGGGACCGACCAGCGCACCCCGGAGCCCAGCGGGTCCACGCAGTGCAGGCGGCCGCCGCCCTGGTAGTAGGCCGCACCGGCGATCAGCGCCGGGCCGGCCTGCGGGTTCTCGTACTCCTGCTGGGCGTCGTCGGCCCGCCACAGCTCGGCGCCGGTGGCCGCGGCGCGCAGCTGCACGCCGCCGCCGCGGACGCCGCAGCACAGCACGCCGTCGGCGGCGTCCAGCGAGTACACCCAGCCGTCCAGCGAGTGCCGCCAGCGCTCGGTGCCGTCGGCGGCGTCCACCGTGTACAGGTGCGGGCCGTCGGCGGCGTGCACCCGGCCGCCGTCCACGGCCAGCGCCCAGGCGACGTCCCGGGTCTTCCAGCGGCGCTCGCCGGAGCCGATGTCCAGGGCGTGCACCTCGAAGCTGGAGGCGAACAGCGTGCCGTCGGCGACCACCGGGGTGCCCCACACGTCGTTCGACATCCGGAACCGCCAGGGCCGCCAGCGCGCCGCGGGCAGCGGCGGGGCGGCGGACGGCGCGGAGCTGCGGCGCACCCAGTCGGTACCGACCGGGGCGGGCGTGGGCGCGGCCGGTTCGGCCCGCGGCCCGGGCCCTATCGGCACGTGCGCGCCGGGCAGCCGGACCTCGGCCTCGCCCGGGCCGCCGACCACCGGACGCAGCGCCGGGCGCACCCGCTCGGTGACCACCTCGGCCTCGGAGACCGGCCCGGCCTGCCCCACCGGCCCGAGCGCCCCGACCGGGGCCGGGGCGGGCGGCAGCGGCGGCGGGCCGGCCGGCTGGGCGGGCAGCGCCACCTGCTGCTGCGGCCGGGCCGGGGGCTGCTGCTGGGCGCTGGGGGGACGTCTGCTGCTGCGCTTGGCCTCGATCAGGTCGAGCGCGGCGGGCGGCAGCCAGTCCCCGGCCTCGCCGGAGGCGTCGGCCCGGGAGAACAGGTGCGGGGCCAGCTCGGCCTGGATCTGGGCGGGCGTGGGCCGGTGCTCGGGGGTGGGCCGCATGCAGGCCCGGACCAGGTCGAACAGCTCGACCGGCAGCCCGGACAGGTCGGGCTGGTCGCGCAGCAGCTGGAACACCGTCTCGACCGGGTTGGAGCCGCGGTACGGCGGGTGGCCGGTGGCGCAGAACACCACCAGCGAGCCGAGCGAGAACACGTCGCTGGCGCCGGTGACGCTGCGGCTGTCGCGGGCCTGCTCGGGCGACATGTAGGCGGGCGTGCCGACCGCGACGTTGGTCATGGTGAGCCGGGTGCTGGAGACGCCGGCCGCGATGCCGAAGTCGATCACCCGCGGGCCGTCCTCGACCACCAGCACGTTGGACGGCTTGAGGTCGCGGTGCACCAGCCCGGCGGCGTGGATGGACTGCAGCGCCTCGGCGATCCCCGCGGTGAGCCAGCGCACCGCGTCGGCGGGCAGCGGGCCGCAGTCGTTGACCAGGTCCTCCAGCGAGGGCGCGGGGACGTAGGCGGTGGCCAGCCACGGGACGGCCGCGTCGGCGTCGGCGTCGACCACGGCGGCGGTGTAGAAGCCGCCGACCGTCTTGGCCGCGGCGATCTCGCGGGCGAAGCGGACCCGGAACAGGTTGTCCTCGGCCAGCTCGCTGCGGACGGTCTTGATGGCCACCCGGCGCCCCGAGGCCGACCGGGCCAGGTACACCAGGCCCATGCCGCCCGCGCCGAGCCGGGCCAGCACTTCGAAGGGCCCGATCCGCCTCGGATCGTGCGCCGTCAGCTGGTCCACTCCGCAGCCACCTCCCCTTCCACCAGCGCCCCCTGGCGGCGGCGCCCCCCGATTCTCCAATGCCCGCCGCCCGGGAGCCAATCTCCCCCGCCCGGGACACGCCCCCGGGTACCGGAGCCGCCCCCTCCGGCGCCCCGTCCGGACCGGTCCGCGGTGGGGTCCCGACCCCCCTCAGCTGACTTGTCGTCACGCTGTGGGGTCATCAGCACACGGGGGGGCAACAACTCAAGCGGAAATGGCACGGTTTCCCCCCTCACCCGGACTAATAGTCGCACTACCGATTAGCGCCAAGATCTTGCCGCTGTAAGCTGACGGCATGACAGGACAAGTTCGCACCGTCGACGGTCGCGTCGCCGGGCGGCGCGGACAGGAGACGCGGCAGAAGCTGCTCGACTGCCTCCGCGAGATGCTCAGCACGTCGCCGTACCGGGACGTCAAGGTCATCGACGTCGCCCGTATGGCGGGAACCTCCCCCGCGACCTTCTACCAGTACTTCCCGGATGTCGAGGGCGCAGTCCTTGAGATCGCCGAGGAAATGGCCGAGGACAGCGGCGGGCTCAAAGAGCTCGTCGATGGAAAGTCCTGGGCGGGAAAGACCGGCTTCACCACTTCCGAAGAACTGGTGGACGGATTCCTCGCCTTCTGGCGCAAGAATGACGCCATTCTCCGAGTGGTCACGCTCGGTGCCGCCGAAGGGGACAAGCGGTTCTTCAAGATCCGCATGAAGGTCCTCAACTCGGTGGCGGCCCCGCTCGCCGAAGCGGTCCGCAACAACCAGGGCAAGACCGACAAGACGGTCGAAGCGTCGGCGGTCGCCGGCGCCCTGGTCTCGTTGCTCGCCGCGGCGGCCGAGCACGGCAAGGCGTTCACCTCGTGGGGCGTGAAGGTCAAGGACCTCAAGCCCAACCTGGCGCTCCAGGTGTACCTGGGAGTCACCGGAAAGAAGCCGCCGAAGTAAGACAGCAGCCCACTGGCGCTCGGCCCCGGTTCCTGTCCGGGTGAGTCGGATGCGGCCGTGCCTCGGGGGAGGTTCGCCGACGTACCGCGGAGCGCCGTCCTTCAACGGACGCAAGGGGCGGCCGGGAGGGTCCTTCTCCTCCCGGCCGCCCCTTCGTGCTGCCGGAACACAGCCCGGAGCACCGCCCGGGGCCCCGCTCAGGGGCAGCGCACGACCTGCCCGGCGTAGGCCAGGCCGCCGCCGAAGCCGAACAGCAGCACCGGGTCGCCGCTGTGCAGCTCGCCGCGCTCGACCAGCTTGGACAGGGCGAGCGGGATGGAGGCGGCGGAGGTGTTGCCGGAGTCGACCACGTCGCGGGCGACCACCGCGTCCTCGGCCAGGCCGAGCTTGCCCGCGATGGCGTCGATGATCCGCAGGTTGGCCTGGTGGGCGACGAAGCCGCGCAGCTCGGACGGGTCGATCCCGGCCTTCTCGCAGGCCTTGCGGGCCAGCGGGGCGACCTGGGTGGTGGCCCAGCGGAAGACGGTCTGGCCCTGCTGGCTGATGACCGGCTTCCAGCCGCTGATCGCGACCGCCTCGCCCTTCTCCGGCTCGGAGCCCCACACCACCGGGCCGATCCCGGCCTGCTCGTCGGGGACCGCCTCCAGGACGGCGGCGCCCGCGCCGTCGCCGAAGATCACGCAGGTGGTGCGGTCGGTCCAGTCGATGATGTCGGACATCCGCTCCACGCCGACCACCAGCGCCCGGGTCGCGGCCCCGGCCCGGATCGCGTGGTCGGCGGTGGCCAGCGCGTACGAGAAGCCCGAGCAGGCGGTGTTCAGCTCGTACGCGGCGGGGGTCGGGATGCCCAGGCGGGCGGCGACGGCGGCGGCGGTGTTGGGGCTGCGCTCGACGGCGGTGCAGGTCGCGACGGCGACCAGGTCGATCTGGTCGGGCGTGGTGCCCGCGTGGGCGAGGGCCTTCTGGGCGGCGCCCACCGCGAGGTCGACCAGGGTCTCGTCCTCCGCGATGTGGCGGGTGCGGATGCCGACCCGGGAGCGGATCCACTCGTCGTCGGTGTCGACCATCGCCGAGAGATCGTCGTTGCTCAGGATCTTCGGCGGCTGGTGGTGGCCCAGCGCCACGATGCGGGAGGCGGTCATACCACCCACTCAACCGGGTTACCGACGAGTCAGGAGGTGACGGCCCGACACAGGATCGGGTGCCGGATGCTGTAGGTCCCTCACAACCGGGGCCTGGTCAGGCGGCCAGCGACTGGGCGTCACCCATCATGATCATCGGGTGCAGCGCCGGGTCCAGGGTCTTGACCAGTTCGACCATGTGGTCCTCGGTCAGCGAGATGCAGCCGTGGGTGGGGCCGCCGTGGTCCAGGTGCAGCCAGATGCCGCCGCCCTTGGCCGCGCCCTGCGGGTAGGCGGTGTCGAGCGGGGACCTGCCCTCGACCCGGTTGTAGTTGATCGCGATCACGTAGTCGAAGGAGCCGGCCAGCGGTTCGTTGTTGAAGCCGCGCCCGGACATCACGAAGCTCTTGCTCTCGTCGTACGGCAGCTTGGAGCCGGGGTCGGCCTTGCGGCCGCCCGCGTCGGTGAGCGAGAACAGGCCGATCGGGCTGCGCAGGTCGCCGGAGCGGTGGTCGGCGGTCCAGCCCTTGTAGGCGTTGTGGGCGGGCCAGGCCTGGCCGGCCTGCCAGCTGCCGTCGGCGTCGCGGGTCCACAGCGTGACGGTGTTGTCCGAGGAGTCCTTGCCCTGGCCGCTGGCGACCAGCAGCTGGCGGGTGTCGGCGGGCACCCGGGCCATCCAGGAGGCGCCGATGCCCGGGATGCTGGTGATCCGCTCCCGGTCGGAGCGGTCCGCGGCGGGGGCCTCGGTGTGCTGTCCGGCGTCGGCGGCCTGCATCGGCACGACCTCGGGCTCGTGGTCGGGGGCCGCGCTGGCGGTGCTCGCCTGGAAGTCCCGGCCCGGCCCGACGGCGAACCAGCCGGCCGCGAGGGCCAGCAGGGTGGCGGTGCCGACGGTGAGCTTGCGGACGCGGCGCGGCCTCGCCTTGCGGCGGCTGCGGCGGGTGGCGGCTCGGCCCTGGGACTGCTCGGCCTCGCTCCGGTCGGTCGGCGCGGAGGCCGGGCGGCGGGGCGAGGCGGCGCGATGGGAACCGGACATGCGAACGATCCTCCCAGACCTCGGGGACGCGACGGAACCCGGGCCGTGTGATGAGCCTGTGAGCATACGCGCTCAGGAAACGTTTCTTCCCGCTGTCGACTGCCCCGGTAGTGCGTCTTCACCCCGTGCGCCCCCGGGGAAACGCAGCGCGCCCGGTGGCCGGAAACCGGTCACCGGGCGCGCTGCGCGACGTGGCGGGACGTCAGAGGCGCATCGCCTGCGGGGTCTCCCGGCGCGCGAGGTCCGGGCCGTCGTACTCGCGGATGACCTCGTAGCGGGTGTTGCGCTCGACCGGGCGGAAGCCCGCGTCCCGGATCAGGCCGAGCAGGTCGTCGCGGCCCAGCTTGTTGGGGGTGCCGAAGTTGTCCGCGTCGTGGGTGATCTTGTACTCGACCACCGAGCCGTCCATGTCGTCCGCGCCGTGGCTGAGGGCCAGCTGGGCGGTGGTGACGCCGTGCATCACCCAGAACACCTTGACGTGCGGGACGTTGTCGAACAGCAGGCGGGACACCGCGAAGGTCTTCAGCGCCTCGGCGCCGGTGGCCATCTCGGTGCGCGCCATCAGGCGGTTGCGGACCTTGCCGTCCTTGGAGTCGTGGAAGTCGTGCTGGTAGCGCAGCGGGATGAAGACCTGGAAGCCGCCGGTCTCGTCCTGCAGCTCGCGCAGCCGCAGCACGTGGTCGACCCGGTGGCGGGGCTCCTCGATGTGGCCGTACAGCATGGTGGCCGGGGTCCTGAGGCCCTTCTCGTGCGCCAGGCGGTGGATCCGCGACCAGTCCTCCCAGTGGGTGTCGTGGTCGACGATGTGCTGGCGGACCTCCCAGTCGAAGATCTCCGCGCCGCCGCCGGTCAGCGACTCCAGGCCGGCGTCGATCAGCTCGTCCAGGATCTCGCTCGCGCTCAGGCCGCTGATCCGCTCGAACCAGTGGATCTCGGTGGCGGTGAACGCCTTCAGCGAGACGTTCGGCAGCGCGGCCTTCAGCTCCCTGAGGGAGCGCGGGTAGTAGCGCCACGGCAGGGTCGGGTGCAGGCCGTTGACGATGTGCAGCTCGGTCAGCGACTCCGACTCCATCGCCTTGGCGAGCCGGACGGCCTCCTCGATCCGCATCGTGTACGCGTCCTTCTCGCCCGGCTTGCGCTGGAACGAGCAGTACGCGCAGGAGGCGCTGCAGACGTTGGTCATGTTCAGGTGGCGGTTGACGTTGAAGTGGACGACGTCGCCGTTCTTCTGCGTCCGCACGTGGTGCGCCAGCCCGCCCAGCCAGGCCAGGTCGTCGCTCGCGTAGAGCGCGATCCCGTCCTCGCGGGTCAGCCGCTCACCGGCGTAGACCTTCGCCTCCAGCTCGCGCTTGAGCCCTGCGTCCATGCGGCGCTCCGCCTCCTTGCGACTTCGATTCGTTGCCGGGACCGAGACTACGCCTAGGTAGCCAGCAGACCGGCCAGCAGGGCGGGGTCGAGGTTGCCGCCGCTGACGACCGCCGCGAACACCCTTCCGCCCAGCTCCCCGGCCCGGTGGAAGTACGCGGCCGGGGCGACCGCGCCGGAGGGCTCGGCGACCAGGCGGCCGCGGCGGGCCAGCAGGGCGACGGTGGCCCGGATCTCGTCCTCGGAGACGGTGACGATGTCGTCCACGTAGGCGGTGATGTGCTCGAACGGCAGCACGCCCACCGACGGGGTGCGCAGGCCGTCCGCGATCGTCCGGTAGGTGTCGGCGACCGGCCAGGCGGTGCGCACGCCCGAGCGCAGGCTCTGCTGGGCGTCCGCCGCGAGTTCCGGCTCCACGCCGACCACCCGGACGCCCGGGCAGGCCAGCTTGAGCGCCGCGGCCGTCCCGGAGATCAGGCCGCCGCCGGAGACCGGTACCAGCACGGTGTCCAGCTCGTCCGGGGCGTCCTCGGCGATCTCCAGGCCGACGGTGCCCTGGCCCGCCACGACGTACGGGTCGTCGTACGGCGGCACCCAGACGTAGCCGTGCGCGGCGGCCAGCTCGGCCGGGACGGTGTCGCGCTCCTCGGCGGTCACGATCACCACCTCGGCGCCGAACGCGCGGGTGTTCTCGACCTTCACGGCGGGCGAGGTGTCGGGCATCACGATCACCGCCTTGATGCCGAGCCGCTGCGCCGCGTACGCCACCGCCTGGGCGTGGTTGCCGCTGGACTGGGCCACCACTCCCCTGGCCCGCTCCTCGTCGGTGAGCGCGGCCAGCCGGTTCATCGCCCCGCGGATCTTGAACGCCCCGGTCGGCTGGAGGCTCTCCGGCTTCAGCCAGAGCCGCCGCCCGCCGTCCGCCGCCCACGGGCAGGGCAGCAGCGGGGTGCGCACCGCGGTGCCGGCGATCCGGCGCTGGGCGGCGCGCAGGTCCTCCAGGTCGACCAGGGACATGACGGGGTTCCTCCGTGGGGTGGCGGGGCCTACTCGGCGGGGTGGAGCGGGAGTTCGCTGACCCGGTTCTCCCACTTGGTGGACAGCACCACCGTGGTGCGGGTGCGGGCCACCCCCTTGGTACCGGAGAGCCGCTTGACCACCGACTCCAGGCCCTCCACGTCCGGCACCCGGACCTTCAGCATGTACGAGTCGTCGCCCGCGATGAACCAGCAGTCCTCCACCTCCGGGAGGTCCTTCAGCCGGTGCGAGACGTCGTCGTGGTCGGCCGCGTCGGTGAGCTGGAGGCCGATCAGCGCCGTCACGCCGTAGCCGAGCGTCGCCGGGTTGACCGTCGCCCGGTAGCCGGTGATCACGCCCGCCTGCTCCAGGCGGTTGATCCGGTCCGTCACGCTCGGCCCGGACAGGCCCACCAGGCGGCCCAGCTCGGCGTACGAGGCGCGGCCGTTCTCCCGGAGTGCCTGGATGAGCTGTCTGTCCACAGAGTCCATTGCCTGCCGCGTCCTTCCGAACCTCACCAGAACCACAGATCGTTATCCGGAATCCAAGGCGCTGCGCGCCGATCAACCCGGGTATCCCAGAGAACATACTCTCCCGTAGCGTGCCCGCTCACTCACCCCGGCGCGGGGCGGTTTCCGGACTTCGTTCCGGGGTGCTCGCGGCCTCGCCGAGGGTGCCCGACCAGCGGCGGTACAGCGCGTGCGGGACGGCGACGGCGTCCAGCACCCGGCCCGCCACGAAGTCGACCAGTTCGCGGGCGGTCGAGCCGCCCGCGTAGAAGCCCGGGGACGCCGGGAGGACGACCGCGCCCTGCTCGTCGAGGGCCACCAGGTGGCGCAGCGTGGTGCCGGTCAGCGGGGTCTCGCGCAGGCACAGGACCAGCGGGCGGCGCTCCTTGAGGGTGACCGAGGCGGTGCGCTGCAGCAGGTCCTTGGACAGGCCGAGCGCGATGCCGGCCGCGGCGCCGGTGGTCGCCGGGACGACCAGCATGCCCTTGGCCGGGTACGAGCCGGAGGACGGGCCCGCGGCGAAGTCGCCCGCGGGCCAGTACCGGACGTCGTGCAGCGCGTCCTCGCCGGTGCCGAGCCAGGCGGCCAGGTCGGTGCGCCAGTGCGCGTCGCGGAAGGAGATGCCGGTCTCGTCCAGGACGGTCAGCCGCGCCGCCCGGCTGACGATCAGGTCGACGGCCTCCCCGGCGTCCAGCAGCGCGCGGATCACGGAGGCGGCGTAGGGGGTGCCGCTGGCGCCGGAGACGCCGACGACCCAGGGGGTGCGGGTGGGGCTCATGGGTCCATTGTCGGGGAGGAGGGGGCGCGTCCAGGGGCTCGGGGAACGGCGGGCCCCTGGTGGTGCATGCTCGTCTGCCGACAGTTCCCCGGGCCCCTGAATACGCGCCCTCCTCTTCCCCTCGGGGACAGAATGGGGGCATGGCAGCGGAGTTGGTGGACCTGACGCATCCGGTGGTGTCCGGGATGCCGGTGTACCCGGGGGACCCGGGCGTGGAGTTGCGGGCGGCGCTGACGGTGGAGGGCGAGGGGGTGAACGTGCTGGCGGTGCACCTGGGGTCGCAGACCGGGACGCACGTGGACGCCCCCTACCACCTGGACGTGCGGTGGCCGACCCTGGACGGGCTGCCGCTGGAGCTGTTCACCGGGCCCGCGGTGGTGGTGGACCTGCGGGGGCTGCCGGCCCGCGGGGAGATCACGGCGGCGCACCTGGCGGACGCGCTGGCGCTCTCCGGGCCCGGGACGGTGCTGCTGCTGGCGACGGGGTGGCCGCGGTACTGGGGGACGGACCGCTACTTCGCGCACCCCTACCTGACCGCGGAGGCGGCGGCGGCCGTCGTCGCGGCCGGGGTCCGGACGGTGGGCATCGACGCGCTCTCGGTGGACCCGACCCCGGACCCGGGGCCGTCCGATCCCGAAGTGGCCAGTCTGCTGGCCGAGTTGGCGGACGAGCACGACCCCGAGCCGGAGCAGGCGACGCTGGCCGCGCACCGGGTGCTGCTGGGGCCGGAGGGCGGCGGGGTGATCGCGGAGAACCTGACGGACCTGTCGGCGCTGCTGGCGGCGCAGGCGGCGGGGGTGCCGGTGGAGGTGTCGCTGTTCCCGCTGCGGCTGACGGCGGCGGACGGGGCGCCGGTGCGGGCGGTGGCGCGGATCGGCTGAGCGCGGGACGCCGAGCGCGGGCGGCCGAGCGCGGCGAGGGCCGGCGGGGCGCCAACGGGCGGGTCGGCTCCACGACTTGGTCTAGACCATCCCGGGAGCGCACCGCTAGGCTCCCGCCATGCCTGAGATCGTCGGTGTGGTCGAGCGCTTGTGGCGCTACCCCGTGAAGTCCACGGGCGGCGAGTTGCTCGACTCCGTCGCGGTCGAGGAGCGCGGCCTGGTCGGCGACCGCCTGTACGCGGTGCGCGACGGGGCCGGGAAGCTGGGGTCGGGGAAGAACACCCGGCGCTTCCGCCGGATGGACGGCCTGCTGCGGCTGAGCGCCCGGCTGGGCACCCGGATCGACGGCCCCGAGCTGTTCGACCCGCTGGGCATGCCGGTGCCGGACCCGGACGCCTTCCTGCGCGCCTACCTGGAGCAGGAGGACGTCGGCCTGGCCCGCGAGGACGCCGTCTCGCACTTCGACGAGCTGCCGGTCAGCGTGCTGACCACCGCCACCCTGGACTGGATGGCGCGGGCGGTGCCCACGACGGTGGTGGACGAGCGCCGGTTCCGGCCGAACGTGCTGCTGCGCACCCCGCCGGGGACGCCGCCGTTCGCCGAGGACGGCTGGTCCGGCCGGGAGGGCCGGGTGAAGGGCGGGGTGCGGCTGGCGTTCGTCCGGGCCAGCGTGCGGTGCGCGATGGTGGGGGCGGCGCAGCCCGGGCTGCCGCACGCGCCGGAGATCCTGAAGACGATCGCGCACGAGCGGAGCACCGAGCTGGCCGCGCTGGCCACGGTGGCCCGGCCGGGCCTGCTGCGGGTCGGGGACGCGCTGTCGCTGGCGTGATCAGGCGGAGTGCCGCGGGACCAGGCAGAACGGGTGGCCGGCCGGGTCGGTGAAGACCCCCCACCTGTCGTGGCGGGCCCTGGGCTCGGCGCCGAGGGCGACCACCGCGGCCTCGGCGGCGGCGTAGTCCTCGACCTCGACGTCCAGGTGGAACTGCTGCGGGTGGGCCGGGTCGGGCCAGATCGGCGGGCGGTAGTCCTCGGCCCGCTGGAAGCCGAGCACCCGGCCGTCGGGCAGGTGGACGGTGGACCAGTCCTCGTCCAGCGTCCAGCGCGGGTCGGGGCGGTCCACCTCGCCGCCGAGCAGGGCCGCGTAGAACTGGGCCAGGCCCGCCGGGTAGTGGCAGTCCAGCACCACGCACTGCAGTGTGCCGATCATCGTGTTCCCCGTTCCGCTCGTGGTGGCTCTTCTCGTGGCTCCTCCCCTCCAGGATCGCGCATCGGCGCGGCGGGTGGCGGTTCATCCGGCGGGGAGGGCGTCCGCGCAGGTGGGGGGCGGTTCCGACGGGCCGTCAGGTGGCGTAATGGTGCGGCAACGAAAACCGGGGCGCCCCGGCCCTAGGGTTGCCGCCGACAGCGCAGCCGAGGGCCGGAGCAGACCCGATGACCAGCGAGAACACCGTTCGCAGCCGGAGCAGTGGCGCGGCCAGGCGGCCGCGGGCCGACCGGGCCCGGCAGGTCGCGGACGTGCTGCGGCAGCAGGTGCTGAGCGAGGCGTTCGGGACGGGGCCGCTGCCGCACGAGGACGCACTGGCGCAGGAGTTCGGGGCCTCCCGGAACACCGTGCGGCAGGCGCTGGACCTGCTGCGCGGGGAGGGCCTGGTGCGCCGGGTGCCGGGGTCGGGGACGCTGGTGGCGGCCGAGAAGGTGCCGCACGGGCTGAACCGGCTGGAGGGCCTGGCCGAGACCCTGCACGAGCACGGCGAGGTGGTCAACGAGGTCCGCTCGTTCGGCCCGGTCCGGGCGCCGGGGGCGGTGGCCCGCCGGTTCGGCCTGCCGGACGGGGCGGACGTGGTGTACGTGGAGCGGCTGCGCCGTCTGAACGGGCTGCCGCTGTCGCTGGACCTGACCTACCTGGCGCCGGACATCGGCGCGCTGCTGGCGCCCGCCGACCTCGCCCACCGGGACGTGTTCCGGCTGATCGAGGAGGCCGCCGGGCAGCCGCTGGGCTCCGCGGACATCACCCTGGAGGCCGTCAACGCCGACGCGCACTCCGCCGCCGTGCTCGAAGTTCCGCGCGGTGCGGCCCTGTTGATGCTGGAGCGGCTCACCACGCTGGCCGACGGACGGCCGGTGGACCTGGAGTACGTGCGCTTCCGCGGCGACCGGCTGGCCATGCGCGGCCGCCTGCTGCGCGACCTGTCCTGACCTTTCTCACCCCGAAATCGCCTTCCTCACCCTGGAGTTGGACCGATGGCGCTCGCCGACCACCGCACCGACGTGCCCGTGACCATCGACGCCTCGCTGTGCATCGCCGGCTGCACCCTGTGCGTCGACATGTGCCCGCTGGACTCGCTGGCGATCGACGAGCAGGACGGCACCGCGTACATGCACGTGGACGAGTGCTGGTACTGCGGCCCCTGTGCCGCCCGCTGCCCCACCGGGGCGGTCACCGTCAACATGCCCTACCTGATTCGTTGAGGATGCGTCACATGTCTCGTGCAGTAAGGAAGTTGGGTGTGCTGGCGGCGGTCTCGGCGCTGCTCGCGGGGGCCGCCGGGTACTCCTCGGGGGGCGACCCGAAGACCGTCGAGGTGGTGGTCGGCTACCAGTCGAAGACCATCAACACCGTCACCGCCGGGACGCTGCTGCGGGCCCGCGGCTACTTCGAGCAGCAGCTCGCCGAGCTGGGGAGGCAGGACGGCCGGCACTACGAGGTGGTCTGGCAGGACTACGACGCGGGCGCGCCGATCACCGCGCAGATGCTCGCCGACAAGATCGACATCGGTTCGATGGGCGACTACCCGCTGCTGATCAACGGCTCCCGGGCCCAGGCGGCCGGCGGGCCCGGCACCCGGCTGGTCTCGGTGACCGGCTACAACCTGCTCGGCGCGCTCAACTCCGTGGTGGTGCCGAAGGACTCGCCCGCGCACACGCTGGCCGACCTGAAGGGCAAGAAGGTCTCCAGCTCGGTCGGTTCGGCCTCCGACGGCACCCTGGTGCAGGCCCTGGCGAAGGCCGGGGTCGCCGAGTCCGACATCCAGAAGCAGAACCAGCAGCCGGCCGTCGGCGCCTCCGCCCTGAAGGCGCACGGCGTGGACGCGCTGGCCCAGTTCGTGGCCTGGCCGGCCGCGGTGGTGTTCGCCGGGGACGGGCGGCTGCTGTACGACGGCGCGGCGCTCGGCCGGCCTACCCTGCACGGCGTGGTGGTGCGGCAGAAGTTCGGCACCGCGCACCCCGACGTCGTCCGGGCCTTCCTGCGCGCCCAGGACGCCGCCACCCGCGACCTCAACCAGCACCCGCTGGCCGCCGCGCAGGCCGTCGCCGAGGCCACCGGCCTGCCGCCCGAGGTGGTGTACCTGTACAACGGGCCCAACGGCGTCGCCACCTTCGCCACCGCCCTCGACCCGCGGCTGCTGGACGCGATGCGCGCGGACGTCCCGTTCCTGGCCTCGGTCGGCGTGCTCAAGGCGCTCGACCTGGACCGCTTCACCGACCCGTCCTACCTGAGGGACTCCGGCGTCACCGACGGCGAACCCGCCCGGATCACCGGCACCGACGCGGTCTGCGACCGGCCCGTCACCGACCCCGCGCTGGCCGGGGAGCTCTGGTACGAGGGCGAGCAGTCCACCCGTCCGGCCGCCGACCCGACCTGCCTGCTCAGGGCCGTGAAGGCCGGTGCGGCTTCGGGCACCGGCAAGCTGCGGGCCGCCTACGTGCCCGACGCGGCCACCGGCACCCGCTGGTTCGCCGACCAGGACTGGTGGGTCCGGGACGGCGACGCGTTCAAGCCCTTCACCACCGAGGACGGCGCCGGGGCCTACCTGGCCGCCCACCCGTCCGCCGTCCGGCTGACCTACCAGCAAGCGCTGGACGCCTCGTGACCGCGCGGCGCAGGCTGCTGCGGGCGGCGGCGCTGCTCGGCTTCCTGGGGCTGTGGCAGGCGCTCACCGCCTGGAAGGTGCAGGCCTGGGTGCGCTTCGACCACCTGCCGACCGTGCTGGAGGTCGCCGACGCGCTGAAGGTGCAGCTCGGCACCGCCGTGTACTGGCAGGACCTGGCCGACAGCCTGCGGCGGATCTCCACCGGCTTCGCGCTGGCCGCGCTGCTCGGCGTCACCGCCGGGGTGCTGACCGCCCGCTCGCGCACCGCCGCCGACCTGATCGGCCCGGTGCTGGAGCTGGTCCGGCCGATCCCGGCGATCGCGCTCGTCCCGGTCGCGATCATGCTGTTCCCGGAGAACGAGCAGGGCATCGTGTTCATCACCTGCGCCGCCGCGTTCTTCCCGGTCACGGTGGCCACCCGGCACGCGGTGCGGGCGGTGCCGCCGCGCTGGGAGGAGGCGGTGCGCACGATGGGCGGCGGAACGGGCCGGGTGCTGTTCGGCGTGGTGCTGCCGGGCGCGCTGCCCGGGGTGGTCGGCGGGCTGTCGGTCGGCCTGGGCGTCTCCTGGATCTGCGTGATCTCCGCCGAGATGGTCTCCGGCCAGTACGGCGTCGGCTACCGCACCTGGTCCGCGTACACCGTGCTCGACTACCCGGGGGTGTTCGTCGGGATGGCCACCATCGGGCTGCTCGGCTGGGCCACCTCCGGCGCGGTCGAACTGCTCGGGCGGCGGCTCACCCGCTGGCTGCCCGCGCCGGCTCCTGCGGGGGTGCGGGCATGAGCCTGCGACTGACCGCGCGCGGCCTGAGCGTCGGCCACCCGGGGCAACCGGTCCTGCGGGGCGTCGAGTTGGACGTCGCGCCGGGCGAGGTGCTGACGGTGCTCGGCCCGTCCGGCTGCGGCAAGTCGACCCTGCTGCGGGCGCTGGCCGGGCTGCTGCGGCCCACCGGCGGCGAACTGCTGGCCGACGGACGGCCGTTGACCGGACCCGGCGCCGACCGGGCGCTGGTCTTCCAGGAGGACGGGCTGCTGCCCTGGCGCACCGTCCGCCGCAACGTCGAACTTCCGCTGGCCATCGCCGGGTTGAAGCGCGCCGAGCGGCGCGCCCCGGTCGCCGACTGGCTGGGCCGGGTCGGCCTGGACGACCACGGCGAGCGGCTGCCGAGGGAGTTGTCCGGCGGGCAGCGCCAACGCGTCCAGCTGGCGAGGGCGTTGGCCGGTGCGCCGCGGGCCGTGCTGATGGACGAGCCGTTCGGCGCGCTCGACCCGCAGACCCGCGCCGCGATGCAGCAACTCCTGCTCGCCGTCTGGCAGAAGGAGCGCTGCACGGTCGTCTTCGTCACCCACGACGTGGACGAGGCGCTGCTGCTCGGCGACCGGGTCGCCGTGCTGTCCGGCGGCACGCTGGCCGCCCTGCACGAGGTGCCCGCGCCGCGCGACCCCTCGGCCGACCGGAGCGCGCTGCGCGCGCTGCTGCTCGCCCAGTACACCTGAACGCACCTGAACACACTTGAGAGGCACCGCAGATGCGCACACCCGAGATCAGCGAGGCGCGCCGACTGGAGTGCGACGTCCTGGTGGTCGGCGGCGGCACCGCCGGGTCGATGGCCGCGATCGCCGCCGCCGAGGCCGGAGCGCGCGTCCTGCTGCTGGAGAAGGCGCACGTGCGGCACTCCGGGGCGCTCGCGATGGGCATGGACGGCGTCAACAACGCGATCGTCCCCGGCCGGGCCGACCCGGACGCGTACGTCGCCGAGATCACCCGCGCCAACGACGGCATCGTCAACCAGGCCACCGTCCGGCAGACCGCCCGGCGCGGCTTCGCCATGGTGCAGCGGCTGGAGCGCTACGGCGTCAAGTTCGAGAAGGACGAGCACGGCGAGTACGCGGTCCGGCAGGTGCACCGCTCCGGCTCGTACGTGCTGCCGATGCCCGAGGGCAAGGACGTCAAGAAGGTGCTGTACCGCGTCCTGCGCGAGCGCCGGATGCGCGAGAGGGTCACCATCGAGAACCGGGTGATGCCGGTGCGGGTGCTCACCGAGGGCGGGCGGGCGGTCGGCGCGGCCGGGTTCGACACCCGCAGCGGCGAGTTCGTGCTGGTCTCGGCCGGGGCCGTGGTGCTGGCCACCGGGCCGTGCGGACGGCTCGGGCTGCCCGCCAGCGGCTACCTGTACGGCACCTACGAGAACCCGACCAACGCCGGGGACGGCTACGCGATGGCGTACCACGCGGGCGCGGAGCTCTCCGGCATCGAGTGCTTCCAGGTCAACCCGCTGATCAAGGACTACAACGGCCCCGCCTGCGCGTACGTCGCCAACCCGTTCGGCGGCTACCAGGTCAACCGGCACGGCGAGCGCTTCGTCGACTCCGACTACTGGTCGGGGCAGATGATGGCCGAGTTCGCGGTCGAACTCGCCTCCGAGCGCGGCCCGGTGTACCTGCGGACCACCCACCTGCCGGAGGAGACCGTGCAGGCCCTGGAGTCGATCCTGCACACCACCGAACGCCCCAGCCGGGGCACCTTCCACGCCGGGCGCGGCCACGACTACCGCACCCACGACGTCGAGATGCACATCTCCGAGATCGGCCTGTGCGGCGGCCACAGCGCCAGCGGCGTCTGGGTGGACGAGAACGCCGCGACCACGGTGCCCGGGCTGTACGCGGCCGGTGACCTGGCCTGCGTCCCGCACAACTACATGATCGGGGCGTTCGTCTTCGGCGAGCTGGCCGGGACCCACGCGGCCTCGCAACTCCCGTCCGAGCGGGCGCAGTTGCCGAAGGAGCAGGTCGCCGAGGCGCACCGGCTGGTCTACCGGGCGCTGGAGCGCCCCGACGGGCCGCCGCAGCAGCAGGTCGAGTACAAGCTGCGGCGCTTCGTCAACGACTACGTCGCCCCGCCGAAGACCGGCGCCCGGCTCTCCGTCGCGCTCGACCACTTCGAGCGGATGCGCGGCGAGGTCGCCGCGATCGGCGCCCGCACCCCGCACGAGCTCATGCGCGCGGTCGAGGTCGACTTCATCCGGGACTGCGCCGAGATGGCGGCGCGCGCCTCGCTCGCCCGGGAGGAGTCCCGCTGGGGCCTCTACCACCAGCGCCTGGACCGGCCCGCGCAGGACGACACCCGCTGGTTCCGGCACCTCAACCTGCGCAAGCGGGCCGACGGCGCGATGGAGTTCCTGACCCGGCCGGTCGCGCCCTACCTCGTCCCGGTCGACGGCCTGGAGCCCCCCGCCGGGGAGGTCGAACTGCTCGGCACCGTCGAGGCGATGGCCGTCGGACGCACCGGGACGGCCCCGGGCGCAGCGGGCGGGACGGGGACGGCGGGCGTCGCGAAGCCGCAGGAAGGCGAGCAGGAGAGCGAGCAGGAAGGCGAGCAGGGACGGGTACTGGAGGTGCTGCGGGCGGAGGGAGCGGAGGTCATCGACTACCTGACCGACCGCGACCCGGACGTCCGCCTGGCCGCCGTCGCCGCGCTCACCGAACACACCCCCGACGGCACCGGCCGCGCGCTGGTCGCCGCGCTCGGCGACCCGGACGGGCGGGTCCGCGGCGCGGCCGTCGCGGGCCTGCGCGAACTCGTGGAGGTGCTCGACCCCGCGCTGGGGCCCGCCCTGGCCGGCGCGGCCGACTCCGCCGACCCGGTGGTGCGGGCGGGCGCCCTGGAACTCGCCCGGGTGCTGCGCGGCGGGTCGGTACCGCTGTTCGCGGCCGCCCTGCGGGACCGGGAGGTCCCGGTGCGGCTGCAGGCCGTCCGCGGGCTGGTCTCGCTGGACGCGGCGGACGCGCTGGCCGCCGGGGCGGCGGACACCGCCCGGGAGGTGCGGGTCGCCGTCGGCGAAGGGCTGGGGGTGATCGGCGACGCCGCCTCGGCGCAGGTGCTGGCGGCCCTGGCCGGGGACCCGGACCCGCTGGTGCGGGCGGGGGCGTTCACCGCGGCGGCGGGGCTGGGCGGAGCGCTCGCGGAACTCGCGGAGCGCCCGGACGCGGCCTGGCAGGTCCGGAAGGCCGCCGCGGGCGTGCTGGGCGCGGCCGGACGCTGGGACGCGCTCGTCCCGCTGGCGGCGGACGGGAACGCGGACGTCCGCAAGGCCGCGGTCCGGGCGATGGCGGCGGGGATCGCGGAGGCGGGCGTCACCGCGGCGCTGCGGGAGCGGCTGGCGGACGGGGACGCGGACGTGCGGGCGTACGCGCGGCTGGCGCTGCAGGGCGCGTAAGGGGTGCGCACATCAGGGGCCCGGGAACTGTCGGGCACACGGGCATGCACGTCAGGGGCCCGGGAACTGTCGGGCACACGGGCATGCACGTCAGGGGCCCGGGAACT
>NZ_JNYE01000005.1 GCF_000717185.1 Kitasatospora phosalacinea | reverse complement strand
CCCCGTGCCCCGCGCCCCGCCGGACCGCCCGCCCCGCCCGCCCGGGCGGCCGCTACAGGTCGCGCAGCATGCAGGTCAGCCGGCAGGAGGTGATCCGGCGGCCGGTGTCGTCCGTCACCGCGATCTCGTACGTCGCCGCGGTGCGCCCCTTGAACACCGCCGTCGCCACGCCCGTCACCAGCCCGGAGGTCGCCGAGCGGTGGTGCGTCGCGTTCAGGTCCACGCCGACCGCGTAGCGGCCGGGCCCGGCGTGCAGCATCGCCCCGATCGAGCCCAGCGTCTCGGCCAGCGCCGCCGACGCCCCGCCGTGCAGCAGTCCGTACGGCTGCTGGTTGCCCTCCACCGGCATCGTCCCGACCACCCGGTCCGGGGAGGCCTCGACGATGGTGATGCCCAGCTTCTCGCCCAGGTGGCCGCCGGAGAAGGTCTCCGGGCTCACCCCGAGCTTGGCGAAGTGGTCCAGCACGTCCTGGGGCACTTTCAGTACGGGCGCCGCGTCGGTCATGGTGCTCCCTGCTTCCGGTTTCGCTTCGTTGCGCGTCGATCGTACGACTGTCTACCCGCCAGTAGGGAGGCGCTCCGCGCCGCGCCGGAGATGTCCGTCCCACGCCCTAGGATCAGGGGAGGCAGTGCAACCGGCAGGAACGGGACGTGACGTGGCGACACAGGGTGCGGGTAAGAGTGCGGCCGGACGGCCCCGGCTGATGCTGCTGGACGGGCATTCGATGGCCTACCGGGCCTTCTTCGCCCTGCCGGTGGAGAACTTCTCCACCGCCACCGGCCAGCACACCAACGCCGTCTACGGTTTCGCCTCCATGCTGGCCAACACGGTGCGCGACGAGCGGCCCACCCACCTCGCGGTGGCCTTCGACCTCTCCCGGCAGACCTTCCGGTCCGTCGAGTACCCCGAGTACAAGGCCAACCGCTCCGCCACGCCGGACGAGTTCCGCAGCCAGATCCCGCTGATCGGCGAACTGCTCGACGCCATGCGGGTGCCCCGGATCACCGCCGAGGGCTTCGAGGCCGACGACGTCATCGCCACCCTGGCCACCGCCGCCGCGGCCGAGGGCTTCGAGGTGCTGGTCGTCACCGGCGACCGGGACTCCCTCCAGCTCGTCAACGAGCACGTCACCGTGCTCTACCCCACCAAGGGCGTCTCCGAGTTGACGCGCTACACCCCGGAGAAGGTCGCCGAGAAGTACGGCGTCCGCCCCGACCAGTACCCGGACCTCGCGGCCCTGCGCGGCGACCCGTCCGACAACCTGCCCGGCATCCCCGGCGTCGGCGAGAAGACCGCCGCGAAGTGGGTCAACCAGTTCGGCTCCTTCGCCGAACTGGTCGAGCGGGCCGACGAGGTCAAGGGCAAGGTCGGCGAGAAGCTCCGCGAGCACCTCGACGCCGTCAAGCGCAACCGCTTCCTCACCGAGCTGGTACGGGACGTCGAACTCCCGCTCGGCGTCCCCCAGTTGGAGCGCGCCCCGTTCGACAAGGACGAGGTCGCCCGGCTGATGGAGGCGCTGGAGTTCCGCAACCCCAACTTCCGCGACCGGATCGCCGGGATCGACCCGGCCGGGGCCGAGGGCGCCGCCGCCGTCGAGGTCCCCGCCGGGCCCGCCGTCGACGGCGACCTGCTCACCGGGCCCGGCGCGCTCGCCGCCTGGCTGGAGCAGCACACCGGCGAGGACGCCCGCACCGCGCTCGCCGCCGACTACACCTGGGCCCTGGGCAGCGGCAAGGTCGACCAGATCGCCCTCGCCACCGGTACCGCCGCCGCCTGGTTCGACCCGGCCGCGCTCGCCGAGGACGACGACCGCGCCCTCACCGCCTGGCTCGCCGACCCCAAGCGCCCCAAGGCCCTGCACATCGCCAAGCAGGTCATGCGGGCCTTCGCCGAGCAGGGCTGGCAGTTCGCCGGCGTCACCGCCGACACCGCGCTCGCCGCCTACCTGGAGAAGCCCGGCCGCCGCGCCTTCACCCTCGACGTCCTCGCCGAGGAGTACCTCGGCCGCTCGCTCGCCCCCGCCGCCCAGGCCGAGACCGGCCAGCTCAGCTTCGACTCCGACGAGCCCGACCCGACGGCCGGCGCCCAGGCCCTGATGACCGAGGCCCGCGCCGTCCACGACCTCGCCGTCCTGTTCGACGCCCGGCTCGCCGAGGTCGGCGCGGTCGAACTGTTCCACGACATGGAACTGCCGATCGCCGAACTCCTCGCCCGGATGGAACGCCACGGCATCGCCGCCGACCGCGAGTGGCTGCAGGGCCTGGAGGCCCAGTTCGCCGTCGAGATCCAGCGCTGCGTCGAGGAGGCGCACGCCGCGGCCGGCCGCGAGTTCAACCTCGGCTCGCCCAAGCAGCTCCAGGAGGTCCTGTTCGGCGACCTCGGCCTGCCGAAGACCAAGAAGATCAAGACCGGGTACACCACCGACGCCGACGCCCTCACCTGGCTCGCCACCCAGACCACCAACGAGCTCCCGGTCATCCTGCTCCGCCACCGCGACCAGGCCAAGCTCCGCACCACCGTCGAGGGCCTGCTCAAGACCGTCTCCCCGCAGGGCCGGATCCACACCACCTTCAACCAGATGGTCGCCGCCACCGGCCGCCTCTCCTCCCAGGACCCGAACCTGCAGAACATCCCCGTCCGCACCGAGGAGGGTCGCGCCATCCGCCGCGCCTTCGTGGTCGGCCAGGGCTACGAGACGCTGCTCACCGCCGACTACTCGCAGATCGAACTGCGCATCATGGCCCACCTCTCCGAGGACGCGGCCCTGATCGAGGCCTTCACCAGCGGCGAGGACCTGCACACCACCGTCGCCTCCCAGGTCTTCGCCGTCGCCCCCGGCGACGTCGACGCCGAGATGCGCCGCAAGATCAAGGCCATGTCCTACGGCCTCGCCTACGGCCTCTCCGCGTACGGCCTCTCCCAGCAGCTCGGCATCAAGCCCGCCGAGGCCCAGGGCCTGATGGACACCTACTTCGAGCGCTTCGGCGGCGTCCGCGACTACCTGCACGACGTCGTCGAGGAGGCCCGCGCCGTCGGCTACACCGAGACGCTGCTCGGCCGCCGCCGCTACCTGCCCGACCTCACCAGCGACAACCGGCAGCGCCGCGAGATGGCCGAACGGATGGCCCTCAACGCCCCCATCCAGGGCTCCGCCGCCGACATCGTCAAGATCGCCATGCTCCGGGTCGACGAAGCCCTGCGCGCCGCGGGCCTGCGCACCCGGATGCTGCTCCAGGTGCACGACGAAATCGTCCTGGAGGTCGCCCCCGGCGAGCGCGAGCAGGTCGAGGCGCTCGTCCGCGAGCAGATGGCCGGCGCGTACCCGCTGCGCGCCCCGCTCGACGTCTCGGTCGGCGCCGGGGCGGACTGGGAGGCCGCGGCGCACTGAGCGGCGTACTGAGCGGCGCACTAAACGGTTTGCGGGCGTCCGGCCGGTCCTCCCAGACTGGCCGGATGCTCACCTTCGCCGACAAGCCCACCCTGGTGGGCGAGAAGGTCCTCCTCCGGCCCGTCCGGCCGGAGGAGGACCTCCCCATGCTCCGCGTCATGCTCAACGACCCGGACGTGCTCCGCTACACCTCCGACGCGTACACCCCCGAACCCCCCGCGTGGGACGAGGCGATGGAACACCGCGTCGTCGACTGGTACACCACCCGCAACGACCAGCCCGACCGCCTCGACCTGATCGTCGTCGACCGCGCCACCGGCCGCGGCGTCGGCGAGGTCGTCCTCAACGAGTGGGACGAACCCAACCGCGCCTGCAACCTCCGCATCGCCATCGGCCCCGACGGCCGCGACCGCGGCCTCGGCACCGAAGCCGTCCGCCTGCTCACCGACCACGCCCTCCGCGCCCTCGGCCTCAACCGCGTCTCGCTCTCCGTCTACGCCTTCAACGCCCGGGCCCAACGCGCCTACGAGAAGGCCGGGTTCAAGGTCGAGGGCGTCCGGCGGCAGGTGCTGCGCTACGCGGACGAGTGGATCGACGACGTCGACATGGCAGCGCTCGCGGAGCACTGGGCCTGACGGCCCCGGCCCCGCCCGTGCGTGCCCCGCGACGGCGCACCGGGCAGGGCGGGGCGTCACTTGCGCGGGTTGGCGCGGCGGGTGGGTTCCGCCGTGGTGGGGTCCTCGGGCCAGGGGTGACGGGGGTAGCGGCCGCGGAGGTCGGCGCGGACGGCGGGGTAGCCGGTGCGCCAGAACGCGGCGAGGTCGCCGGTGACGGCGGCGGGGCGGCCCGCGGGGGAGAGCAGGTGGACGGTGAGCGGGACGCGGCCCCCGGCGAGCGCGGGGGCCGCGTCCCAGCCGAACAGCTCCTGCAGCTTGACGGCCAGGACGGGGCGCTCGGGGTCGGACGCGTAGTCGACCCGGATCCGGCTGCCGCTGGGCACGGTGATCCGCTCCGGCGCGAGCTCGTCCAGCCGCCCGGCCTGGCCGCTCGCCCAGGGCAGCAGGCGCGGCAGCGCGGCGTCCGCGACGTCCGGCCACGGCTCGCCGACCGCCCGGTGCAGGAAGGCGAGGCGCTCGCGCAGCCCGCTCGCGGCCGGGGGCCAGCTCAGCAGCGCGGAGACGCCCTCCCGTGCCAGGCCCTCCAGCAGCGCGGCCCGCACCAGCGCCGGATCGGGCGCCGCCAGCGGCACGGCCGCCAGCTCGATCGCCCCCAGCGCCTCCACCCGCCGGGCGGCCACCTCGCGCTGCCGCACCGACCAGTGCACCTCCTCGCGGGCCGCCAGCAGCGGCGCGGCCGCCAGCCGGGCCGTCGCCTCGTCCACCGCCACCGCCCGCAGCACCCGCGCGGACGGCGCCCCGGCGGGCCGGTCGGCGACCGCGACGGCCAGCCACCCGCCGGACGGCAACCGCGTCCCGGGCGGCAGCTGCGCAGCCGTCCCGGACGCCATCAGGTAGGCCCCCTCCGCGCCCTCCCGCGACCGCGCGATCCGCTCCGGGTGCGCCAGCCCGACCACCAGCCCGGCCGCGACGGCATCGGACAGTCCGGACGCGACGGCCTCCCGGCCGGTGCGCGCGCCACCGGCCGCGCCGCGCCGGGCGGCGGTGACAGCCGCGGCGCCGACGACCTGCCGTTCCGCCGCGCGGTGGCCGTCGCCCGCCCCGCCGGTCGCGTCCGCTCCGTCCGGCGCGGTCCGCCGCTCGCCCGCGCCGTCGCCGTCCGCCCCGGCCGCCGAGCCGTGGTGGTCGTCCGGGCTGCCGGTCGGGTCCGGGAGGGTCAGGGTGCGTTCCAGGCGGCGGGTCTCGTCCTTCCAGCGGCGGGTGTACGGGTCGGCGGGGGAGCGGCGGACGGTGCGGTGGATCTCGGCGAGGTCGTCGCCGAGGGCGCGCGGGGGTTCTTCGGAGAGCAGGGCGACGAGTTCGGCGGCGCGGCGCGGGCCGACGGCGGGGGCGCCGTCGAGGAGGGCGCGGGCGAGGCGGGGGTGCAGGCCGGTGCGGGCGATGGCGCGGCCGCGGTCGGTGGGGCGGCCGTCGGGGGTGACGGCGGCGAGGGCGCGCAGGACGGTGCGGGCGGCGGCCATCGCTCCGGCGGGCGGCGGGTCGGGGAGGGTGAGGCCGGTGGCGCCGGGGTCGCCCCAGCAGGCGGCCTGGAGGGCGAAGGAGGTGAGGTCGGCGAGGGCGATCTCGGGGGTGGGGAAGCGGGCGGCGCGGGCGTCCTCGGCCTCGGCCCAGCAGCGGTAGACGGTGCCGGGGGCCTCGCGCCCGGCCCGTCCGGCGCGCTGCCGGGCGGCGGCCAGCGAGGTGCGGACGGTGACCAGTCCGGACAGGCCGCGGGCGTGGTCGGTGCGCGGTTCCCTGGTCAGCCCGGAGTCGACCACGACCCGGACGCCCGGCACCGTCAGCGAGGACTCGGCGACCGAGGTGGCGAGCACCACCCGCCGCCGCTCCCCGGCGGCCAGGGCCGCGTCCTGGACGGCCTGCGGCGCCTGCCCGTGCAGCTGGAGGACGTCGACGCCGGTCAACTGCGAGGCCACCCGGGCGATCTCGCCGACGCCCGGCAGGAAGCACAGCACGTCGCCGCTCCGCTCGGCGAGCGCCCGGCGGACCGTCGCCGCGACGTGCGCGAGCAGTGCCGGGTCGACCCGGGTGCCGTGCGGGGGCCGGACGGCGGTCGGCGGCGGGGCCCAGACCGTCTCGACCGGGTGCGAGACGCCCCGGGCGGCCACCACGGGCGCGCCGCCGAGCAGTTCGGCCCAGGCGTCGGTGTCGGCGGTCGCGGAGGCCAGCAGCAGGCGCAGTTCGGGGCGGAGCGCGGCCCGGACGTCCAGCAGGAAGGCGAGCGCGGTGTCGGCGTCCAGGTGGCGCTCGTGGCACTCGTCGAGCACCACCGCGTCCACGCCCGGCAGTTCTGGGTCGCGCTGCAGGCGCTGCAGCAGGACGCCGGTGGTGACCACCTCGACCCGGGTGGCGGGGCCGACCCGCCGCTCGCCGCGGACGGTGAACCCGACCGAGGCGCTGACCGGCTCCTCCAGCAGCCAGGCCATCCGGCGGGCCGCGGCCCGCACCGCGAGGCGGCGCGGTTCGGCGACCAGCACCCGGCGGGGCGGGCCGCCGAGCAGGCCGGCCAGGGCGAGCGGCACCAGGGTGGTCTTGCCGGTGCCGGGCGGCGCGGACAGCACCGCGGCGCCGTCGCCGTCCAACGCCGCGGCCAGCTCGGGGAGCACCGCGGCGACGGGCAGGTCGGTCCCCCCGTCCCGCACCGCGCTCAGCCGTTCCGGACGGCGACGAAGATCGCGGTGCCGGGGATGTGCTCGCCGCGCAGCGGGCTCCAGCCGCCCCACTCCTGCTCCAGCCCCTCCGGCCACTCCGGCTCGACCAGGTCGACCAGCGCGAACCCGGCCGCGACCAGCTCCCGCACCCGGTCGCCGAGCGTGCGGTGGTGCTCGACGTAGGTGGCGACGCCCTGTTCGTCCTGCTCGACGTACGGGGTGCGGTCGAAGTACGAGGAGGTGGCGGTCAGGCCCTCCACCCCGGGCTCGTCCGGGAACGCCCAGCGGATCGGGTGGGTCACCGAGAACACCCAGCGCCCGCCGGGCCGCAGCACCCGGTGCACCTCGCGCATCAGCCGCCCGGTGTCGGCGCTGAACGGCACCGCGCCGTACGCCGAGCAGGCGTGGTCGAAGGAGCCGTCGGCGAACGGCAGCACCGCCGCGTCCGCCTGCACCACGGCGACGGGCTCCAGGCCGCGGCCCAGGTCGATCCGGCGCGAGTGCTGCAGCTGCCGGTGGGAGATGTCCAGCGCGACCGGGCGGGCGCCCTGCGCGGCCAGCCAGCGCGAGCACTGCGCGGCGCCGGAGCCGATCTCCAGCACGTCCGCGCCCTTCAGCCCGGCCGGGTCGCCGAGCAGCCGGGCCTCGGCCTCGTCCACGCCCTCCGGACACCAGGTGAACCGGTCGTCGCCGAGGAACTCCCCGTGCTCGTCCTGGTAGTCGTCGGCGTTGCGGTCCCACCAGTGCCGGCTGGCCCGGCTCGACTCCTGCTCCCCGGCGTCCCGCCGCAGCGCCTCGTCGCCGTCCTCCTCCTCGTCCGGCTGCCCGGGGGAGGAGGGGACGTTGTACCCGGCCGGGTCGTAGTCGAAGGGCTCGGCGTCGCCGGGAGCGCCGCCGGGGGCGTCGCCGGGGGCGTCGCCGGGGGTGGAGTGGGTCATGGGAATCCGTCACCTGGTGCATCGGGAGGGCCGCGGCGGGCCCGGGCGGGCGGGCCCCTGGCGCGAGCCGGGGCGGGACGTCAAGTAGGCTATGTGCTTGCGGAAGCGCTGCTGCTGCGGAGCCGGTCCCGTACGGGGACCGGGTCGGGCGGTGGCATCCGGGGTAGGGCCCGTGCTCCAGCCACCGCGAGGTGCGCCATCGGAGGATATGGCCTGATCCGTCCCGGCCTCTACGGTCTCGTCGGCTTCGACGTTGACCGTGCCTGGGTGTCCCCGTATGCTACAAGTTGCGCTGCGGGCCTGCGCGCCTCGGACGGAGCAGGTCGCGCTCGCATCTGTCGAAGACCCCACGGTCGTCAGACGGACACCGGGATCCTGTCGTTTGCGGGAGTCCTTTCGGTGGGCCGTTTTCTGGCCTGCACGGCTTTCGGTGGGAGCGATCAGGGCCCCCCGCGTGGCATTACCTACGACTTCATGTCCGTACCGGAGCCCTTTTCCTAATGACGAGCCCCACCGACACCTCTGTCAGCACCACCCCGCAGGTCGCGGTCAACGACATCGGCGACGCGGACGCGTTCCTCGCCGCGATCGACGAGACCATCAAGTACTTCAACGATGGCGACATCGTCGAGGGCATCATCGTGAAGGTCGACCGTGACGAGGTGCTCCTCGACATCGGTTACAAGACCGAGGGTGTCATCCCCTCCCGCGAGCTCTCGATCAAGCACGACGTTGACCCGCACGAGGTCGTCAAGGTCGGCGACGAGATCGAGGCCCTGGTTCTCCAGAAGGAGGACAAGGAGGGTCGCCTCATCCTGTCCAAGAAGCGTGCGCAGTACGAGCGCGCCTGGGGCACGATCGAGAAGATCAAGGAAGAGGACGGCATCGTCACCGGTACCGTCATCGAGGTCGTCAAGGGTGGTCTCATCCTCGACATCGGCCTCCGCGGCTTCCTCCCGGCCTCGCTGGTCGAGATGCGCCGCGTCCGCGACCTCCAGCCCTACGTGGGCAAGGAGCTCGAGGCGAAGATCATCGAGCTGGACAAGAACCGCAACAACGTGGTCCTGTCCCGCCGCGCCTGGCTGGAGCAGACCCAGAGCGAGGTCCGCCAGACCTTCCTCACCACCCTGCAGAAGGGCCAGGTGCGCTCCGGCGTCGTCTCCTCGATCGTCAACTTCGGTGCGTTCGTCGACCTCGGCGGCGTCGACGGTCTGGTGCACGTCTCCGAGCTGTCCTGGAAGCACATCGACCACCCGAACGAGGTTGTCGAGGTCGGCCAGGAGGTCACCGTCGAGGTCCTCGACGTCGACATGGACCGCGAGCGCGTCTCCCTGTCGCTGAAGGCGACCCAGGAGGACCCGTGGCAGCAGTTCGCCCGGACGCACCAGATCTCGCAGGTCGTCCCGGGTAAGGTCACCAAGCTGGTTCCGTTCGGTGCGTTCGTCCGCGTGGACGAGGGCATCGAGGGCCTGGTCCACATCTCCGAGCTGGCCGAGCGCCACGTCGAGATCCCGGAGCAGGTCGTCCAGGTCGGCGACGAGATCTTCGTCAAGGTCATCGACATCGACCTCGAGCGCCGCCGCATCAGCCTCTCGCTGAAGCAGGCCAACGAGTCCCTCGGTGCCGACCCGGCGTCGGTCGAGTTCGACCCGACCCTGTACGGCATGGCCGCGTCCTACGACGACCAGGGCAACTACATCTACCCGGAGGGCTTCGACCCCGAGGCGAACGACTGGCTGCCCGGCTTCGAGAAGCAGCGCGAGGAGTGGGAGCGGCAGTACGCCGAGGCCCAGGCCCGCTTCGAGCAGCACCAGGCCCAGGTCATCAAGTCCCGCGAGGCCGACGCGGCTGCCGCCGCCGAGGCCGGCGAGGAGGCCCCGGTCTCCGGTGGCGGCTCGTACTCCTCCAGCAGCGACGAGGGCTCCGGCGCGCTCGCCTCGGACGAGGCCCTGGCCGCGCTCCGCGAGAAGCTGGCCGGCGGCCAGAGCTGAAGCGCTGCGCTTCGGCGGCTGCCTAGCTGACTGAACAGCGACCCCCCGTTCCAGGGTTCACCTGGGGCGGGGGGTCGCTGTTTTTGCTGCCCGCCCCCCGTGCGCGCACCGCGAAGGTGAACGGGGGAGGGCGCTGCCCGCGGCGGGGGGGGGTGCTGTTTGCGCCGCCCCACCCGCCCCCCGTGCGCGCACCGCTGGGTGAGACGCGCGCCGGGCTCCGCGGCGGAGGCCCACCGGCTCCGCGGCGGAGGCCCACCCGCTCCGCGGCGGCGGGCCGCCGACCGCCCCGCGCCTGCCCCGGTCGGCGCCGCGGGCCTTGCCCGCTCTCCGCTCCGCCGCGCGGCAGCGCCCTTCCCGTGTGCGCACCTTCCCCTTCTCCTCGCTCGGCCGCGCGCAGCGCCCTCCCCGCGCTCACCCGCGCGGGGCGCGCACGGGCAGGTGGGTGGGCGGGGCGTGGGGCTTAAGTGGCGTTTATGTGAAGGGAATTGTGAGATGAGGCTCATCGTCCGTCTATAGGACGAAAGAGTAGTCACGCATACATTGAGGGGACTTGTCCGAAAGGCTCCCCGCATGCGCAGCTCCCGCTCCACCGCAGCAGAGGTCCAGGTCTCCCAGGTTCCCGGTCGTTTGGCCGCTCTGGGGCGAGTGTGTTTCCGGCACCGTCGTTGGGTGCTGGCGTTCTGGGCGTTGGTGCTCGCGGTGGGGGTGGTGATCGGCGGCCGGGTGTTCGAGGGCTCGGTGGCGGCCACCGGCAGCGGGGGGTCGGAGTCGGCGGCGGGTACGGCCGTCGTACAGGCGGCGGATCCGGTGCAGGGTACGGTGACGGCCGTCGTGGACGGTCCGCCGGTGGGGAATGAGGGGGTCAGGACGGCGGTCGAGCGGGCGAGTGCGGAGGTGGCGAAGCTGCCGGGCGTGGTCTCGGTGGCGGACACGTACTCGACGGGCGGGCAGCTGACCGCGGGGGACGGCAAGGCGTCACTGGTGAGCGTGCGGATGGCGGACGGGTCGACGGCGAAGCAGCTCGCGGCCGTGACCGACCGGCTGGAGGGGATCGACGCGGACGGTGCGCGCACCGTGGTCGGCGGCGACCTGGTGCTGCAGCAGGAGGTCAAGGACCAGACCGCGAAGGACACCCGTTTCGGTGAGATCGTCACGCTGCCGTTGACGCTGGTCGTGATGGTGCTGGTGTTCGGCGGCCTGGCCGCGGCAGGGCTGCCGGGGATCGGGGCGATCGCCTCGGTGGGCGGGGCGCTGCTGGCGATGTTCGGGTTCAGCAAGCTGATGGACATCGACACGTCCGTGCTGCCGATCGCGACCGTGCTGGGCCTGGGGCTGTCGATCGACTACGCGCTGCTGATGGTGAACCGCTTCCGCGAGGAGCGCGGCCACGGCGCGGACGCCGCGCAGGCGGTGGAGCGGACGGCGGCGACGGCGGGCCGGACGGTGGCGTTCTCGGGGCTGACGGTGGCGGTCGCGCTGAGCGGGCTGTTCGTGTTCACCAGCCCGGTGTTCCGGGCGGTCGCGGTGGCGGGCGTGAGCGTGGTGGTGATCGCGGTGGCGGCGGCGCTGACGCTGGTGCCGGCGCTGCTGGGCTTCATGGGGTCGAAGATCAAGACGCCGACGGCGCCCGTCCCGGACGAGGGCTTCTTCTCCCGGACGGTGCGCCGGGTGCAGCGCCGGGCGGTGCCGGTGATGCTGGCCTGCGTGGCGCTGCTGCTGGCGGCGGGTGCGCCGTTCCTGGGGTCGGAGTTCCGCAACTCGGGGGCGGACGTGCTGCCGAAGAGCTTCGCGTCCCGGCAGGTCGCCGAGACCGTCGAGGCGCGCTTCCCGGACCAGGCCCCGGCGGCCGTGCAGGTGGTCGTCGAGGGCTCGCACCAGCAGGCGCAGCAGTACGCGGACGAGGTGGTCTCGAAGCTGCCGGGCGTCGCCGGCGTCCGGGCGGTGACGCCGGTCTCGGACGGCGTGCAGACCGTGGACGTGCTGGTGAACGGCGACCCGCAGGGCGCGGAGGCCAAGGCGGTGGTCGGCGAGCTGCGGGCGGACCGCGGCGGGCTGGACACGTACGTGGCGGGCGACGCGGCCTCGCTGGTGGACTTCCAGCACGAGATCGGCTCGCGCGGGCCGTGGGCGCTGGCCCTGGTCGCGGCCGGGACGCTGGTGCTGCTGTTCATGATGACCGGGTCGGTGGTGCTGCCGGTGAAGGCGCTGCTGATGAACGTGCTGTCGCTGGGGGCGTCGCTGGGTGCGCTGACCCTGGTGTTCCAGCACGGGTACTTCAGTTCGCTGCTGGGGTTCACGCCGACCGGCGGCCTGGAGACGGTGATCCCGGTGCTGGTGTTCGCCTTCGCGTTCGGGCTGTCGATGGACTACGAGGTGTTCCTGCTGTCGCGGATCAAGGAGCTGCACGACCAGGGGTACGACTGCGCGAAGTCGGTGGAGCTGGGCCTCCAGCGCAGCGGTCGGATCATCACCTCGGCCGGGCTGCTGATGGTGATCGTGTTCGCCGGGTTCGCCGCCGGACAGATGCTCATGGTCAAGCAGATGGGCATCGCGCTGGCCGTCGCCGTCGCCGTGGACGCCACCCTGGTCCGCACCCTGCTGGTGCCCGCCACCATGACGCTGTTCGGCCGCCTCAACTGGTGGGCGCCCGCCCCGCTGCGCCGCCTGCACCGGATCATCGGCCTGGACGAGCACGTCGAGCTGCCGCCGCTGCGCCCGGTGGTGCTGCCCGCGCCGCGCCTGGTGCAGCCGAGCGTGAAGCCGCGCGGCCTGGTGGGCGCACCGTAGGTCCGGTCCGGCCCGGCCCGGCCCCGCCCGGCTCCGTCCGGCCCGGCCCGGCCGTACGCTGGGCCGCATGCGACTGACGAAGTTCGGCCACGCCTGCGTCCGGATCGAGCACGCCGAGGGGGCGGTGCTGATCGACCCCGGGATGTTCTCCGGGCCGGAGGTGGTGGCGGGCGTGAGCGCCCTGCTGATCACCCACGAGCACGCCGACCACTTCACCGAGGCGCAGGTCCGGGCGGCCGTCGCGGCCAACCCGGGCCTGCGGGTGTACACCAACTCCTCGGTGGCCCGGCAGCTGGACGGCATCGGGGCGAAGGTCACGGTGGTCGGCGAGGGCGACGCGTTCGACCTGGACGGGCTGCCGGTGACGGTGCACGGCGAGTGGCACGCGGAGATCCACCCGGACGTCCCGCGGATCCCCAACGTCGGCTTCCTGCTCGGCGGCCGGGCCTTCCACCCGGGCGACGCGCTGACCGTCCCGCCGGACACCGTCGACACCCTGCTGCTCCCGCTCGGCGCGCCCTGGCTGCGGGCGGGCGAACTGGTCGACTACCTGCGCGACGCCCGGCCCCGGCAGGCGGTGGCGATCCACGAGGCGACGCTCAGCGAGGCCGGGCAGGCGATCCACGGGCGGCTGCTCGGCCCGCAGGGCCCCGGCACCGGCGGCGTGGAGTACCGCACGCTGGCCGCCGGGGAGTCCCTGGACCTGGCCTGACCCGTCCTCCCCCGCTGCGCCGGGTACCGGGCGCCGGGCGCCTGCCGCCGACCGCCGGGCACCGGGAAACGGGCGCCGGGTACGGGCCGGTAGCCTGGCGGCATGCTGAGGATCGGACTGACCGGCGGGATCGGCGCGGGCAAGAGCGAGGTCTCCCGCCAACTGGCCGCGCGCGGCGCGGTGATCGTCGACTCGGACGTGATCGCCCGCGAGGTGGTCGCCCCCGGGACGCCCGGGCTGGCCGCGGTGGCCGCCGAGTTCGGGCCGGACGTGCTGCTCCCGGACGGCGCGCTGGACCGCCCCGCGCTCGGCCGGGTGGTCTTCGCGGACCCGGCCCGGCTGGCGGAGCTGAACGCCATCGTCCACCCGCTGGTGCGGGCCCGCTCCGCCGAACTGGAGTCCGCGGCCGGGCCGGACGCGGTCGTGGTGCACGACGTCCCGCTGCTGGCCGAGAACGGCCTCGCCCCGCTGTACGACCTGGTCGTGGTCATCGACGTCCCGGACGCCGAACGCCTGCGCCGCCTGGTCGAGCTGCGTGGCATGGCCGAGGACGAGGCGCGCTCCCGGATGGCCGCCCAGGCGAGCCGCGAGGACCGCCTGGCAGTCGCCGACCTGGTCCTCGACAACAGCGGCGACCTGGAGCAACTGACCGCCCGCGTCGACGCGTTGTGGCAGGAGCTGGAGCGCCGCCGCGGCTGACGGCCGGTCAGGGCAGCAGGTTGAACACCGTGTCGCTGTACTTCGTGCCGGTGCCGGCCTGGGCGCGCAGGTAGGTGTTCTTGTCCTTGTAGTCCTCCAGGTCGGACGGGACGGCCACCTCGACCGAGAAGGCGCCGGTGGCGTCGGACTTGGTGTCCCGCAGGTCCCGGTGCTGGTACTCCAGCCCCTCGGTCTTGACCACGAAGGAGATCCGGACCACGGTGTCGGGCGGGAAGCCCTGCCCGGTGAGCACCGTCCGCGTCCCGCCGGGCCCGGTGTCCGGCGAGGCCAGCAGCACCCGGGCGGCACTCGCGGTCGGACCGGTCGGCGCGGTGCTGGGCAGGGCGTTGACGGCGGGCGCGGTGGCGCCTCCCGGGGCGGCGGTCACCGTGACGGTCGGGCCGGGCACCGTGACGGTCACGGTCGGCTGCGGCCGGTCGCCGGGGGCGGACTGCGACTGGGTGAGGTAGCCGCCCGCGAACCCGGCCCCGAGCGTGGCGACGCCGACCAGGGCGGTCACCACGGCGCTCCACCCCTGCAGGTCGAACCGGCGGGCCGGGACCGCGGGCGTCGGCGGCGGTGCGGTCGGGTACGGCGGCGTTCCGTCGGGCGAGGACGGCGAGGTCGGCGCGGTCAAGGAAGTCCCCTCGGGCTGATCGGCGGAGTCCTGGTTACCACAGGGCGGCGAACCGCGTCCTGAACGATTCGTGCCCGTACGGGTCTCGGGTGCAAACGCCGCCCGCCGGACTCCCGGTCGCCCCGGTCCGGGCCGCGGGGGCCCGGCCGTCCGGCCTGCCAGCCGAATTGGCAACGGGAAACCGTTCCGTAACGCTCCGGAAGCGATCAGTCGCATGCCAAGATTCCTTCGGAGCGCCGGGGAGCGCTCCCGAACCGAACATCCCGCGCACCCGCGTGTGCCAGGGACGGATCCCAGGGGGTGCTTTGGCATGCTCGCGTCCCATCGCTTCGGGGCCGAACTGCGCCGACTGCGCGAGGAGCACGGCCTCTCGCTCGAAGGGCTCGCCCGGCAGCTCAGCTACAGCAAGGGCTACTTGAGCAAGGTCGAGAGCGGCCAGCGGAAGGCCTCCCAGGAACTCGCCCGCCGCTGCGACGCCCTGCTCGGCGCCGACGGCCGCCTCCAGCAACTCGCCGTCCGCACCGCCGCCGCCGACCGCACCGCGCCCGGCCCCGGCCTCCGCGCCCGGGAGAACGCCGCGAACGGGTACGGCACCCCGTTCGCCCCCGGGCCGGTACGCGCCGACGCCGGAAGCGCCGACGCCTGGTACGCCGAGCAGCGGCACGGGCCCGCCCCGGACGCCCTCGGCGGCCTGCTGCCGCAGTTCCCCGCCGCGCTCGACCCCGGCGTCCCCGCCCTGCTGCGCGAACAGCTCGCCCAGTACCGGCAGCTCGGCCAGCACCTCGACCCGGTGCTGCTCGTCCCCGCCCTGCAGGTGCAGAGCGAGACCGCGCTCCGGATCGCCCTGCGCTGCGACGGCCGCTCCCGCGCCGAACTCCTGCTGATCGCCGCCCACTTCATCGAGTTCGGTGGCTGGATGGCCCAGGAGGCGGGCGACCGGCACACCGCCCTCGCCCACACCGAACGCGCCGTCGAGCTCGCCCGGGCGGGCGGCCACCGCCACTTCGCCGGGTACGCGCTCGTCCGCCGCGCCCTGGTCACCTTCTACGCCGGGGACGCCGTCGCCACCGTCGCCCTCGCCACCGCCGCCCAGGACCGCCGCCTGCCGCCCCGCATCCGCGGCCTCGCCGCGCTCCGCGAGGCCCAGGGCCACGCCCTCGGCGGCGACCGCAACCGCTGCCTGCGCGCCCTGGAGCGGGCCGAGGTGCTGCTCGCCACCGCCGCCGCCGACCACGACGGCGGCCCGGTCCTCGGCAGCGCCAACGTCGCCGACCCGGCCGCGATGACCACCGGCTGGTGCCTGTTCGACCTCGGCCACGCCCGGCGCGCCGCCGAGGTCCTCGACCGCGAGTGCGCCCGCCTGCCGCGGCACGCCACCCGGGCCCGGATCCGCTATGGGCTGCGCCGGGCCCTCGCCCACGCCGGAGCGGGCGAGGCCGAGCACGCCTGCGCCGTCGCGGCTGAACAGCTCGGCGCCCTGGTCGACGTCCCCTCCGCGACGGTCGCGGCCGACCTGCGCCGGCTCGACCGCGAGCTGCGCCGCTTCCGGGCCAGCCGGACGGTCCGCGAGTTCCAGCCCGCCCTGCTCCGGGCGATCACCGGCAGCTGCTGACCGGCCCGCGCCGCTGCCGCTCCTCCAGCCGTTTCCCTTTTCCCGGGCGGGACCACCGCCGGGACACCCCCGCACAGAGAGGTCGACGCCCCATGCCCGCGATCTTCGTGAACTACCGCACCGGCGACCAGGAGGCGGTCGCCGCGCTGCTCGACCACGGCCTGTCCTACCGGTTCGGCAGCGACCGGGTGTTCCGGGCGAGCAAGTCCATCGCCCCCGGCAGCCGCTATCCGCAGGAACTGATCGCCGCCGTCCGCAGCTGCGCCGTCCTGCTCGCCGTGGTCGGCCCGCGCTGGTTCGACGTCCAGGGCCGGGACGGGCGCCCCGCGGTCGAGGACCCCGGGGACTGGCCGCGCCGCGAGATCGCCGAGGCCTTCGCGGTCGGCGCCCTGGTCATCCCGGTCCTGGTCGGCGACACCCCCAGACTCCGCTCCGAACGCCTCCCCGAAGCGCTCGCCGCCCTCGCCGACTGCCAGCACCGCCGCCTCGACCTGCGCACCTCGCACGCCGACCTCACCCGGCTGGCCGACGAACTCGCCGCGCTGGTACCGGAACTGGCGGAGTCCGACACCGCGGTCAGGACCCGCTGAGCGCCCCGCCGGAGGGGGCCCCGTCGAGGGCTCGGGGAACGGCGGGTCCGGGCCGTTGGCTCCGCCTCCCGCCGCCCTACCCGCCGGTGGCCACCGGGAGGCCGGTCTCCGGGCGGCCCCAGTCCGACCAGGAGCCGTCGTAGACGGCGGGGGAGGGGTGGCCGGTGAGGTGGGCGGCGAAGGCGAGGACGCAGGCGGTGACGCCGGAGCCGCAGGAGGCGACCAGGCGGGGGCGGCCCGCGGTGGCGGCGGCCAGGCGGGAGCGGAGGGCCGGGAGGGGGAGGTAGCGGCCGTCGGGGGTGAGGAGTTCGGTGAAGGGGAGGCTGGTGGAGCCGGGCAGGTGGCCGCGCCGCAGGTGGGGGCGGGGTTCGGGGGCGGCGCCGGTGAAGCGGGCGCGGGCGCGGGCGTCCAGGACGGCGGTGCCGGGGTCGGCCAGGGCGGCGGCCACGGCGTCCCGGTCGAGGAGCAGGCCGGGGCGGGGGCGGACGGTGAGGTTCCCGGCGCGGGCCGCGGGCCGTCCGGTGCTGACGGGGTGCCCGGCGGCGCGCCAGGCGGGCAGGCCGCCGTCGAGGACGGCGGCCCGGTCGAAACCGGCGGCGCGCAGCATCCACCAGGCGCGCGGGGCGGAGTACACGCCCGCGCCGTCGTACAGGACGGCGGTGGAGTCGTCGTCGAGGCCGAGGGCGCGCAGTTCGCGCTGGAGGTCGGCGGGGGCGGGCATGCTGTGCGGCAGCGGGGAGGCGGGGTCGGAGAGGGCGCCGTCGAGGTCGAACGCCCGGGCGCCGGGGATGCGGACGTCCGGGTGCCGGTGCGGGCCGACGCCCGCGTCCAGGACGACGAGCCCGGGGCGGCCGAGCCGGGCGGCCAGCCAGTCGGCGTCGACCAGCGGCGGCGGTGCGGTGGTCACGGCGGGTGCCCTCCTCGGGTCGTCTCCGGTCCCGTCATGGTCCCACCGGCGCCGCCGCCGCTGCGAACCGCCGCGGGCCCTCGCGGGTCGTCGCGTCAGGGCTTGCGGGCGACGCCGGCCCAGATGGCGACCTCGTGGTCGGTGTCCTGCGGGGCCTGGTCGGGGCGCCACAGCGGGGCGGTGACCAGACCGGGGTCGAGCAGTTCGAGGCCGTCGAAGAAGCGCAGGACCTGTGCGCGGCTGCGCATGCTGAGCTGGGCGGTCGCGGACCGGTAGACGGCGGGGCCCCGGGCCGCGTCCTCGGGCGGGACGAAGTCGCCGGTGGCGTGCGAGAGGGCGAGGTAGCTGCCGGAGGGCAGGGCGTCGACCAGGGTGCGGACGATCGCGTACGGGTCGTCGGCGTCGTCGATGAAGTGCAGGATCGCGAACAGCTGGAGGGCGACCGGCTGTTCGAGGTCGAGCAGCTCGCGGACGGCCGGGTCGGCGAGGATCGCCTTGGGCTCCCGCAGGTCGGCCTGCAGGACGCTGACGGTGCCGGGCCGGGAGCCGGCCAGCAGGGCGCGGCCGTGGACCAGCACGATCGGGTCGTTGTCCAGGTAGGCGACCTTCGCGGCGGGGTCGACGGCCTGGGCGATCTCGTGGGTGTTCCCGGCGGACGGTATGCCGGTGCCGATGTCGAGGAACTGCCGCACGCCCTGCTCGGCGAGGGTGCGCACGGCCCGCTGCAGGAAGGCCCGGTTGGCCTGGGCGCTGATCCGCACCAGCGGGCTGAGCGACAGCACCTGTTCGGCGGCGGCCCGGTCAGCGGGGAAGTTGTCCTTCCCGCCGAGGTAGTAGTCGTACATCCGGGCCGGGTGCGGAATCTCGGGGCGGAGCTCGGCGGACGGCGGCGTGCTCTGGCCGCCGGACATCCAGTCGAGCGAGATTTCCTGATGGTCGGTCATATCTGGCTCCCCCGTCGGTGGAACGCGCTTCCGGGGGCAGCATAGACGGCCCGCCGGGCGGCGCGGCGGCGGGCCGGGAAAGAAGTGGATCAGTCCTCCGCCTCCGGCGCGCGGCCGGGTTCGGAGCCGGGCGCGCGGCCGGGTTCGGAGCCGGGTTCGGGGCCGCTGTCCGGGTCGCGGGTGAGGAGGTAGCGGGCGCCGGGCCCGGCGGCGGCGGCCCGGTCGGCGGCGTTGTAGAGGCCGCAGCGGGTCAGGGAGAGGCAGCCGCAGCCGATGCAGCCGGTCAACTTGGCCTTCATCAGCTGGAGTTCGGCGATCTGCCGGTCGATGCGGTGCTGCCAGGCGGCGGCGACGGCGTTCCACTCGCGGGTGGTGGGGGCGCGGTCCTCGGGGAGCCGGGCGAGGGCGGTGCGGGCCTCGTCGAGGCTGAGGCCGACCTGCTGGGCGGCCCGGACGAAGGCGATCCGGCGCAGGGCGGCGCGGGGGTAGCGGCGCTGGTTGCCGGCGGTGCGGGTGGAGTGGATCAGGCCGAGGCTCTCGTAGTAGCGCAGCGCGGAGGCGGCGAGGCCGCTGCGCTCGGCCAGCTGGCCGATGGTGAGGACGTCGTGCCGGGAGGGCGTCATGGCCGTGCACGATACCGGGGAGCGGGCGCTTGACTTCAAGCGCGCTTGAAGTTGGAGGCTCTCTCCCATGACGAGCGACACGACAGAGGCGCGCGGAGCGACGCGCACGGGCGGCCGCGTCGGGTACGGCGACCTGCCGGGCCTGATCGCGCTGATGGCGGGCGACGAGAAGCACTCCCCGGCCGCGCACTCCACCCTGGACGCGCTGTGGGTGCTGTACGACCGGGTCCTGGACGTCGGCCCGGGCACCGCGGACGCGCCGGAGCGGGACAGGTTCCTGCTGTCCAAGGGCCACGGCCCGATGGCGTACTACGCGGTGCTGGCCGCGAAGGGCTTCTTCCCGGTGGAGCTGCTGCGCAGCTTCGGCGCCTACGACTCGCCGCTGGGCCACCACCCGGACCGGCTGCTGGTGCCGGGTGCGGAGATCGGCTCCGGTTCGCTGGGGCACGGCCTGCCGCTGGCGGTGGGGACGACGCTGGGCCTGCGGGCGCAGGGGCTGGACGGCCCGGCGGTGTGGGTGCTGGTCGGGGATGCCGAGTTCGACGAGGGCTCCAACCACGAGGCGGTGGCCTTCGCCGGGGCGGTCGGCCTGGAGCGGCTGCACACCGTGGTGATCGACAACTCCTCGGCCACGCACGGCTGGCGGGGCGGCATCGCGGCCCGCTTCGCGGCCGAGGGCTGGTCGACGGCGACCGTGGACGGCCGCGACCACGAGCAGCTGTACCGGGCGTTCACCGCCCCGCACCCGGGCCGCCCGCACGCGGTGGTGGCCCGCACCGAACCCAAGTACGGCTGAGCGCAGGGGAGAAGAGACCATGCAGAGCACCCACGAGGCGACCATGCGCGAGCAGTTCGGCGCGACCGTCACCGAGCTGCTGGAGCGGGACCCGCGCACCGCGCTGGTGCTCGCCGACATCGGGACGGCGCAGTTCGCCGGGGCGGCCCGCGCCCACCCCGACCGGGTGGTGAACGTCGGCATCCGCGAGCAGCTGCTGATCGGCGCGGCGGGCGGCCTGGCGCTGACCGGGCTGCGGCCGATCGCGCACACCTTCGCCAGCTTCCTGGTCGAACGGCCCTTCGAGCAGGTGAAGTTGGACCTGGTGCACCAGGGCGTCGGCGCGGTCCTGGTGAGCGCCGCCGGCTCCTACGACTGGCCGGCCGGCGGCCGCACCCACATGGCCCCGGGCGACGTCGCGCTGCTCGACACCCTCCCCGGCTGGCACGTCCACGTCCCCGGCCACCCCGCCGAGGCGGACCTGCTGCTGCGCCACGCGGTGGCCGCCGACGACACCCTGCAGTACGTCCGGCTCTCCGAGCACCGCAACGCCGAGGCGCAGCCCGTCGCCCCCGGCAGGTTCCTGACCGTCCGGCAGGGGACCCGGACGGCGGGCACGGTGCTGGCGGTCGGCCCGATGCTGGACGCGGTGCTGGAAGCCACCGGGACGCTGGACGTGACGGTGCTGTACGCGGCCACCGTCCGCCCGTTCGACGCGGCGGGCCTGCGCGCCGCGCTGGGCGAGCGGGCCGACGTGGTGCTGGTCGAGCCCTACCTGGCGGGCACCTCCGAGCGCGCGGCGCACCGGGCGCTCGCCGAACTGCCGCACCGCGTCCTGTCCCTGGGCGTCCCGCAGGCCGAGCACCGGCACTACGGCTCGGTCCCCGAGCACCTGGCCGCCTACGGCCTGGACGCGGCGGGCCTGCACGCCCGGATCGCCGAGTACCTCTGGTAGGCCCGCAGGCCCGCAGGCCCGCAGGCCGCTCAGGCGGTGCGGACGACCGCCACCGCGTCCGGGCCGAGCAGCACCGCGCCGTTCGGCCCGGCCGCGACCTCGCCGAACGAGGCCTCCAGCGCGGCGAGTTCGCCCTCCAGCGGGACGGGCAGCGGCTGCGGGCCGCCGCCGAGCCGCACCAGCACCCGGTAGCGGCCGCGGTGCACCGCCAGCCAGCCGGCCGCCGCGTCGTGGCGCACCCGCACCGCCGCCAGGTCGCCGTCCGCGAGCTCCGGGGCGGTGCGCCGCAGCCGGATCAACTGCCGGTACCAGGCGAGCAGTTCGGCGTGCGGTGCGCGCCCGGGCTCGGACCAGTCCAGGGTGGAGGCGGCGACGGTGGCCGGGCTCTGCGGATCGGGCACGTCCTCGGCCCGCCAGCCGTGCTCGGCGAACTCCCGCCGCCGCCCCTGCCGGACGGCCTCGGCCAACTGCGGGTCGGTGTGGTCGGTGAAGTACTGCCAGGGCGTGCCCGCGCCCCACTCCTCGCCCATGAACAGCATCGGCGTGAACGGCGAGGTCAGCACCAGCGCCGCGGCCGCCGCCAGCCGTCCCGGCGGCAGCGCCGCGGAGAGCCGGTCGCCGGTGGCCCGGTTGCCGACCTGGTCGTGGGTCTGCGCGTAGCCCAGCAGCCGGTGCCCGCGCTCCGGCGGGAACGGGCGGCCGTGCGAGCGGCCCCGGAACGAGGACCAGCTCCCGTCGTGGAAGAAGCCCTGGGTGAGCGTCTTGGCGAGCGCCGCGTACGGGTCGGCGGCGAAGTCCGCGTAGTAGCCCTGCGATTCGCCGGTCAGCAGGCAGTGCAGCGCGTGGTGGAAGTCGTCGCTCCACTGCGCGTCCAGGCCCTGCCCGCCCGCCTCCCGGGCGGCGGTGGTGCGCGGGTCGTTCAGGTCGGACTCGCCGACCAGGAACAGCGGGCGCCCGGTCGCCTGCGCCAACTTCTGCACCTCGGCGGCGAGTTCCTCCAGGAAGTGCCGGGCCCGGGTGTCCACCAGGGCGTGCACCGCGTCCAGTCGCAGCCCGTCGATCCGGTAGTCGCGCAGCCAGGCCAGCGCGCTGCCGACCAGGAACGCCCGCACCTCGTCCGAGCCCGGCGCGTCCAGGTTGACCGCCGAACCCCACGGCGTCTGGTGCCGGTCGGTGAAGTACGGGCCGTACTGCGGAAGGTAGTTGCCGGACGGGCCGAGGTGGTTGTGCACCACGTCCAGCACCACGCCCAGGCCGCGCCGGTGCGCCGCGTCCACGAAGCGCTTCAGCCCGTCCGGGCCGCCGTACGGCTCGTGCACCGCCCACAGGTCCACCCCGTCGTACCCCCAGCCGGAGCGGCCCGGGAAGGCGCACACCGGCATCAACTCGACGAAGTCGACGCCCAGTTCGACCAGGTGGTCGAGCTTCTCGGCGGCCGCGTCGAACGTCCCCTCCAGGGTGAACGTCCCGACGTGCAGCTCGTACACCACCGAGCCCGGCAGCGGGCGCCCCCGCCAGGCCGTCTCCGACCAGGCGAACGCCGCGTGGTCGACGGGGCGGCTCAGCCCGTCCGGGCCGAACGGCTGCCGGGCCGAGCGCGGGTCCGGCAGCGCCCGGCCCCCGTTCAGCCGGAACCCGTAGTCGCCCTCCGGCGCCTCGCCGCGCCACCAGCCCGGCCGGGCCGGGTCGCGCTCCAGCAGGTACGGGACCGCCCCGACCTCGACCTCGACCACCTTGGCGTCCGGCGCCCACACCTGGTACCGCATCACGACCCCTCCGAGAGCAACGCCACCGGCAACTGCCGGAACAGGTAAGACAGTTCGACCGGGCCGCCGGTGAAGTGGCGGTCCGTCAGCAGGTCCGTCCAGCGGCCCGGCGGCAGCTCCAGCGTGGTCTCGCGCCAGCCGCCCGCCCGGTGCAGCCCGTACGGCAGCCGGGTCGCCGCGCACAGCACCCGCTCGCCCCGCCCGAACGCCACCAGGTGCTCCGCGGCCGGGCCGTCCGCCGCCAGCGGCCGGTACGAGCCCAGCTCGCGGGTGCGGCGCAGGTGCAGGGCCGTGGTGGTCAGGTGCAGCTTCTCCCGGGCCAGGTCGCCCGGGCGCGGCTCCGGCGAGTCGGTCAGCCGCACCGCCAGCGCGCCCAGGTCCACCGGCGCCCGGTTGTCCGGGTCGACCAGCGTGTACAGCGGCTCCTCGCCACCCTGGAACACGTCCGGCACGCCCGGCGCCAGCAGGTGCAGCAGCGCCGCCGACAGCGAGTTCACCCGGGCGAACGGCGCGATCAGCCCGGCGAACCCGGCGATCCGCGGGCACAGTCCCGGATTGGCCAGCGCCCCCCGCAGGTACTGCGTCAGCCAGCCCTCGAACCCGGTGTCCGGCTCCTTCCACGAGGTGCGCCGCTTCGCCTCCCGCACCGACTTCAGCACCACCCCCAGCAGCCGCTCCTCGGACAGCGGCCACGCCGCCAGCAGCGTCTGCCACAGCAGCCAGGCCGTCGAGCGGTCCGCGCACGGCCCCGCCGCCAGCGTCCACGCCGCGCACTCCGCCGCCCACACCTCCGGCAGCTCCGCCAGCACCGCCAGACGGGCCCGGGCGTCCGCGCTGCGCTTGGTGTCGTGCGTGGACAGCGCCGTCATCGCGCCCGGCCACAGCCGCTCCTGCTCCGCGCACCAGTGGTGGAACTCCGCCACCGACACGCCCGGACGCTCCGGCAGGCCGCCCACCTCGTTCAGCGACAGCAGCGCGTTGAACCGGTAGAACGCGGTGTCCTCCACGCCCTTCGCCGCCACCGCCGACGCGGTCTGCCCGAACCGGTGGCAGAACTCGTCCTTCGCCGCCGACCGCCCCAGCCCGCCCAGCGCCAGCGCCCGCACCAGCAGGGCGGTGTCCGAGCCGTCCGGCGGGGCCGCCAGCGCCGCCCGCGCCTCGGCCGGGGCGTCCTCGCCCGGCACCACGTACGGCCGGTACACCGGGTAGCCGGCCAGCAGCTCCTCCAGCGCCCGGCGCACCGCCAGCGGCGCGTGGTCCGCCAGCTCCGGGCCCTCCGCGCAGATCCGCCCCACCAGGCGGGCCAGCCGCTCGGTCTCCGCCGACAGCGCCCCGCCCGGCGCGACCATCTCGGCCCGCCCGGCCCGGCCCGCCTCCGCCGGACCGGCCGCCTCGCCCACGTCCCGCCGGTAGGCCGCGAACAGCTTCTCCGCGCCCCGCCGGTCGGTCAGCACCCCGTCGATCCGGCGCAGCGCGTCGTACCCCGTCGTCCCCGCGCACGGCCAGTCCGCGGGCAGCGCCTCGTCCCCGGTCAGGATCTTCTCCACCACCGTGTACGCCCCGCCGGTGGCCTCCGCGAGCCGCCGCAGGTAGCCGCGCGGATCCGCCAGCCCGTCCGGGTGGTCGATCCGGAAGCCCGCCAGCACGCCCTCCCGGTGCAGCCGCAGCAGCACCCCGTGCGTCGCCTCGAACACCTCCGGGACCTCCACCCGGACGGCGATCAGGTCGTTGACGGTGAAGAAGCGGCGGTAGTTGACCTGCTCGTCGGCCAGCTGCCACCAGCACAGCCGGTACCACTGCCGCTCCAGCAGCTCCGGCAGCGGCAGCCCCTCGGTGCCGGGCCGCAGCGGGAACTCGTGCTCGTGGTAGCGCAGCACCCCGCCGTCCACCGCCAGCTGCCCCAGCACCGCGCCCAGCCGGTCGCCCAGCAGCGGCAGCAGCAGCCGCCCCCGCTCCGGCGCGTCCACCGGGCCCGGCTGGGCCGTCCAGTCGATGTCGAACCAGGCCGCGAACGGGTCGTCCGGGCCGTTCTTCAGCACCTGCCACAGCGGCCCGTTCAGCCGCTCCGGCACCGGCAGCGCCATGTGGTTCGGCACCACGTCCGCGATCAGCGCCAGCCCGTGCGCCGCCGCCTCCGCGGCCAGCTCGCGCAGCGCCCCCTCGCCGCCCAGCTGCTCGCTGATCCGGCTGTGGTCGAGCGTGTCGTACCCGTGCGTCGACCCCGCCACCGCCTCCAGCAGCGGCGACAGGTGCAGGTGCGACACGCCGAGCGCCGCCAGGTACGGCACCGCCCGGCGGGCGTCGTGCAGCGTGAACTCCGGCTGCAGCTGGAGCCGGTAACTGGCCGTCGGGGTACCGGCCGGCTCGGGGCGTGCGGCGGCTGAGGTCATACCCGCATGCCTACCCTGGCCGCCCCGCCCCTACCGCCCGCACTGCGCCGAACGGGCGCCGAACGGGCGCGCGGCGCCCCCCCGCGCTCAGACCGGATCGGGCTCCGCGACCCCCTCGCCCGCCAGCGCCCGGGCCGCCGCCAGCTCCGCCGCCTCCCCGGTCAGCGCCGCCTCCACCATCGCGTACGCGTCCGGCCCCACCGGCACCCGCACCGGGCCCGACCCCGCCGCGACGACCCGCAGCACCAGCTCCGCGAACGCCTCCGGCCGGTTCAGCTCCGCGTCCCCCGCCATGCCGCGCAGCGCCGCGCGCATCGGCGCCAGCGCCTCCCCGTACTCCGGCAGCCGCCCCGCCGCCTCGGCCAGCGAGTTCCCGTACGAGGTGGCGAAACCGCCCGGCTCCACCACCGTCACCCGCACCCCGAACGGCGCGGCCTCCGCCGCCAGCGCCAGGCTCGCCCCCTCCAGCGCGAACTTGCCCGCCACGTACGCCCCCAGGCCGGGGAAGGCCATCCGGCCGCCCACCGAGGAGACGTTCACCACGTGCCCGCCGCCCTGCGCCCGCATCAGCGGCAGCACCAGCCGGGCCAGCCGCCACGGCGCCACCGCCAGCACCTCCAGCTGGTCGCGCAGCTCCGCGTCCGAGACCTCCTCCACCGCCCCGAACAGGCCCACCCCGGCGTTGTTCACCAGCACGTCCACCCCGCCCAGGCGCTCGCGGGCCAGCTCCACCACCGCCGCGCAGTCCGCCGCGCTGCGCAGCTCCAGCCGGGCCGGCACCACCTGCGCCGGGAACTGCGCCGCCAGCGCGTCCAGCGGCGAGGCCCCCCGGCTGGTCGCCACGATCCGGTCCCCGGCCGCCACCACCGCCCGCGCCAGCGCCAGCCCCAGCCCCGACGAACACCCGGTCACCAACCACCGACGAGACACTTCGTACCCCCTCTGATCTGCGGTTTCACGCTGCAGAGGGGGTTACCCGGGCCCGGGCGCGGTTAGGCGTACCGGTCGGGGGCGAACCGGAGCACTACGCCGGGCGCTGGAGCACCAGCAGCGCGCGGTCGGGCAGGCGCAGGGTGTCGCCGGCCTTGACGCGGGGGCCGGCGCCGCGCGGGGGGAGGGCGGGGAGGGCGGTGTCGACGACGACCTGCCAGGCCTCGCCGTGACCGGCGGGGACGGTGAAGGTGAGCGGTTCGAAGTGGGCGTTGAACATCAGCAGGAAGGAGTCGTCGACGATCTTGCCGCCGCGCCGGTCCGGCTCGGAGATGGCGTTGCCGTTGAGGAAGACGGTCAGCGACTTCGCGTACGAGGTGGACCAGTCCCGCTCGGTCATCTCCTCGCCCGCGGGCGTGAACCAGGCGATGTCGGTGAGGTCGGCGTGCGGGCCGGAGACCGGGCGGCCGTGGAAGAAGCGGCGGCGGCGGAAGACCGGGTGGTCGCGGCGCAGCCAGATCATGCCCTGGGTGAACTCCAGCAGCGCGGCGTCCGCGCCCTCCCAGTCGACCCAGGTCAGCTCGGAGTCCTGGCAGTAGGCGTTGTTGTTGCCGCGCTGGGTGCGCCCGGCCTCGTCGCCGTGGCAGAGCATCGGGACGCCCTGGGAGAGCATCAGGGTGGCGATGAAGTTGCGCTGCTGGCGGGCCCGCAGGTCGAGGACGGCGGGGTCGGTGGTGGGGCCCTCGGCGCCGCAGTTCCAGGAGCGGTTGTGCGACTCGCCGTCCCGGTTGTCCTCGTGGTTGGCCTCGTTGTGCTTGCCGTTGTAGGAGACCAGGTCGCGCAGGGTGAAGCCGTCGTGGCAGGTGACGAAGTTGATCGAGGCGATCGGGCGGCGGCCGTCGTCCTGGTAGAGGTCGGAGGAGCCGGTCAGCCGGGAGCCGAACTCGGCCAGCGTCGCGGGCTCGCCGCGCCAGAAGTCGCGGACGGTGTCGCGGTACTTGCCGTTCCACTCGGTCCACAGCGGCGGGAAGTTGCCGACCTGGTAGCCGCCCTCGCCGAGGTCCCAGGGCTCGGCGATCAGCTTGGCCTGGGAGACCACCGGGTCCTGCTGGACGAGGTCGAAGAACGAGGAGAGCCGGTCGACCTCGTGGAACTGCCGGGCCAGCGTCGCGGCCAGGTCGAAGCGGAAGCCGTCCACGTGCATCTCGGTGACCCAGTAGCGCAGCGAGTCCATGATCATCTGGAGCACGTGCGGGCTGCGCATCAGCAGCGAGTTGCCGGTGCCGGTGGTGTCCTCGTAGAAGCGCCGGTCCTTGGCGAGCCGGTAGTACGAGGCGTTGTCCAGGCCGCGGAAGGAGAGCGTCGGGCCCAGGTGGTTGCCCTCCGCGGTGTGGTTGTAGACCACGTCGAGGATCACCTCGATCCCGGCCGCGTGCAGCGCCTTCACCATCGACTTGAACTCCTGCACCTGCTGCCCGCGGTCGCCGGTGGAGGAGTACGAGGAGTGCGGGGCGAAGAAGCCGACCGAGTTGTAGCCCCAGTAGTTCGACAGCCCCAGGTCGCGCAGCCGGTGGTCGCGGACGAACTGGTGCACCGGCATCAGCTCGATCGCGGTCACGCCCAGCTTCGCCAGGTGCTCGATCACCGCCGGGTGCGCCAGGCCCGCGTACGTGCCGCGGATCTCCTCCGGGATGCCCGGGTGCCGCCTGGTCAGGCCCTTGACGTGCGCCTCGTACACCACGGTGCGGTGGTAGTCGGTGCGCGGCGGCCGGTCGGTGCCCCAGTCGAAGTACGGGTTGATCACCACCGAGTGCATGGTGTGCGGCGCCGAGTCCAGGTCGTTGCGCCGCTCGGGCGCGCCGAAGTGGTAGCCGTACACCGACTCGTCCCAGTCGACGTGCCCGCTCATCGCCTTCGCGTACGGGTCGAGCAGCAGCTTCGCGGCGTTGTGCCGCTGGCCCAGGCCCGGCCGGTACGGGCCGTGCACGCGGAAGCCGTAGCGCTGGCCGGGCTGCACGCCCGGGAGGTAGGCGTGCCGGACGAAGGCGTCGGTCTCGCGGAGCTCGACCACCGTCTCGGTGCCGTCCTCGGCGAGCAGGCAGAGCTCGATCCGGTGCGCGCTCTCGGAGAACACGGCGAAGTTGGTGCCCGCGCCGTCATAGGTGGCACCGAGCGGGTACGGTTGCCCCGGCCAGACCTGCATGAGTCCTCAACTTCCTTGCGCAAGAGGCGAACTGGCGCTCCTGTGGGGGATTCCCGGCGGAGCGCCCGGCCATGTGCGGGGCGGCAACCAGGTGACGCACGGCACATCCGCATACTCCCCGGCGGCGGCCCGAACTCCTCGTCCATCCGCGCGTGGTTCGCCCGAACGGGTGTCCCGGCGGCCCGGCCCGTCGGCGCGGCGTGGCCGGGCGGTGACGGACCGTCGGGGCCCGGTCCGCTTGCTGTCAAGAGGGCTGCGGCCCGGCGGCACCGGGCGATACCCTTGATCGTCCGGACCGCGAGCCCCGGGCCCACGCGGCGTGCGACCAGGGCCGTCGTGGTGGAGCGACACAGCGGACGCACCGTCACCCGCAGGGCGGCGGACGAGAGGTGAGGTAGCGGATGGGGTTCCCCGCCGGCGGCGACGGCACGGACCCGCGGGCGGGCAGCAGCGAGGCCCCGACGCTGGTCGTCCGCGGCGGCCGCGGCCCGCTGCCCCCGCAGACCGGCCCCGTCGAGGGCGTGCCGCCCGCCTGGGCCGCCGAGCAGTGGGACGACGCCTACCGCCGGGTCCGCCTCGCGGGCCGCGCCTACGTCTGGCTCAACCTGGTCGAGCAGCGGATGCGCGCCCTGGTCGACGAGGTGCTGCGCCCCGTCTACGCGCCCGCGCACGGCGAGGAGTGGGTCACCGCCGCCGCCGGACCGGCCGGCGAGGAGTGGGTGCACCGGGCCGCCGCCGTCCGCGAGGTCTCCCGCCGCAAGGGCTACCTGCTCGACCCGCTCGACGACGACCCGCTGGTCTTCCTCACCCTGCCGCAGCTGCGCGAACTGATGGTGCAGCACTGGCCCTGCTTCGAACCGCACCTGGTGGACCGCCGGGAGGTCGAGCTGGCGCTCGACGAACTGGAGGTCGCCCGGCACGTGGTCTCCCGCAACCGGGCCCTGTCGCAGACCGTCCTCGACCAGACCGAGCGGGCCGCCGCCCGGCTGCTCGCCCTGCTCGACGGCGCGCACGGCGGCGTCCCCGCCGACGTGGTCGAGGAACTCGTCGCCGGCCGGTACGCCGACGTGGTCGCCGTCCACCCCGACCGGGTCCGCCTCCAGCGCGACCTGCCGGTCGAGGACCTGCTCGACGGCGCCCGGCGGCTGGACGCGGTCGGCATCGGCCTGGGCATGCTCTGCCAGAACTACACCGGCAAGCGGCTGGTCCGCCTCGCCTCCGAGGGCTGCCGGGTGCGGCTGCTGTTCCTCAACCCGGCGAGCAGCGCGGTGCGCCGCCGCGAACGCGAACTCGGGATCGGGCGCGGCGAGCTGGGCCGCGCCGTGGAGATGAACATCATGCACGTGCGCCGGGTCCGGGCCCGGCTGCGCGACCAGGGCAGCTTCGAGATCCGGGTGTTCGACGAACTGCCCCGGTTCACCGCCTACCTGGTCGAGGGCCAGCGCACCACCGGCGCGGGCGGGCGGCGGCGCTCCACCGACCTCGGCGTCGTCCAGCCCTACCTGCGCAAGGCCCGCGGCATCGAGTCGCCCGCCCTGGTGCTGCGCGGCGGCGCCGGGCAGGAGTCCGGCGGCACCGAGCCCGGGCTGCTGGAGGTCTACCGGGAGGAGTTCGAAGGGCTGTGGGGCGACTCCCGGCCGGTCTCCTGAGCGCGTACCGGCCCGTCCGGGGGGCAGACGTGCCGAGGACGCTGTCACTGCGGCAGGCGATGATGGACGCACCTTGGCAGTGCTGACGGAAGGACACACCCCATGACCTGGTGGAAGGGGCCGCTCACCGGTTTCGACCTGGAGACCACCGGCACCGACCCGGAGGAGTCACGGATCGTCACCGCCGCCGTGGTCGACACCCTCGGCGGCGGCGTCCAGGGCGCCACCACCTGGCTGCTCGACCCGGGCGTCCCGATACCCGCCGAGGCCGCCGCCATCCACGGCATCACCGACGCCGAGGCCCGCGCGCACGGCCGCCCCGCCGCCGCGGCCGTCGAGGAGATCGCCCGCGCCCTGGCCGAGCGGCTCGCCGCCGGGCGCCCCGTGGTCGCCTTCAACGCCCCGTTCGACCTCTCCCTGCTCGACGCCGAACTGCGCCGCCACGGCCTGCCCACGCTGGCCGAGCGCCTCGGCGGCCCGGTCGGCCCGGTGGTCGACGCGATGGTCGTCGACCGCGCCCTGGACAAGTACCGCAAGGGCTCGCGCACCCTGCAGCGGGTCTGCGAGGTCTACGGCGTCGAACTGCGCGACGCCCACGAGGCGGGCAGCGACGCGCTGGCCGCCGTCCGGGTCGCCGTCGCCCTCGGCCACCGGTACCCGGACCAGGCCGGCGACCTGCCGCTGGACGAACTGCACCGCCGCCAGGTCGACTGGCACCGCGCCTGGGCCGCCGACCTGCAGAGCTGGCTGCGCCGCAAGGACCCGGCGGCCGTGGTCGACCCGCGCTGGCCGCTCAAGGACGCCTCCTGAGCGCTGCGGCCGGGGGCCCGGGTCAGGACTGCGGGAAGTCGAAGGCGTAGCCCTGGGCGACCATCCACGGCAGCAGCTGTTCGAGCGCCGCCACCGTCTGGCTGCGGTCGCCGCCGCCGTCGTGCATCAGCACCACCCCGCCCGGGCGCAGGTTGTGCTGCACGTCGGAGACGATCGCCTGCACGCCCGGGCGCGACCAGTCGCGCGGGTCGACCGTCCAGCCCAGCGACTTCATGCCGAAGTCGGCGCCGATCCGCTCGTTCTCCGCGGTGAAGTCGCCGCCCGGGGCGCGCCACCAGGTGATCGTCGCGTTGCCGCCCGCGGCCCGCTCGATGTCCGCCTTGGCGTCGCCGATCTCGGCGACCTGCTGCTCGTGCGTCTGGGCGTGCATCGGCTGCGGGTGGTCCACGGTGTGGTCGCACAGCCGGTGGCCCTCGGCGAGGATCCGCTGCACCGCCGCCGGGCGGGCCTTCGCGTTGTCGCCGATCTCGCAGAACGTCGCCTTGGCGCCGTACTGCGCCAGCAGGTCCAGCACCCGGCCGGTGGCCGGGCCCGGGCCGTCGTCGAAGGTCAGCGCGACCGTCCGCCCGCCGGAGGCGGTGTGCCGCAGCACGCCGGTGGCGGGCGCGGGCGGGGTGGCCGCCGTGCGGCTCGGGCCCGGCTGCGCCGGGACGGTCGTCCGCGGCGCGGACGGGGACGCGTAGGGGGAGGCGGGCGTGGCGGCGGCCGTCGGGGCGGCCGTCGGGGAGGTGCTCGCGGTCGGCGAGGGGGTCCGGGTGGGGGCGGCGGTGGTCTCCGCGGCCTCGCCCGGGGTCGGCCGGGCCGCCACCGAGGCGTCCCCGCCCGCCGCGCCGCTCGCGCCGGTGCTGGCGCTCGGGGCGGCGGTGCGGTGCGCGGCGTCCCCCGCCGCGGAGGGGGAGCCCGGTGCGCCGCACGCCACCAGCAGGGCGGAGGTGCCGAGCAGCGCGGAGGCGCCGAGCAGGAGGGAACGACGGGGGGCGGGTATGCGGGCCTTCACCATGGGGGCGACTCCTGACGTCGTACCGGCCGCCTCGGGGGCGGGGCGTCCGGTACGACGCCAGGCACGAGCGGGGTGGTTCCGTCCGGGTGTGGGCTGCGCCACAGTGCGGCGGGGAGCGCCGCGCCGCGGGGCGCGGCGACCGGACGGAAGCGGGCAGAACGGGAGTTAACGGTCGGAAAGCGATTCAAACGGTCAGAACGCGAACCAGCGTACTGCCGTCGCCCCGTCCCGCAGGGAGTCCACCCGGCGGCGGAACTCGGCCGCCGCGGACGGGTTCCCGGCCGCCTGCTGCGCCACCCACGCGGCGCTCGCGGTCTCCCGCGCCCCGCGCAGCACCGCGAAGCCGGGCCAGTCGCGGACGCTCCATCCGTAGGCCGCGTCGAACGCGGCGACCTCCTCGGCCGGTACGCCGTAGCGGTCCTGACTGAGCGCCAGCACCACCAGGTCGTGCTCGCGGAGGTCCGCCGCCATGTACTCCAGGTCGAGCAGCACCGGCCCGTCCGGGGTCACGTGCACGTTGCGCGGGAGCGCGTCGCCGTGGATCGGGCCGGGCGGCAGGACGGGGTCGAGCCCGGCGACCGCGGTGAGAAAGGTCTCCTTCCGGTCGCGCAGGAAGGCCGTGTCGGCCGGGTCGACGTGGCCCTCCGCGGCGGCCAGCCAGCCGTCCACCGGCGCCAGCAGCTCGCGCCGCCCCAGCGGGACGGGCGCGGCCCCCAGCGCGTGCAGGGCGGTCAGCAGCGGGGCCAGGTCGACCGGCCGGGCCGGGCGGACGGCCGGGGGCAGCCGGTGCCACCACGTCACCGGGTGCTCCCGCACCACGTGCACCCCGGCCCCGGCGGGGCGGACCACCGGCACGCCCGCGCCGTCCAGCCACCCCGCCAGCGCGAGCTCGCGCTCGGCCCGGGCGGCCTCCCCCGGGGTGCGGCCCACCTTGGCGACCAGGCCCTCGGCGGGCAGGTCGAAGACCGCGTTCTGCCCCAGGGCGAGCAGCGCGGCCCCGGCCGGATCGATCCCGGCCGGGGCGCACGCCTCCTGCAGGAGGGCCAGCGCCCTCGGTTCGTCGAAGATCACCCGTTCATTGTCGGGCACCCGGGCCGCGGGGCCGGGGCGCTACCGGTGGGCGCCGGCCCCCAGCAGCCGGGGTTCGTGCGCCGCCCCCTCGGTGCCCTCCGCCCCGCCCGGCAGGCCCTCGGCCTCGATCCGGGGGAGCCAGTGCAGCCAGCGGGGCAGGTACCAGTTGCGCTCGCCGAGCAGGGTCATCACGGCGGGGAGCAGGACGGCCCGGATGATCGTGGCGTCGATCAGGACGGCGACGGCCAGGCCGACGCCCATCTGCTTCATGGACTGCATGGAGAGCGTCCCGAAGACCGAGAAGACGCCGACCATGATGACCGCGGCGCTGGTGACGACGCCCGCGGTGGTGCGGATGCCGTGGGCGACGGCGGCCCGGGTGTCCATGCCGCGGTCCCGGGCCTCCTTGATCCGGGAGACCACGAAGACGTGGTAGTCCATCGAGAGGCCGAAGAGGATGACGAACAGGAACAGCGGGACCCAGCTCTCCACCGCGCCGACGCCCGCGGTGCCGATCAGCGAGGCGCCGACGCCGTGCTGGAAGACCAGGGCGAGCACGCCGTAGGCCGCGCCGACGGAGAGCAGGTTGAGCAGGACGGCGGTGACGGCGACGGACAGCGAGCGGAAGGAGAGCAGCATCAGCAGGAAGGCGAAGGCGACCACGAAGCCGAACACCGGCAGCATCGAGTCGGACATCTGCCGGTTGAAGTCGACCGATCCGGCGGTGCTGCCGGTGACCGGGGCCTCGGTGCCGGGCACCCTGCCGACCGTGGCCGGGACGACCTCCTCGCGCAGGGTCTCCAGCGCGGCGGCCGAGGTCTCGTCGTTGCCGCTGCCGTAGAGCGGGATGTCGACCGTCGCGACGTTCTGCTCGGCGTGCACGGTCACCTCGGTGGGGCCGTGCATCCTGCCGGTGGCGAGGGCGCGGGACTGCAGTTCGGCGAGGGCCGCGGTCATCTCGGGGGAGGTGATGTCCCGGGCCTTGACCACGACGGTGGCGGGGGAGGGGCTGCCGGGGAAGGCGGCCTCGACCCGCTGCGAGGTGGCGACCAGGGTGTTGCCCTTCGGCAGCTGCTGCTGGAAGGTCAGGTTCGCGGTGTGCATGGTCAGCAGCGGGGCGGCGATCACCAGCAGCACGCCGGTGGCGAGCGCGGCGGCGGCCAGCGGGCGGCGCAGCACCGGGGTGAGCACCGCGTTCCAGAACCGGCTGCCCTGCCCGGCCTCGCGGCGCAGGCGGTGCGGGAAGGGGAGGCGGCCCTTCTCCACCCGGTCCCCCAGCATCGAGAGCAGGGCGGGCAGCACCGTCAGCGAGCCGAGCACGGCGGTGACCACGACCACGATGGTGGCGAAGGACATCGCCCGGAAGTCGGCGATGCCGGTGAGGAACATGCCCGCCATCGCGACCACGACCGTCACGCCGGAGACCAGGACGGCGCGGCCGCTGGTCGCGGCGGCGATCCGCAGCGCGGTGGCGCGGTCGCGGCCCGCGGCGCGCTCCTCGCGCTCGCGGCGCAGGTAGAAGAGGCAGTAGTCGACGCCGACGGCGAGGCCGACCAGCAGCATCACGGAGCTGGCGTCGTCGCTGGTGTGCAGCAGGCCGGAGGAGAGGGCGACCAGGCCGCCCGCGGCGACGAAGGCGGTGACCGCCAGGACCACCGGCAGCACGGCGGCGACCACGGCCCCGAAGGCGACCAGCAGGATGCCCAGGGCGAGCGGCACGGCCGTCCACTCCGCGCGGGCGAAGTCGTCCTTGAACTGGTCGCTGAACCACTTGCCGGCGCTGGCCTCGCCGTACTCCTCGATCACGAAGTCGGCGTGCTGCCGCTGCACGCCCGCCACCGCGTCCATCACCGCGGGCACGTTGGCGACCGCGGCCTCGCGGTCCTCGCCGTTCACGGTGAACTGGAGCAGCGCGGAGTGCCGGTCCGCGGAGAGCGCGCCGGTGTCGTACGGGCTGTGCGCCCCGCCGGTGCGGCCGGTGGCCAGGACGGCGGCGGAGACCTGGTCGACCGCGGCGCGGAAGGCCGGGTCGTCGACCGTCAGCGCGGCGCTCTGCACCAGCACCGTCTCGCCGGCCGGGGACTTGAGGCCCGCGTCGTCCAGGATCTTCGCGGCCCGGGCGACCTGGCCGGGCATCGACTCGGCGTCGGTGACCTTGTCGGAGCCGTGCGCGCCGCCGAGGAAGGAGACGATCACGACGAACAGTAGCCACCCGAAGACCGCGGTCTTCCGGTGGCGGGCGCTCCAGGCACCCATGGTGGCGGCGATTCCCTGCTTCACGGCTGGCTCCCCCAGGTGTCGGACGGTCGGCGGACCGCCCCGGTCAGTGCGCCGCGGACGAGGCTGCTGCGGCACGACAAACGGTAGGAAGCGGTGCCTTGACGGACCATCCGGCTAGTCACCGGTTTTCCCCTGAGCCTGGCCCCAGGGTCGAGTAGGGGGTTATCCCCACCCCAGGGGCCGGGGTCTCCTCCTCGGGGGAGGTGCGGCGTCCACCCTGAGGGGGAGCGATCTCCACCCGGAGTACGAGGTGGAGAGGCCCCCGGCCGGGTGACGATGGTGCGGGGCCGGCTCCGTGGCCGTCCCTGGGGGGCAGACGCGAAACCCGCTTGCCGGGCGGCAAGTAAGGTCACGTAGGATGCTCACTCGTCCTTACCTGCCGACCGGCTAGGGCCCGCTGGGGTCCGCCCGCCGGTCAGAGCCGTTGCCCGGTCCCCGTCCCCCGGCTGCGGTGAATCATGCCCAGGAGGCATTTCGAGCATGTTCCACCGACTTGGACACTTCGTCGTCAAGCGGGCCTGGTGGGTGATCATCGCTTGGGTGGTCGCTTCCTTCGCCCTGGTCTCCTTCGCCCCGAAGCTGAGCGCCACCACTGACGAGGCCGACTTCCTGCCCAAGCACTACGAGTCGATCCGGGCCGCGGCGCTGCAGGAGGAGAAGTTCCCGGCCGAGTTCACCCCGGGCGCGATCCTGCTGTTCGAGCGCACCGACGGCGGCGCGCTGACCGACACCGACAAGGCCGACATGGCCAAGGTCACCCAGGGGCTGACCGACAAGCACGTCAAGCTGGTCGAGCAGATCATCCCGCCGTCGGACAAGAGCACCTCGAAGGACGGGCACTACGCCATGTCGATGGTCTCCATCGACAAGACGAAGATGCAGACCGACGAGTACGGCGAGGCCGCCAAGGGCCTGCGCACCGAGGGCAAGAAGCTCACCGAGGGCACCGCGCTGAAGTTCCAGGTCGGCGGCCAGGCCGCGATGGCCCTGGACCAGAAGGAGTCCTCCAGCGCCACCGACATGATCACCATGCTCGCCACCGTGGTGCTGATCGTGGTCATCGTCGGCGCGATCTTCCGCGGTGTCCTGGTCGGCTGGCTGCCGGTGCTGCTCTCGCTGCTCCCGATGATCGCGGCCAGCGGCCTGATCTCCTTCGTCACCGACATCTTCGACCTGAAGAGCTCGCCGATCGCCTCCGCGATCCAGATCGTGGTCATCCTCGGCGTCGGCACCGACTACTTCCTGTTCCTGATGTTCCGCTACCGCGAGCGGCTGCGGGCCGGTGACGACCGCAAGTCGGCCGTGGCCAACGGCGTCGGCCGGGTCGGCGAGGCGATCGCCTCGGCCGCGGGCGCGGTCACCGTCGCCTTCGCCGTGCTGATCCTGTCGGAACTGGGCATGTTCACCGCGCTCGGCCCGGCGCTGGCCATCTCGGTCATCGTCACCGCGCTGGCCTCGCTCACCCTGACCCCGGCGCTGCTCGCCGTCATCCCGGCCAAGGCGACCTTCTGGCCCGGTCGCAAGTGGATGGAGGAGCCCACGGGCGCCCGCTTCCACAAGCTCGGCCGGACCGTCGGCCGCCGCCCCGGCCTGGTCGCGGTCCTCTCCGGCGGTCTGCTGCTGGTCCTCTCGCTGGCCGGCCTCGGCTACCAGGGCACCTTCGACATGGCGAAGAGCATGATGCCGAAGGACAAGGAGTCCATGGTCGTCATGGACTCGCTCAGCAAGGGCTTCTCGGCCGGCGCCGCCGACCCGACGCACGTCTTCCTGAGCACCGCCGACAAGGGCGGCGCCAAGCTCGACGCCGCCGCGCTGGACGGCTTCGGCGCCAAGCTCGGCCAGGTGTCCGGCGTCGCCACCGTCGCCCCCGACCACAAGGTCAGCGAGGACGGCACCACCGCCGACTTCGTGGTCACCCTCAAGGACGCCGCGGCCAGCAACGAGGCGATCGACTCGGTCACCGAGCTGCGCTCCACCGCCCACGCCGCCGCCCCCGGCGGCAGCGAGGCACTGATCGGCGGCACCTCGTCGATCTACAAGGACATCAACCTGGCGATGACCCACGACTACAAGCTGGTCTTCCCGGTCGCGGGTCTGCTGATCCTGCTGATCCTGGGCCTCCAGCTGCGCAGCGTGGTCGCGCCCTGGTACCTGATGGCCTCGGTCGGCCTCGGCTTCGCGGCGACCCTGGGCGCCACCACGGTGGCCTTCCTCAAGATCGGCTCCGAGCCCGGTCTGATGTTCATGCTGCCGATCTTCATCTACCTGTTCGTGGTGGCGATCGGCACCGACTACAACATCCTGATCATCGCCCGCCTGCGGGAGGAGGCCCGCGAGGGCCGCAGCCCGCGCAAGGCGGCCGAGGAGGCGCTGCGGCACGCCGGTCCGACCGTCGCGGCGGCCGGCTTCATCCTGGCGGCGTCCTTCGCGACCTTCATGCTGGCGGGCAACGTGCTCTTCGCCGAGCTGGGCTTCGCCCTGGCCATCGGCATCGCGCTGGCGGCCTTCGTGATGGCGATGTTCTTCACCCCGTCGATCACCGCCCTGCTCGGCAAGAAGGCGTGGTGGCCCGGTCACGGCGCGATGCCCGACCACGGCCCCGAGTCGATCGGCGAGCGCGAGCCGGAGCCGGCCGGCCGGGTCCGAAGCTGACCTGACCGCCGTCGGGGGGCGCCCGACGGCCCGGCGTACGGGGGCATGCGGTCCGAGAGGACCGCATGCCCCCTCCGCGTGGCGGCGAAACACGGTGTGACCAGCGCAACCATTGCCGCCATTGACGGGGGGCGACGTGCTATTGTCGAAGCAGTTGCAGTATTGGTTCCCATGAACGTGTGTGTGCGCCTGCTGGTTCCAACCGACAGGCGCATTTGTTTTGTCCGGTGTTTAGTCTCCGGATGGGGATCGCGGCTACGTGGGGCGCACGAGGTGTGTGTCCCAATGCCCCAGTGAAAGTGGAGACGGTTATGGCTACCGGCACCGTGAAGTGGTTCAACAGCGAAAAGGGCTACGGCTTCATCGAGCAGGACGGCGGCGGCGCCGACGTCTTCGCTCACTACTCGAACATCCAGTCGACCGGCTTCCGTGAGCTGATCGAGGGCCAGAAGGTCGAGTTCGACGTCACCCAGGGCCAGAAGGGCCCGCAGGCGGAGAACATCCGCCCCATCTGAGTCCCGGCTCACGCCGACTCCTAGATGTTGCAGGCGAGGGCCCGTGCCTCCACAGGGTACGGGCCCTCGTCCATGCCGCCCGACGGCCGGGGCGGCCCCTCCACCCTCTTTCGGCGGCCGATCCATCGCTCAGCCCCACCGCGCCCCCGCGCGCGTCGGCTGACGGCCCCCCAGAGAGTGGAAACACGCATGCCCGAGCAGTCCCGCCCGCGCACCGACCGGACCCGCAGCGGCCAGTCCCGCGCAGAGCAGCCCCGTACCGAGCAGTCCCGCGGTGAGCAGTCCCGCGGGGACAAGCCGCGCACCCGCGGCGGGAAGCCGCGCACCGGCGGGGGCGCCGCGCCGCGCGGCGAGCAGTCGCGCCGTCCGCGCCGGGCCGCCGCGCCCGCGGTCGCCGAGGACTTCACGCCCGTGCAGGGCACCCCGTCGCGTCCGCCCGCGGCGAGCTTCGCCGAGCTGGAGCTGTCTGCCGGGCTGCTGAAGGAACTCGGCGCGCAGGGCGTCACCGAGCCGTTCCCGATCCAGGCGGCGACGCTGCCGGACGCGCTGGCCGGGCGCGACGTGCTCGGCCGCGGCCGCACCGGCTCCGGCAAGACCCTCGCCTTCGGCCTGCCGCTGCTGGTGCGCACCGCGGGCAAGCGGGCCACCGCCCGGCGGCCGCTGGGCCTGGTGCTGGTGCCGACCCGCGAGCTGGCCCAGCAGGTCACCGAGGCGCTCGCCCCGTACGCCGGGGTGCTGAACCTGCGGATCACCACCGTGGTCGGCGGCATGTCGATCACCCGGCAGTCCAACCAGGTGCGGCGCGGCACCGAGGTGCTGGTCGCCACCCCCGGCCGGCTGGACGACCTGATCCAGCGCGGCGACGTGTTCCTGGAGGACGTGGCGATCACCGTCCTCGACGAGGCCGACCAGATGGCCGACATGGGCTTCCTGCCGCAGGTCGTCAAGCTGCTGGAGCAGGTCGCCGAGGGCGGGCAGCGGATGCTGTTCTCCGCGACCCTGGACCGCAACGTGGACCGGCTGGTCAACCGTTTCCTCACCGACCCGGTCACCCACTCCGTCGACCCGTCGGCCGGGGCGGTCACCACCATGGACCACCACCTGCTGCAGCTCGAGCCCGCCGACAAGGCCGAGACCACCGCCCGGATCGCCTCCCGCAACGGCCGGGTGATCATGTTCGTGCACACCAAGCACGGTGCGGACCGCCTCGCCAAGCAGCTGCGCGCCAACGGCGTGGTCGCCGCCGCGCTGCACGGCGGCAAGTCGCAGCCGCAGCGCAACCGCGTCCTCGACCAGTTCCGCGAGGGCGAGGTCACCGCGCTGATCGCCACCAACGTGGCCGCCCGCGGCATCCACATCGACGGCCTCGACCTGGTCGTCAACGTCGACCCGCCGATCGACCACAAGGACTACCTGCACCGCGGCGGACGCACCGCCCGGGCCGGCGAGTCCGGCACCGTCGTGACCCTGGTGCTGCCCGAGCAGCGCCGCGAGGTCAACCGGCTGATGAGCATCGCCGGGATCCGCCCGACCGTCACCAAGGTCCGCCCCGAGGACGGCGAGCTGGGGCGCATCACCGGCGCCCGCACCCCGTCCGGCGTGGCCGTCACCCTGCCCGTCCCGGCCGCCGCCGCGGCAGCCGCCCCCGCCCTCGAGCAGCCCGCGGGCGGCGAGGGCACCGGACGCGGCCGCGGACGCGGGCGCGGCGGGGCGAAGCCCGCGGACGGCGAGGCGCGCCGCCGCCCGGCGAAGCGGGCCGACAGCGGCCTGCCCAAGGACGTCGACATGAGCGGCAACCCGCGCCGCCCCCGCCCCAAGCAGCGCCCCGGCAGCGGGAGTTCGCAGATGGCGGCGGGCTTCATCGGCAAGGCCTCCGGCCGGGCGAAGCCGGGCTCCGGCTCGAAGACCGGCGGCAACTACGGGACGGGTCGCCAGCGTCGCAAGGCCGACTAACCGGGTGGCCGCCAGAGCCTGGGACGGGCCCGGAGACCGCGATGGCGGTTTCCGGGCCCGTCGGCGTCGGAGCTCTGCGGGACCACGGCGCGGCGGCCGTCCGGGCGGGTGGGGCCGGGCGCGGCGGTGCGGGTTCGGCGGGCGAGGGGGACGGCGAGCAGCAGCCGGGCCTAGCAGGCATCGGGGCGTGCGGCGCGGTCGCCCGCCAGTCGTACGGTTCCGTCCGGGGCGGTGCCCGCGGTGGAGGAACGGTGCTCAGCCCGCGGGCGCGTCGGCGGGCGCGGGTGCGGAGAGGGCGCGGACGGCGGTCACCAGCGGGGCGAGCTCGGGGCGCCGCTCGGCGCTGTCGAGGGCCTCGGCGAGGGCGCGGTCGTTGGTGGGGCGGGCCTCGGCGAGCAGGGCGAGGCCGTCCGCGGTGACGTTGGTGTAGATGCCGCGGCGGTCGGTGGGGCAGAGGTAGCGGGCCAGCAGGCCGCGGTCCTCCAGCCGGGTGACCAGGCGGGTGGTGGCGCTCTGGCTGAGCACGACCGCGTCGGCGAGCTGGTTCATCCGGAAGTGGCCGCCGTCGCCGTCGTGCTGGTCGGAGAGCACGTCCAGCACGGAGAACTCGCGGACGCTCAGCTCGTGCCCGGCCTGGAGGGCCCGTTCGACGTGGGCCTCGATCCGGCCGTGCAGGGCGGTGAGGGCGCACCAGCCGTGCGCCAGGCCGGGGTCCGGTCGGGTCATGGCCCGTGCTCCCTCCGTCGGTGGGGTCCTACCGGTGACAAGCTTATTCGAGGTACGCAAATTCCCGCGCCTGCAAGTACCGGCGGGGAGGAGAGGCGGTCGGAGTGGAGCGGGGAGCGCGGCTGGACGCGCAGGAGGCGGCGCTGGACGCGCTGCTCGCGGTGCTCGGCGTCGAGGTCCGGACCGAACCGGACGAGCGGGTCGCCGCACTGGACGCGCGGGCCCCCGGGTACGCGCAGTACCACCGGATCGGGCACAAGCGGCAGGCCGCCTACCGGCACCTGGCCGAGGACCGGGCCGCGGCCCGCACCCACTACGGGCCGGTGCTGGACGCGCTGCTGGCCGACGACGACCCCTCCTCGCCGTGCTGGCTGGCGCAGGTGCTGGTGCTCGCGGGCGGGCGACGGCGGCTGCAGGAGGAACTGGTCGCCGCGGTCGAGGGCGGCCCCCCGCTGCGGCAGGCGTGCGCGGTCGGCGCCTGGCGGTGGGCGGACGCCCCGTACGGGGACCTCGCGGAACGGTTCCGGGCGGCCCGCCGGGAGGCCGCGCGGCACGCCGCGGACCCGTGGGTGCACGAACGCCTCGCCGATTCCGGGCCGCGGTCGAACGGCTGACGGAGCGTCGGCTCCCCCGGCCGAACGGGAGAGGAGGCCGACCGCCGGGCGGCGGCGTCAGGCGGAGTGCGCGGCCGGGGCGCCGACGGTGCGGGCGGCCTCGGTGTGGCGGGCCAGGACCAGGCGGGCCAGCTCGGGGGCGGCGCCCAGGACCGGGGCGAGGTGGTCGGCGGTGTGGGTCGTCGCGGCGGTGGCGATCCGGTCCGGGAGGAGGCCGGGGGCCAGCAGGTACGGGGCGACGGCGGTGGTGCGGACGGCCGGGGCCGCGCGCAGGGCGGCGAGGGCGTCGGGGACGGTCGGCCCGGCCCCGGAGGCGTGCGCGGTGGTCACGGCGGCCCAGCCGCGGGTGCGGCGCCACTCGGCGGCCACGGCCCGGGTGGTGGCGTTGGCGGCCGGGTCGGAGGAGCCCGCGGCGGCCAGCACGACGCCGGTGCGGGCCCGGACGGCCGGATCGGCGACGTCCAGGCCGCTCTCGGCGAGGCGGCGGTCGAGGGCGTCCAGCAGCAGCGGGGAGGGGCCGAGGACGTCCGCGACCGGGATCGCGGACCCGGCGGCGCGCAGGGCGGCCGGGATGTCGTGCTTGGCGTGGAAGGCGCGGTTCAGCAGGAGCGGCACGGCGATCGCGTCGGTCAGCCGCGGGGCGACCTGGGCGATGCGGGGGGCGCAGTGGTCCAGGTACGCGGTGGTGACCGGCAGTTCGGGGCGCAGGACGCGGACGGCGGCGGCGAGGGCCTCGACGGTCGCGGCGTGGCGCGGGTCGCGGGAGCCGTGCGCGAGCAGCAGCAGCGGCGGCGTACCCGCCGGGGCGGGCGCACGGCGCGCGGGGGCGGCGGTGCCCGGCTGCGGGAGGTGCCCTGCCGCGGCGCGCAGTTCCCCGCGCCCCTGACGGGGCTCGGAGGTGGCGGGGGAGTCCTGGCGGTCGGGTCGGGCCCCGCGCCTTGGTGGGGGCGCGGGGGCGGTGCGTGCGGTGCGCGTGGTACGGGGGGTCATGGGGTTCAGCGGGAGTGGACGAGGAGGCCGCGGCTGCGCAGGACGCGGCGCTCCAGCGGGGAGAAGACGAGCAGGTCGATGGCGACGCCGACGAACAGGATCAGCAGGATGCCGAGCAGCACGCCGGACATGTTGGAGAACTCGCGCTGGTTCTCCAGGTAGCGGCCCAGGCCCAGGCCCAGGTCGGGGGAGGCGGCGATCAGCTCGGCGGCCATCAGGGAGCGCCAGGAGAACGCCCAGCCCTGCTTGAGGCCGGCCAGGTAGCCGGGCAGGGCGGCGGGCAGCAGGATGTGCCGGGCGCCGCGCAGGCCGGTCGCGCCGAGGGTCTGGCCGGCCCGCAGGTAGATCGGCGGGACCTGGTCGATGCCGCTGATCAGGCCGTTGGCGATGGACGGGACGGCGCCGAGCAGGATGACCGCGTACATGGCGGAGTTGGTGATGCCGAGCCAGATGATCGCGGCGGGCACCCAGGCCACCGAGGGCAGCGACTGCAGGCCGGACAGGACCGGGCCGAGCGCGGCCCGCACCGGCTTGATCCGGGCGACGACCAGGCCGATCGGGGTGCCGATGACGACGGACAGCGCGAAGCCGGACAGGCCGCGCCAGACGCTGGTCCAGATGATCGAGAACAGCGTGCCCTCGTACCAGAGCTCGGTGAGCGAGTGCCAGACGTCGGCGGGGCTGGGGAGCTTGTCGGGGGTGGTGAGGTCCAGGCTGTAGGCGATCTGCCAGACGGCCAGCACCAGCACCACGCCGAGGACCGGCGGCAGGACCTTCTGGCGCAGCACCGCGGAGACCGGGGTGCGCTGCGCCTGGACGGTCTCCAGGGCGTCGAGGCCGGCCTCGACGCTCGCGGAGTCGGCGGACCCGTCCTTGGTGAGGGGGGCGGCGGTGTCAGTGCTGGACATGGCGGCGGATCTCCCCACGCAGTTCTTCGGTGATCTCGATGGACAGATCCGCGACCCCGGCGGACTCGATGCGGCGCGGCTGCGGCAGGTCGATGCGCCACTCCTTGGCGACCCGGCCGGGGCGGGAGGAGAGCAGCACGACGCGCTGGGCGAGGCGGACGGCCTCGCGGACGTTGTGGGTGACGAACAGGACGGCGAGCTGCTTCTCCGCCCAGATCCGGGTGATCTCGTCGTGCAGGACGTCGCGGGTGATGGCGTCGAGCGCGGCGAACGGCTCGTCCATCAGCAGCACCTGGGAGCCCTGGGCGAGCGAGCGGGCCAGCGCGACGCGCTGGCGCATGCCGCCGGACAGCTCGTGGACGCGCTTCTTGTACGAGCCGCCGAGGCGGACGAGTTCGAGCAGCCGCTCGGCCTCGGGGCGGCGCTCCTCCTTGGGGACGCCGGCCAGGCGCAGCGCGAGTTCGATGTTCCGGCCCGCGGTGAGCCAGGGGAACAGCGCGTGGTCCTGGAACATCAGGGCGGGGCGGCCGCCGGGCACCTCGATGGTGCCGGAGGTCGGCCTGTCCAGGCCGGCCACCAGGTTGAGCAGGGTGGACTTGCCGCAGCCGGAGGCGCCGAGCAGGGTGACGAACTCGCCGGGTGCGACGGTGAGGTTGATGTCCTCCAGCACCGGTGCGGCGGTGCCGGGGCGGCCGAAGGTCTTGTGCACGTGCGAGATCCGGACGGCGGTGTCGCCGTCCGGGCGGCCCGCGCCGGCGGCGGCGGGCGAGGTGGTCAGTGCCGTGGTCACGGGCACCTCCTGCGGGTGTGGTTCCGGGCAGGGAAGGGATCGGTGTCCGGGGTCCGGCCCCGCGGCCCGCCCGGTGAGTGGGCATCGGTTGGGCGGGCGCGGGGCGCGGACCTCGGGGCCTGGAGACTTACTTGGTGCCGAGTCCGGCGTCGGCGACGGCGGGCTGGTTGTTCTCCTTCAGCACCTTGTTGAGCAGGGTCAGGTCGTAGATCCCGGCCAGGTTGGGCTTCTTCAGCAGTCCGGCGGTGACGGCGTGGTCGGCCTCGGCCTGCAGGGTGCCCGCCAGCGGGTCGTCGATGAAGTCGATGTCCTGCCAGGCCGGGTCGAGGATCGCGGCGTCCAGGGAGTTGCCCGCGTCGGCCTTGATCTGGGCGTTGGCGACGTCCTTGGCCTGGGCCGGGTTGGCCTTGATCCAGGCGTTGGTCTTCACCGAGCCGCGCAGCACGGCCTCCACGACGTCCGGGTGCTCCTTGAGGAACTTCTGCGAGACGATCAGGTTGGTGATGACGAACTTCTTGTCCGGCCAGACGTCCTTCTCGTTGAGCAGGACCTTCGCGCCGAGGCTGACCAGCTTGGAGGCGGTCGGCTCGGGCACCCACGCGCCGTCGATGGAGCCGGACTTGTACGCGTCGGGGGTGACCTTGTTGTCGGTGCGCAGCACCTTCACGTCGCCGTCGCCGGTCTGGGCGTCGACGTGGTACCCCTTCTCCGCGAGGTAGTTGAGCAGGGCGACGTCCTGGGTGTTGCCGAGCTGCGGGGTGGCGATCTTCTTGCCCTTGAGGTCGTCCAGGGACTTGATCCTGTCCGGGTTGGCGACCAGCTTGACGCCGCCGGAGGCCGAACCGCTGATGATCCTCAGCGACTTGCCCTCGGACTTGGTGTAGCCGTTGATCGACGGGGAGGGGCCGATCCAGCCGATGTCGATCGAGCCGGCGTTCAGCGCCTCGATCTCGGCCGGGCCCGCGTTGAAGACCTGGGCCTTGATCCGGGTGCCGCCCAGCTCCTGCTGGATGATGCCCTGCTTGAGGCCGACCAGCGCGGTGCCGTGGGTGAGGTTGGCGAAGTAGCCGATCTTCACGGTGTCCACGGAGAGCTTCGCGCCGCTCGCGGCGGGCTCGGCGGAGGCCTTGTCGTCGCTCTTGGAGCCGTACGAGCAGGCCGACAGCAGGCCCGCGGTGGTCAGTACGGCGACGGCCGCCACGGCGGCGCGTCTGATCCGGCCGGCGCGGGGGCGTGCGGAGGTATGGGTGAGCTCGGTGCTCGGTGCCATGAGAGGTGTCCCGTTCGAGAGGAGGAAGGTCGCGCACTGGGTGTGCCTGACGTCGTGCTGCCGGGGCCGGGCCGCCTCCGCCGTTCCTGCTGTGGGAAGGAACAGCGGCGTGCGGGCCCGGTGACAGGGGCTCAGCGCCCCTGTCCGCCCCCACATCGCGTCAGGCCGCCCTGGCCGCTGCCGAGGACGCCGCTGCCGATGCGGCCGCCTTCCTTGTCCATGCCCGAGAACGCCTCGCTGGGCATCAGACCCAGTCCTCCTCTTGGGAAGCGTCGGTGGTGCTGACGGTGTCGAACGCCTCGCCCGCCATGCCGGCGGTGAGCGTGGTGCCGTCGGACGGGTCGATCAGGACGAACGAGCCCGTGCGGCGGTTGTCGGTGTAGTCGTCGAGGGCCAGCGGCTCGGCGGTGCGCAGCACCACGTGGCCGATGTCGTTGACGTTCAACCCCTCGGCGCCGGAGCGCTGTTCGAGCGAGTCGATGTCGATGCGGTAGCTGATCTCCTTGACGAGGGCGCGCACGGTGCGGGTGGTGTGCTTGAGCAGCACCTTCGCGCCGACGTGCAGCGGACGCTCGTTCAGGTGGCAGACCGTGGCCTGCACGTCCTTGGTGGGGACGGGCAGCGGGCCGGCCGCGATCAGGTCGCCGCGGGAGATGTCGATGTCGTCGGCGAGGCGGACCGTCACCGACTGCGGGGCCCAGGCGATCTCGGTGGCGACGCCGAGCGCGTCGATCGCCGCGACGGTGCTGGTGTGGCCCGAGGGCAGCACCGTCACCGCGTCGCCGACCCGCAGCACGCCGGAGGCCAGCTGGCCCGCGTAGCCGCGGTAGTCGTGGAACTCCTCGCTCTGCGGCCGGATCACGTACTGGACCGGGAAGCGGGCCGGCTCGGCGCTCGGGTCGGTGCCGACCGGCACGGTCTCCAGGTGCTCCAGCAGGGTCGGGCCGCCATACCAGTCCATGTGCGCGGAGGGCTCGACCACGTTGTCGCCGGCCAGCGCCGAGATCGGCACCGCCACGACGTCCTTGACCCCGAGCGAGGCCGCGTACGCGGTGAACTCCTCGGCGATGGCGGCGAACACCGGCTCCGCGTACTCGACCAGGTCCATCTTGTTGACCGCGAGCACCACGTGCGGGACGCGCAGCAGGGCGGCGACCGCGGCGTGCCGGCGGGTCTGCTCGACCACGCCGTTGCGGGCGTCGACCAGCACCACGGCCAGCTCGGCGGTGGACGCGCCGGTGACCATGTTGCGGGTGTACTGCACGTGCCCCGGGGTGTCGGCGAGGATGAACCGGCGCCGGGCGGTGGCGAAGTAGCGGTACGCCACGTCGATGGTGATGCCCTGCTCGCGCTCGGCGCGCAGGCCGTCGGTCAGCAGCGCCAGGTCGGGGGCCTCCTGGCCGCGGCGGCGGGAGGCGTGCTCGACGGCCTCCAGCTGGTCGGCCAGCACCGACTTGGAGTCGTGCAGCAGCCGGCCCACCAGGGTGGACTTGCCGTCGTCGACGCTGCCGGCGGTGGCGAAGCGCAGCAGCGAGGTGGCGGTGCCAGTCTGGGTCGTGCCGGCCTGGGTGGTGCTCATGTTTAGAAGTACCCCTCGCGCTTGCGGTCTTCCATGGCGGCCTCGGACATCTTGTCGTCGGCGCGCGTCGCCCCTCGTTCGGTGAGGCGGGAGGCGGCGATCTCGGTGATCACGGCCTCGATGGTGTCGGCGTCGGAGTCGACCGCGCCGGTGCAGGACATGTCGCCGACGGTGCGGTAGCGCACCAGGCGGGTCTCGACCGGCTCGTTCTCCTTCGGGCCGCCCCACTCGCCGGCGGTCAGCCACATGCCGTCGCGCTTGAACACCTCGCGGTGGTGCGCGTAGTAGATCTCCGGGAGCTCGATGCCCTCGCGCTCGATGTACTGCCACACGTCGAGCTCGGTCCAGTTGGACAGCGGGAAGACCCGGACGTGCTCGCCGACCGCGTGCCGGCCGTTGTACAGCGACCACAGCTCGGGGCGCTGGCGGCGCGGGTCCCAGGCGCCGAACTCGTCGCGCAGCGAGAAGACGCGCTCCTTGGCGCGGGCCTTCTCCTCGTCGCGGCGGCCGCCGCCGAACACGGCGTCGAACTTGTTGGACTCGATGCCGTCCAGCAGCGGGACGGTCTGCAGCGGGTTGCGCAGCCCGTCGGCGCGCTCGCGCAGCACGCCGCGGTCGATGTAGTCCTGCACCGCGGCGACGTGCAGCCGCAGGTTGTGCTTCGCGACCGCGCGGTCCCGGTAGGCCAGCACCTCGGGGAAGTTGTGCCCGGTGTCGACGTGCAGCAGGGCGAACGGCACCGGCGCGGGCGCGAACGCCTTCAGCGCCAGGTGCAGCATCACGATGGAGTCCTTGCCGCCGGAGAACAGGATCACCGGCCGCTCGAACTCGCCCGCGACCTCGCGGAAGATGTGCACCGACTCCGCTTCGAGGGCGTCCAGGTGGGACAGCGCGAAGGGCGTGTCCTCGGCCCGGAACAGGCGCTGCGTGGTGACGGTCATGCCAAGCCCCTCTCGGTCAGGAAGGCGTGCAGTTCTCCGGCGGACTCGGCCACCGACCGGCCCTGCGTCTGCAGGCGCAACTCCGGCTTCTCGGGGGCCTCGTACGGGTCGTCGACCCCGGTCAGCCCGGAGATCTCACCGGCCGCCTGCTTGGCGTACAGGCCCTTGACGTCCCGCTCGGAGCAGAGCTCGACCGGGGTGGCGACGTGGATCTCCAGGAACTCGGTGCCGCGGGCGGCGTGCCGCTCGCGCACCGCGGCGCGGGAGTCGGCGAACGGGGCGATCACCGGGGCGAGCACCTTGACGCCGTTGGCGGCCAGCTTCTCGGCGACGAAGCCGATCCGGGTGACGTTGGTGTGCCGGTCCTCGCGGGAGAAGCCCAGGCCCTTGGAGAGGAACTCGCGGATCTCGTCACCGTCCAGCACCTCGACCCGGTGGCCCTCGGCGCGCAGCCGCTCGGCCAGCGCGAACGCGAGGGTGGTCTTGCCCGCACTGGGCAGGCCGGTCAGCCACACGGTGGCGCCGCGCTCGCGGCCGGCGGCCTCGGTCTCGGCGGTGGTCACGGTGGTCTCTCCTGACGGTCGGTGACGGTGGTTCGGTGGTGGCGGGTTCAGTGGCGGCGGCGGGTTCAGAGGTGGATGCCGCACTCGGTCTTGCCGGAGCCCGCCCAGCGGCCGGCCCGGCCCTCCTCGCCCTCGCCGGGCTTGGCGGTGCAGGACAGCGGCGAGCAGCCGATCGAGGTGTAGCCCTCCCACAGCAGCGGGTTCAGCAGCACCCCGTTGGCCTGGACGTACGCGTCCACGTCGTCCTGCGTCCAGCGGGCGATCGGGGCGACCTTCACCTTGCGGCGCTTCGGGTCCCAGGCCACCACGGGGGTGTTGGCGCGGGACGGCGACTCGTCGCGGCGCAGGCCCGTCGCCCAGGCGTCGTACGCGCCCAGGCCGCGGTTCAGCGGTTCGACCTTGCGCAGCGAGCAGCACAGGTCCGGGTCGCGGTCGTGCAGGTTCGGCCCGTACTGGGCGTCCTGCTCGGCCACGGTGAGCTTCGGGGTCAGCGTGATCACGTTGACCGGCATGGTCGCGGCGACCGCGTCCCGGGTGCCGATGGTCTCCGGGAAGTGGTAGCCGGTGTCCAGGAAGACCACGTCCACGCCGGGCAGGGCGGTGGAGGCCAGGTGGGCGACCACCGCGTCCTCCATCGAGGAGGTCACGCAGAACCGCTTGCCGAAGGTGTCGGCGGCCCAGCGCAGCACTTCCTGCGCGGTGGCCTCCTCCAGCTCGCGGCCCGCTGCGACGGCTATCGCCTCGTAGTCAGTCGCGGTCGTCATGTCCGTTACCCCCGTGGTTCGTTGACAGCAGTCCGAGGAACTTCAACTGGAAGCCCCGGCGGCACGCCCGGCATTCCCACGCGCCGTGGCCGCTCTCGGACGGGCGCAGGTCCTCGTCCCCGCAGTACGGGCAGTAGAAGGGGGCGGCCCGTTCGGTCACGACAGCTGCTCCTCGCTGGCCCGGACGGTCCACTGGGCGAACCGCTCGCCGTCCTGCCGGTCCGCCTGGTAGCGGGTCAGCACGCGCTCGACGTAGTCGGGCAGTTCGGCGCTGGTGACCTTCAGGCCGCGGACCTTGCGGCCGAAGCCGGCGTCCAGGCCCAGGGCGCCGCCCAGGTGCACCTGGAAGCCCTCGACCTGCTCGCCGTCCGCGTCGACGACGAGCTGGCCCTTGAGGCCGATGTCGGCGGTCTGGATCCGGGCGCAGGCGTTCGGGCAGCCGTTGATGTTGATGCTCAGCGGCTCGTCGAACTCCGGCAGGCGGCGCTCCAGTTCGTCGATCAGGGTGCGGCCGCGCTCCTTGGTGTCGACGATCGCCAGCTTGCAGTACTCGATGCCGGTGCAGGCCATCGTGCCGCGGCGGAACGGGGTGGGGTTCACCCGCAGGTCCAGCGCCTCCAGGCCGGCCACCAGGGACTCGACCCTGTCCTCGGCGACGTCGAGCACGATCATCTTCTGCTCGACGGTGGTGGCGAGGCGGTCCGAGCCGTGCTCGGCGGCCAGGTCGGCGATCTGCGAGAGCAGCTTGCCGTTGGCGCGGCCGACCCGCGGCGCGAAGCCGACGTAGAACCTGCCGTCGTTCTGCCGGTGCACGCCGACGTGGTCGCGCCAGCGGTTGCTGGGCTCCTGCGGGCCGGGGCCGTCGGCGAGTTCGCGCTTCAGGTACTCGTCCTGCAGGACCCGGCGGAACTTCTCCGGGCCCCAGTCGGCGACCAGGAACTTCAAGCGGGCCCGGTTGCGCAGGCGGCGGTAGCCGTAGTCGCGGAAGATGCCGACCACGCCCGCCCAGACGTCCGGGACGTCCTCCAGCGGGACCCAGGCGCCCAGCCGCACGCCCAGCTTCGGGTTGGTGGACAGGCCGCCGCCGACCCACAGGTCGAAGCCCGGGCCGTGCTCGGGGTGGACCACGCCGACGAAGGCGATGTCGTTGATCTCGTGCACCACGTCGAGCAGCGGCGAGCCGGAGATCGCGGTCTTGAACTTGCGCGGCAGGTTGGAGAACTCCTTGTTGCCGATGTAGCGGCGGTGGATCTCGTCGATCGCCCAGGAGCCGTCGATGATCTCGTCCTCGGCGATGCCCGCGACCGGGGAGCCGATCACCACGCGCGGGCAGTCGCCGCACGCCTCGGTGGTGGACAGGCCGACGGCCTCCAGCTTCTGCCAGATCGCCGGGACGTCCTCGATCCGCACCCAGTGGTACTGGACGTTCTGCCGGTCCGTCAGGTCGGCGGTGCCGCGGGCGTACTGCTCGGAGACCTCGCCGATCGCCTTGAGCTGGGCCACCGTCAGCTGGCCGCCGTCGATGCGCACCCGCATCATGAAGAACTCGTCCTCGAGCTCGTGCGGCTCCAGGACGGCGGTCTTGCCGCCCTCGATGCCCTGCTTGCGCTGGGTGTACAGGCCCCACCAGCGCATCCGGCCGCGCAGGTCGTTGGGGTCGATCCCGGCGAAGCCGGTGTGGGCGTAGATCGTCTCGATCCGCGTCCGCACGTTGAGACCGTCGTCGTCCTTCTTGAACTGCTCGTTGCCGTTGAGCGGGGTGAAGTGCCCCATGCCCCACTGGCCCTCGCCGCGGTGGCGGGTCACCTTGCGGGCGGCGGGGCGGGCCGCGGGGGCGGCGCCGGCCTGAGGCTCGACCGTTTCGGGAGTGCGGGCCATGGTGTCAGTCCTTTGAGCGGCTTGGCGGGTGCGAGGTGCTGGCGGCCCCGGACGCGCTCCGCTCCCACCTGCGGCGTTCCACGCAGGCGGTGGGAGGGGGTGACGCTGGCCGGGCAGGGTCTTGCGCACATCCGCGACGGCGAGGATGGCGCCGGTGCGGTGCGGCGTACGGAGGGCTCAGGTCACCGGACAGATGGCGCTGGACACGCGAAGGAGGTCGACGTGGAGTCGGCCAACTAGGGTGGTTCCGGCGCTAGACATGGCAAGAGATTCGCACGGCGAGCGACTCGCGGTCCACTAACGTCCGAATCCTGGACCACAATGTTCCGAATGCTGGGACAACATCCGGGTCGGGGCTGCTCCGGGCCCCACCGCCCGCCGGATCCGGACGGCGGCGCACCGCTCGCGCGGCCCGGGCCGATACCGTAGGGGCGTGCAAGCAGCAGGCAGTACCCCCCACCCCGCCGGAGCACCGGGACCGGCCGGGGAACGCCCCTCCCGCCGCCGCGGCGGACGGCGCCGCGCCGCCAAGCGAACCACCTGGTACGGCACCGTGTGGGCGCTGGTGAAGGACACCACCAACACCTGCGTCGAGTACCGGGTCACCGGGCTCGCCGCCGAGGCCGCCTTCTTCACCCTGCTGTCCATCCCGCCGCTGCTGCTCTGCCTGGCCGGCACCCTCGGCTACCTCGACGACATCCTCGGGGCCGGCACCATCGACAAGCTCAAGCACGACATCGTCTCAGCAGCTGGGACGGTGCTCTCACCGAGCTCCATCGACCAGATCGTCCAGCCCCTGCTGAACGACGTCTTCGACAGCGCCCGGCCCGACCTGATCTCGATCGGCTTCCTGCTCTCGCTCTGGTCCGGCTCCCGGGCGCTGTACATCTTCATCGACACCATCACCGTCATGTACGGCCTCGACGGCAAGCGCGGCCTGGTCAAGACCCGGCTGATGTCGCTCGGCCTCTACCTCGGAGCCCTGGTCATCGGCTCCCTGGTGCTGCCGCTGCTGGTCGCCGGGCCCGGACTGCTGATCAACACCTTCGAGAGCTGGGCCGGGGTGATCACCGGCTTCTACTGGCCCGCCGCGATCGTCCTGCTCGTCGTCTTCCTCACCACCCTCTACCACGTCGCCGTCCCGGTCTCCACGCCCTGGCGCGAGGACATCCCCGGCGCGCTGGTCGCCCTGCTGGTCCTGGTGGTGTGCAGCCTCGCCCTGCGGCTCTACCTGGTCAGCTCGGTCGAGGGCCACTCCGTCTACGGCTCGCTCGCCGCACCCGTCGCCGTGCTGCTGTGGATCTTCGTGGTGGCGCTGGCCGTGCTCATCGGCGCCGCCATGAACGCCGCGGTGGACCGCCGCTGGCCCACCGTCGAGACCGCCGACGCCCGCGCCGAGAACGAGCGCCTCGCCGAGGACGCCGCCGTCGAGCGCGGCCGCGAGGCCGCCGCCCGCCGCGCCGTCGAACGCGCCGAACGCGCCCGCCAGTTCGGCCTTGCCGAGGGCCACGACGAGGACCTCTTCGACGAGGACGACGACTTCCCCGTCCCCAGCGAGTACCCCGAGCGCTGGGCCGGCTTCCTGCCCCCGCGCGACGTCCGCCGCCGGATCAGCGGCCGGGCTGGCACCGAACGCCGGCGCCGTTCCGGCCGCTGATCCGGCGGTTGGTGGCCGCTGGTGGCCGACGCCGCTACCCGCCGCGGCGGGGGACGGGCGCCGACAGCAGGGCGTGCACCAGCGAACCGACCAGCGCGGCCGGGGCGGCGGCGAGCGCCCCGACCGGGCGGAGCGTGAGCGCGCCGCCGCGGAAGCGGACCCGCAGCAGGCCGTCCGGGCCGCGCACCGCCAGCACCGCGCAGCCCGGGTGCCGCCGCCACACCTCCTCCAGCGGGCCGTCCGGACCCCCGTCCTCCGGACCCCCGTCCTCCGGACCCCCGTCCTCCGGGCACTCGCCGTGCAGCACGTCCGCCAGCCGCCGCACCCGCTCCGGCTCGTCCGTCCGGACCGCCAGGTGCCGGTCGCACCAGGCCGGGGCGTCCGGGCCGAGCGCACCGGCCGGCAGCCGGACGGTCACCGTCACCGCCACCGCCCGCCTCCCAACAGCGGGGCGGGCAGCGCCAGCGGCGGCTCCGCGGCCGGACGGGCCGGCTCGCCCAGTTCCAGCACCCGGTACAGCAGCCGCCGGATCCGCGGCAGGAACGCGCCCGGCTCGGAGGAGATCCGGGCCCCGATCTCCGCGTACGCCTCCGGCCGGTACACCCCGTCCGCGTACGCCAGCTGCTCGGCCAGCGGGTGCGCCGGGTCCAGCGCCGGTGCGGTGCGCGCCAGTTGGACGCCCGGCGAGAGCGGGTTCACGTTCCGGTGCGGGAACCGGGCCAGCAGGATCCGCGCCCCGGTCAGCGCGGCGTACAGCGTCACCGAGCCGTGGTCGCCGATCACGTAGTCCGCGGCCACCAGCAGCGGACGCCAGTCGCCCTGCGGGGTGACCAGCGACACCGCGCCGCCCGACACCCCCTCCACCCAGCGGCGCACCTGCCAGCCGCCGTGCCCCGCCGTGACGTTCGGGTGCACCACCAGCGCCGTTCGGAACCGGCCGGCCGGCAGCTCCCGCACCAGCCGGGGCAGCAAGGCGTCCAGGCCGCCGAACACCGAGTCCGGCCCCCAGGTCGAGCAGAGCAGCACCAGCCGCTCCCGCTCCTCCAGGCCCAGCGCCGCCCGGTACTCGGCCCGCCGCGGCAGCGCCGCCACGATCCGGTCGTGGTCGCCGTCGCCGACCACCTCCGCCACCGGCAGCACCTCCGGGCAGGTCCGCTCCAGCACCGCGAGGTCGTCCCGGTGCGCCAGTGCGTACGCCGCCGCGTTCGGGCGGCCCTCCCACAGCAGGTAGTCCCGGCCCAGGCCGGAGACCTCCCGGGCGCCGCCGCCGTTGCTGCCGTTGTTGCTGCCGCCGCCGCTGCCGCTGCCCGGCCCGTCCCGGCGGCCCGTCACCGAGCCCGCCGGGGGCAGCGCCCGGGCCAGCTTCAGGTGCCCGGCCCCGTGCGGCAGCCGCACCAGCGGGCCGCGCACCCGCTCGATCCCCCGCGAACCGGCGGCCAGCACCAGGTCGAACTCGGTCTCCACCGCCTGCTCCCACGGCACCACCGTGCCGCCCAGGCCCATCAGGAACGCCGCCACCCCCTCGTTGAACGCGTGCGGAGCGACGGTGAACACCACCTGCACCCGCAGGTCCGCCGCCAGCAGCTCGCACACCTCGCGCAGCCGCTGCCCGTACACCACCGTGTGCACGACCGCCAGCACCCGCTTGCGGTCGAGCAGAGTCGCCCAGGACACGGGCTTCCCCCTTCTCTTCCCTCGTTCTCCCCTCCGTCCGGCCGTGGGCCGGAACGGCGGACCCCCTGCGCCGCCGTCGGAGGAGGGATGTCCGGGCGCGGTGGCAGGGCGGCTGGAGAACCCTTGCGCGGCTTGCGGAACCCTTGCGTCCGGCCGGTCGGACAGCCGGTTGGCCGGTCGGCCGGTTGGGCGCGCGGGTGCGGTCCGCTGGCGGTCCGCGGGCGGTGGAAATTCGGTGGCGCGGGTGGCGGGCGGGCACTAGCGTGGCGTCCGCCGATCGAGGGCACCCCGTGGCGGGGTGCGCGAGGCGCGTCCGGAGAGGAAGGAGGTGAGGACCGTGAGGCCCGTTCCCGCAGGTGTTTCCCCCTGTGTTCAGCCGTCCACCGAGTCCACCACCCCCTGGCACCCGGTCCGCCGTCCTGCGGCGTCGCGCCCGCGCTGACGCCCTCCGGCCGGGGCCGCCCGTTCCCGCGAAGGGTCCCCCTTGATCACCGTGCACGACCCCACCACCACGTCCACCCCCGCTCCCGCCCACCCGCTCGCCGCGCTCGGCTGGACGGACGACCGGGCCGCCGCGTTCGCCCCGCTCGCCGAGGCCGGCCTGCTGCCCGGACGGATCGTCCGGATGGACCGCGGCAGCTGCGAGGTGCTGCTCGTCGACCCGGAGGACGGCGAGCCCGTCACGCGGCGCGCCGCCACCCGTCCGGTGACGACGGCCGACACCGCGCACAACCCCTGCACCGGCGACTGGGTCGCCTACGACCCCGCCGCCCGGCCCGCCCCCGCCCTCGCCGCGGTGCTGCCCCGCACCACCGCGATCGTCCGCAAGGGCGCCCACAAGCGCTCCGAGGGCCAGGTGCTGGCCGCCAACGTCGACACCGTACTGATCGCCGTCTCGCTCGCCGCGGAACCCGATCCCGGCCGGATCGAGCGCCTGCTCGCCCTCGCCTGGGAGTCCGGGGCCGAACCGCTGATCGTCCTGACCAAGCTCGACCTGGTCCACGACGGCGACTTCGTCCGGGCGGACGTGGAGGCGATCGCCCCCGGTGTCACCGTCCTGACGGTCAGCGCCGAGACCGGCGAGGGGATGGCTGCGCTGCGCGCCCGCGCCACCGGCTCCTGCGCCCTGATCGGCCAGTCCGGCGCGGGCAAGTCCACCCTCACCAACGCCCTCACCGGGACGGCCGCGATGACGGTCCAGCAGGTCCGCTCCGCCGACGAGAAGGGCCGCCACACCACCACCGCCCGCGAACTCGTCCCGCTCCCCGGCGGCGGCGCCGTCATCGACACCCCCGGCCTGCGCGGCGTCGGCCTCTTCGGCGGCGAGGGCATCGACCAGGCCTTCGCCGACATCACCGCCGTCGCCGCCGACTGCCACTACGCCGACTGCTCCCACCGCACCGAACCCCGCTGCGCCGTCCGCGCCGCCCTCGCCGACGGCACCCTCCCCGAGCGCCGCTGGGAGAGCTACCTCAAGCTCCAGCGCGAGAACGACCACATCGCCGCCCGCACCGACGCCCGCCTGCGCGCCGAACGCGCCCGCCACCGCAAGCACCTCACCAAGGCCGCCCGCTCCCGCCCCAAGCCCTGACGGTCGCGGTGCGGCCGTCGGAGCCTCCGGCGGACGCCCGCAACAGCGGTTGATTCCTGCTGTTGTCGGCCACCGACGCGGATGTTGAGCGGACTGCCGTCGAGACGCTGGAGGAGAAGCCGGAGAGCGCCGCCGAGTGATCGGCCAGGACGACGGCTTCGGCCGTCGGCAAGTCCCAGTCAGTGATCCCGAGGAACCGGCACGTGTTCACCAGTGCTCCGCAGCCTGCCGAAACCCTCGATGAACTCGGCTGCCCACGGGCGGGTGTGGACCGGCCGGCAACGGTGTGGCCCTGCTCGCATCGTCTGGTACACCTGTGGGCGGCACGGGTCCTGTGCGGAGCACTGCCAACCGGTGGGGGTCACGCTCAGCTAAGGTGAGTGACCCGAGCGGCGTGACGCTGGAGGGGCGGGCCCGTGGGGAGACGCTGGGCGTTCTACAAGTCCGAGATGGGCGCCGATGTCGTCCGCAAAGAGATCGAGAAGTGCAAGCTCAAGCAGTTCGAGAATGTTCGGCTTGTGGCGATCATGGAGCGTGCAGCTGAGGACAACCTGCTGCCGAAGGATGCGAAGAGCCTCGGAGACGGCCTCAAGGAGCTCCGCATCGAGGGCGACAATCGGATCTTCCGCCTCTTCTACGCCGACGCCGACGACGACGGGCCGGTGCTCCTCGCGTTGAAGTTCATCAACAAGAAGTCGAGTCAGGGGATCGCCACGTCACCTCGTGACGTCGAGACCGCACGCAAGCGTCATGCCGAGTGGCGCAACCGTGTGATGCGTGACCAATCTGAGAAGTAACCGTTGATGAGCTATCGGGTCTGGGCGATACTCTGGGGCACACGGAGGGGAGAACATCATGGACGAGCACCTGGCATCACTGCTTGGCATCGATGTAACCGATCCGGAGGTCGCTCGCGCAAGCGAAGACGCCGAGATCCTCATGAACCTCATCCAGTCCCTGGTGATCCATCGCAAGCGCTGCAGTCTCACCCAGAAGGACGTGGCGAAAGCCATGGAGACGACCCAGTCGGCGGTGTCGGAGTTCGAACGCCTCGCCGGTGATCCCAAACTGTCCACGATCATGCGCTACGCGCGAGCCGTCGGCATGAAGATTCACGTCGCTCCTCATACTGATACGCCTGTTTCGGAGCCCGCCCGTGGGTGGACCGAGGTGGCCGAGTCGGAGGAGCGAGTCCCACGTACGGGTCAGACCCGGAAAGCAGCGTGAAGACGGTCGTGCCTCGCTCTGTCGACTCGGTCGAAGACCTGCTGGCGTTGGCTCACCTCGACCTCATCCAGTACTACGAAGTGGGTGGACGCCGCTTCGACGGGTTCAGGGACGCACCTGCCGAGATCGTCGAGACCAAGGATGACGACCTCGCCCAGGTTCGCTTGATGCACCGATTGGACGGGGCAACTCTCGCAGTCCGCCTTCGAGCGGAAGTGCTCACCCCAGAGGGCCAGATCGTTGCTGACGTAGCTGCGTTCTTCAAGGCTGACGAGGTGCTGTCCGTCTCGTCCGAAGCCGCTGTGGCCTTCGCCAAGCGAGTTGCTTCGCCGATCATCAGACCGTACCTGCGAGAAGCCATCCAGAACACGGCCGTGCGGCTCGGAATGGCGGCTCCTCTCCTGGCACCGTTGGACCAAGATGGCAACGAGGTGGCTTCCGCGCGGGCCAGTTGAGGGGCCACGAAGCGGTCGCACCAGGGGCATCAGGCCCAGCGGCTGTGGTGACACCCGGGTGCGGCTTCGATGACGACCTGGTGGTTCGTGGAGTACCCGTAGTTCTTGGACCGCCCGGCGATGTCGTGGTCGCGAGCGGGGACCGGTGTGTCGTCGACGACGGAGACGGTGTCGACGCGGAGACGCTGCCACTGCTCCAGCGCGAGCAGTGGCCCGATGCGATCGGTAGTTCGGGCGGCCGCCGACTTGGAGGCGCCGAACAGCGGGGCGAGCTGGTGCGGTGTCAAGTTGGTTCACCAGTAAGCGGTGGCCAGGAGTGCCCGGTCTTCCAGCGGCAGTGGTCGGGGGCGCTCCCGGCGAGTCCGTTCGGCCCTTCCCCGTTGAAGCGTCGTGATCGGCTTGTGGAAACCGCGGGGTCGCACCCCGGTGAGCAGGGCTGTCCATGACGTGATCACTGCAGTCCTTGAGAGATCTTCTCAGGGCGGGCCAGGTCCCGTCTGCATGCCGGACCGGCACGTCATTGCCCTTCGCTCGTGGCCGTGGTGAGCGGTTCGGTGACCCGTGCTCCCAAACGGTCGTGCAACTCCGTGGCCGAGCGGCCGGTGACTTCCGGGGGTCCGACTGCGTCGCCGAAGGCCGACAGCGGGAGCACCAGGCAGGTCTGGGCAGCGGCGAGGGGCTGCCGACGGACGCACCGTTGCCCGCGGCGGCGACCAGGTCCGGCCGAGGCTCATGAAGTGCTCGTCGATGTGGGCGATCAGCTCGGTCCGTCCCCAGCGGGGACGGTTGAGCAGGTAGTCGACTTCTGCGTCGCGGGGAAGGGGCAGGCACAGCCCTGTTCGAACTTTTGGCGGGCAGGTGTGCCGGTCGGGCAGAAGGGCTTCGGTGCGGGCGGCGGTCCAGTCGTTCTCGCGCTGGAGTTCGGGCCAGCTCTCTCCGCAGTGGTCGGGAAGGCGCCGGCGGGGTGTCCGCGGTGGTCGTACCAACGGCCCGCATCCGATTCCCCGGGGGGACGCGGATGCGGGCCGTTCCGTCAGAGGGAGGACAGGAGCCAGATGGGGATCCACGCACAGGTGCCGGGCGGTCCCGGCACGGAGCCGCCAGGGTGGGGGCGGCCGCCCCCGAACGGGGAGGGGGCGGTGCGGGAGGCGGTGGAACGGGGGTGCGTGGGTGTGCGCAGCACGTTGCGTCGCTCTTCCTCGATGGGGAACGGCGGCCGGTCGGCCTGTGCGGCAACCTTACACATCCCATTCACCCGTTCGGGTCCCATTAGTTGCCGGGAGTCCCTACTACCCTCCGGATTCGGGGCTCGGCAAAGGGGGTGAACGGCCTGATCTTTTCCCCATTTCGAACTCATTCGAAATATTTCCAGCGAATGCTGTCACATTCGAAAGGGTGAGGGGGTGAACGTGGCGCGGAACGCTGCCGGGCGGGGTGCTCGACGGGCTTTTTTCAGACGTGTCCCGCGGAGTGCGCCCCCGGGTTCCCCGAAGGAGGAGGGTCGCCCGACTGGTCGTCGGGGAGTCTGCCCGGTGTGCCTCGGAGTGACTCCTCGACTCTGGCCAGGCCCTGCAGGGCGGAGGCTTCCGCGCGCGCGGAGCGGATCGACCTGGCGACGGCGAGGGCCGCCGCGTACGCCTCGCCCGCCTCCGCAGCCCTTGCGGCGCGGAGCAGGACCAGGCCCTTCGCATTCATTGCCTCGGCCTGGTGCCGGCGGCTCTCCGAAAGGCGGAACGTGCGCATTGCCGAGTCCAGCAGGTGGACGGCCCGTTCGGTCTCGTCCGGTCCTTCCAGTAGTTCCGCGAGATTCACCCCGGCGATGGCGAGGTCGACGGGGGAGAGGATTCCAGGCCCTTTCTCAAGGACGTGTTCGAAGGCTTCCCTGGCGGCCACCTCCTCGCCCCGTTCGAGGTGGATCCCGCCGATGTTGTTGGTGATTTTCAGGGCCGTTCTCCGGTCGCCGCAGGAGCGGAAGGCGGCCACCGCCTCGGTCAGGCTGGCCAGCGCCTCCGCGGTGTCGCCCAACAGGCTCTGCAGCACGCCGATGTTGACACCGGTGCTGCCCGCTGCACCGCTCTCCCCGAGCTCGTGGAACAGGGCCAGTGCCTCGCGCTGCAGTGTCAGCGCCCCCTGCGGATCGTCCCGATGCCAGTGCAGCACGGCCTGCTTGCCCAGGGCCTCGGCAGTGGCCCTGCGGTCGCCGGTGGTGCCGGCCAGGGCCAGTGCGCGCCGGATCGCCGACTCGGCCTCGGGATAGCGGGACACCTCCAGGGCGGAGGACGCGAGGGCGATCCGGGCGTGCAGTTCGGCCCGCTCCGCGCCCTGTTCGCGCCAGTGCTCGGCCGCTGCCCGGTGGGCCTCGACCGCTGCCCGCCACAGGCACTCGGATCGCAACCGGCCGTCGAACAGGTGGGCCAGTACAGCTGCCGGTCCGTGGTCGCCGCGGGCCCGCAGATCCTTTCCGAGGTCTATCAGGGTTTCGGTCTCGGCAGCCAGCCACCCTCGCAGCGGTACTCTGCGGAGCAGTTCCTGGGTGATCAACGGCGTTTCTTCCACCGGGTTGCCGGGGAATGCGGAGACGGGCATCCTGAACCGCGCCGGGTAGACCTGGAGATCGGCCCGATCAGCCATTCGCAGGAGGAAGTCGGCCACCCGTCTGGATATGTCGGCCCGCTGCCGCGGTGCCTCCTCGTGCTCCTCCTGGGCCAAGGCGTACTCGCGGACCAGTTCGTGGTAGCCGAACCGCTCGGCCGAGTGCTCGGTCAGCAGGTTCACCGCCAGCAGTTCCTCGATCAGGTGCTCCGCGCGGGCGACCGGGCAGCCGATCAGCACCGCGGCGGTGAGCAGCCCGAAGTCCCGGCCGGGGTGCAGGCTCAGGCGGCGGAAGGCGATCTGATGCTCTCCGGACAGATCGTGGTACGACATCGCCAGCGCGGTGCGGAGGCTGTCGGAGCCGTGCTGCAGCTCATCGAGGCGAGGATTCCGGGAGAGCCGGTCGGCGAGGTGGGCGAGGGTCCAGGAGCGACGGAACCGGAAGCGACCGGCGACGATCCGGAGGGACAGCGGGTGGTAGGCGCAGCGGCGGACGATGTCGGCCAGCAGGACGGGGTCGTCGGCGCGGTCGGATCCGACGAGCCGGGTGAACATCTCGGCGGCGGCGTCCGGGGTGAGGGAGTCGATCGGGACGGTGCTGACGGTGGGCAGCTCGGCCATCCGGTGGCGGCTGGTGACGAGGACGAAGCAGGTGGGGGAAGCGGGCAGCAGGGGGCCGATCTGACCGGGTCCGGCCGCGTCGTCGAGCAGGACCAGGGCGCGGCGCCGGGAGAGCAGTTCCCGGCAGCGGGCGAGGAGTTCGTCGGCGTCGAGCGGGACCTCGGCCGCCGGGACGCCGAACTGCCGCAGCAGGGCGGCGGCGGTGTTCTCGGGGCCGGGGTCGTACGGGGAGCCGGAATGCGCGCCGATCCGGACCAGCAGGGCGCCGTCGGGGAACTCCCCGTGCAGGAGGTGGGCGGCGGCCAGGGCAAGGGTGCTCTTCCCACTGCCCGGGATGCCGCTGAGTGCGATCACCGGGAGGGCGGTGTCCCGTGCGGCGGAGAAGGCCGGCCACTCGCCTCGGGCGGCCGCCATCAGGAGATTCAACTCGGCTTCTCGGCCAATGAGTTCGGGTTCCCTGGGGAGCACGGAGGAGCGCCGTCCGGGGGTCGGCGGGTCGGTCTGAGCCGGAGTGGTGGACCAGGCTCCGGCTGCCGGGGTGGAGGGCGGGCGGTTGATCATGCTGGTGACGCTGTCACGGCGCAGGACGGCGGCTTGCAGACGGTTGAGCTGCTCGCCGGGTTCGGTGCCGAGGTCGTGGTGCATCCGCCGTTGGATGCGCAGGTACGCGGCGTGCGCCTCGTTGATCCGGCCGCCGCCGTAGAGGGCGGTGATCAGGTGGGCGGCGATCTGTTCGTTCCACGGGTGCTGGCCGGCGAGTTCGGCGAGACCGGGGACGAGTTCGTCGTAGTGGCCGAGGCGGAGCTCGACCTCGGCGCGGGTGAGCGAGGCGGAGAGTCGGCGGCCCACCAGGTGGTCGCGGGTCCGCTGGGCCCACAGGCCGGGCAGCCCGGCCAAGGGTTCGCCCCGCCAGAGGGCGTCGGCCCGGTCGAGGAGGGCGAGAGCCTGCTGGTCGTCGCCGGTGTCGGCCAGGGCCCGGGCGCGGAGCGAGAGGCGGCGGTACGACTGCCAGTCGATTTGTTCGGAGGCGGCGTGCAGGGCGTAGGTACCGGAGCGCGAGACGATCTCGATGGTGGGACCGTCGGCGTGCGCGGCGAGGTCGGACGCCTTGCGCAAGGCAGTGCGGAGCCTGCTGACGTATCCCTGCAGGGTGCCGGTGGCGCTGCGCGGAGGGTCACCGTCCCAGATGCACTCGGCGAGCGCGCTGGAGGAGAGTGGACGTTCCGGTTCCAGGGCGAGACGGGCCAGCAGGGTTCGGACCTTTCCCGTGCTGATGGGCAACAACCCTCCGTCAACCGAGAGTTCGACTGTTCCCAACAGGTGGATGTACATCCCGGTGCCCCTCCTGTGGCTGCTTCCTCGGACGCGCAGGAGGTGAGCATGGCACGGGTACGGGCAGGCAGCCATAGCACCTTGGTGTTTCCCGGCGCCAGTTTTCTGGAGTTGTTCCCACATCGGCATCTTGCTTCTGATAATGGGTCAGTTCTGCTGCAGCGGCGGCTGCGAGGCTTGGAAAGGGCGTTCTGCGAGCTCGTCGGCGCGCGTTTCCTCCGCTCCGATCAGGCCTTCTCCCATGGCGGCCGACCGTCCGCCGGGCCCGTCCGGTCGGTGCGGTGGTCTTCCATCCGAGGTGTCGGTCGGCCGGGCCCGGTACGGGTGTCCGATCCGCCGCCGGTAGGGGGCCCGAATCCTGCTGGGCCTCCGGGGACCGGCCCGAACCACCGACTCCGTGGAGGAACCAGCACGTGGAAGGCCACCGCAACTCCGTCACCGGCCAGGCCAGGATCGAAGGCGTGGCGCTCCAGGCGGGCGACATCCGAGGGGGCGTGCACATTCATTCGCACGCTCCGGCGCTGCTACCGGTGCCACGACAGCTTCCACCCGCCCCTGCGCACCTCCCCGGGCGCGACGCGGAGCTGTCGGCGCTGGACCGGGAGTGGGACGAGCCCCCGCCGCCGGGCGGGCGCTGCCTGGTGCTGACCGGGCCCGCGGGCGTCGGCAAGAGCGCCCTGGCGTGCAGGTGGCTGCACGCCAGGGCCGAGGACTTCCCGGACGGTCTCTTCTACGCCGACCTGCGCGGACACGCCCCCGGTGGGCCCGCCGACCCGGCTGAGGTGCTGGGTGCCTTCCTGCGCGCCCTGGGCCTGCCCGCGGTGCCCGCCGCATTCGACGAAGCGGGCGCACTGTGGCGTTCGGCCACCGCCCGCAAGCGCTTCGCGGTGCTGCTGGACAGTGCCGCCACCGCCGCCCAGGTCCGCCCGCTGCTGTCCGGTGCCGACCGCTCCGTGACGGTGGTGACCAGTAGGGCCCGGCTGACCGGGCTCGGCATCGACCGGGCCAGGTTCTTCGCGGTCGACCTGGTCGGCCCGGCCGCCGCGGCCGCCATCCTGGCCCGGCTGGTCGGGGCCGACCGGATCGCCGCCGAGCCGCTCGCCGCCGACCAGGTGGTCACCCGCTGCGCGGGCCTGCCGCTGGCGATCTGCGTGGCGGGCGCCCGGATGGCCGCCCGCCCGCAGCAGCCGCTGGCCGCGACCGCCGAGGCGCTGCGCCGCGAGGGCGACCGGCTGGCGGCCCTGCGGCTGGACGGTGAGGCCTCCGTGCGCGGCGTGCTGGACGCTTCGTACCGGGCGCTGGCCCCGGAGAGCGGGCGGCTGTACCGGCTGCTCGGCCTGCTGCCGGTGCCGGAGTTCACCCCTGCGGTGGCGGGCGCGGCCGCCGGGCTCTCCCCGACCGAGGCCGACGACGGCCTCGACGCGCTGGCCGGGGTGCACCTGCTGGAGGAGCGCGGCGCCGGCCGCTACCGGTTCCACGACCTGGTCCGGCTGCACGCCGGAGGGCTCGGCCGGGCGGAGGAGGCGCCCGAGCAGGGCGAGGCCGCCGTCCGCCGGGTCGCCGAGCACTACTTGGCCGCGGCGACCGCCGCCGAGGCCCGGCTGATGCCGAGCCACCGCTTCCTGCCCCGCGATTACCTCGAACCACCGGTCGACGTACCGGAGTTGGCCAGCGAGTCGGCGGTCGTCGATTGGTTCGAGCGGGAGCGCGACCAGCTCGCCGCCGTGCTCCGCCACAGCATGCGGACCCACCGGTACGGGCTGGTCTGGCAGTTGGCGGACGCGTTGCAGCCGGTTTTCATCCGCCTGCGCCCGCACGCGTTCCAACTGGAGGCCCACCGGCTGGGGTTGGACGCGGCCCGCAGGTGCGGGGACCGGATCGCGGAGCAGTGGATGCTCACCTCCGGCGGGCAGGGGCTGCGCAGCGCCGGCCTGGTCCGGGAGTCCGCCGACTGGTACGCGGCGGCCCTGGAGGTCTCCCGCGCCAACGGCGACGTGCGGGCCGAGGCACAGGCCTGCACCGGGCTCGGGCACGCGCACCGCATGCTCGGCGAACTCGACTCCGCGCGGAGCCGGTTCGAGGAGGCGCTCCGCCTGCGCGAGTCGCTCGGCTACCGGCGCGGGGTCGGCCTGGTCCGGGTCGCCCTCGGCGAGGTGGCGGTGGATGCCGCCGACGAGGCCGAAGCCGTCCGCCAACTATCCCTGGCAGTCGAGGACTTGACCGCGGTCGACGACCCGTACCAGGTCTGCCGGGCACTGGCGGTCCGGGCGCGGGCGCACCTCCTGGCCGGCCGGTACGCACCGGCCCGGGCCGACCTGGAGTCGGCCCGGGCCGGGTTCGTGGCGGCCGGCTCGACGCACTGGCAGGCCCGCGCCGACGAGTGGCTCGGCGAACTCGCCCTGGCACAGGGGGACTTTGCAACCGCCCGGGAGCTGTTCACCGCCGCGCACGAGGCGTACCGACGGCTCGCCGCACCCGACACCGCCCGGCTGGCCCGGTGCCTGGCCGCCCTGCCGCCGCAGTGACCCCTCCGGGTCCGGTCAGAACAGCCGGCCGCCGCTCTCGTGCGCCAGCAGCCAGCGCTTGGCGTCGATGCCCGCGGCGAAGCCGGTGAGGCTGCCGTTGGCGCCCATCACGCGGTGGCAGGGCCGGACGATCAGCAGCGGGTTGGCGCCGACCGCGCCGCCGACGGCGCGCACCGCGCGCGGGGGCTGGCCCGCGGCGTCGGCGAGCTGGCCGTAGGTGAGGGTGGTGCCGTACGGGATGTCGTCGAGGGCGTCCCAGACCTGCTGCCGGAAGGGCGTGCCGACGGGGGCGAGCGGCAGGTCGAAGGCGGTGCGCTCGCCCGCGAAGTAGGCGGTGAGCTGGGCGACGGCCGGGGCGAGGGCGTCGGCGTCGGGCTCCCAGCCGGCGGCGGGGGCGGCGAGCGCGCCCTTCTGGCCGGGGGCGGTGACGGCGCCCAGCGCGAAGGTGCCGTCGGCGGAGCGGGGGCCGCTGAGCAGCAGGGTGCCGAGCGGGCTGTCCATGGTGGCGAACACGGTGGTGGCGGGCGCGGTGGTGGCGGGCGCGGTGGTCATGGCTGGTCCTCGCGGGTCTTGCGGGTACGGGGGGCGGTGGCGCGGTGCCGGTCGGCGGCGGCCGTCCACAGGTGGTGCAGGGCGTAGGAGCGCCAGGGCGCCCAGCGGGCGGAGCGTTCCGCGGCGGCGCGCGGGTCGCCGTCCGCCCCGAGGGCGCGCAGGCCGTCGCGGACGCCGATGTCGGTGGGCAGGAACACGTCCGGGTCGGCCAGGGCGCGCATCCGCAGGTAGCCGACCGTCCACGGGCCGATGCCGGGCAGCGCGAGCAGTTCGGCGGCGGCCTGCTCGCGGTCCACCCCGCGGTCGAGCCGGACGGTGCCGTCGGCGAGCGCCGCGCACAGCCCGAGCAGCGCCCGGCGGCGGGCGTTCGGCATCGCGAGGTCCTCCGGGTCGGCGGCGGCCAGCGCGGACGCGGTCGGGAACAGCAGGCGCAGGCCGCCGTCGGCGGCGGGCAGCGCGGTGCCGTACCGCTCGGCGAGCCGCCCGGCCAGGGTGCGGGCGGCGGCCACCGTGACCTGCTGGCCGAGCACCGCCCGGACGGCCAGCTCGTGCGGGTCGACGTGCCCGGGCGAGCGCAGCCCGGGCCGGGCGGCGGCGAGCGGGGCCAGCAGCGGGTCGGCGGCGAGCCGGGCGTCCACCGCGTCCGGGTCGGCGTCCAGGTCGAACAGGGCGCGCAGCCGGTGCACGGCCGTGGTCAGGTCGCGCAGGTCGGTGAGCGTCAGCCGGCAGTCCAGCCACCCCCGGTCCGGCCGGTCGCCGGGCCCGAGCCCGTCGACCTCCGCCAGGCCGTGCCCGTACGGGAGGGCCAGCGTGCGCCGGTAGGTGCGGGTGCCGGGGAGCGGGCCCGGGACGACCTCCTCGACGCCCGGGACGGCCCGCAGGCCGAGGAAGTCGAGCAGGTGGCCGGTGTCGACCGTGCCCCGGTAGGCCAGCCGCAGGGCGAGCGTGCCGCCCGCGGCGGGGCTGCGGCGGTGGCCGCCGCGCTCGGTGCGCAGCGCGGACGGGGTGCGGTCGTACACCTCGCGGACGGTGTCGTTGAACTGCCGGACGGAGGCGAAGCCCGCCGCGAACGCCACGTCGGTGACCGGCAGTTCGGTGGTCTGCAGGAGCAGCCGGGCGGTCTGCGCGCGCTGCGCCCGGGCCAGCGCGAGCGGGCCCGCGCCGAGCTCGGCGGTCAGCTGGCGCTGGAGCTGGCGGGAACTGTAGCCGAGCCTGGTGGCCAGCCCGGCGACGCCCTCCCGGTCGACCACGCCGTCCCCGATCAGCCGCATCGCGCGGCCGACCAGGTCGGCCCGGTGGTTCCACTCCGGCGAGCCGGGGACGGAGTCCGGCCGGCAGCGCCGGCAGGCCCGGTACCCGGCGCCCTGGGCGGCGGCCGCGGTCGGGTAGAAGGTGCAGTTGGTGCGCTTGGGGGTGGTGGCCGGGCAGCTCGGACGGCAGTAGATGCCGGTGGTCCGCACCGCCGTGAAGAACACCCCGTCGAAGCGGGCGTCCCGGCTGTCCACGGCCCGGTACCTGGTCTCGTCGTCGATCACGCCTTCCAGTCTGCGCGATCCCCCGGGGACCGACTGGCGGGAATCGGACATTGCCGTGGGCCCGCCGCGCTCGGGGTACGGCGGGCCGGGTCAGCGCGCCGGGTCGGGTCAGCGCGCCGGGTCGGTGCCCGCCAGGGAGTGGGCGAGGTGGTCGAGGCCGGGGAGGGCGCGCATGACGGCTGCGCGGTCGGCGGGGGGGAGGCTCTCCAGGGCGGCGGCGAGGCGGCGTTCGTGGGCGCTCTGCCAGTCGCGCAGTTGCTGGTGGCCGGCTTCGGTGAGGGCGATCCGGGCGGTGCGGCGGTCGCCGGGGTCGGGCTGGCGGTCGACCAGGCCCGCGTCCAGGAGTTTGGAGATCAGGCCGCTGACGGTGTTCGGGGCGAGGCGCTGGCGGGCGGCCAGTTCGCCGACCCGCAGCGGGGAGGCCGCGAGGGTCTGGAGCAGTTCGACCTGGGCCATCGGCAGCGCCTCCCAGGGGAACTCCGAGCGGATCGAGCTGCGCAGCGCCCGCCGCAGGCGGGTGATCACGTCGGTGAGCTGCTGCGCCCCCGCGAGCGCGTCGGTGCCGGCGTCGGCGTCGGCGTCGGTGTCCGTGCCGGTGTCGGTGTCGGCGTCGGTGTCCGCGGTCTCGGCCGCAGGTCCGGGAGGGGGCGGGGCGGGCTGGGGCTGCGAGGGCATGGCGGACAGCGTAGCGTCCGGCCACCGGCGGGCCACCAGGAGTCCACCCGTCGATCGGCCCCCGGAGGGGAAAGCTCGGTGTGCGCACAGTTCGGAGTCGGAAACACTCCTTGAACGATTATGTCGCTAGCAGATATGTTTCGCCCCATGGCTGAATCCGCGGCGGCCTCCCGGCTGCTCGACACCCTGCAACTCGCCGAACGCCCCCGCCCGCGCGCCGTCGCCCGCTGGCCGCACGCGCACTGGCTGGCCGTCGGCACCGTCTGCCTGGGCGCGTTCCTCGGCCAGCTCACCGCGAGCGTCACCTCGCTGGTCTTCCCCGCACTGGAGGGCCACTTCGACGCCTCCTTCGCCGCCGTCGAATGGGTCTCGCTGGCGTACCTGCTGGTGCTGGTCGCGCTGCTCGCCCCGGTCGGACGGCTCTCCGACCTGATCGGCCGCAAGACCGTGTACCTGGGCGGGTTCGCGGTGTTCGCGGCCGCCTCGCTCGGTGCCGGACTCGCCGGGAACCTGGGCGTGCTGATCGCCTGCCGCGCCGTGCAGGCGGTCGGCGGCGCGATGATGCAGGCCAACAGCGTCGCCCTGGTCGCCCGCGGCGTGCCCGAGCGGGCGATGCGCACCGCGCTCGGCGTGCAGGCCGCCGCCCAGGCGCTCGGCCTGGCGCTCGGCCCGACCCTGGGCGGGCTGCTGGTCGCGCACGCGTCCTGGCGCTGGGCGTTCTGGGTCAACGTGCCGATCGGCGTGCTGGGCATGCTGGCGGGCTGGTTCCTGCTGCCGTGCACCTTCCCCGACGGCCGCTGCCCCGCCCGGACGCCGCGGGACCGCGAGGGACGGTTCGACCTGGCCGGGCTCCTGCTGCTGGCCGGAGCCTCCACCGCACTGCTGCTCGCCCTCTCCGCCGCCTCCGGCCTGCCGCTGCCCGGCCCGGCGGTCGCCGCGCTGCTCGCCGCCTCCGCCGCCGCGACCCTCGCCCTCGTCCGGCAGGAGCGCCGCGCCGACCGCCCGATCGTCCCGCCCGGCCTGGTCAACACCCCCGGCATCCGGGCCGGCCTGCTGGTCGCCCTGATCGGCTACCTGCTGCTGTTCTGCCCGCTCGTGCTGGAGCCCGTCGTCCTCGCCGGACGCGGCGCCACCGCCACCGCCGCGGGCGCCGCGATCACCGCGCTGCCCGCCGCGTTCGCCCTCGCCGCGACCGTCGGCGGCGCCCTGCTGCCCCGCCGCTGGAGCGACGCCGCCCGCTGCCGCTGCGGCGCGCTCACCGCCGCCGCCGGGCTGCTCCTGCTCGCCGCCCTGCCCGCCCCCGGCCCGTGGACGACGGCCCTGCCGCTGCTGCTCACCGGTTACGGCCTCGGGCTGCTGCTGCCCGCCAACAACGCCCTGGTCATGCGGGCGATCCCCGCGCAGAGCTCGGCCGTCGGCGGCGGCCTGGTCAACATGGTCCGCAGCTTGGGCACCGCCTTCGGCACCGCCCTGCCGGTCCTGGCCGTCCACCAGGCCGGGGCGGCGGCGGGCGGCCGCGCCGTCCTGCTGCTGCTGGCGGGGGTGGCCGTGCTGGCGGCCCGGCTCTGCAAGGGCTGAGCGGGGGAGAAGGGGGAGCGGGAACGCCCGAGGGCGCCGTCCGGTGGGTCGGACGGCGCCCTCGGGCGTTGCGGTGCGGCAGTGCCGACGGCGTCGACGGTGCGGTGGTGCCTCAGGGAGCGGGCTGGGCGCCGCGCTCGTGCAGCATGTCGGTCATCAGCTGGATCTCGGCGTGCTGCGCGTCGACCATGCCCTGGGCGAGCCGCTTCTCCGGGGCGTTGGTCCCCGCGTCCACGTACGCCTGGGCCATCTCCGCGCCCGCCTGGTGGTGCTTGATCATCAACTGCAGGTAGTACACCTCGGCGTCCCGGCCGCTGAGCGAACGGAGCTTCTCCAACTCGGTGTTGGTCGCCATGCCGGGCATCAGCGAGCCGTCGTGCGGCTCGTAGGTGTGGTTCATCCACGCCATCGGCTTGGCGGTGGTGCCCTGCGACAGGCCCCACTGGTCGAGGAAGCCCATCAGCATGCCGCGCTGGTTCGCCTGGGTGTTGATGACGTCGAACGCGAGGCCGCGCACCGCCTCGTCCTGGGTGCGGTCCCGGACGATGAACGACATGTCGATGGCCTGCTGGTGGTGCGTCGCCATGTCGCGGGCGAACCCGGCGTCCGCCGAGTCGGTGGCCGGAGCGGCCGAGGCGGCCGCCGTGCTCGCCGAACTGCCGGACGCGGGCGTGCTGCCCGAGACCAGCGCCGGGACGCCGAGCCCGAGCGCGACCACGGCCGCGAGCGCGGCGGGCCACCAGAACGCCCGCCGCCCGCGCCGGGCGGCCGGCTGCTCCGCGTGCTCCTGCTCCGACGGCTCGGGCGGCTCCGACTGCTCCGGCCCGTCGCCGGCGGGGGCGGCGGTCACATCTGCCCCGAGCTGCAGCTGGCGCCCTGCTCCAGGGTCTGCGGGCCCTGCACGTACTTGGCGAAGAAGGTCTCGATCCGCGGGTCGGTGGCGGAGTCCACGACCAGCTGGGTGCTCCACGCGGTCAGCGTGATGGTGCCCTGCTCGTCCGGGTACGGGCTCATCAAGCTGTACGGGGTGGCCTTGACCTTGTCGCTGAGGGTCTTGATGTCCTCGGGGGTGGCCTTGCCGTTGTAGGTGACCCAGACGGCGCCGTGCTCCAGCGAGTGGACCGCGTTCTCGTTCTTGACCGGCTTGTCGTAGACGTTGCCCATGCAGGTCTGCCAGACCGGGTTGTGGTCGCCGCCGACCGGCGGGGTCTGCGGGTACTTCACCTCGGTCTGGACGTGGTTCTGGGTGAGCTTGCCGAAGGTCTGCAGGCCCGGGATCTCGGCCTTCGCGGCGTCGTCCTTGGCCTTCTGCGCGGCTTCGGCGGCGGCCGCCGCGGCCGCCTTCTTCTTGTCGCTCTTGTCCTTGGCGTCCATCGCCAGCCAGGTGCCGCCGCCGATCATGGCGAGCACCAGGACGGACGAGATGCCGATGGTGAGGATCTTGTTGCGGCGCTCGCGGCGCTGCTCGACGGCGCGCAGCTCGGCGATCCGGGCCCGGCGGTCGGCCTGCTGGGCGGCCTTGCTGCCCGGCTTGGGCTGCTTGCCGGTGGGGCTGGTCTGCTTCGAGGCGGAACCCATGGATGTCTTCCTTGTCCCCGCCGTGGCGAGCACGGCGGTCTGCGGTGGGGTGGGGGCAGCGGAGCCGCCGGCCTCCCCGTTCGGCGGGGCGCAGGTCGGCGGTGGGTTCCGCTCAGGACCGGTGAACCTGCAGGACGTGCAGGTCGGGCGCGTGGTGCGACCCCGTCGGTGCGCCGGGCGCCGAGGCGGCGGGCGTCACCGGCGGGGCGACCAACTGCGGTCGTACGGCCGTGCCGGGCTGCGGGGGCGCGTTCGGCAGGTGCGACTCCGGGCCGCAGAAGGGGTGGCTGGAGCAGCCGTGCCCGGGCACCGGGCCCGGGCCCTCCGCGGTGCACAGCATGAACTCCGGGCCGGAGCCGTCCACGGCCGCCGGCAGGTGGTGCGACGCCGTCGCGGCGCCCGCCAGTGCTGTGTCCGGCTGTGCCGCGCCCGTCGTCCGGGAAGCCCCGGCGGACGGCTTCGCCCCGGCGGACGGCTTCGCGGTGGAGGCCGGGCCCGTGGCGGACGCGGGGCCCGCGGCGGGGGCGGACGTGGGTGCGGACGCGCCGTGCGACTCCTGGCCGGGGGCCGGGGCGCTCAGCGTCCGGGCGCTCGCCGCGCACGGCAGCAGCGCGAGCAGTGCGGCCAGCAGCAGCGACCACAGCACCGCCACCGGACGGAGCACCGCGAACGCGGGCCCTCCGGGGCGGGTACGAGATCCTGGCGCGGCCATGCGCACATATTAATCAGCCGATCGGGTGAAGCGATGCCCCCCTTGGGCTCTCATTTTCCGGCCGAACGCCCACCGCACCCGTCCCCGAAGGCCCTGTTGGAGCCCGCCCGGCCCCGTGCCGCTCCCGCCGGGCCACCCGTGGCCGGAACCCTCCCCGGACGTCCACACGATGTTCCGAATCCCGGACACCGTCGTCGTCCTTCGGAAGAATGACGTGACGTCCGGCCCCCTCACGGATCAGGAGCGGTCAGTTGAACGAGCAGGGCGCACCCAGGCAGCCCCGTCCCGACGACACCTGGTGGCACACCGTCTACGCGGGCCCCGCCGACACCCTCCCCGACACCCCCGCCGCGAGCACCGACACCGGAACCGTCGACGACTGGTTCACCACCGCCGCCGGGCTCATCGCGCCGCAACGCGTCCCGCAGGCCGCGGCGGAAGAGGAAGAGGAGGAGGGGGCGGAGGGGGAGGAGCCGCGGCCCGTGCCGTCGCCGCGCAGCTGGGCCGAGGCGGCCTGGCCCGAACTCCAGCCGAACCTTTCGAAGGAACCGGCCGCACCGGTGCCGACGCCGACGCTGACGGACCTGCCGCTGGTCGAGCCGGAGCCGGGACCGGAGCCGGAGCCGGAGCCGGAGTCCGAGGCTGAATCGGAGGCCGAGCCCGAGCCCGAGCCCGAGACGTCGGAGGAACCCGCGGAGGAACCCGAGGAGGAGCCCGCGCCGCAGCCCGCGGCCGCCGCGGAGCGCCCGCAGCCGGAGCGGGCCGCGCCCTGGCTGGGGCGCCCGCAGGCACCCGCCGTGCCGCACGTGGGGGAGCGGCCGCCGACGTACGCGCCCGAGCCGACCGCCCTGGCCGCCGCCGACCCGGCCGGGCTGGCCGCGGTCGTGCCCGACACCGCCGTCGACGGCGCCCAGTTCGCGGGCACCACGCTGCGGGCGGTGTCGATCCGCGGCGACTCGGCCCGCTACCGGGGCGAGCCGCGCACGGACGCGCTGCTCACCGTCCGGTTCGGCGAGCGGGAGGAGGCGCTGGTGCTGACGGTGCTGGCCGCGCCCGCCCGCCGGGCCAACGCCCAGTGGGGGTCGGCCGCGGCCGCGGAGGCGGTCCGGCAGCTCGCCGCCGCGATCGGCCGCAGCCGGGCCGAACTCTCCGCGGACCTGCGCGCCGGGGCCCGCGACCGGCTCCGCTACGGCCTCCAGCGGATCGCCCTGCAGGCCGCGGTGCACCTGCGCAGCGCCGCGGAGGAGGCCGCGGCCGACGGGGACGCGCCGTCCGGCCTGCCGCCCGAGGAGACCGCCTCCCTGCACTGCCTGCTGATGTCCGCGGACCCGGCCGCGACCCACCGCGCCGCGTTCGGCACCGGCCCGGGCGGGCTCTACCTGCTGCGCTCCGGGCACTGGATCGACGCCTACGCGGCGCGGCTGCTCCACCACCCCGACGGGCAGCCGCCGCTCCCGCCTGCCGCGCTGCCCGCGCCCCGGCCGTTCCGCTTCCGCCTCGTCCCGGCGACCTCGGGCGACATCCTGCTGCTCTGCACGCCGGGCCTCGCGACCCCGGTCGCCGAGGAGCCGGCCGTCGCGCACTTCCTCTCCAGCCACTGGGCGCACCCGCACCCGCCCGGCACCGTCGACTTCCTCCGCCAGATCCAGGTCCGGGCCAAGGGCTACGCGGACGACCGGACCGCGGCGGCGGTCTGGACGGAGTAGCGCTCCGGACGGAGGAGGGGAGGAGCGAGGGGAGAGGTGTCCGGTTGCGCCGGGGTGCGTTCCCCGGCCCGGAGCAGCCCGGAGCAGCCCGGACACGCCGGTGGGCTCCGACCGCGGGCAGCTCGGACTCGCCGTTCCCCGCGCCCCTGGCAGGGCTCGTCAGCAGCCCTGACCCGCCGCTCCCCCGCTTTCTGCCGGGGCCCTCCCGCAGGGCCTTCAGAGGCCCAGCAGGGCGCGGGCGGCGGAGGCGGCCTGGGCGAGGGCGGCTTCCCGGCTGGTGCGGGGGAGGCCGATGGCGAGGGGGACGGCGAGGCCGTCGAGGAGGGCGCGCAGCTGGGTCGCCCGGTCGGGGACGGGGAGGGCGGCGGGCAGCAGGCCGGTCGTGCGGCCCTCGTCCAGGAGGGCGGTGAGGTCGTCCTGCCAGGGGGCTTCGATGTCGAGCTGGCCCCGGCGGAGTTCGGCGGCGCCGGGGGAGCGGCTCCACACCTCGATCCACAGCGCCCAGCGGGGGTCGCCGGGGCCCTCGGGGAGGTAGAGCTCCAGGTAGCGGGCGAGCCGTTCGAGGACGGGGACGTCGTGGCGGGCGAGTTCGCGGCTGCGCTGCTCGCCGAGCAGGTCCTCGCTCCAGCGGAGGGTCTCCAGCAGGAGCTGGTCCTTGCTGCCGAAGTAGTAGAGGAGGTGGCCCGCGCTCATGCCGAGCTGTTCGCCGAGCCCGGCCATGGTGAGCCGGGCGAGGCCGTGCTCGGCGATCGCGGCGCGGGCGGCGGCGTAGACCTCTTCGCGGGGGCGCGCCGGCCGGCGGGTGCGGGGCTGCGCCATCCGTACTCCTCGGTGCGTTGCTGGTTCGGGTCCAGTCTCCCGCACGGGTGGAGGGGGCGTCACCGGCCGCCCGGCCCGCGGCTTCCGGTGGCCCGGCGCGGTGGGCGGAGTCCGGCGGCGGGGTCAGCTGCCGGGGCGGCGGCCGTACTCGCTGGACCAGCGTTCGCCGGGCAGGACGAGGTCGGCGGTCTCGACGGGGCGGCCGGTGGCCTGGTCGTAGTGGGTGCGGCGGATGGCGAGGGCGGGCGTGCCGGGGAGCTGGGTGAGCGCCTGGGCCTCGGCGCGGGTGAGGTGGCGGGCGGTGACCCGTTCGACGGGTTCGCCGACCTCGATGCCGATGACGGCCATCCGGGCGGCGACGCCGCGGCCGGTGTACGGGCCCGCTTCGGGCAGCACGATCAGGTCCTGGCCGGTGACGGACATGGGTTCCCAGGACTCGGCGAGGTAGCCGGGTTCGCCGTCGGCCAGGTAGACGTACGAGGTGTGCATGACGGGGGTGCCGGGCTCGATCTCCAGGCGTCCGGCGATCTCCGCGGACGCGGCCTCGGTGGTGGAGTGGCTGCGCCAGCCCGGGGTGACGCCCTGTTCGACGAGGCCCGCGGTGTCCGGTCCGGGGCTGCCGTCGGCGGGGCGGCGGCGGACCAGGGCGCGGCGCGGCTCCTGGACGCGGACGAAGTAGCCGCGGCCCTGCCTGGCGGTGACCACGCCCTCCTGCTCCAGCAGCCGGTACGCGGACTGGCCGACGCCGTGGGAGAAGCCGTACTGGCTCTGGATGTCTGCCAGGGACGGGAGTTGACTGCCCGGCGGGTACTCGCCCGCGGCGATCCGCTCCCGGATCTGGTCGGCCACCTGCAGGTAGGCGGAGGGCCCGCTGGCGGTCATGGAACATCCTCCGAAGGTGTGCGGTCCGGCCGATTGGTGACACAGTATCCCGCGGGGCACTACTCTACGTGTAGAGCTTTGCCCTATGCGTACTCTGGGGGAGTGGTGCAGATCAGCACGCGTGCGTCCGACCTGCGGACGGCGATCGAACGGGCCTCGGGTGCGCAGGCCGACGTGCGGTTCGCCGTCGGCAGCACCAGGATCAGCATCCCCTCCCCGCCGGACGACGCCCCGACCTGGAGCGAGCTGCTCAAGGCGCTGCGCACCGCCGACCGCTGGGGCTCCGTCACCGCTGACGGACAGACCGTCATCTGGGCCCAGATCGAGGAGGAGCCGTGACCGCCGACCAGTCGCCGGCCGGGCCGCAACCGGGCAGTCTCGAACACCGCTACCGCCCGTGCCGGGAGTGCCCGCGCTGCACCACGGGCACCGGCCGCGCCCCGGCGCTGGAACGGGACTGCTGGGACGCCTTCCTGACCGGCACCGTCGCCGCCCTGGCCGAGCGCCGCCGCCGCGAACGCCGCCGCGAGGAGGCGGACGGGATGCCCGGCTGAACGGCCGCGGGCCGGAACTCACCACCGTGGAGGGTGAGTTCCGGCCCGCGGCCGTTCGCCGCCGCGCCGCTCAGGCGCGCGGCTGCTGCTGGGTGATGCAGTGGATTCCGCCGCCGTTGGCGAAGATCTCGCGGGCGTCGACCAGTTCGACGGTCCGGCCCGGGTAGGCCTTCTCCAGGACGGCCTTGGCCTGCTCGTCGCGCGGGTCGTCGAAGGCGCACAGCACGACGACGCCGTTGGCCACGTAGTGGTTGATGTACGAGTAGTCGACCGGCTCGCCGTCCTCGTCGAACAGCACGGTGGGCGCCGGGAGTTCGATCACCTCGAGGGTGCGGCCGCGGGCGTCGGTGGCGGCGCGCAGCAGCTCGGCGAGCTCCTGGCAGACGGCGTGGTCGGGGTGCGCCGGGTCGGGCTGGGAGTGGACGACCACGGTGCCGGGGCGGACGAAGGCGGCGACGATGTCGATGTGGCCGCGGGTGCCGAACTCGTCGTAGTCGCGGGTCAGTCCGCGCGGCAGCCAGATCGCCTTGGTGGTGCCGAGGTGGGCGTGCAGCTCGGCCTCGACCTGCTCGCGGGTCCAGTCGGCGTTGCGGCCCTCGCCGAGCTGCACGGTGTCGGTGACCAGGACGGTGCCCTCGCCGTCGACGTGGATGCCGCCGCCCTCGTTGACCAGCCGGGAGGCGAAGCGCTGCGCGCCGGTCAGTCCGGTGAGGTGCTCGGCGATGTCCTGGTCCTTGTCCCAGCGGGCCCAGGACTGGGCGCCCCAGCCGTTGAACACCCAGTCGGCGGCGGCGAGTTCGCCGCCCGCGCCGATCAGGAAGGACGGGCCGATGTCGCGCATCCAGGCGTCGTTCAGCGGACGTTCGACGAGCTCCACCCCGGGGGCGAGGTAGCGGCGGGCGTCCTCGCCCTCGCCGGTGTTGACCACCAGGGTGACCGGCTCGTACCGGACGATCGTGTTGGCGACCTCGGCCCAGGCGCGGCGGGCGGCGTCCAGCTGCTCGGCGCCGTCGAAGGTCGGGTTGGCGGTGGGGAAGGCCATCCAGGTGCGCTCGTGCGGGTGCCACTCGGCGGGCATCCGGAAGCCGAGCGAGGCGGGGGTGGGGGAGTTGCTCATGAGGGTGAAGTCCTAAGCGGGGGTAGGGCGTTCTTCGGTCTGGCGTTCTTCGGGCGCAGGGGTCAGAGGAAGTAGAGGCGGCTGAGCGAGACCGAGTCGGCGGGCGCCGAGCGCAGCGGTTCGCCGTCCAGCGAGACCAGCCCGGTCTCGGAGACGTCGACCCGGCCGGTCCGGCCGTTGCGCAGCATCGAGCGCGGCCCGATGCCGCGGGTGCCGCGCACGCCCACCCGCCGCCTGCGGGTGGGGAGTTGGTCGGCGGCCACGTCCAAGTAGGCGGAGTCGGCGGCGGCCTGGGCGACGAACGCCACCGAGAGGTCCGCGGCGGTGGCCCCGTGCGCGCCGAACTGCGGCCCCAGGACGAGGGGTTCGCAGCGGTCGGTGGAGGCGTTCGGGTCGCCGACCACGCCGTACGCGGGGAACCCGGCCTTCAGCACCAGCTGCGGCTTGGCGCCGAAGTGGTCGGGGCGCCACAGCACGACGTCGGCCAGCTTGCCGACCTCCAGCGAGCCGATCTCGTGCGAGAGGCCGTGCGCGATCGCCGGGTTGATCGTCAGCTTGGCGATGTAGCGCAGCACCCGCTCGTTGTCGTCGCCGCCCTCGGCCGTCCCGTACGAGCCGGTGCCGTCGAGCGGGCCGAGTTCGGCCTTCATCTTCCCGGCCATCGCGAAGGTGCGGCGCACCGTCTCGCCCGCCCGGCCCATGCCCTGGGCGTCGGAGGAGGTGATGCCGATGACGCCCAGGTCGTGCAGCACGTCCTCGGCGCCCATCGTCCCGGCCCGGATCCGGTCGCGGGCCATCGCGGCGTCGCCGGGCAGGTCGGGCTTGAGGTCGTGGGCGGAGACGATCATGTCGTAGTGCTCGCCCAGCGCGTCCCGCCCGAACGGGAGGGTCGGGTTGGTGGAGGAGCCGATGACGTTCTCCACGCCCGCCATCTTCAGCACGTTCGGCACGTGGCCGCCGCCGCAGCCCTCGATGTGGAAGGCGTGGATCGTGCGGCCCTCCAGCACCGCGAGGGTGTCCTCCACCGACAGGCACTCGTTCAACCCGTCGGTGTGCAGGGCCACCTGGACGTCGTACTCCTCGGCGACCCGCAGCGCGGTGTCCAGCGCCCGGGTGTGCGCGCCCATGTCCTCGTGCACCTTGAAGCCGGAGGCGCCGCCCTCGGCCAGCGCCTCCACCAGCGGGGCCGGGTCGGAGGACGAACCGCGGCCCAGGAAGCCGATGTTGACCGGCCAGGCGTCGAAGGCGTTGAACGCGTGCCGCAGCGCCCACGGCGAGTTGACGCCCACGCCCCAGACCGGGCCGAACTCCTGGCCGATGATCGTGGTCACGCCGGAGGCCAGCGAGGCCTCCATGATCCGCGGCGAGAGCAGGTGCACGTGGGTGTCGACGGCGCCCGCGGTGGCGATCAGGCCCTCGCCGGAGACGATGGTGGTGCCGGTGCCGACCACCACCTCCACCCCGTCCAGGGTGTCCGGGTTGCCCGCCCGGCCGATGGAGGCGATCCGGCCCGCCCGGATGCCGATCGAGGTCTTCCGGACGCCGAGCACCGCGTCGATCACCAGCACGTTGGAGATCACCACGTCGCAGGTCTCGCGGACCGCGGCGGGCTTCAGGTGCAGCCCGTCCCGGGCGGTCTTGCCGAAGCCGGCCAGGAACTCGTCGCCCGGGGCCTGCGAGTCCGACTCGACCCGGACGATCAGCCCGGAGTCGCCGAGCCGGACCCGGTCGCCCGCGCGCGGGCCGTGCACCGAGATGTAGTCGTGCGGGGTGATGGCGCTCATGCGAGGTCCTTCCGGGGGGTCTCGGGGGCGGTCACGGGGGCGGTCACCGGGTCGGCCCGGTGCCGTCGTGCTCCGTGTACTCCGTCAGGTAGCCCGTCGCCCGGGCCTTCGCCAGCGCCGCCTCCTTCGCGCCCGGCGCGTCCAGCGGGCCGTCCACCAGCCCGGCGAACCCGATCGCCACCCGGGCCCCGCCGATCGGCACCAGGCCCACCTCGACCGTCGCGCCCGGGTCGAAGCGCACCGAGGAGCCGGCCGGCACCGCGAGGTGCGTGCCGTACGCGGCGGCCCGGTCGAAGGCCAGGCGCGGGTTGGACTCGAAGAAGTGGAAGTGCGAGGTCACCGAGACCGGTACCGCGGCGGTGTTGCGCACCGGCAGCACCAGCGCCTCCTCCACCGGGTCGTACCCGGCCCCGGCGCCCGGCAGCGCCGCGCCCGGGGCGTCCGTGCCGAGCGAACCCGCGCCGCGGAACGGGTCGGTGACCACGGCCAGCCGCGTCCCGTCCTCGAACACCGCCTCCACCTGCACCACCGTCACCACGTCGGCGACCCCGGGCAGCACCTCGTCGGCGCCCAGCACGCCGCGCCCGGCCTCGATCGCCTCGGCCAGGCGCCGCCCGTCGCGGGCCGCCTCGCAGACGGTGTCCGCGATCAGCGCGGTCGCCTCGGGGACGTTCAGCCGCAGGCCCCGCGCGCGCCGGGCGCGGGCCAGCTCGGCCGCGGTGAAGATCAGCAGCCGGTCCCGTTCGGTGGGGGTCAGTCGCACGGTGCCTCGCTCAGCGGGGGTCGCGGGGTGGGTGGAGCAGGGTCGGTACAGATGTTAGAACGCCGTTCAAAACTTAGCACCGCCGACACTCCCGACAAGGGGAGGGGGCGCCCCCCTCCGGGGGCCCGCCGCCGTTCTGCTTCGCCCGCCGAGGGGTTTTCCGTTGGTGGAGTGGGCAAGAGGAATGCGAGAAGCGGCCGTCGGCCCGGTGGGGGAGCGGGGCGGCCGTCCCGGAACTACGGCGGGGGCGTACGAGGTTGATGGACGGTCAGTCAAGGTTTCCGCGGCAGCGGTCGGCCTCGTGGCGGGAGGGGGCCGAGCACCGGGGGCCGGCGCAGGGCGCGCCGGTGGCCCACCAGCCCGGGTGCGCACTGCACCGCCGCCTGCACGCCTCGCTGGACGCGGCGGACCTCCCGGCGGTGGCCGCCGTCCGCCGCAGGCTGCGGGCAGCGCTGGAGCACTGGGGCGTCGCGCCCGAGCTGGCCGACACCGCGGAACTCCTCGCCTCCGAGCTGGTCACGAACGCGCTGGTGCACACCGGCCGCGGCGCGGTGTTCGACGCGGTGCTGACCGAGGCGTCCCGCCTGCGGGTCGAGGTGCAGGACGGCGCCGCCCAGGCGCCCGCCCGGCGGGCCGCCGCCGCCGAGACGGCCACCTCGGGGCGGGGGCTGATGCTGGTCGAGGCGCTGGCGGACGACTGGGGCGTGCAGTTGCGGGCGGACGGGAAGACCACCTGGTTCGAGCTCTCCGCGGCCTGAGCCGGACCCGGGTCGGGCCTGAGCCGGGCCCGAGCCGGGCCCGAGCCGGGCCCGAGCCGGAAAGGTGCGGGCGGGGTGGTCGCCGGGCTCCCCGGTCGGTGAATATGCCAGTGGCGATCGTGTGCGATCCGTGCCGTTCGGCCCACCGGCATTGCCGCATTGCCGAACATACGAGAGGCTAGTGAGAATGTGTGCCAGGAGGCACACCCAACCATCGCGGTCCGGCCGGCCCAGCAGGGGACACGGACAACCACCGGCCGCCAGGCAAGGCACCGGCAGGAGAAGCATGGCCACAGAGCCCGAGGCGCCTGGGCCCGCCCGCCGCACCCCGCCCGCCCAGGCCACCAGGAACGAGACCACCGTGCACCCGCTGCGCACCGCCGTCGGCCCCGCGGCCGGCCGGACCGTGCCGCCGCCGTCCGGCCGCGGCCTGCCCACCCGCACCGGCGACTCCAGCCCCGAGTGGCTCGAACCGGCGATGGCCGCCAACGGCATCGGCTCCTTCGACTGGGACATCCGCCGCGACGTCCTGGTCGGCGACCAGCGGGCCTGCACCATCCTCGGGCTGGTCGGCCAGGTCTTCGACCGCACCTCCGCCTCCTTCCTGGCGCTGCTCCACCCCGAGGACGCGCCGGTGGTGCGCCGCCGGGTCGAGCGGGCCGTCGCCGAGCTCGGCCAGTGCGGCGCCTACTACCGCACCGTCTTCCCGAACGGCGAACTGCACGCCGTGCGCTTCCGCGGCCGGGTCCTCGCCGACGCCTTCGGCCGCCCCTCCCGGATGGTCGGCTTCGTCTGGGACGCCACCGTCGAACTGCACAAGCGCGAGCGCGCCGACGAACAGGCCCTGCTGCGCGAGGAGCGCTCCCGCTTCATCAAGGAGGCCGCCCGGGCGCTCTCCGAGGCCGTCACCGTCCGCGACGTCGCCCGGGTCTTCACCGAACTCCCGCTGCCCGGCCTCGGCCCCGAGGGCCTCGCGCTGGCCTCGCTGGAGGCCGGACGGATCGCGCTGCTCGGCTCCAGCGGCTACCACAGCGGGCTCAGCGACCGGTTCGACCGCATCCCGCTCGCCCCCACCCACCCCGCCGCCGAGGCGATCCGGCAGCGCGCCCCGATCTTCGTCTCCAGCCGCGAGGAGTACCGCGAGCGCTACCCCGCGGCCTGGGACTGGGCCGAGGAGAGCGGCCGTTCCTCCTGGGCGTTCCTCCCGCTGGTCGCCAGCGGCCGCCCCACCGGCATCTGCGTGGTCTCCTTCGACGACGCCCGCGAGCTCGACGCCGACGAGCGCACCCTGCTCTCCACCCTCGGCGGGCTGGTCGCCCAGTCCCTCGCCCGGGCCCGCCTGCACGACGCCGAGCACGAACTCGCCGCCGGGCTCCAGCGCGTCATGCTGCCCCGCACCGTCCCCGCCGTCCCCGGCGTCAGCACCGCCGTCCGCTACCTCGCCGCCGGGTCCGGCCTCCAGATCGGCGGCGACTGGTACGACGTCGTCCCGCTGCCCGGCGGCCACGTCGGCCTGGTCATCGGCGACGTCCAGGGCCACGACGTGCACGCCGCGGGCATCATGGGCCAGCTCCGGATCGCCCTGCGCGCCTACGCCGCCGAGGGCCACCCGCCCGCCGCCGTGATGGCCCGCGCCTCCCGCTTCCTCGCCGACCTCGACACCGACCACTTCGCCACCTGCACCTACGCCGAGGTCAACGTCGACTACGGCGTGGTCTACGCCGTCCGGGCCGGACACCTCGACCCCGTGGTGCGGCGCGCCGACGGCACCGCGCACCCCGTACCCGTCTCCGGCGGCCTGCCGCTGGGCGTCGACCCCGACGAGGAGTACCGGGTCACCCGGTTCAGCCTCGACCCCGGCGAGACCGTCGTCCTCTGCACCGACGGACTCGTCGAAGCCCGCGACATGGACCTCGACACCGGGTTCGCCCGGCTCTGCGCGACCGTCTCCGGCGAACTCCCCGGCATCGACGAGTCCCCCCGCGAACCGCTGGAGGAACTCGCCGACCGGATCGCCACCCAGGCCTCCGACAGCGAGCGCGAGGACGACATCGCGCTGCTGCTGCTCCGCTGGGACGGCCCCGCGGGCGGACGCGCCGCGCAGCAGCTCCGCCGCCGGATCGGCCAGGCCGACCTGGCCCGGATCTCCGAACTGCGCGGCGAACTCCGGGACGCGCTGCGGCGCTGGGGCGTGCCCGACCTCATCGACACCGCCGAGCTGCTCTCCTCCGAACTCGTCACCAACGCGATCCGGCACACCGACCGCGACGCGATGTTCACCGCCCGCCTCTACCAGGAGAACGGCCGGGCCCGCCTCCGGGTCGAGGTCGAGGACGAGTCCGACCTGTGGCCCACCCGCCGCACCCCCGGCGAACAGGCGTCCTCCGGCCGCGGCCTGATGCTGGTCGAGGCGCTCGCCGACACCTGGGGCGTGGAGCCCCGGGGGAGCGGCAAGCGGATGTGGTTCGAGCTCAGCAGCTGAGAGGCGGCCCCGTCAGGGGGCCGGGGCTGCGGGTGGTGCACTGCCGTTGCTCCGGGTTCTGTTGCGGCGGCCCGAAGCAGCACGGACCTTCGATGGGCTCCGGCCGTCAGCAGCTCGGACTCGCCGTTCCCCGAGCCCCTGATCGCGCGTCCCGCCGTTCTCCCCGAGCCCCCGACGGGGCCCGCTGTCAGCCGAACTGCTGCTCCAGGTCCTTGAGTTTCTGCTCCAGGGAGTCGAGCCGCGGCAGCGTCACGGTGTCCTCGTCGGGGGTGAGGTCGATGCTGCGGTGCGGGGTCGGGGTCGCGGGGAGGCCGGTCGGGGCCGCTATGGCGGGCTCCGTCGGGGCGGTGGGGGCCGCGGGGGCGGCCGGTTCGAGTTGGCGGGCGGTGCGGTGGCGCCAGCCGCTGCCGGGCTGGCGGCCGATCGCGCGGATCTCGGCGCGTTCGTGGCGGGAGGCCATCCGGCGGCGCTCGCGGTCCTCGGCGGCGGTCCGCTTGTCGTCGCGGACCTCCTCGACCGCCTCGTCCAGGGTGCGGACGCCCTCCAGCAGCATCAGCGACCAGGCCGCGTACGTCTCGCGCGGGGCGCGCAGCCAGCGGACCACCCGGATCTGCGGGAGCGGGCGGGGGACGAGCCCCTGCTCGCGGAGGGCGGCGACCCGGGTCTGCTTCAGGGCCCGGTCGAACAGCACCGCCGCGGAGAGCGACATCCCGGCGAAGAACTGCGGGGCGCCGTCGTGCCCGAGGCCGCGCGGGGCGTGCACCCAGTTGAACCAGGCGGACGCGGCCGCGAACAGCCACACCAGCATGCGGGAGCCGAGCGCCGCGTCGCCGTGGCTGGCCTCGCGGACGGCGAGCACGGAGCAGAACATCGCCGCGCCGTCCAGGCCGAACGGGACGAGGTACTCCCAGCCGCCGGAGAGCCCCAGGTTCTGGACGCCGAAGCCGACCAGCCCGTGGAAGGAGAGCGCGGCGGCGACCCCGGCGCAGCAGAAGAGCAGCAGGTAGGAGGCCCCGCCGTAGAGCGACTCGGCGCGGCGGCGGCGTTCCTCGGCGCGCTCCCAGGAGGAGTCCGGGCCGCTGCCGGCGACGGTGGCGGAGCCGGCCCGGCCGCGGGCGAAGGCGAGCAGGGCGATGACGGCCACCAGGGCGGCCGTACCGGCGACGGCCCAGCCCAGCGGTATGTCCGACAGTCTCATGACCTGTTCCAGCCTCGCTTTCCGCGTCGTGATGGCGGGGACCATCATGGCGGAGAAATTCGGCGATCAAGGCAGGATCGGGTTCATTACCCCATTAGGGGGGAATTTCCGGCGAGGAATGGAAATACCGTCGGATCGTCAGGGTTATTTGGCGCGCGGGCAGCTGACGCACAGCTCGGCCGGGCGGACGGTGTAGTACAGGCAGCAGCTGACCCTGGTCCGGGCCAGGGCGCCGTCCTGCTCGCGGAAGCCGGGCGTGCCCACGAACGGGGCCGAGGACGCGTCGCCGGTCAGCAGCGCGTCGAGCGCGGCCACCGCCGGGGGCTCCGCGCCGAGCAGGCCCGCCGCGTACCAGAGGGCGTCCACCACGTCGTCGGTGACCAGCGCCCACAGGGTGCGCGGGCCGCGGCGGACCAGGGGGCGGAAGGCGTCCAGGACGGGCGCGAAGTGCTCGGCGAGCGCGGTGCGCAGGGCCGCGTCGAGCGCCGGGCGGTCGGGGACGACCAGGGCGTCCGGGCGGTCGGCGGCCGGGTCGTCGGGCAGGCAGTGGAAGCCGGCCGGGCGGGCGGTGAGCTCGCCGGTGGTGCGGTTGATCGAGACCCGGGACGGCGGGAGCAGCGGGACGCGGGACTCCAGCAGCCAGGGCAGGGTGAAGGCTAGCGAGACCGGCCAGGCGTAGCGGTGCAGGCTGAACCCGGCGGTGACGTCCGGCCGGGTCGGGGCGCCGTACAGGTCCAGGCCCAGGCGCTCGTCGAAGGCGACCATCGCCTCCAGCGCGGCCGCGTCCCCGGCCAGGGCCGCGGCGGTGGTCCAGCCGGGGCCGGTGCGCGGGGCGGCGTGGTGGATCCGCAGGTCCGGGAAGGCCCGGGCGAGGGCCAGCCAGCTGCCCCGGCAGGGCAGGGCGTCGAGGAACCGGGCGGGGGACTGCTCGACCTGGTAGGTGGTCACGCGGGCTCCCTGGGTGGTGCTCCCGGGGGCGGGCCCGGGCACGGCGAGGTGGACCTGCCCGGACTGCTGCTCGCCCCGGGCAGGTAAGGCTCACCTTAGCTGATGCCGCGTCGCAGGTCGCGCCGCCCGCCGCCGTCCGGGGGTCCCGGCTGCGCCGGGACCTGCGCCAACCGCCTCGCCAGCCACACCGGCACCCCGCCGAGCGCCTGCACCAGCCGGGCCGCCTCCGCCCGCAGCCGCTCCGCCTCGGCCGGCTCCGACACCTCCGCCAGCGAGGCCAGCGCCGGGGCCACCCCCACCGTGAAGCCCAGCTCCTCGCGCAGCCGCAGCGAGGCCGCGAAGCCGGCCCGGGCCCGCTCCCGGTCGCCCTCCGCCCGGGCCAGGCCCGCCAGGTGGCGCCAGGTCGAGGAGCGCAGCAGCTCGTCCCCGCGCTCCTTGGCCCCCTCGTGCGCCCGGGCGTACGCGCTGTGCGCCGCCGCCGGGTCGTGCAGCAGGTTCTCCGCGACCAGCCCGCGCCGGAAGTCCAGCAGCGGACGGCCCGGCGCCCGCGGCGCCAGCAGCGCCGAGGTCCGCCCCAGCGCGGCCTGCGCCTCGTCCAGCCGGTCCCGGCGACCCAGCACGCTCGCCACGTACGCCAGGAACCCGCGCGCGCAGGACGCCGCCGCGCGCGCCTCGATGCCCGCGACCGACGCCTCCGCCTGGCGCAGCGCGTCCTCCGCGCGCTCCCAGTGGTCCGCGGTGAACAGGCACTGCTCGATCAGGAGCTCCGCGCGCTGGAGCGCCGCCGTCGGGTCCCGCCCGGCCTGCGGGCGGAGCAGGTCCGCGGCCTCCTGCCAGCAGCCGCGCGACCTCAGCCGCCAGACGACGTCCGCCATGCCCCCCGGGGCAGTCCCGTGCACCGACAACGCCACCTCCTTGTGCGCGCCATGCAACGACCCGCCGGCCTCCCCAAGGGCCCGCTTCGTGGCGGCAATTCAACACGCGCGGGAGCTTGTGCACCAGATCACGAGCGCGAGGAAATCCGGAACGGCCCGATCCGGACGGTGGCGCGGGGGCGGGGCGTCAGAACGTCCAGCCGGTCTCCATCAGGGCCTCCGCGGCCCCGTTCGACGGCTGCGGGATGCCCGCCGCGTCCAGCGTGAACAGCGCCACCAGCAGTTGCTCGCCGCGCACCACGGTCTGCCGGGAGTACCCGGAGACGGTGAACATCGCCGCCGCGACGTCCTCGCCGTGGAGCGTTTCCAGCCACAGGCACTCCACCTCCTTCACGTCGGCGGGCTCCGTCCAGGTGTCCACCCGGGCCACGATCCGGCTCCCCAGCAGCGTGGTCGAGTCGCGCTCCTGGCCCGGCGTCAGCTCCAGGTCGTGGAAGCCCAGCCACTGCAGGTACCGGGCCGCCGTCAGCACCGCGTCCTGCGGGGTGCGCACCGGCTGCGGGCGGAACGGCGGCCGCAGCGCCCGGGCCGCCCCCGAACCGGCCGCCAACGGGCCCGCCGACCCGGCCGGCGGCACCGCCGTGGTGTACGGGCGGGCGCTCTCCACCGGACGCGCCGAGCGCGGCCCGGCGCTCTGCAGCCGCGGCACCCGGTCCACCGGGAGCCGCACCGTCGCCCCGCAGTCGCAGGTGAACTCCGGCTGCGGCCACTGGTCGCTGCGCCCGCAGTGCGGACAGCGCATGTTCAGCCAGGAGTCCTCCCAGGACCGGAACCGCACCTGCACCGGCACCCCGCCGCGCAGCAGCGGCACCCGCAGCTGCGCCCCGCACGGGCACGGCAGGCTCGGCGGCTCGTACCGGTGCTCGGCCCGGCAGGCCGGGCAGCGCACCTGGCTGGCCCCCGACGGCGAACCGGGCGGGAAGCCCGTCGGGGCCGTGGCGTCGGTGGCGTCGGCGGCGTCCTCGGGCAGCGGCATGGTGGTCACCGTCCGTTCGGATCGGGTGGGAGGGGAGTCTCCATCCTGGCCGATCGGCGCCCCGCCCGGTACGGAATGAGGGATTCCTCCAGCGGAGTTGAGGTGGGGGAAAGGTGCGCGAACGGTTGCGCGCCGGGGGCGCACGCGGCCACCGTCAGCGCCGCGCCCCCGATCGTACGGTGCGCAGGGCGTCGCCGACCGCGACGGAGCGGTCGCCGACCGGGCAGGTCCGGCCGCCGATGGCCGGCCGCCGATGGCCGACGGCCGGTCGACTTCCCTTCGGCAGCCGGACCGTGTCGGCCAACTTCCTTCGTGTGCAAGGCTGTTCACCGCGCACCGGTGCCATGCTCGCGGGCACGGCGACGCAGCACGGCCCCGGAGCGATGCACCGGTGCGGGCTCGGCGCGGACCGGCGGCGCAGCTGCGAGGAGGGCACCGGCGGCCCGCGGGCCCCGGACGAGGCGGTCGAACTCGGCCGCGCCGCCACCGCCGGACCCCCGCCCGGAACGCTCGACGCCCACCGCAACCCGTGCGGCGCCCTGCTGGCGCTGTACGAGGGTGCTGCCGTGAGCCTGCTGGTGGAGAGGGCGATTGACGGTCCGTCAGGCTGCCTGATCCATAACGGAGTTCACGCGATGTTCACGGCCGACCGGGCCCGCCCCCGGGTGGTTCGACTCCCCAGCGGGCCAGGTCCGCCGGGGTGTCCAGGTCGTCCGGGACGGCCGCGTCCGTGCAGTCCACCAGGGTCACCGGACGGCTCGCCAGCAGGGCCCGGGCCCCCGCGTCACCGCTCGCGGTGGCGAGCAGGAACGGGAAGTGCGCGGCGCCGATCAGCACCGGGTGCGCCCGGCGCCCGGCGTAGGCGCACGAGGCCAGGTCCGTGCGCCCGGCGTGCGCGGCCAGCAGGCGGCGGACCGCCTCCGCCGTGACGCCCGGGGTGTCGACCAGTAGCACCAGCACCGCGCTCGCCCCCGGCGGCAGCGCGGCCAGGCCCGCGCGCAGCGAGGACGCCATGCCCGTCCGCCAGTCCGGATTGTCGACGAGTCGACAGTCGCCGGTGTCCACCCCGTCCCGGACCCCGGCCCGCACCTCGGCCGCCGCCGCCCCCAGCACCGCCACCGCCCCGGCGCAGCCGCCCTCCGCGGCCACCGCCAGCGCGTGCTCCAGCAGCGTCCGCCCCCGGTAGCGCAGCAGCGCCTTCGGCCGCCCGCCCAGCCGGGAACCGCCACCGGCCGCCAGCACCAGGGCGGGCACCCGCAGCCGGGCCGTGCCCGTGCCTGCCTCCGTGCCCGTGCCCGTGCCCGTGCCGTCAGTCATGGCGCCAAGTCTGCCCCCGCGTCCCGCCCCGCCGCCTTGGACGATCCGACAGGCCGTCCCCGCCACCCGTCCGCCGCTCCCGGCCGTTCCGTCCCTGGACCGCGCCCCGGCCGCACCCGTTCACTGGCCCCATGCCACCGCGCACCACAGACACCCTCACGGACGCCCCCGCAACCACCCCCGCAGCCGCCTCCGCAACCGCCTCCGCCGGGGCCCCCGCAGCCGCCTCCGCCGAGGCCCCCGCGCCGCTGGTCGACCGCCACGGCCGGGTCCACACCGACCTGCGGATCTCCCTCACCGACCGGTGCAACCTGCGCTGCACCTACTGCATGCCCGCCGAGGGGCTCGACTGGCTGCCGCGCGACCAGGCCCTCACCGACGCGGAACTGCTGCGCCTGGCCCGGATCGCCGTCCACCGCCTCGGCATCCGCACCCTGCGCCTCACCGGCGGCGAGCCCCTGCTGCGCCGCGGGCTGCCCGACCTGGTCGCCCGGCTCGCCGCCCTCGGACCGGAACTCTCGCTCACCACCAACGGCATCGGACTCGCCCGCCGCGCAACCGAGTTGAAGCAGGCCGGACTGCACCGGGTGAACGTCAGCCTGGACACCCTGCGCCCCGAGCGGTACGCGGCGCTCCCCCGCCGCGACCGGCTCGCCGACGTCCTGGCCGGGCTGGCCGCCGCCAAGGACGCCGGGCTGGCCCCGGTGAAGGTCAACGCGGTGCCGGTGCGCGGCGTGAACGAGGACGAACTCGTCGACCTGGTCGAGTTCGCCGTCGACGGCGGCTACCGGATGCGCTTCATCGAATCCATGCCGCTGGACGCCCAGGGCGCCTGGGACCGGGCCGCGATGGTCACCGCCGACGAGATCCTCGCCGCCCTCGCCGCCCGCTGGACCCTCGTCCCGGTCGGACGCCACGGCAACGCCCCCGCCGAGGAGTGGCGGCTGTCCGGCACCGACCACGTGGTCGGCGTGATCGCCTCCGTCACCCGCCCGTTCTGCGGCGGCTGCGACCGCGTCCGGCTCACTGCCGACGGCCAACTGCGCAACTGCCTGTTCGCCACCGAGGAGTCCGACCTGCGGGCCCTGCTGCGCGACGGCGCCGACGACGACCGGATCGAACGGGCCTGGCGCGCCTGCGTCTCCCGCAAGGGCCCCGGACACCGGATCGGCGACACCGACTTCGTCCGGCCGGACCGGCCGATGTCCGCGATCGGCGGCTGAGCCGCCGACGGCGCACCGGGCCCCGGGCGGGCTCCAGGCGCCGGGCGGGCTCCAGGCGCCGGGCGGGTCCCGGGGGGCCGGTCGGGTGACGGCGGGGCGGCCCCGGGCCGTGTCGGGCCGTCCGGGGCGGGCGCGCTGCCTAGCGTCGGGCCGGAACGGGTGTCCGGGGAAGGCGGGACGGCGATGCGGCGGAGCGTGACGGCGATCTGGGCGGTCCTGGTGCTGCTGGCCACCGGCTGGTGCGCGACGGCCGGGGCGGTGCCGCCGCAGGCGCCGTTCTCGGCGTACCAGTACGGCACCGACGGCTGCCTGGAGGTGGGCGTCCGCGACGGCCAGCCCAAACCGTACGCCGCGCCCGCCGGGTACGACCCGACGGCCGGGTACCCCGCCTTCGGCTACGACCCGGCCGCGCTCGGGTTCACCGCCACCGGCGGCACCAACGCCTGCCGGTACCGGTTCTACGACAAGAACCCGCGCACCGACCCGGGCGCCGTGGTCATCGCCACCGGCTACTGCGTGCAGTACGCCGCGGGCCAGCTCTCCGGCACCGGCTACGACCCGCAGGACGCCGCGCCCGTCCGCGACGCCGGGTACGTCCGGCGGATCCTCGCCGCGTACTGGCCCAACAGCGACCTGCCCACCGTGCCCGGCGCCGCCAACCCCACGGTGGCCAACCGGCAGCGCTCCGGGGCCGTCGCGATGGCGATCCACTGGTTCACCGACGGCATCGCGATGCCGCCCGACTACCAGGTGCCCGCGCTGTACGACTCGGTCAAGCAGGTCGTCGACGGAGCCCTCGCCGCCGGGCCGCTGCCCGCCCCCGCCGACCCGACCCCGGCCCTCGACGGGCCCGCGGGCGGCGACGCGCAGCAACTGGTCGGGCCGTACACCGTCGGCGCGAACGCGCTCGGGCCGGTCACCGTCCGGATCGACGGCGCGGGCGTCGACGCGTACACCGACGCCGCCGGGACGGTGCCCTTCACCAGCGGCGACACCCTCCCGCCCGGCGGACGGCTGTGGCTGCGCGGGCCCGCCGGACAGGTCGTGCTGCACGCCGAGGGGCCCGTGCAGGCCGCCATCGGGACGTACATGGCCGGCGACCCCGCGGCGCGGGTGCAGTCGATGATGCTCGCCACCGCCGTGCCGCTGAACGGGAAGTCCGAACGGACCCTGACCCTGGTGCCCGGAGACCCGCCGCGCCTCACCAGCCAGGTCTCCGCGGCCGTGCTCACCAGCGGCGCCCCCGTCTCCGACGCCTTCGACGTCACCGGCCTGCGCGGACCCGCCACGCTCACCGCGACGCTGTACGGGCCGCTGCCCGTCCCCGGCACCGGCGACTGCGCCCGGGCCGACTGGGACGGCCCCGCGGTGCCCGTCGACGCCGTCTACGACCCCGTCCCGCTCACCGGCGACGGCCGGGCCGTCCTTCCCGAGCGGGCCACCGGCACCACCGGCTGCTTCTCCTTCGGCGCCCGGCTGCAACCCGGGGGCGCCGCTCCCGTCGACCTCCCGCCCGGGGACCCGGCCGAGACCTTCCGCGTCGACCCGCGCGACGTACCGCCCGTCCTGACCCTCACCACCCGGGCCTCGGCGAGCACCCTCCCGGTCGGCCGGGAGGTCACCGACACCCTCACCGTCACCGGCATCACCCCCGGCCGCACCGTCCACCTCGAACCCACCCTGTACGGCCCGCTGGCCCCCGCCCGGGACGGCAGCTGCGCCGGGCTCGACTGGACCGCCCCCGACCTCCCCGTCACCGCCCGCCTCGCCCCGCACGACCTCACCGCCGACGGCTCCGTCACCACCGAGGCGGTGCGACTCGAACGGGACGGGTGCTACAGCTTCGGGACGGTGATGACGCACGACGTGCTGACGGGCGGGCAGGAGCCGGTCGAACACGGCCTGGGGGACCCGGCGGAGACCTTCCTGGCGGAGGCCGCACCCAGCCCGTCGCCGTCGCCGTCGCCCTCGTCCTCGCCGAGTGCGTCCGCGTCCCCCTCCGGGAGCGCGACGCCCGGGCCGGTGCCGCCGCTGCCCGACACCGGGGCGGACGGGGTCGGGCCGGTGCTGATCGGCACGGCAGCGCTGCTGGTGCTGGGGGCGACCGCGCTGGCCGTCACCCGGCGCAGGTGAGCACGCCTCCCGGGCGGTGAACCGCGAACGCCCGGAACGGCGGGTGCGGCGTAGGATCGCCGGGCGCTCGTCGGACAGCGGGCGGGGAGGGGAATTCCCATGGCGGGCATCGGCACGGCAGGCACCGGTACGACGGACGTCAGGCAGTACCTGCGGGGCCTCGCGGTCTTCGCCGGGGACCTGCCCGACTTCGACCCGGACGCGGCCCCGGACCGGCCCGAGGCGTTGTTCCTGGACTGGCTGACCGGAGCGGTGGAGGCCGGGGTCCGCGAGCCGCACGCGATGACCCTCTCGACCGTCGGCGCCGACGGGACGCCCTCGGCGCGGGCGCTGCTGCTCAAGAACGTGGACCGGCACGGCTGGCAGTTCGCGGCCAACGCCGCCAGCCCGAAGGGCCGCGACCTGGCCGCGAACCCGGTGGCGGCGCTGTCGTTCTACTGGCCGCAGCAGGCCCGGCAGATCCGGGTCACCGGCCCCGTCGCCCCCGAACCGGCCGGGAACAGCGCAGCCGACTTCCTGGCCCGCCCGCCCGGCTCGCGCGCCGAGGCGGTCGCCGGACGGCAGAGCCAACCGCTGCACGACGTGCGGGAGCTGGAGCGGGCCACCGAACTGGCGCTGGAACGCGTCGAGCGGGAGCCCGGCCTGGTCGTGCCCGAGTGGACGCTCTACACCGTCCGCGCCGAACGGGTCGAGTTCTGGCAGGCCGACAAGCAGCGCAGGCACACCCGGCTGTGCTACCTGCGGGAGGGTGCGGAGGGGGAGGGCTGGACGCGCGGGCGGTTGTGGCCCTGAGGGGCGGGGGCGGCGTGCTGCGTGACGCGACACCGATGATCGGCGATCGGCAATCTGCGTCCGGTGCCGCGGAAAGCCAGGTCGGTTGCGTGGCGCGATCGACATTTGCCCGGTTTGTGAGGTGTGTCATGCCGCGGCCCGACCGGCTTGACCCGGCGTGGCGGGGCTGGTCTCCTGGTGGGCCGTCAGAGTCGCCGAGTCGCAGAGGAACACCGTGCGCTCCCGCCGTACCCGCACCGCAGTCGTCGCCGTCCTGCTGCTCGGACCGCTCGCCCTCGCCGGGTGCACCAGCACCACCGAGGGTACCGGCGGCACCGGCACCCCGGGGGCGGCGTCCCGGGGGACGAACCCGCTGCAGAACCCGGACGGGACCAAGCCCGGCCTGGCGCCCGTCAGTTCGGACTCCGACCGGAAGGCCGGACGCGACCTGATCGCCCAGGTGCGGACCGCCGCCGCGGGGCCGAAGACCGGTTACGACCGCGACCAGTTCGGGCCGCCGTGGACCGACAACGTGGACGGCGTGGCGATGGGCCGCAACAGCTGCGGGACGCGTGACGACGTGCTGGCCCGCGACGGGCAGGGCATCGAGCACAAGGACGGCTCCACCTGCGTGGTCACCGGCATGACCATCTGGGACCCGTACACCGGCAAGACCGTGCAGTGGAACAAGCAGCAGGCGTCGAAGATCCAGATCGACCACGTGATGCCGCTGTCCTACGACTGGCAGCAGGGCGCCGCCCAGTGGGACAAGGCCAAGCGGGTGCAGATCGCCAACGACCCGCTGAACCTGATCCCCGCCGACGGTTCGCAGAACGCCTCGAAGGGCGACTCGGGCCCGGCCGCCTGGCTGCCCGCCAACACCGCGGTGCACTGCTCGTACGCGATCCGGTGGGCGCAGGTCTCGCTGAAGTACCAACTGCCGGTGACGCCCGCCGACAAGAAGACCATGCTCGCGCTGTGCGGCGGCTGATCGACGGCACGCGGTGGAGCGCGGGAGCAACCGACCCGAGCGCCACCGCGCGGCCGCCACGAGCTACGCGGACGTGGACGTGGACGTGACCAGCACCGCCGCAACGCCCCTCAGACGACGTCGAATTCGTTGCCCTCGGGGTCCTGCATGGCGGCGGCGTAGAGCCCCGCGTCCGGCTCGTCCCTGATCCGCAGCACCGTGGCACCGGCTTCGACCAGCCGTTCCACCGCGGCCTCGACCCGCTGCGCGCGCACGTCCAGCGGGACGTCGCGGCCCCCACCGACCTTCAGGTCGAAGTGCCACCGGTTCTTGGCGGTCTTCGGCTCCGGGACGTGCTGGAACCAAATCCTCGGCCCGCGCCCCGCGGGATCGGTGATCGACTCCGGAACATCCCCGGCACCGGCCGGCAGCTCCGCCTCGGGCACCCCCGCGGCCGCCCAGTAGGCGCGCCAGGTGGCGTGCCCCTCCGGCGGAGGCTCGGGCACGTAGCCCAGGGCCTCGGCCCAGAAGGCCACCATCCTCTGCGGGTCGGAGCAGTCGATCGTCAGCTGCACTGTCATCTCCATGCTCGGAGGATCCCCGGCAGGTCTGACAGGAGATCCACTTGCAGGCACGCCTCGGGACGGGGAAGGCCCGGGGCCGTCCGGGGCTCCCCGGGGTGGGAGTCCGGACGGCCCCGGGCTGCTCGCGGGGGACGGGCAGCGGGTCAGCTGCTGGACTTAGGCGTCGCCGTGAGGTCGTACAGGGTGGTGCTGCCGACGGTCTTGGCGGTGTAGGTGGACGCCACCCAGGAGGCGATCTCCGAGGAGTAGTTGGAGCCGCCCATGCTGCCGCCGCCCATGCCGCCGCCACCGATGAACCAGTGCACCTTGCCCTCCGCGACCAGCTGCTTGAAGCCGTCGAGGGAGAGCGACGGGTCGCTGCCGTTGAAGCCGCCCAGCGCCATCACCGGCTCGCCGCTGGCGAGTTGGTAGCTGGCCTGGTTCTGCGAGCCGACCGCGGCCGCGACCCAGGTGTACCTGTCGGCGTCCTGCTTGAGCAGGTCGGCCACCTCGGAGGAGACCTGGGCGCCGTTCAGCAGGCCGCCCATGCCGCCGCCGCCCGTGCCGCCGAAGCCGCGGCGGCCGTCCTCGCCGGTGGTGCCGCCCGGGAAGCCGGGGAAGGTGTTCGTGCCGCCGGTGCCGCCCCCGGTGCCGGTGCCGCCGGGGAAGTTCGGCATGGTGCCGCCGTTGCCGCCGTTGCCGCCGTTGCCGCCGTTGCCGCCGTTGCCGCCGGGGGAGTTGGGCGTGCCGTTGGTGGTGCCGCCGTTCTGGCTCCCGTTCTGGCCGCCGCCCGGGAAGCCCGGGAAGGTGCCGTTCTGGCCGCCCATCCGGCCGCCGCCACCGCCGGGGAAGCCGCCGCCGCGGCCGCCGAAGCCGCCGCCGCTCTGGACGGCGGGGCCGGCGGTCACGATGGAGCCGCTGTGGCCGGTGGAGACGGTGTCGAGGGCGTACGCGGCCGGGCCGGCCAGGCCCGCGGCGAGGGCGGTGAGGCCCGCGACGGTGGCGATCCGGCGTCCGGTGAGGCCGGCGATCCGGCCCGCGAAGAGCAGGCCGAGGGCGGCGAGGACGCCGACGACCAGCACGGCGTTGCGCAGCCACGGGACGAAGTCGGCGCTGCGGCCGAGGAGTTGGTGCGCCCACCAGGTGGTGACCAGCAGGGTCACGGCGAGCACCGCGGCGTACGGCAGGCGGTGGTGGACCTTCCACAGGCCGTCCACGCCCATGCCGACCAGGGCGGCGACCGCCGGGACGAGGGCCACCGTGTAGTACTGGTGGAAGATGCCGGACATGAAGCTGAAGGTCAGCGCGGTGGAGAGCAGCCAGCCGCCCCACACCAGGAAGCCGATCCGGGCCGAGTCGGTGCGCGGGTAGCGGCGGGTCGCCCACAGGCCGAAGACCAGCAGGATCAGGGCGGCGGGCATCAGCCAGGCGATCTGCCCGCCGATGTCGCCGTCGAACAGGCGGGTGATGCCGGTGGAACCCCACATGCCACCGCCGCCACCACCGCCGCCGCCACCGGGGCCTCCGGCGAGGACGCCGCCCTCGGCGCTGAAGAAGGCGCTGCGGCCACCGCCGCCGACCGAGCCGGTCTCGTCGCCGGTGATCCGGCCGAAGCCGTTGTAGCCGAAGGTCAGGGAGAGGAACGAGTTGTCCTGCGAGCCGCCGATGTACGGGCGGGCCGAGGCGGGCATCAGCTCGACGATCGCGACCCACCAGCCGCCGGCCACCACCATCGCGACGGTGCCGTACAGCAGTTGCAGGAAGCGGCGGCGCAGCGCGGTGGGCGCGCAGACCAGGTACACCAGGGCGAAGCCGGGCAGGACCAGGAAGGCTTGCAGGGTCTTGGCGAGGAACGCCAGGCCGAGCATCGTGCCGACGAAGACGATCCAGCGGGTGGACGCCGCCTCGGTGGCCCGGACGATGCCGTACGCGGCCAGCGTGAGCAGCAGCACCAGCGCCGCGTCCGGGTTGTTGAAGCGGAACATCAGCGCCGCGACCGGGGTCAGCGCCAGCGCGGCGCCCGCGACCAGGCCGCCGAGTGCGGAGAAGCGGCGGCGCACCGTCGCGTACACGGCGGCGACCGTGCCGACGCCCATCAGCACCTGCGGGGCCAGCACGCTGAACGAGCTCAGGCCGAAGACCCGGGCGGAGAGCGCCATCGGCCACAGCGACAGCGGCGGCTTGTCGACGGTGATGAAGTTCGCCGAGTCCGAGGACCCGAAGAACATCGCCTTCCAACTGGCCGAGCCGGCCTGCGCGGCGGCCGAGTAGAAGGAGTTCGCCCAGCCGGAGGCGGTCAGGTTCCAGAAGTACAGGACGGCCGTCGCCAGCAGCAGGCCGAGGAACGCCGGACGCACCCACCGGGCGTCGTCCGGACGCCCCCGCCAGGTGCGGGCGGGCAGCGTGCGCAGCCGGCCGGCCCAGGAGGCCCGGCCCTTGGGGCCGACGGGCGGCAGCGCGACGGGCGGGAACAGCGTCTCAGCGGGCCGCTCGCGTTCGGTCCCGGCGGGCGGGAGCGGCGCGGCGTCGGGCCACGCGGTCGGCCCGGCCGCGGCGTCGGCGGCGACCGCCGGTGGCGGGTAGTTCGCGGCGTCGGGCCACGGCTCACTGGTCGGGGGAACGGAACTGGACGTGGTCATGGGCAATACGCTCGGAGGCCGGGCTGAGAGGTTGATGAGAGCGGGGTATGAGGCCGCTCTAATCTCTCCCGGCGAACGGGTGACGTACGCCTCGGTGCGGGGCTCCGGCGGGGCGGGTGGGGTCGGGTGCGAGGCGTCGACCCCGGTTGCCGACGGCCCGTCAGCCCGTCAGCCCGCCGCGCGGGCCACCGCCCCGGCGTCCGGGCCCGGGGCGGTCGGGACGGGCGCGTTCGGGGCGGGCACCGGCACGGCGGGCGCGTTCGGGCCCGGGGTGGGCGGGGCGAGGCGGGTGCCGAGCCAGGTGAGGGCGGGCGGGATCTCGCGGGTCCAGGTGTGGAAGTTGTGGCCGCCGCTGTCCAGGGTGATGGTGGACAGCCGGGTCGGGGCCTTGAACGCGGCCACCATCTCCTGCGTGGGCCGGTAGTTCTCCTCGTTGCGGCTGGTGGCGAGCAGCAGCGAGACCGGCGGTGCGGGCTGGGTGCGCAGCCGCCACAGCAGGTCGTTCTCCTGCTGGACCCGGGCGCTGCCGCCGAACAGGTCGCCGGTGGTGGGGTCGTTGTGCACCTCGTAGTAGCCGGACAGCGCGATCGCCGCCCGGTACGAATCCGGTTTGCGCACCGCGAACTTGACGGCGCAGTAGCCGCCGGTGGAGTCGCCGATCACGGCCCGCGACTCGGGCCGGTCGTCGACCCGGTAGGAGGCCGACATCGCCTTCGGCAGGTCCTCGGTGAAGAAGGTCTCCACCTGCGGGCCGCCCGGCACGTCCATGCACTCGGTGTCGCGGTTGCCGACCAGGGTGGGCCGCATCATCACCAGCACGGTCGGCGGCAGTTCCCCGGCCTCGACGGCCTTCAGGGTGGACGCCGGGTACTGCAGCAGCGAGATCAGCTTCTCCGGCGTGCCCGGGTACCCGGTCAGCGCCAGCAGCATCGGGAAGCGGCTGTTCGCGTACGCGGGCTGGAAGTACTGCGGCGGCAGGTAGACGTACGCGGGGGAGCCGGTCAGTCCGGACCCGGCGCCGTGGATCTCCACCTGCTGGATCACCCCGGAGCGGTCCTGCGCGGAGCCCTGCGCCGAGTACACCTTCTGCTCGCCGGTCACCGAGACGGCCCGGCCGCCCGGCTGGTGGTCGACCACGGTGCCGGGGCTGCCGTCCAGGCCGAGCAGGTCGCTCCAGGTCGAGTAGAAACCGAAGTACGAGTTGGCGACCAGGCCCATCGCGACCAGCACCGCGACCTGCGTCCCGAGGAACGCCCCGAACCGCCCCAGCCAGGCCCGCCAGTTCCGCCCGCCCATCCGGGGCCACAGCCACATGGTGGCGGCGAACGCGGCGACGGCCACCAGGATGGCGATGATCTGCAGGGGGAGTCCGGTCAGGCTGGGCACCCGATGATCTTAAGGTACGCCTTCACCGAACTCCCAGCCGACTCCCAGCAGGTTCACGGTTTGGCCAAGCGCACCCCATGCGCACCCCATGCGCCCCCCGACCCACCAGCGGTGGAGGCGCTGTCGACGTTCCCAGCTACGCCCCGCCGGCCCCGGCGCCCCGGAGCAGTCACCGCCACCGCTGCCCGCAGGGGTACGGTCGCACGCGGCCGGCGGGCGGGGAACTGCTGTGGCGGGCGGGGGGAGTCGACGGTCGGGGCGGACGCACGTGCACGCGCCCGAGGAACTGGGCCTGGTCGACTGGGCGGAACTGAGCCACGCGTTCGGAAGCGCGACCGAAGTGCCCGACTGGGTAAGGGCGTTGTGCGGCGGGGGAGTCGCTGCCGCTCGCGCTGGCGGCGCCGGCCGCCTGCTACCGGGGCGACCCGTCGGAACGGGTGCGGGCCGAGGCGCCGTGGCGGATCAGCGGTGCCGCCCGCCGTGCCGTCCCCGTCCTGCTCGAAGCGTCCCGCCCCACCCGGCCCGGCCTGCGCGCGCTGACCGTGCTGCGCCTGATCGGCCGCCCGCTGCCCGCTGCCCGCTGCCCGCCGAGCACCGTGCCCTGCTGGACGGCTGGCTCTCCCCCGGACACGTCGGACCGAGTGAGGAGGAAGTCTTCTGGAACGACCGCCTCGGCAGCCAACTGCGGTCGGAGGCGCGCCTGTTGCGCGCCGGTCGACCCTGAGCAGGCCGCCGGTCGGTGGCGAGGCGTCAGCCCAGGCTGTTGTAGATGGTGTTCAGCAGCGTGGAGTTGTCGTCGTCGTTCTCCAGGGCGAAGGCGAACATGCCGCCCAGGCCCTTGTTCTTCGCGTACGCGGCGCGGGCCTGGATGGCCTTCGGGTCGTCGCCGGTCCAGAAGTTGGTGCCGTCGTAGACCCAGGTGCTCTCGGTCACCGGGTCCCAGTGGGTGTTCTGGGCGGTGAGGGTGAGCTCGCGCCAGCTGGCCAGGCCGGCCTCCTGGCTGCCCGGCTTGGCCGGGGTGGCGCCGGTGGCCTTCTGGTAGAGGCCGTAGTTGTTGCCGGCCTGGACGCCGGTCCAGCCGCGGAAGTAGAACGGGACGCCGAGGATGATCTTGTTGGACGGGAAGCCGCCCTTGATCCCGTACTCCGGCAGGCCGGTGGTGTACGCGGCCAGCGTGGTGTCCACGTTGTACTTGGCGGTGCCGGGGGCGATCGGCGTGGTCGGGTCGGCCGGGCTGTCGTGCAGCGGGTCCTGGAGGTTGGTCGGACCGGTGGCGTCCCACGAGCCGTGCATGTCGTAGGTCATGATGTCGGCGTAGTCCAGGTACGCACCGATCTTGTCGGTCTCGATGTACTGGATCTTGTCCTGGCCGGACGGCAGCGCCGCGGTCAGCAGGAACTTCTTGCCGACGCTCGCGCCGTACGAGTCGAGCTGGCTGCGGAACTCGGCAAGCAGCGCGGTGAAGTTCTGCTTGTCGGCCGCCGAGTAGTGGTTGCCGGTGTGGCCGCCGGCCGAGCCCGGGTACTCCCAGTCGATGTCGATGCCGTCGAAGATGCCCGCGCCGCTGGCCGCGCCGCCGGAGGCGTCACCCGCGACGCCGGTCGGCAGGTTGCCCTTCAGGAACATGTCGATGCAGGACGAGACCAGCTTCTTGCGCGAGGCGTCGGTGGCCGCCGCGTCGGAGAAGTACTTGGAGTACGTCCAGCCGCCCAGCGAGAGGGTGATCCGCAGGTTCGGGTTCTTCGCCTTGAGCTGGCGCAGCTGGTTGAAGTTACCCTTCAGCGGCTGCTGCCAGTCGTCGGTGGAGCCGTCCACCGAGATGGCGCCGGTGTAGTCCATCTGGTAGTCCGCGTACGCGTCGGCCGCGCCGTCGCCCGCGTTCGGGTTGTCCTCGTGGCTGGCGTCCGAGGCCTTGACGGCCTCGAAGCAGTTGAGGTTGGTCGGGTGGATGTTCTCGAACGCGTACGAGATCACGTCCAGCTTGGCGCCCGCGCCCGAGGTGTCCACGTTCTTCGGGTAGTAGGCGGCGTCGTACACCGACCACTGGTCGAAGTACGCCGACTTCAGCGGCTTGCTGGTGGCGGGCGCGGCGGCCGTCGAGGTGGTCACCGCGGCGGACTGCTGGGAGGCGTGGCCCGCCTTGTCGTACGCCTGCACGGTGAAGGTGTACGAGGTGCCCGGCAGCAGCGAGGAGATCGCGATGCTGGTGCCCATCGAGGTGCCGACCAGCTGGCCCTTCGACCACACCTTGTAGCCGACGTAGTTGTCGGTCGAGTCGGTCGAGGCGTTCCACTTCAGCACCACCGCGTTGGAGGTGGTCCTGGTGACCGTCACCCCGCCCGGCACGGTGATCTTGCCGTCGCCCGCCGGGCCGTTGCCGGTGCCCGAGCTGGAGCTCGCGGACGGCGACGGGGAGGTCGAGTTGGACGGGCTGGGGGAGGTGGAGTTCGACGCGCTCGCGCTCGCGCTCGGGCTCGGGCTCGGCGAGGTGCTCTGCGAGGCGCTGGCGGACGCGGAGGCGCTCGGGGAGGTGGTGCCGGTGCCCGGGCCGGACAGCACCAGGTCGTCCGCCTGGTAGGCGCCGGTGCCGTACCAGCCGTGGGTGAACACCGTCACCGAGGTGGTCGACGCGCCGGTGGTGAACGTGGTGCTCAGCTGGGTGTAGTTGGTGGCGCCCGGCGTCCAGGTGGACGCGTTCACGCCGGTGCCGGTGGCGCCCAGGTACACGTAGCTGCCCTTGACGAAGCCGGAGAGCGTGTACTTGGTGTTCGGCTGGACGGCGACGACCTGCTGGCACTGGGCGGTGTCCGAGCCGGTGGCGTTGCCGTTCAGCGCGTAGGACCCGCCGTGCACGGGGGTGGTGACCACCGAACCGTTGGTGCAGGTCCAGCCGCTCAGCGAACCGGCCTCGAAGTCGCCGTTGGCGAGCAGGTTGACGGTGGCGGCGGAGGCCGAACCGAGCGACAGCGCCAGGGCGGTGGAACCGACCGTCATCGCGGCGGCCACCACGAGGGCACCGGCGCGACGTCGGGAGGGAGCCCGGCGCGGGGCCGACTCGGGTGCGGGCGTGGCCCGATCAAGCATGGAGGAACCTCCGGAGAAGTGGGGTTGTCCGGTAGGTGCAGCGGCCGTGGGGACCAGGTGGGAGCCTGCGCGCCTGGGGTGAGCGCGTCACCTAGATTGGACTGGACCATTCGCCCGGGTCAAGGACTTTGGACCGCGAACCGTCAGGAACCTTTCCGAACAGTCCCGCGGACCCCCTCCGTCCGCCCGCGTGCGCCCCCAGCTCGCAGTTGCATATGACTTGCAATTGCGTCCGTACAAGCGGAAGGATGGCCCGGCCCAGCAGCGCCCCGACCCCGTCAGCACCCCGGAGGGAACTTCCATGGCAGCGCCCAGTCGTCTGCGTGACCGGCTCACCCGGGAGGAGTGGTTCCGGCTCGCCGGGATGGGCGGGTTCGTCCTGCTCCTGCACGTGGTGGGGTGGGTGACGCTGCTCGCGGTGATCGCGCCGCAGCACTACGACGTGGGCGGGCAGGTGTTCGGCGCCGGGATGGGGCTGACGGCGTACACGCTCGGGATGCGGCACGCCTTCGACGCGGACCACATCGCGGCGATCGACAACACCACCCGCAAGCTGATGGGGCAGGGCAAGCGCCCGCTCTCGGTGGGGTTCTGGTTCTCGCTCGGGCACTCGTCGATCGTGTTCGGCCTGTGCGCGCTGCTGGCGTTCGGCATCAGGTCGCTGGCGGGGCAGGTGGAGTCGGACGACTCCACGCTGCACGACGTGACCGGCCTGATCGGCGTCAGCGTCTCCGGGACGTTCCTGGTGCTGATCGGCCTGATCAACCTGGGCGCGTTCAACGGGATCCTGAAGGTGTTCCGGCGGATGCGCCAGGGCGACTTCGACGAGGCCGAGCTGGAGCGGCAGTTGGACAGGCGCGGGTTCCTGAACCGGATCCTGGGCCGGGTCACCCGGGCGGTCACCAAGCCGTGGCACATGTACCCGGTGGGGCTGCTGTTCGGCCTGGGCTTCGACACCGCGACCGAGGTCTCGCTGCTGGTGCTGGCGGGCGGCGCGGCCGCGTTCTCGCTGCCGTGGTACGCGCTGCTGGTGCTGCCGGTGCTGTTCGCGGCCGGGATGAGCCTGCTGGACACGATCGACGGCTCGTTCATGAACTTCGCGTACGAGTGGGCGTTCTCCAAGCCGGTCCGGAAGATCTACTACAACCTGACGGTGACCGGCCTGTCGGTGGTGGTGGCGCTGGTGATCGGCGTGATCGAGCTGGTCGGCCTGCTCTCCGAGAAGCTGGAGATCACCGGCGGCCCGGTCGGCTGGATCGGCTCGCTGGACCTCAACCTGGTGGGCTACGTGATCGTCGGCCTGTTCGTGGTGACCTGGGCCGGGGCGATGGCGTTCTGGAAGTTCGGCCGGGTCGAGCAGAAGTGGTCGGCGGGCCTGCGCGGCGAACCGGCCGCCCTGAGCGGCGAGCAGGCGTAGCGGCCGGGCGTCGGCCGGACGTCGGCCGGACGTCGGCCGAGCAGCGGTGAGGAGGGGCGTCCCGGACGGGGCGCCCCTCGCCGCGTGTCGGGAACTGTTCACGTCGGCACCCTTGTCGCGTCAACTTCTACGCGCGTATCTTCTGGACTTGGATCTACGCGAGTAGCCCGACAGGCCCGGTCCGGACGCCCGGACCGGACCTGGCAGCCAGCCTCCTGACGAACCCTCACCACCGCCCGGGCGGCCCCAGTGCGGCGCCCGGGCCACGGCCCTGCCACGAAGGAGCCCCGCAACGGTGCCCAGCCCCACTCCCGCCCGCCGCTCCCGCCGCACCCTGCTGCGCGTCGCCTCGACAGCCGCGGTCGCCGCGTCCCTGCTGGCGGTCCCGCTGCCGGGCGCGTCCGCCGCGCCGTCCACCGGCGCGGTGATCGCCGAGGTGTACGGCGGCGGCGGCAACTCCGGCGCGACGTTGAAGAACGACTTCATCGAGCTGGGCAACCCGTCCGGTGCGGCCTTCGGCCTCTCCGGCTACAGCGTGCAGTACCTGCCGGGCAGCCCGAGCGCCTCCAGCCAGTGGGGCGTCACCGCGCTGAGCGGGTCGGTCGCCCCGGGCGGCCGGTACCTGGTCGCGGAGGGGGCGGGCGCGGGCGGTACCGTCGCGCTGCCGGCCGCCGACGCGAGCGGCAACCTGGCGCTGTCGGCGACCAGCGGCACCGTCGCACTGGTCGACGGCACCGCCGCGCTGACCTGCAAGACCGCTGCGGACTGCGCGGCCGACCCGCGGATCGTCGACCTGGTCGGCTTCGGCACCGCCGTGGTCCGCGAGGGCAGCCCGATAGCCGGGGCGTCCAACACGGCCTCGGTGGCGCGCGGCGCCGCGCTCGCCGACACCGACGACAACGCCGCGGACCTCGCCGCGGGCGACCCGACGCCGACCAACGCCAAGGGCGAGAGCGCGGGCGGCGGCACCACCACCCCGCCGACCACCCCGCCCGTCCCCGGCGACCTGCGGATCCACGACGTCCAGGGCAGCACCCGGGTCTCGCCGAAGAACGGCCAGAGCGTCACCAACGTGCCCGGCGTCGTCACCGGCGTCCGCGCGTACGGCACCAAGGGCTTCTGGATCCAGGACCCGAACCCGGACGCCGACCCGGCCACCGGCGAGGGCCTGTTCGTCTACACCGGCTCCGCCGCCCCGGCCGTGAAGGTCGGCGACTCGGTGCTGGTCACCGGCAAGGTCAGCGAGTACTACCCGAACGGCTCGGGCGGCTCGCAGTCGGTCACCGAGCTGACCGGCCCGAGGACCACCGTGCTCTCCGCCGGCAACCCGGTGCCCGCCCCGGTCGTGCTGGACGCCGCGAACATCCCGGCCGCCTACGCCCCCGACGCGGGCGGCGGCTCGATCGACGCGCTGCCGCTGTACCCGGCGAAGTACGCCCTCGACCTGTACGAGTCGCTGGAGGGCAGCAACGTCCAGGTCGTCGACGTGCCGGTGGTGCAGGCCACCGACAAGTACAACGAGCTGTGGGTGGACGCCAGTTCGGCCGACCCGCGGACCGCCCGCGGCGGCGTGGTCTACCTCGGCTACGACCGGCCCAACAACGGCCGGATCATGATCCAGTCGCTGCCGCCGCTGACCGAGGTGCCCTTCCCGGTCGCGAACGTCGGCGACCAGCTGACCGGCGCCACCACCGGGCCGCTCGACTACAACCAGTTCGGCGGCTACACCATCGCCGCCAACACCCTCGGCACGGTCGAGGACAACGGCCTGCAGCCCGAGGTCGCCGAGCCGGGCAAGAAGAACGAACTCACCATCGGCACCTACAACGTCGAGAACCTCGACCCGGGCGACGGCCCCGAGAAGTTCGCCCGGCTCGCCGAGGGCGTCGTCACCAACCTGGGCTCGCCCGACATCGTCGCCCTGGAGGAGATCCAGGACGACAACGGCGCCGTCAACGACGGCACCGTCGGCGCCGCCGCCACCGTCGGGACCTTCATCGAGGCGATCAAGGCGGCCGGCGGCCCCGCCTACGACTGGCGCGGCATCGACCCGGTCGACGGCAAGGACGGCGGCGAGCCCGGCGGCAACATCCGCCAGGTGTTCCTGTTCAACCCCGACCGGGTCTCCTTCACCGACATCCCCGGCGGCAGCTCCACCACCGCCGTCGACGTCACCGGCAGGAACGACAAGACCCGCCTCACCGCCTCGCCCGGCCGGATCGACCCCGGCAACGAGGCCTGGACCGCCAGCCGCAAGCCGCTGGTCGGCCAGTTCGAGTTCCGGGGCAAGCCGGTCTTCGTGATCGCCAACCACTTCAACAGCAAGGGCGGCGACCAGGGCATCGACAGCCGCTTCCAGGCCCCCACCCGCTCCTCCGAGGTGCAGCGGACCGCGCAGGCCGCCGTCGAGCAGGCCTTCGTCGCCGAGCTGCTGGCGGCCGACCCGAAGGCCCGGATCGTCTCGCTCGGCGACTTCAACGACTACCAGTTCTCGCCCGCGCTGCAGACCCTCACCAAGGACGGCGTGCTCCGCGACCTGGTGAACGAACTGCCCGAGAGCGAGCGCTACTCGTACGTCTACCAGGGCAACTCGCAGGTGCTCGACCACATCCTGGTCAGCCCCGCGCTGAAGCCGGGCAAGACCCACTACGACGTGGTGCACATCAACAGCGAGTTCGCCGCCCAGGCCTCCGACCACGACCCGCAGGTGGTCCGGATCAAGCCCTGACCGCCCCCGCAGCAGGCAGCCCCGCAGCAGGCAGCCCCCGCCCGGCCCGGCGGGGGCTGCCGCCGTCCCGGGACGCACTGAAGTTACCCGTGGGTTGACCGGAAGGCGCGCAGGCCGGAGGATCGGGGCACCCCCCGAGCCAGGTCTGGAAGGACGCTCCCCGCATGGCCTACGACGCCGACGTCATCGTGATCGGAGCGGGCCTCGCCGGCCTGGCCGCCACCGCCGAACTCGCCGACGCCGGACGGAAGGTGCTGCTGCTCGACCAGGAGCCCGCCGGGTCCCTCGGCGGGCAGGCGCACTGGTCCTTCGGCGGCCTGTTCCTGGTCGACTCGCCCGAACAGCGCCGGATGCGGATCAAGGACTCCCGCGACCTCGCCTGGCAGGACTGGCTCGGCACCGCCGGGTTCGACCGCGAGGAGGACGCCTGGCCGCGCCGCTGGGCCGAGGCGTACGTCGACTTCGCGGCCGGGGAGAAGCGCTCCTGGCTGCACGGGCAGGGCGTCCGGCTGTTCCCGGTGGTCGGCTGGGCCGAGCGCGGCGGACTGCTGGCCTCCGGGCCCGGCAACTCCGTCCCGCGCTTCCACATCACCTGGGGCACCGGCCCCGGCATCGTCGAACCCTTCGCCCGCCGCGTCCGCGAGGCCGTGAAGGCCGGACGGGTCGAACTGCGCTTCCGGCACCGCGTCACCGGCCTCGCCGCCAGCGCCGGAGCCCTGGACACCGTCAGCGGCGAGGTGCTCGCCCCGTCCGCCGTGCCGCGCGGCGAGGCCAGCTCCCGCGAGGTCGCCGGGCACTTCGAACTGCGCGCCCAGGCCGTGGTGGTGGCCTCCGGCGGCATCGGCGGCAACCACGACAAGGTCCGCGCCGCCTGGCCCGAGCGGCTCGGCACCCCGCCCGCCAAGCTGCTCTCCGGCGTCCCCGCGCACGTCGACGGACTCATGCTGGACGTCGCGGGCGCCGCGGGCGGCAACCTGATCAACGGCGACCGGATGTGGCACTACACCGAGGGCATCGAGAACTGGAACCCGATCTGGGCCAAGCACGGCATCCGGATCCTCCCCGGCCCGTCCTCGCTCTGGCTCGACGCCACCGGCAAGCGGCTGCCCGTCCCGCTGTTCCCCGGCTTCGACACCCTCGGCACCCTCGAGCACATCATGCGCACCGGCCACCAGCACACCTGGTTCGTGCTCACCCAGAAGATCATCGAGAAGGAGTTCGCGCTCTCCGGCTCCGAGCAGAACCCCGACCTCACCGGCCGCTCGATCCGCCAGGTCCTCGGCCGCGCCCTGCCCGGCGCCACCGGCCCCGTCGAGGCCTTCAAGCAGCACGGCCCCGACTTCGTGGTCGCCGACACCCTGGAGGAACTCGTCCGCGGCATGAACGAGCGGCAGGGCGACGCCCCCGCCATCGACGGCGCCGAACTGCGCCGCGAGATCGAGGCCCGCGACCGCGAGATCGCCAACCCGTTCAGCAAGGACCTCCAGGTCACCGCCGTCCGCGGGGCCCGCCGCTACCTCGGCGACAAGCTGATCCGCACCGCGAGCCCGCACCGCCTGCTCGACCCCAAGGCCGGCCCGCTGATCGCCGTCCGCCTCAACATCCTCACCCGCAAGTCCCTCGGCGGCCTGCAGACCGACCTCGACTCCCGCGTCCTGCGCGCCGACGGCACCGTCCTGGACGGCCTCTACGCGGCGGGCGAGGCCGCGGGCTTCGGCGGCGGCGGCATCCACGGCTACCGCTCCCTGGAGGGCACCTTCCTCGGCGGCTGCCTCTTCTCCGGCCGCGCCGCGGGCCGCGCGGCGGCGGGCGCCACCGCCTGACCCGCGGCGGGCGGCTCAGCGGCCGGTCGTCCCGTCGAGCTGCTCGCGCAGGATGTCGGCGTGGCCCGCGTGCCGGGTCGTCTCGCCGGTCATGTGGGCCAGCACCCAGCGCACCGAGCGCGGCGCCCCGGCCACCGGAGCGGCGGTCGGGGCCGACGGGTCGGCGCCGCGGAGGACCGCGTCGCTCGCCGCGCACGCCTCCCGGTAGCCGGCCAGCACCCGCTCCGCCGGCACGTCCTCGGGCACCGCCATGCCGAAGTCGACGTCCCGGTACTGCTCCCGGCCCGCGACGTGGTACCCGAACCAGTAGCGTTCGGCGTCCGTCAGGTGCTGCACCAGCCCGAGCAGGTTCGTCCCGGTCGGCACCAGGACGCGGCGCAGCTGCTCCTCCGTCAGCCCCTCGGTCTTCTTCAGCACGCACTCCCGGGCGAACGCCAGGAAGGCGAGCGCGGTGTCGAGCTCGCCGCCGTCGGCGAGGGGGACGGGGCGGCGCTGGCTCTCGATGGTGGTCATCCCGCGAACCTAACCGGGGCCGGTCCGCCCCGCACGCGATTTCCCGGCCGCCCCGGCCTCCCCGAAGATGGGGGCGTGAGCGGAGGAGGCGCAGTGGCGGAGTTGGACGGGCGGCCGGTGTCGGCGGCGCAGTTGCAGGTGCTGGCGCTGACGAACTACGGGCACTTCACCACGATGCTGGTGGAGGACGGCCGGGTGCGCGGGCTGGGCCTGCACCTGGAGCGGCTGGAGCGGGACTGCGCGGCCCTGTTCGGGGTGCTGCCGGACCGGGAGCGGGTGCGGGAGTTCGCCCGGCGGGCGGTGCCGGGGGCGGGGGCGGCGGCGGTGCGGGTGACGCTGTTCGACCCGGCGATCGACCTGGGCAGCATCGGGGGGAAGGCCGAGCCGCGGGTCCTGGTGACGGCCCGTCCGGTGGGGAGCGGGGCGCCGGGGCCGATCCGGGTGCGGACGGTCCGCTTCGAGCGGGAGCTGCCGGAGGTGAAGAGCGTGGCGCTGTTCGGGGCGCTGCGGCAGCGGCGGCTGGCCCAGCAGGCCGGGTTCGACGACGCGCTGTTCGTGGACCGGGACGGCGGGGTGACCGAGGGCGGGACGTGGAACGTCGGGTTCCTGCGCGACGGCGAGCCGCTGTGGCCGCGCGGGGCGTACCTGGCGGGGACGGCGATGGCGCTGCTGCGCGGCGCGTGCGGCGGCGCGCAGGAGCGGATCGGGCCGGAACTGGCGGGCGTGGAGGCGGTGTTCGCGACCAACGCGGCGGTGGGGGTGCGCCCGGTGGCGGCGGTCGACGGGCGGGCGTTCGACACCGCGGGGGTGGCGCGGCTGCGCGAGGCGTACCTGGCGGTGCCGGGGGAGCGGCTCTGAGCGAGGACCGGGGACGGTCCCACCGTCCCGTGGCCGGACCACGGGCGGAGCCGGCCCGGCCCGGTGACGGCCGTTCACCGACCACCGGGGCGTCGCCCACCGGCCGCTGACACTCTCCGCGCGGATCCCGGGGACGGCCGCCCACGGCAACGTCGGCGCGGTCCCGCCGGACGCCGCCGACGTCTCGTACGAGCCCCCAGTCGACTCCGGCCGCACAACGGCCGGCAGCCCCAACGGCCGGCAGCCCCAACGGCTGGAGCGCGAGCGGCGCGACGGTCGCCCCGGCCGAGAACGGCACCCGGATCGCCCACTGCTCCCCCACCCGCCGCACAGGCGGCACCGACCACGCCCCCCGGCCACGGACGACGGGCGGTCCGCCCGCCCCGGACCCGGTGCTGTCGGGGCCGGGGCGGGCGCCCGTCTAGGGTGAGGCGGTGAGCACCGCCCGTTCGATCCTGCTGTTCGCGTCGGCCGCCGTCCTGGAGATCGGCGGTTGTTGGCTGGTCTGGCAGGCCGTCCGCGAGTCCCGGCCGTGGTGGCTGGCCGGGGTCGGGGTGGTGGCGCTGGGGTTGTACGGGTTCGTCGCGGCGTTGCAGCCGGACGCGGACTTCGGGCGGGTGCTGGCCGCGTACGGCGGGGTGTTCGTGGCCGGGTCGCTGCTGTGGGGCGTGGTGCTGGACGGCTTCCGGCCCACCAGGTGGGACGTGGTGGGGGTGCTGGTCTGCCTGGTGGGCGTCGGGGTGATCATGTACGGGCCGCGCCGGTAGGCGGGGTCAGGAGGCGACCCAGCGCCAGCCGTTCTTGTCCGTGCAGACGATGACCCGGCCGGAGGCGTCGGTCCCCGACACGCCGTGGTCGGAGTCGCGGCAGTACTGGCCGGCCTTGTAGCAGTTGCCCGCGTTGGACAGCGGGTGGCAGCCCGCCGCCTGCTGGGTGCGCGTCGGCGTCGGCGTCGGGGCGGGCGGCTTGCTGGTGGTGCGGGCGGCGGTGGGGGTGGCCGCGGGCTTCGTGGCGGTGGCGGGTTTCGGGGGCGCGGTGGTCGCGGCGGCGGTCGGTTCGGGCGTCGGGGTGGGAGTGGGACTGGGAGTGGGCGTAGGCGTGGGGGTCGGTGTCGGAGTGGGGCTGGGCGTGGGGGCGGGGGCGCTGCTGCTGTGGGTGGCGGCGGGGGTGACGGGGGCGACCGGGTCGGTCGGTTCGCAGGCGGTGGCGAACAGGGCGGCGGCCAGCAGCGCACCGGCGGCGGAGGCCCGGCGCAGGCGGAGGGAGAGGGGGAGGGACAAGAGGGCTCATCTCGGAGGAACGGCTCGGAACGGTCCGTCATCCTTCCGAGTGTGTGCAACCGGTGGAGCCGGGGTGACGGCTTCGTTACCGATCGGCAATCGGAACGCCGCGCGGCACTCCTCCGGTACCCCTCCGGTACCCCTCCGGTACCGCCCCGGCGCCGCCCCGGGCGCGGGGCGGCCCACCGCTCGGAAAACCTCGGTGCGGATTCGAACGGTGGTGCCAGGTTCACCTGGTTTCGCGGCGAGGAGGATCATGCGGGAGTACTTGGCGGGCGCCGGCCGGGCGGTCCTGCTGCGCGCGGTGCTGGGGATGCTCGTCCTGGTGGGCGGGGTGTTCTGGCACGCGGCGCAGGGGTCGGGCCGCTCGTCGGGCGCGGAGCACGACGACGGCCCCGCCGCCTGCCGGTCGCCCGGGCCGGACTGGCCGAGCGGCTACCCGGCGATGTGCACCGCGCTGAACCGCCCCGACCTGCCGGAGCTGGTCGGCGCCCCCGGTGAGCACGCGGTGTCCGCCGGCATCGGCTCCTACTCGTCGTGGGAGAGCGGGGTGGCGCAGGTGCAGGTCGGCAAGGTGAAGGCCGAGGTGTCCGAGAGCCTCGTCCGCCCGTACGACCTGCTGCTGGACGACCCCCGGGTGAGCGCCCGCGAGGTGGCGCCCGTGGCCGGACGGCCCGCGGTCGCCTACTCGGAGCCGCTCCGGTGGATGGTCATCCACCTCGGCACCGGCAGCCCGGGCCCGGGCGGGGCCTCCGGGGGCGGGAGGAACCCCGGTGGCACGGCGTACCACCTCCTGGTGGCCCGGAACGCGGACGGCAGCGGCGGCTCCCTCGAAGTCTCCCTGTGGCGGGAGGACGGCGGCTACGTGAACGACGACCTGCTGCCCGGGCTGGCCGAGGAGCTGAGGGCCGACCTGGAGGGCTGGGACGGGCCGCCGCCCGCGGCCGAGCCGGGGGAGCCGACCCGCCCGCCCCGGCCGTCCCCGTCCCCGCCCCCGACCTCGTTCCGGCCGTTCTCGGGCGGGCGCTGAGCCCCGGCCGCGGCCCCGCCGGGCCGCTGCCCCGCCGCTACTGCCGGTAGGTGGCCAGGAAGCGGCCGATCCGGTTGATCGCGGTCTCCAGTTCGTCGGCGCGCGGCAGGGTGACGAAGCGGAAGTGGTCGGGGCGGGGCCAGTTGAAGCCGGTGCCCTGGACGATGTGGATCTTCTCGCGGAGCAGCAGGTCCAGGACGAAGCGCTCGTCGTCGACGATCCGGTGCACGGCCGGGTCGAGCTTGGCGAAGGCGTACAGCGCGCCGCGCGGTTTGACGCAGGAGACGCCGGGGATCTCGTTCAGGGCGCGCCAGGTGACGTCGCGCTGCTCGGTGAGCCGGCCGTTGGGCAGCACCAGGTCGTTGATGGACTGCCGGCCGCCGAGCGCGGCCTGCACTGCGTACTGGGCGGGCACGTTGGGGCACAGCCGCATCGCGGCCAGCATGGTGAGGCCCTCCAGGTAGTCCTTGGCGTGCTCCTTGGGGCCGGAGACCGTCAGCCAGCCGCTGCGGAACCCGGCGACCCGGTAGGCCTTGGAGAGGCCGTTGAAGGTGAGGGTGACGACGTCGTCGGAGAGGGCGGCCAGGCAGTGGTGCTCGGCGTCGTCGTAGAGGATCTTGTCGTAGATCTCGTCGGCGAAGACCAGCAGGTGGTGGCGGCGGGCCAGGTCGAGGACGCCCTCCAGCAGTTCCCTGGGGTAGACCGCGCCGGTCGGGTTGTTCGGGTTGATCACCACGATGGCCTTGGTGCGGTGGGTGATCTTGGCGGCGATGTCGTCCAGGTCCGGGTACCAGTCGGACTCCTCGTCGCACAGGTAGTGCACCGCCTTGCCGCCCGCGAACCGCACCACGGCCGTCCACAGCGGGTAGTCCGGCATCGGGACGAGCACCTCGTCGCCGTCGTCCACCAGCGCCTGGACGGCCATCTGGATCAGCTCGGACACGCCGTTGCCCAGGTACACGTCGTCGACGCCGACGCCCGCGACGCCGCGCTGCTGGTAGTACTGCACGACGGCGCGCCGGGCGGGGAGGATGCCGCGCGAGTCGGAGTAGCCGTGCGCGTTGGGGAGGTTGCGGATGATGTCCTGGAGGATCTCCTCCGGGGCCTCGAAGCCGAACGGGGCGGGGTTGCCGGTGTTCAGCCGCAGCACGCTGTGCCCGGCCTCCTCCAGCGCGTTGGCGGTGTCGACGACCGGGCCACGGATCTCGTAGCACACGTCCTTCAGCTTGCTGGACTGGCGAAACTCCATCAGCGGCCTCCCGACCCGTCACCGGACCCCTGCGGTCGGCTTGCTTTGTTCTACCAAGCGGGGACTTGGAAAGTCCAACCTATTGGCTATGCTGACGGCATGCCACGCCGAAGCTACGACCAGTACTGCGCCGTCGCCCGCGCCCTGGATGCGGTGGGGGAGCGCTGGAGCCTCCTGATCGTCCGCGAACTCCTCGGCGGACCGCGCCGCTACACCGACCTGCACGCCGACCTGCCCGGCGTCTCCACCGACATCCTCGCCACCCGCCTCAAGCAGTTGGAGGGCGAGGGCCTGGTCGAGCGCCGCCGCCTGGAGCGCCCCGCCAACGCCACCGTCTACGAACTCACCCCCCGCGGCGCCGAACTCCGCCCGGTCGTCGAGGCCCTGGCCCGCTGGGGCGGCCCCGACCTCGGTGATCCGCGCCCCACCGACGCCGTCCGCGAGCACTGGTACACCGCCGTCGACTCCTGAGCCTCCGCTGAGATCGGTGCCCGAACCGCCGGGTACATCGGTGGCAACCGGGCTGCGCCGCGGCCCAGTTCACGGACGGGGGCCCGCCGTGCCGCGCCTGCTCGCACTCGCCGCCTCGGCCGCCCGCGCGGCCGCCCGCGCGGCCGCCCGGCCGTTCCGCCGCCGGGGCCGGGCGTACGACCGCGCCGGGGCGCACCGCGCCGAGGTCGACCGCGCCGCGGCGGTCTCCCGCCACCACCGCGCCGCCAACCACACCTGCACGGGCGGCGGTTCCGCGCAGTAGCCCTGTCGGCCGGGCGTGCTTGGCTGGATGCCATGACCACTTCACCGGGAATCTGGATCGCCGCCGTCCCGTCCCTCGGTCCGGAGGACGTCGGCGTGCTGCTCGCCGTCGACACCACCTCCGCCGACCCCGGCGAACGGGCCGTCAACGCCCTGCTCGGCTACGGCCACGAGGGCGAGGAGGGCGTCTTCCACCTCCTCCCCCACGACCTCGCCGCCCGCTACGCCCGCGCCCCGGGCCGCCTCGCCGTCACCCTGGTCACCGCCCGCGCCGTCCTCACCCGCTGCCTCGCCGAACACCCCGGCCTGCTCGCCGAGTTCGGCCCCCCGGGGGACGACGACGAGTGGGTGCCGCTGCTGCGCCGCGAACTGGCCACCGACTTCGTCCCCGCCGAACGGGACGGCGAGCCGCAGGTCGTCCTGCTGATCGACCACGCAGGCCCGGCCGCCTCGGCCGCCGAGCTGATCGCCGCCTTCGAGGCGGGCGAGGCGGGCGTCGCCGTCCTCAACGCGCAGTAGCGCGCGGGGCGGTGGATCGGCGGCCCCGGCCGGGGGTAGGTTCCGGGCGTGGACGAAACGGATCTGGCCGGCGCCCGGGACGGCTTCCGGGCCGGGGCGGCCGGGGTGGCCATCGGCACGGGCATCGCCCTGGCGGCCTGGGCGCTGTCGGCGCTGATCGGCGACGGCGCGTTCCCGGCGTACCTGCTCGGGCCCCTGCTGATGCCCGCGGTGAGCTTCGTCGCGCCCCTGTGGCGCGAGCGCCCCGGCCACCGGCGGCCCGCCACCCTGGTCGCCCTGGCGCTCTGCCTGCCGGTCATGGTGGCGGCGACCGCGCTCGGCGACGTCCTGGAGCAGGGCCCCGACGACGGCCCGACCGGCTGGACGGGGCTGAGCTACCTGGCGATGCTGCTGGCCTCCAGCACCGTCTTCGGCACCCTGGCCGGCCCGCCCGGCGCCGAACCCGGCCGCAGCTGGCTCCGCTTCACCGGCCGCGGCCGCCGCTACCACCTTGCCGTGTACGGTGGCCTGGCCGCCGCGTTCGTCCTGGCGGTCGGGCTCGTCGCAGCCACCGGCTGAGACGCTGCACGTGCGCACGGAACGCTGCGTGCGCGCACAGAACGCTGCACGCGCACTCGAATTGCTGCATGTGCGTACAAATCACTGCACATGCACGCAAATTGCTGCACGCGCACCCGAAGCTCTGCCCGCCCACCCGAAGCTCCGCCCGCCCACTCGAAGCTCCGCCCGCGCGCACCAATTGCTGCACGCGCACCCGAGACGCTGCACGCGCACCCGAAGCTCTGCCCGCCCACCCGAAGCTCCGCCCGCGCGCACCAATTGCTGCACGCGCACCCGAGACGCTGCACGCGCACCCAAATCGCCGCACACGCGCCCAAACGCTGCACGAACGCTGCAAGTGGCGTCCGCCCCGGCGGCGGGACGACCGTGGCAGGGTGACGGTTCAAGCATGCGGCGGCGAACTGGTGGCCCGGGTCGCCCGGGGTGAGCGGGACGCCTTCGAGACGCTCTACCGGCACCTGCTCGGCCCGGTCGGGGCGGTGGTGCGGCGGGTGCTGTGCGACCGGGCGCAGAGCGAGGAGGTCGTCCAGGAGGTCTTCCTGGAACTCTGGCGCACCGCCGACCGCTACCGTCCCGAACGCGGCAGCGTGCACGCCTGGGCGCTGACCGCCGCCCACCACCGGGCCGTCGACCGGGTCCGCGCCGCCCGGGCCGGTGCCGAGCGCGAACGCGCGGCCGCCCTGCGCGAGTACCGGCCCGCGTACGACACCGTCGCCGCCGAGGCCGAGCGCCGGATCGAGGACCGCGCCGTCCGCACCGCGCTGGCCGCCCTCGCCCCCGCCCAGCGCGAGGCCCTCGCCCTCGCCTACTGGGGCGGCTGCACCCAGACCCGGATCGCCGCCCTCCTCGACACCCCGCTCGGCACGGTCAAGAGCCGGGTGCGGGAGGGGCTGCGGCGACTGCGGACGGAACTGGCCTGACGGGGAGGGGCGGCGGCGCGGGCGGGCGGGACCGGCCCGGCGGCGTCTCAGTCCGCCGCGCGGGCGGGCCACCAGACCCGGCCGCCCAGGTCGTGCACCAGGGCCGGGACGAGCAGCGAGCGCACCAGCAGGGTGTCCAGCAGGACGCCGAAGGCCACGATGAAGGCGATCTGTGCCAGGAAGGCCAGCGGGATCACGCCCAGCGCCGCGAAGGTCGCCGCCAGCACCACGCCCGCCGAGGTGATCACCCCGCCGGTCGCGGTCAGGCCGCGCAGCACGCCCGCCCGGGTGCCGAGCGCCGCGGTCTCCTCGCGGACGCGGGTCATCAGGAAGATGTTGTAGTCCACGCCCAGCGCGACCAGGAACACGAACCCGTACAGCGGCACGGACGGGTCGGTCGCCGAGAACCCGAACACGTGCGGGAACACCAGCGCCGAGACGCCCAGCGTGGCCAGGTAGGAGAGCGCCACCGTCGCCGCCAGCAGCACCGGCGCCAGCACCGAGCGCAGCAGCAGCACCAGCACCACCAGGATGCACAGCAGCACCACCGGCATGATCAGCGTCCGGTCGTGCCGGGCGGTGGCCCGGGTGTCGGCCTGCTGCGCCGAGTAGCCGCCGACCAGCGCGTCGGCCCCGTCGACGGCGTGCACGGCGGTGCGCAGCCGGGCGACGGTGGCGAGCGCCGCGTCGCTGTCTGCCGGGTCGGCCAGTGTCGCGTCCAGCCGGACCAGGCCGTCGACGACCACCGGCGGGGCGGTGGGCGCCCCGCCGGTGTACGGGCGGACCGCGGCGACGCCGGGCACCGGTGCGGCGGCGGCCGCCACCGCGTCCGCCCGGTCGGCGCGGGCCACGATCACCGCCGGGTTGCCCGAGCCGCCGGGGAAGTGCGCGGACAGCAGGCGCTGCGCGGCGACCGAGGGCTGGGCGGTGGTGAACAGTTCCGACTGCGGCACGCCGCGGGCGTCCAGCAGCGGGGAGCAGGCCGCGAGCGCCGCCAGCACGGCGACCGACCCCACCCACAGGGCGCGCGGACGGCGGCCGACCAGCTCGGCGATCCGCTGCCAGACCCGGTGCGAGCCGCCCTTCCCGTCGGTGCTCGGCCGGGCGGGCCAGAACGCGGCCCGGCCGCACAGCGCCAGCGCCGCCGGGAGGAAGGTCAGTGCGGACAGCACCGCGCAGGCGATGCCGATCGCGCCGACCGGGCCGAGCGCCCGGTTGTTCGTCAGGTCGGAGAGCAGCAGGACGAGCAGGCCCAGGCCCACGGTCAGGCCGGAGGCGGCGATCGGCTCCACGGAGCGGTGCAGCGCGGTGCGGGCGGCGGCGTACCGGTCCTTCCCGGCGGCGAGCTCCTCGCGGAAGCGCGCGGACAGCAGCAGCCCGTAGTCGGTGGCGGCGCCGATCACCAGGATCGACAGCAGCCCCTGCACCTGCCCGTCCACCCGGACCACGCCGTGCTGCGCCAGCGCGTACACGATCGCGCAGGCCGCCGCGAGGGCGAACACCGCGCCGAGGATCACCAGCAGAGGCAGCAGCACCGCCCGGTACACCAGCAGCAGGATCAGCAGCACCACGCCGAGCGCGACCCCGAGCAGCAGGCCGTCGATGCCCGCGAACGCCCCCGACAGGTCGGCCTGCACCGCCGCCGGTCCGGCCACCCCGGCGGTGGCGCCCGGCACCTGCCCGGCCAGGTCGCGGATCTCCGCGACCGCCTCCTTGGTGTCCGGCCCCAGGTCGGCGCGCAGCTGCACCACCGCCTCCAGCGCCTTCCCGTCCTCGGACGGCAGCAGCGGCGAGGGCTGCCCGACGGTGCCCGGCACCTGCGCGGCGGCGGCCAGCGCCTGGCCCGCCCCGGCCCGCAGCGCCTCGTCGACCTGCCCGGAGTCGGCCTCCCAGACCAGCACCACCGGCAGCGTCGACTCGGCGCGGAAGTCCTTCTCCAGCTGCGCGACCCGGGTCGACTCGGCGCTGCGCGGCAGGAACGCCGCCCCGTCGTTGGTCGACACCTCGCCCAGCCGTCCCGCGAACGGGCCGAGTGCGCCCCCGAGCACCAGCCAGACCAGCAGCAGTGCGAGCGGGAGCAGGAAACGCAGGCGGCGCGCGGGGGGCGGCGGCGCGGGCGTCGGGGCGTGGGGCGGGACGTGCGTCGGCATGCCCCGGAGAATATCTCAATCATTGAGAGATCGGCGAGGGTCCGGGCCGGAGCGCCGTCCGCCCCGTCGGCTACGGTTCGCCGCATGAACGCCACCTCCACCGCCCCCGACCCGTACGAACAGTGGCTCCTGGAGGCGCTCTTCACCCCCGGCGCGCTGCTCGGCGCCGCACACACCTACGGGCACGGCCCCGCCCTCCCGGCCCGGCTGACCGCCGTGGAGGAGGTCGCCACCGTCCGGACCCCGAGCGGGCGGCTGGCCGTCGCCTGCCCCTGGCCGCCCGACGACGAGCCCGGCGTGCCGCTCCCCGTCGCCTTCGAACTGGCCGAACGCGTCCCGCCCGGCCCCCACCGGGTCGAGGCCGCCTGGTACCGGGCGCCGGTGCTGTTCATGGGCGAGGTCCAGGACCACCCCGAGGTCGCCGCCGTCCGGCTCCGCCTGACCGACGCCCCGGTGACCCGCTGGGAGGCCGCGGCCTTCGTCCCGACCCCCGTCGGCACCGACCCGGGCGGCGTCCTCGACGCTGACGACCACGGCCGCCGGCACTTCTACGACGAGCACCAGACCTGCGCCTTCGCCGATGCCGCCGCCTGGCCCGAACTCGTGGCCCCCTTCCGGCAGTTCGCCCACAACGCGATCGCCGGACTCCCCAACACCGGCCGGGCCACCGAGTCCTTGCGCGACGGCTGCTTCGAACGCACCAGCAGCCCCGCCCGCGCCGCGGACCTGCTCAGCTTCCCCAGCTCCGGCACCACCACCTGGCTCGGCCGGGCCGCCGACGGCACCCCGGCCGCGGTCCTCGTCCACGGCGCCCTCCGGGACGTGGACCTCGCCGGACCGCCGCCCCTAGGCTGACGGCATGCCAGAACTGCCGCCCGAGGCCGGAGCGAGCACCGGGTCGGTGGCCCGGCTGCTCGGCGTGTCACCGGCCACCGTCCGCTCCTGGGAGCGCCGTTACGGCATCGGGCCGGCCGATCGGGAGGCGGGACGGCACCGCCGCTGGACGGCGCGGGACGTGGCCGTGCTGGAGGCGATGTGCCGGCTCACCGCCCGCGGGGTGCCGCCCGCCGAGGCGGCCCGGCTCGCACCCGGGCTGGCCGGGCGCCCCGGCCCGCCCCCGGCCGCCGCGGCCCCGCCGGGCGCGGCCCGGCCCGAGGTGCGCGGGCTGGCCCGGGCCGCCCGGCGGCTGGACGGGCCCGAGGTGGCCCGGCTGCTGCACGCGAGCGTCGACCGGCTGGGCGCCGTCGCGGCCTGGACGGACGTGATGACGCCCGCGCTGCGGGCCGCCGGGCGCCGCTGGGCCGCGGGCGGCGACGAACGGTACGTCGAGGTCGAGCACCTGCTGTCCTGGCACGTCTCCAGCGCGCTGCGCCGGCTCGCCGAACCCCCCGCGGGCGCGGCCGGGCCGCCGGTGCTGCTGGCCGCGATGCCCGGCGAGCAGCACACCCTGCCGCTGGAGGCGGTGGCCGCCGCGCTCGCCGAACGCGGCCTGCCGTTCCGGATCTTCGGCGCCGCCCTGCCCGCCGGGGCACTGGCCGAGGCCGTCCGCCGCACCGGCCCGGCCGCCGTCCTGCTCTGGTCGCAGACCCGCGCCACCGCCGACCCGGCCCCCGTCCGCGCCGTCGCCGCCACCGCCTGGGGTGCCCGCGGCGCCCGGGTCCGCCCCGTGCTGCTCGCCGCGGGCCCCGGCTGGCACCGCGCCGCCCGCCCGCCCGGCACCCTCGCTCCCCGCGACCTACCGGGTGCGCTCGACCTGCTGGCGCGGGCGCTAGGGTCGTGACCGGCCCGGCGGACGACCGGGGGGCAGGCGATCGGGCGTGGTGGAGGAGGGGCCGGTGACGCAGGGGCCGGTGACGCAGCGGGAGTTCGGACGGCTGCTGCAGGGGCTGGCGTCCGAGATGAACCTGCTCGGGCACGACTTCGCGGCCGATTCCGGCCTGCACGCCACCGACGTCCAGGCGCTGCTCGCGGTGCTGCGGGCCGCCGACCCGCCCGGCATCACCCCCGGCGGGCTGCGGGCCGAACTCGGCCTGACCTCCGGCGCGGTGACCGCCGTCCTGGACCGCCTGGAGCGCGCCGGGCACGTCCACCGCACCCGGGACGAGGCCGACCGGCGCCAGGTGCACGTGCACTACCACCCGGCCGCGACCCGGATCGCGGGCGAGTGGTTCGCCCCCGTCGCCGAGTGCACCGACCGCGTCCGCGCCGAGTTCGCCCCGGAGCAGGTCGCCACCGTGGTCCGCTTCCTCGCCCGGATGACCGAGGAACTCGCCGAACTCCGCAGGCAGCGCCGCGCCGACCGCGCCTGACGCCCGTCGGTCGCCCGCCTGTCGGCAGGCTGCCGGCCGCCCGCCGTCGGTCGCCCGCCTGACGCCCGTCGGACACGCCCGATTCGGGCGCCATCGCGCCGCCCTGTCCCTTTTGCCGGGTATGGTCGGCGGGCGTCCGAACGTCCGGCAGCCCCCGGGAGCATCCGCCATGCCGCAGCCCCAACCGGTCCTCGCCACGCTGACCGGGGCCGCCGTGTTCCTGGTGCTCGCGATCGAGGACGGCGGCGAGCAGGCCGTCCGCGACCTGCTGCCCGACCTCGGCGGACTGGCCCGCACCGTCAGCACCCGGGCGCCGCGCGAGGAGGTCAGCCTGGTGCTCGGCATCGGCTCCGACGCCTGGGACCGCCTGTTCGCCGGGCCCCGCCCGGCCCGGCTGCACCCCTTCGTCGAACTCGCCGGACCCCGGCACCTCGCCCCCGCCACCCCCGGCGACCTGCTGCTGCACGTCCGGGCCGAACGCATGGACCTGTGCTTCGAGTTGGCCACCCTGGTCAGCCGGCGGCTCGGCGACCGGGTCACCGTGCTGGACGAGACCCACGGCTTCCGGTACTTCGACTGCCGCGACCTGATCGGCTTCGTCGACGGCACCGAGAACCCCACCGGACGGGACGCCGCCGACGCCGTCCTGATCGGCGACGAGGACCCCGGCTTCGCGGGCGGCAGCTACGTCATCGTGCAGAAGTACCTGCACGACATGGCCGGTTGGCACGCCATCGGCACCGAGCAGCAGGAACGCGTGATCGGCCGCACCAAGCTCGACAACGTCGAACTCGACGACGCCGCCAAGCCCGCCGACTCGCACGTCGCGCTGAACACCGTCACCGGCCCCGACGGCGAGGACCGCGACATCTGGCGGCTCAACATGCCGTTCGGCTCCTTCGCCGAGGGCGGCGAGTGCGGCACCTACTTCATCGGCTACGCCCGCGACCCCGGCGTCACCGAGGAGATGCTCCGCAACATGTTCCTCGGCCGCGGCCCCGCCGCCCACGACCGGCTGCTGGACTTCTCCACCCCCGTCACCGGCACCTTCTTCCACGTCCCCAGCGCGGACTTCCTCGACGATCCGCCACCCGCCCCCGGCGCGCCCGCCCCGGCCGCCGAAGCCGTGCCCGCCCCGCCGGTCCGGGACGGCAGCCTCCGCATCGGCAGCCTGAAAAGGAGCTCCGCACCGTGAACAACCTGCACCGCGACCTGGCGCCCGTCTCCGCCGCCGCCTGGGCCGAGATCGAGGAGGAGGCCCGGCGCACCTTCCAACTCCACGTCGCCGGACGCCGGGTGGTCGACCTCTCCGGCCCCGACGGGCCCGAACTCGCCGCCGTCGGCACCGGCCACCTCGCCGACATCGCCGCCCCCGGCAACGGCGTCCAGGCCCGCGCCCGGGAGTCCCTCCGGGTGGTCGAGCTCCGCGTCCCCTTCACCGTCACCCGGGCCGCCGTCGACGACGTCGAACGCGGCTCCAAGGACTCCGACTGGGACCCGGTCAAGGATGCCGCCCGCACCATCGCCCTCGCCGAGGACCGCACCCTCTTCGACGGCTACCAGGCCGCGGGCATCACCGGCATCCGCGACGGCTCCACCAACCACCCCGTCGACCTCCCCGCCGACGTCCGCGACTACCCCAACGCCGTCAGCCGCGCCCTCACCGCCCTGCGCCTCGCCGGAGTCGGCGGCCCCTACTCCCTCCTCCTCGGCGCCGACACCTTCACCGCCGTCAACGAGACCTCCGACCACGGCTACCCCGTCCACAACCACCTCGCCCGCCTCCTCGACGGCGAGATCATCTGGGCCCCCGCCGTCGAGGGCGCCGTCCTCCTCTCCGCCCGCGGCGGCGACTTCGAACTCCACCTCGGCGAGGACCTCTCCATCGGCTACCTCTCCCACGACGACACCACCGTCCACCTCTACCTCCAGGAATCCCTCACCTTCCAACTCCACACCCCGGAAGCCGCCGTCGCCCTCACCACCCCCTGAGACCACCCCACCCCGACGGACAGGGGCCACCGACGCCCACCTGCCACCGCGACCCAAGCCCGGCCCCCCGCAGGCGCCCCTCCGGGGGATGGCCGTCTGCCGCCCAGCCCCGGCGGGGTGGCTGCCTGCGGCCGCGGCCCGTGCTCGGTTTCGCCTGCGGGTGCCCCTCCGGGGTGTCTGTCGCATGGACCCCCGCCCGGCCCCCGGTGGGGCGCTCGTCTGCCACCGCCGCCCGTGCCCGGCTCCGCCGGTCCCGTCCCCTCCGGCTCCCGGGCTCTGGGGTGGATGGGGTGATGTGTCGCAACTGGGGCTACTGGTAGGGGAGTTGGGGTGGTCGGGGGCGGAATCAGGACAATGCTGCGGAGAGGCTTCCGGGGGCGGGGCGGTGGGCCGCAGCATGTGAGTACTTGTGCGGGGATTTCGGTGAGGGGAGCACGCCGTGTCCGATTCTTCCGTTTCCAGATGTCCTTTTCTCGATCCGGCCGGGAGCGCGTTGCACGCGGAGGCGGCCGGGTTGCGCGAGCAGGGTCCGGCGGTGTGGGTGGAGTTGCCGGGCGGGGTGCGGGCCTGGTCGGTGACCGGGTACGAGGCGATCCAGCGGGTGACGACGGATCCCCGGGTGTCGCGGGACCACCGCTTGCACTGGCCGGGGGCCGGGGAGGTGCCGGAGGGCTGGGTGCTGGGGCCGGTGGCGTTCCAGGACAGTTTCGTCAACCAGTACGGGGCCGAGCACCGCAAGTCGCGGGGCCGGATCGCGCCGACCTTCCTGCCGCGCCGGGTGGAGTCGATGCGTCCGCAGGTGCAGGCGACGGCGGACCGGCTGGTGGCGGCGCTGGGGGCGCTGGCGCCGGGCGAGTCCGCGGACCTGCGGCTGGCGTTGTCGCGGCCGCTCACGCTGACGGTGATCTGCGACCTGTTCGGGGTGCCGGAGGACTTGCGGGGCGGGCTCTGCGAGGCGATCGACACGGTGCTGGACTCCACGCTGAGCGAGGACGTCGCGCTGGCCGCCCAGACCGACCTGAACGAGCGGCTGAGCGGGCTGCTGGCGCACAAGCGGGCGCACCCGGCGTCCGACCTGACCAGCGACCTGCTGCTCTCCGACCGGCCGGGCGAACGGCCGCTCTCGGACGAGGAGTTGATCGGGACGCTGTTCACGATGATCACCGGTGGCTTCGAGACGGCCGTCAACCTGATCACCAGCGCGGTGCTGGCGCTGCTCACCCACCCGCAGGAGCTGGCCCGGCTGCGGGCGGGCGGGATCGGCTGGTCGGACGTGATCGAGGAGACGCTGCGGGTGGAGGGGCCGGTGATGCACGTGCCGCTGCGCTACGCGGTGGAGGACCTCGACCTGGGCGAGGGCGTGCTGATCCGCAAGGGCGATCCGATCATCATCGGGTTCGCCGCCGCCGGGCGGGACCCGCGGGTGCACCCGGACCGTCCGGACGAGTTCGACCCGACCCGGGCGGACAAGGGGCACCTGGCGTTCGGCTACGGCCCGCACTTCTGCGTCGGGGCCCCGCTGGCCCGGCTGGAGACCGAGATCGCGCTGAGCACGCTGTTCGAGCGGCTGCCCGACCTGGCGCTGGCCGACCCGGACCGCCCGCCCGCCCGCATCCCGTCCATGATCATCAACGGCCCGGCGGTCCTGGACGTGGTGCCCCGGCCGGTGACCCCGTGACCGCCGCCGAGCCGACCGGGTCCGCCGGGCCGACCGGGTCCGCCGGGCCGCCCCCGGAGAGCCGGGCGGCCCCGCGCTGCCCCGTGCTCGACCCGGCCGCGGCCGCGCTGCACGCCGAGGCCGCCGGGCTGCGGGCGCAGGGGCCCGCGGTGCTGGTCGAGCTGCCCGGGCGGGTGCTGGCCTGGGCGGTGACCGGGCATGCGGTGATCCAGCAGCTGACCACCGATCCGCGGGTCTCCCGGGACTACCGCCGGCACTGGCCGGGGGTCGCGCAGGTGCCGGAGGGCTGGGTGCTGGGGTCGGTGGCGTTCCAGGACAGCCTGGTCAACCACTACGGCGACGAGCACCGCCGGGCCCGGGCCCGGATCGCCCCGTCCTTCCTGCCGCGCCGGGTGGAGCTGATGCGCCCGCAGGTGCAGGCGACGGCGGACCGGCTGGTGGCGGCGCTGGGCGAACTGCCCCCGGGCGGGCGCGCGGACCTGCGGGGCGCGCTGGCGCGGCCGCTGACCATGACGGTGATCTGCGACCTGTTCGGCGTGCCGGAGCGGATGCGCGAGGCGCTGGGCGAGCTGATCGACACCGTGCTGGACTCCTCGCTGGCGCAGGACGCCGCCCTGGCCGCGCAGACCGAACTCTACGTCCGACTGGGCGAGTTGCTGGCCCACAAGCGGGCCAACCCGGCGTCCGACCTGACCAGCGACCTGCTGCTGTCCGACCGCCCCGGCGAACTCCCGCTGACCGACCACCAGTTGCTCGGCACGCTGCTGACGATGATCGCCGCCGGGTTCGAGACCGCCGTCAACCTGATCACCAGCGCGGCCCTCGAACTGCTCACCCACCCCGAGGAGTCGGCCCGGCTGCGGGCGGGCGCCACCAGTTGGTCGGACGTGATCGAGGAGACGCTCCGGCTGGAGGGCCCGGTGATGTACCTCCCGCTGCGCTACGCGCTGGCCGACCTCGACCTCGGCGGGGGCGTGGTGATCCGGGAGGGCGACCCGATCATCCTCGGGTTCGCCGCCGCCGGGCGCGACCCGGCGCGCCACCCGGACCGGCCGGACGTCTTCGACCCGGCCCGGGCGGACAAGGCGCACCTGGCGTTCGGCCACGGCCCGCACTTCTGCGTGGGCGCGCAACTGGCCCGGCTGGAGGCCGAGGTCGCGCTGCGCACGCTGTTCGAGCGCCTGCCCGACCTGGCCCTGGCCGACCCGGGGCGGCGGCCCGCCCGCCTCCCGTCGCTGATCGTCAACGGCCCGGCGGCGCTGGAGGTGGTGCCCCGCCCGGAGGGCGGCTGAGCGCGCCGGTTACGCCTCGGTAGGGTGGGCCGATCGGGAACGACCCAGGAGGCGGTGTGCGGCAGTACCGGGCGATGGTGGCGGTGGGCGACTCGTTCACGGAGGGGATGTGCGACGACGTCCACCCGGACGGGCACTTCCGCGGCTGGGCGGACCGGGTCGCGGCGGCGCTGGCCGCCGAGGCCGGTGCGGAGGGCTTCCGGTACGCGAACCTGGCGGTCCGCGGCAAGCTGATCGGCCAGATCAGGGCCGAGCAGGTCGACCTGGCCGCGGCCACCGACGCCGACCTGGTGACGCTGGCGGGCGGCCTGAACGACGTGCTGCGGCCGGGCTGCGACGTGGCCGAGGTCGAGCGGCTGCTCGGGGCGTGCACCCGCGAGCTGATCGCCGAGGGCCGCACCGTGGTGCTGTTCACCTCCACCGATCCGACCCGGCGGATGGCGGGCAGCCGCCGCCTGCTGCCCGCCATCCTGCGGATGAAGGCCTTCGTGGAGGGCGTGGTGCGCGAGCACCCGGGCCGGGTGGTGCTGGTCGACCTGTTCTCGGCGCCGGTGTTCGACGACGGCAGGCTCTGGGCGGAGGACCGGCTGCACCTCTCCCCGGAGGGCCACCGCCGGGTCGCGCTGGCGGTGCTGGAGGCGCTCGGCCGCCCGTCCGCCGAGGACTGGCGGGCGCCGCTGACCGAGCCGGACGCCCGTACCCGCGGTGAGCGGGCCCGCGCCGACCTGCGCTGGCTGGGCGCCCACGTCGGCCCGTGGATCGGCCGCCGCCTGCGCGGACGCTCCTCCGGCGACGGCCGCCCGGCGAAGCGCCCGGAACTGCTGCCCTACGAGGGCTGAGCGCGCGCTGGCGGAACTGTCACCCCCGCCGGCAGACAACTGCACCCGGGCGGCCGGACGGGCGCCGGGCACCGCAGGCTCGTGGCGTCTCCCGGCGCCCGCCGCCGCTGCCAGGATGCGGCGTACGGAGCCGAACGCTCCGGCCGGGCCCGGGACTTCGGACCTCCGCGGGCCCGGACGCCCGAAGGAGGAACCCGCACCCATGAGGGTCCGCCGACTCGCCACCGCCGTCGCCACGGCCCTGCCGGTCCCGCTGCTCGTCCTCGCCTCCGGCCCCCAGGCGAACGCCTCCGACCCCCCCCGGCGTCCCCCGGGGACACCGCCCCGGCGTAGCCCGGTGACCCCCCGCTGGACCTCGGCGACCTCGTCCTGGTGGGTTCCGGCCCCTACCCCATCCCCAAGGCGCGGCTGTGCAAGGCGCAGTACGACGTCGACTACTGGGTCGGCGGCGTGGCCTTCGCGAACACCCAGCGGTACCTCTGCACGGCCTAGGGCCGGGCCTGGGCCTGGCCGTCCAGTCGCACGGTGATGCCGACCGTGCCGCCCTTCCCGCGGCGCAGTCGGCTGCCGAACAGGGTGAGCCGCCCGATCAGCCCGTACTTGCGGGCGATCAGCTGCCGGTAGCGTTCGGTGGTGTCGGCGTCGGCGATCTCGGCGGTGGCGGGCAGCGACTTGCCGCTCGGGTTGCCGCGCACGTCGCACGGGCCGACCAGGACCTCGCCGCGCCGCCGGATCCGCTTGACCTTCCAGGAGTCGGCGGCGGTCCACGCCCCGAGGGTGTCGCCGTCCCGGACCACCCACACGGGGGTGGGGACGGCGCTGCCGTCCTTCTTGTAGCTGGTGATCAGCAGGTACTTGCCGGCGGCGAGCCGGTCCAGCGCGGTGTCGGCCATTGGGGGAGTGTACGTCCCCTGACGGGGAGTCAGCGGCAGGGGGCTCAGGCCGCGGGGACGTGGTCCGGGTCCGGGTCGCTCCGCGGGTCGCCGGGCGCGTCGGGGGCGTCGGCGTCGGGGCGGGGCGCGGGTGCGCGGGTGACGGTGGCCCGCCACAGCCGGGCCGCGGACCAGACCGCGGCGGCCAGCAGCAGCCCGTTGCGGGCGAGGATGACGCCGGTCGGCCACCAGCCCCCGACCTGCATCGCGTCGAAGAACAGCGGGTAGTCGACGGTGGTGACGCCGATCGCGGGCAGCAGCAGGAGCGCGACCGGCCGCTGGGTGGTGCACTCCACGCTCAGGCAGACCGCGGCCAGGCCGATCAGCCAGACCAGGTACTGCGGGGAGATCACCCGGCTGGTGACGGTGAACAGCAGCACCGCGCTGAGCGCCGCGTCGTACGGGGTGGCGGCCGTCCAGCGCCGGGCCCGGACGCGCCACAGCAGCAGCCAGGCGAACGCGGCGAAGGACAGCAGCAGCGACAGCTGCGAGATCCGGTGCACGTACGGGCCGAGGAACTCGATCGAGCCGTAGTGCTGCTCGACCCGCCCGGACCAGCCGAACTGCCGGGCCACCTGGAGGACGCTGCCGCCCAGCGACTCGATCTCCACGCCGCGGCCGCGCTGGGCGTGCAGGAAGTCGAAGGTGTGGTCGAAGAGCGCGGCGAAGACCAGCAGCAGGGCGAGCGCCGAGACGGCGGCGGCGGTCCAGGCCTGCCGGGTGGTGCGGCCGCGCGGGGTGCCCAGCACGGTCAGCGCGGGCCACACCTTGACCATCGCGCCGATCCCGGCCAGCGCCCCGCCCAGCTTCGGCCGGTTCGGGAGCAGCAGCAGCGCGCCGACCGCGAGCGCGGTGGCGGGCAGGTCGTAGCGGCCGTACGGCAGTCCGAGCAGCAGCGGCAGGGCCAGCACCCAGGCCCAGGCCCCCCAGTCGGAGCGCCCCGCCCCGCGCCCGGCCGCCAGCAGGGCGGCCTGTACGGCGGCGTCGGCCAGCAGCACCAGCAGCACGAAGGCCTGCAGGTACGTCAGGAACGGCAGCAGGCCCGGGGCGAGCATCGGCAGCGCGGCGCCCGGCGGGTACTGCCAGGTGACGTCGTCGACCGGGAAGGTGCCGGTGCGCAGGACCTGGTACCAGCCCTGGTAGAGCCGGTGCACCTCGACGGCGGGCTCGGTCCGGCCGGAGCGGATCAGGCCGATCATCAGCACCCGGCTGGCGATCCAGTACGCGGCCAGGGCGAGGACCTCGCGGGGCCAGGTGGTGGGGCGGGTCCAGCGGACCGGCCGGGCGGGTGTCCGGACGGCCGGGGCGGGGGCCTGCGCCACCATGTCCTCCAGTGCGCTCTGGGTGAGGTCCCGGGGCGGGGGCCCCGGACCAGTGGTCGCGAAACAGCGGTTCGTCTCTCATATCAGACGATCGGGGCACCCTCCGGGCCGCTCCCTCGCGTGTCCCCGGACCTCCCCGGAAAGCGCCACGCCCCCGCCCGCCACCCGGAGCACCGACCGCTGTCGGCCGGACCTGCCAGAATGCACGGGCGAACCGCGCAACCGTCAGAAGGGGTGACCGGCACCGTGACCATGCCCGTCGAACGCAAGATCGCCGAAGAGCTCGGCGTCCGCGAGAACCAGGTGCAGGCCGCCGTCGGCCTGCTCGACGGCGGTGCGACCGTGCCCTTCATCGCCCGGTACCGCAAGGAGGCCACCGGCGCCCTCGACGACACCCAGCTGCGCACCCTCGAGGAGCGGCTGCGGTACCTGCGCGAGCTGGAGGAGCGCCGCACCGCCGTCCTGGAGTCCGTCGCGGCCCAGGGCAAGCTGGACGACGCGCTGCGCGCGCAGATCCTCGCCGCCGACTCCAAGGCCCGGCTGGAGGACATCTACCTCCCGTACAAGCCCAAGCGGCGCACCAAGGCGCAGATCGCCCGCGAGGCCGGCCTCGAACCGCTCGCCGACACCCTGCTCGCCGACCCGACCCGGGACCCGTCCGCCCTCGCCGCGACCTTCCTGAACGAGCAGGTCGCCGACGCGCCCGCCGCCCTGGAGGGCGCCCGCGCCATCCTGGTCGAGCGCTTCGGCGAGGACGCCGACCTGGTCGGCTCGCTGCGCGAGCGGATGTGGACGCGCGGGCGGCTGGTCGCGAAGGTCCGCGACGGCAAGGAGCAGGACGGCGCCAAGTTCGCCGACTACTTCGACTTCGCCGAGCCCTACACGAAGCTGCCCTCGCACCGGATCCTGGCCATGCTGCGCGGCGAGAAGGAGGAGGTCCTCGACCTCGACCTCTCCCCGTACGACGGCGAGCAGGAGGCCGACCTGCCCGGCGCGAGCGACTACGAGCAGCGGATCGCCGCCCGCTTCGGCATCGCCGACCGCGGCCGCCCCGCCGACAGGTGGCTCACCGACACCGTCCGCTGGGCCTGGCGCACCCGGATCCTGGTGCGGCTCGGCATCGACCTGCGCACCCGGCTGCGGGCCGAGGCCGAGGACGAGGCGGTGCGGGTCTTCGCCGCCAACCTGCGCGACCTGCTGCTCGCGGCCCCCGCGGGCACGCGCGCCACCATGGGCCTCGACCCGGGCTTCCGCACCGGCGTCAAGGTCGCCGTGGTCGACGCCACCGGAAAGGTCGTCGCGCACGAGACGATCTACCCGCACCAGCCCGCCAACAAGTGGGACGCCGCGCTCGCCGCCCTGGCCCGGCTCGCCGCCCAGCACCGGGTCGACCTGGTCGCGATCGGCAACGGCACCGCCTCCCGGGAGACCGACCGGCTCGCCGCCGACCTGATCAAGCGCCACCCCGAGCTCGGCCTCACCAAGGTGATGGTCAGCGAGGCCGGCGCCTCCGTCTACTCCGCCTCCGCGTTCGCCGCCCAGGAACTCCCCGGGCTGGACGTGTCGATCCGCGGCGCCGTCTCCATCGCCCGCCGCCTCCAGGACCCGCTGGCCGAACTCGTCAAGATCGACCCCAAGTCGATCGGCGTCGGCCAGTACCAGCACGACCTCAGCGAACTCAAGCTCTCCCGCTCGCTGGACGCCGTCGTCGAGGACTGCGTCAACGCCGTCGGCGTCGACGTCAACACCGCCTCCGCGCCGCTGCTCACCCGGGTCTCCGGCATCACCGGCACCCTCGCCGACAACATCGTCGCCCACCGCGACGCCAACGGCCCGTTCCGCACCCGGCGCGCGCTCAAGGACGTCGCCCGGCTCGGCCCCAAGGCGTTCGAGCAGTGCGCGGGCTTCCTGCGCATCCCCGACGGCGACGACCCGCTGGACGCCTCGGCCGTCCACCCCGAGGCGTACCCCGTGGTCCGCCGGATCCTCGCCACCACCGGCGGGAAGCTCGGCGAACTGATCGGCAACGGCGCGGTGCTGCGCTCGCTGCGGCCCGGCGACTTCGCCGACGACACCTTCGGCGTCCCGACCGTCACCGACATCCTCGGCGAGCTCGACAAGCCCGGCCGCGACCCGCGACCCGCCTTCCAGACCGCCACCTTCAAGGACGGCGTCGAGAAGATCTCCGACCTGGAGGTCGGCATGGTGCTGGAGGGCGTGGTCACCAACGTCGCCGCCTTCGGCGCCTTCGTCGACATCGGCGTCCACCAGGACGGCCTGGTGCACGTCTCCGCCCTGTCGAAGAACTTCGTCAAGGACCCGCGCGAGGTGGTCAAGCCCGGCGACATCGTCCGCGCCAAGGTCACCGCCGTCGACGTCCAGCGCAAGCGGATCGGCCTGACGCTCCGCCTCGACGACGACACCACCGCCCCCGCCCCCGGCGGCGGCAACCGGCGCGACCAGGCCCCCCGCCGCGACTCCCGCCCCCCGCGCCAGGACCGCCGTCCGAACAGCGGCTCCCCGGCGGCCCCCGCCAACTCCGCCATGGCCGACGCCCTCCGCCGCGCGGGCCTGGGCAAGTAGCGCACCCCGAGGGGCGGTCGGGCCGGGCCGCCCCTCAGCCGGTGCGGGACTCGACGGCCAGGGCGATGAGTTCGGGCCACCAGGGTTCGCGGTACTGGGAGAGGAGGCGCCGGGCCTCCTCGGGGGGGACGGGGCGGACTTCGACGACCTGTTCGCCGTCGTCGGGGTTGGTGGGGGCGGAGTCGACCAGGACGTCGGCCCAGCCCCAGAGCCAGGCCTTGACCGGGTGGGGCTGCCAGGGGCGGTAGGGGACCGGGCCGTCGGAGACGGCGAGGTGGTGGCCGATCCAGGTCGGCGGGGAGAGCAGGCGGGCGCCGGCCTCCTCGCGCAGTTCGCGCTCCAGGCAGGACTCGATGCTCTCGGCGGCCTCGCGGGTGCCGCCGGGGAGGAACCAGTGACCGCGGACGTCCCGGCACAGGACGACGCGGCCCTCGGCGAAGCCGACCAGGTGGATGTTGGTGACCAGCTCGTCGGGTGGCTGCTCGGTGCTGAACTGGGCGTCGATGCCGCCCCACTCCCAGCGCTGCGGCGCGTGCAGGGCCGGGTACCGGGCCGCCAGTTCGGCGCTGTCGCTTGCTCTGCGTGTGGTGTCCGTCATTGATCGATCGTAGTCCTGGGTGGTCCCGGACGGACCCGGACGGTCAACGAAGCTGACGAAACGTCACCCTCCCGTGGCGTTCCGTCAACCGGGCGCGCCGCTCGTTCACTTGACCGGGCGACGTTTGGGTTCACTACCCGGTTTCACCGCCCGGGTTCACTGCCCGGGTTCACTGCCCGGTTTCACCGCCCGGTTTTACTCCGGTGCGACGGTCACCGCCCCGGCGGCGGAGCGGACCTCGGCGTTGGGGTGGGTGCGCAGGGCCGCCAGCAGCGGCAGCCAGCGGCCGGTCCAGGCGCAGCGGGTGCCGAGCTGCTCGGCGAGGGCGGCGGCGAACAGGCCGAGCGCGGGGCCGCGGCCGGGCAGCAGGGAGAGCAGCGCATCGGGGGCGGCGGTGTCGGCGGCGGTCGGCAGCGGGGAGCTGCCCGCGACGATCCCGGCGAGTCGGGCCGCCAGCCGGGCCGCCAGCACCGGGCGGTCGGCGAGGGCCCCGGCCAGCCGGGCGACGTCGGCCCCGAAGCCGCTCCCCGCCCGTCCGGCCCCGGCCGGCTCCGCGACCCGGGCCAGCAGTACGGCCCGCAGGTCGAGCAACTCCTCGTGCGGGCACAGCTGTTCGGCCAGCGCGAGCCGGACGTCCCGGTGGCGGAGCACGGTCGGGACGGCGGTCAGCGACTCGATCCGCTGCCGGACGGGCTGGTCGCGGGCCACCGAGGGCGCGGCGGTGCGGGGTTCGGCGGTGCGGGGTGCGGCGGTGCCGGGGGCGGCGGCCAGCAGTGCGGCCAGCGTCCGGTGGAGCAGGCTGCCGGGTGCGGCGCCGCCGGTCGGGTGGGGCAGGTCGGAGACGGCCAGGGCGCGCAGGGCGAGCGAGGCGGTCCGCCAGGTGGCGCGGTCGTCGAGGTCGGTGACCGCGGCGGGCAGCACCTCGGCGACGTCCGGCGCGTACCGGGCCCACCCGGGCAGTGCCTTGAGCGCCGCCCGGGTGGGCTCCGGGTCGGTCCTCGGGTCGATCCTCGGGTCGGCGTCCGCCCCGGCGGCGACCGCGGCCACCAGCCGGGCGTAGCGGGCCCGGTGGCGTTCCGGCAGCAGGCCCGGCGGTTGCGCGGCGACGGCCCGGCGCAGCTGCGGTTCGGGCGCGGCGGCGGCTTCGGCGAGCAGCGCCCAGACCGGGTCGGCGTCCAGCAGGCCCTGGCAGTGCGCGGCCGCGGCGGCCCGGACGTCGGCGTGCTGCCCGGGGGCGTGGAAGGCGGCAACCAGCACCTCGGCGGCCCGTGCGGGCGGCAGCAGTGCCGCGGCCAGCCGGACGGCCTCCTTGCGGGCGGTGACCTTGGCGCCACCGGTGCGGGAGGCCAACTCGCCTAGCAGCGGGGCCAGTTGCTCCGGATCGGCCTGCCGGGCGGCCCGCCCGGCGGCGTACACCGCGACCTTCGCCCGGTCGCCCCCGGCGTGCGCCAGCAGTTCGGGCAGGACGGTGAGCGGGTCGGACGTCCGGGCCAGCGCGGCCAGGGCGGTGTCGGCGAGCAGCGGCTCCGGATCGTCGAGGTGGCGGCGCACCACGGCGGCGCCGGGCTCCAGCAGCCGGGCGGCCCGGGTGAGCGCGGCGGCCCGCTGCTCGGCGGTCAGCCCCGGGTCGGCGGCGGCCTGCGCGCACAGCCCGGCGGCCCGCTCCACCTGGCGGGGCGTCCAGCGGGCGGGGTCGTGGACGGGCGGCAGCGGGCGGGGCCGGCCGGGGCGCAGGAAGCGCCCGGTGGGCGGCCGTTCGGCCAGCGCCCGGTCCAGCAGGTCGGTGCGGGCGAGGGCGGCGTGCCGCAGCACGGGGGCGCAGAACACGGCGGACGGGTCGTGGGCGAGCGTCGCCACCACCTTCGCGGCGCGCCCGGCGCGCGGCTGCAACCACAGCCCCAGGGCCTCGGCGGCGGTCCGCTCCCGCGGGTCCCGGGTGGCGTCGGCCAGGCGTTCGTCGAGTTCCGGCAACTGCCCGGCCCGTCCGCCCAGGGCGCGCACCAGGGCGAACAGCAGCCCGGTGCGACCCTGTCGGCTCTCCGCGTCGAGCCGGGGGCGCAGCGCGTCCAGCAACTGCCGCTCCCGCCCGCGGGGCAGGCGCGCGGCCAGCTCGGACAGCGGCAACTCGCCGTCGCGGGCAGCGAGTCGGCCGGCCGTCGAGAGGGCGAAGGCGACCAGGGCGGGCTGGGCGTCGGCGGGCTGGGGATGGGCGGGCTGGGGGTCGGCGGGGTGGGGATGGGTGGGCTG
>NZ_JNYE01000004.1 GCF_000717185.1 Kitasatospora phosalacinea | reverse complement strand
CGGCCTGCGCGCCCTGGCCCCCGCCCACCTCAAGCACCCGCAGCCCGCCGCGGACGGCCCGCTGCTGGACGAGGGCACCAGCGCCTACGACGACGACCGGAACCAGGGGTGACCGAGCCCGGCCCGGAGCGCCCGGCAGGGGTCGGTCGGCCGTCGTCCCGGTGACGGGCCCGGCGGCCCGCCGGGCGGGGGTGCCGCGGCCGGACGGGGTGCCGCGGCCGGACGGGTGAGCGGAGTGCGGCGGACCGGGGTTCCGGGGGCGGTGCGACGGAGACTGATCGGATGATCAGTTCGGTGCGGGAGTGGGTGCTGCCGGAGCGGCAGCGGCGGTCGGTGGAGGAGCTGCGGGCGGACCTCGACCTGTCGGCCGGTGAGGTGCGGGCCAAGCGGTCGGCGTTCTGGACGATGCTGGTGCTCTCCTCGGTGATCGCCGCGTGCGGGGTGCTGACGGACTCCACCGCGACCGTGATCGGGGCGATGATCATCGCCCCGCTGTCCACCCCGATCATGGGGATCGCGCTCGGTGCGGTGCGGCGCCGGATCGGCGGCGCCGGGTGGTTCGTCCTCGGGGGCGTCGCGCTGGTGGTGGCCGTCGGGGCGCTGGCCTCGCTGGTCGTCCCGTCCGGCTACGACCTGCTGGCGGACAGCCAGATCGCCGGGCGCACCTCGCCCGGCCTGCTCGACCTCGCGGCCGCCCTCGCCACCGGCTTCGCGGGCGCGGTCGCACTGGCCCGCCGGGACGTGGCCGCGGTGCTGCCGGGCGTGGCGATCGCGATCTCGCTGGTGCCGCCGCTGGTGGTGGTCGGCGTCTGTGCCGGGCAGGGCGCGTGGTGGCTGGCGCTGGGCGCGCTGGTGCTGTTCGTCTCCAACCTGCTGGCACTGGTCTTCGCCGGGATGGTGGTCTTCGCCGCGATCGGTGCAGGCGCGGCCGACCGGGGACCGCGCCGCGCCTACGCCACCCTGGGCGTGCTGTTCGCCGCCGTCGGCCTGCTGCTGGCCGCCAGCACCACCGGCACCGTCCTGGTGCACGTGTGGACCAACCGCACCTCGGACGCCGCCACCGCCTGGCTCGCCGCGACCCCCGGCGCGCAGGTGGTCGACGTCCGGGCGCAGTCCCGCACCCTGCACGTCGCCGTCCGCACCCCCGCCGAACTCCCGCCCGTCGCCGACCTGTTGGACGCGCTGCGCGGCCGGGTCCCGGACGGCGTGCCGGTGGTGGTCACCACCACCGAGGGCCGCCGCATCGAAGCCGGACGGGTGGGCGCCGGTCAGTGACCCGGCAGACCGGGCGGCAGACCGGGCAGGCCGGTCAGCGGCCCGCCCGACGCGCCCGGCCCGCCCGACGCGCCCGGCCCGCCCGTCCGAACCCCTGCCTGACGCCCCGCCGGACGGCGGCGACGAGCGCTGCCGCGGTGGCGCTCGCCACCAGGAACAGCAGCCAGTTGCGCAGGTAGGGCAGCGGCAGCAGGGTCGGGTTGCCGTGGTCGTCCCCGGCCCGCAGCACCGCCGGGACGGCCACCGCGCCCACGGCCGCCGTGACCACCAGCCAGCCGCGCAGCACCGGCCGCCCCGTCGCGGCCGCGCCGAGCGCGCACACCAGCGGCAGCCACAGCCCGTCGTGCAGCGCCACCAACCCGGCCGCCCACAGCAGCACGCCGAGCGGCCCGGTCACGTACGGGTCGGTCAGCAGGCCCACCAGGCCGCAGGCGAGCAGGGCGAGACCGCCGAGCAGCAGGGCACCGCGCAGGATCCGCACCTCAGACCGCCTCGATCCGGGCGACCCACTTGGTCTGCAGCACCCCGGGCCGGTTCGGCGCGACGACCCGGGCCGGGAAGCCGTGGTCGGGCGTCAGCGGACGGCCGTCGAGCGCGAGGGCCAGCAGGGTGAGCGGGTCGTCGGCGTACGCGGCGGGCATCTCGGTGACCCGGTACGGGCCGTCGGCCTCCAGCGAGGTGATCCGGACGGTGGAGCCGGCCGGGACCCCGGCGCGGCGCAGCAGGTCGGCCAGGCGCACGCCCGTCCAGCGGGCGTCCGCGCTCCAGCCCTCGACGCAGGCGATCGGCAGGACGGCGGTGGTCTGCGGCAGGGCGCGCAGCTCGGCGAGGCCGATCCGGTAGCCGCCCGGGCCGTCGACGGCCAGCAGCCAGTCGGCGGGGACGGCGGTGGTCCCCGCCTGCGCGGCGGTGCGGTTGACCGGGAGGGAGTCGGTGCCGGTGCCGGAACCGGAACCGGGACGGCGCGGGGCGAACAGGTCGAGGCTCCGCAGCCAGGGCACGGACTGGCCCGCGGTGGTGAGGGTGACCGCCCCGACGGCGGCGGCCGTCGCCGCGAGCACGGCCCGCCGCTCGGTCGGCCGCTCGGTCGGCCGCCCGGTCGGTCGCCCGGGCAGCGGGGCGGGCAGCGGGGCGGAGCGGGTGCGGCGCCAGTGCGCGGCGATCTCCGGTGCCTTGACGGCCAGGTGGACCAGCAGCGCGCCGACGGCCGTCCACGCCGTCCAGTAGTGGGTCTGCCGGAACGGGAACGGCCACGGGTACCACTGCAGGGTGTTCAGCAGCCCGGTGAACAGCTCCAGCAGCACCGCCGCGACCAGCAGCGCGATCGACAGCCGCTCCAGCAGGTGCAGCACGCTGCGCGCGGGCGGCCACGCGAACAGCCGCGGGTACACCGTCCACAACTTCGCGCCCGCCAGCGGGATCGCGGCCAACCCGGCCACCACGTGCAGGCCCTGGGAGAGCCGGTAGCCGTTCACCGGACGGGACGGCAACCGGCCCGCCAGCCAGGACGGCGGGTCCTGGAGCAGGTGGCTGACCAGGCCGGTCGCGAAGCACAGCAGCAGCGCCGCGCCCAGCCACCGGCCGAGCACCACCGCGGTGCGCGGCCCGTGCGCGGGGGAGCGGAACGCGCCGGGACGGAACGGGCCGCGTCGCAGCGCGGCGGGCGGGGCGGGCAGCGGCGGGTCGAGGCGCCGCCGGGCGGGGGAGGGGTCGGGGTCCACGGGCCCATCGAAGCGCGCCCGGCGGCCGCGGCGGCGCTACGACGTGCTTACGGAATCCGAACGGGCGCCGGGGCGGGTCCGGTGTGCTGACGGAATCCGAACGGGCGCCGGGCGGGCCCGGAGTGCTTACGGAACCCGTACGGCCCACCGCGCCACGGCCGTGCGGGCGACCGGCGGTGCGAGGGTGGACCGGTGACCGCACGCCCCGTCCCGCTCTGCGCCCTCGCCGTCACCGCCCTGGCCGGCTGCCTCGCGCTGACCCTCACCACCGGCGGCACCCTCGGCAACCGCCCCCCGCTGTACGGCTGGTACGCCGCCGACGCCGTCCTGTTCGGGCTGTCCCTGCTCGCGCTGCGCCGGGTGCCGCAGCGGCAGGTGGCGCGGCTGGTGCTGGCCGGAGGCGTGCTGGTCGCCGCGGCCGGACTGCTGGCCCCGCCGCGGACCAGCGACGACGCCCACCGCTACGGCTGGGACGGCAAGGTGCAGGCGGCGGGCGTCTCCCCCTACGCGCACGCCCCCGAGGACCCGGCACTGGCCCGACTGCGCGACCCGGGCCGGTTCCCGGTCGGCGACGGCTGCACGGGGTGGGACGAGCGGCGCACCGCCGACGGGGCCTGCACCCGGATCAACCGGCCCGCCGTGCACACGGTCTACCCGCCGCTGGCGGAGGCGTGGTTCCTCGCCCAGCACCCGTTCGGCGACGGCGTCCGGGTCGCCCAGGCCGCCGGGGCGGTGCTGGCGGTGGCGACCACCGGCGTGCTGCTGGCCGTGACGGGCGGACGGCGGCGGGCCGCGCTGTGGGCCTGGTGCCCGGGGGTCGCGGTGTGGGCGGTCAACGACGCGCACGTCGACACCCTGGGCGCCCTGCTGACGGTGGCCGGCCTCGGCTGGGCGGCCCGCGGCCGGTCCGCGGCGGGCGGCGCCGCGCTGGGCGCGGCGACGGCGGTGAAACTGCTGCCCGCGCTGGCCCTGCCGGGCGCGCTCTCCGGTGCGCTCTCCCGCCGCCCGGCCCGCGCCGACCTGGTGCTGCCCGCCACCGCCGCCGGGGTGTTCGTCCTCTCCTACCTGCCGTACGTGGCGGCCTCCGGCACCGGGGTGCTCGGCTACCTGCCCGGCTACCTGCGCGAGGAGGGCTACCGGCAGGGCCACCTGGAGCGGTTCGGCCTGCTGCGCCTGGTCCTGCCCGACCGGCTCGCCCCGTGGGCCGGGGCGGCACTGCTCGCCGCCCTGGTGTGGCGGGTGCTGCGGCACGGCGACCCGGCACGACCGTGGCACGGCGCGCTGACGGTGACCGGCGGGGCGCTGCTGCTGGCCGCCCCCGCCTACCCCTGGTACGGACTGCTGGTGGTGGCCCTGGCGGCGCTGGACGGCCGCTGGGAGTGGCTGGCGGTGCCCGCGGCCGGGCAGCTGCTGTACCTGGCGGGCGGCAGCCGGGTGCAGCAACTCGCCTACGGCGCCGCCCTGCTGGTGATCACGGCGGCGTCCCTCCGGCGGGTCGGCCGGTGGCCGCGACCGGTCGGCGCGCGGATGACGGAAGTCTGACGGATCGCCCGCGCCCCTGGGCAGCGGCGGCTCGGGCTGGTCGAATCCTCCCGTGGACGACGACAACGAGGGCAATGGCAGCGGCACCGGCGGCAGCCGTGGTGACGGCGGCGGTGAAAGCAGCGGCAGCAGCAGCGGCGACCGTGGCAACAGCAGCGGCGGTGAAGGCAACGGCGGTAGCGGCAACCGCGGCAGCGGTGAAAGCAGCGACGGCAGCGGCGGCAGCAGTGGCGACGGCGACGAGGCCCGTGGCGCTCCGGTCGGCCGTCGGGTGGTGCTCGGGCTGCTGGGGCTGGGCGCGGCCGGGGTCGTGGCGGGGCCGTGGTTGCAGCGGGCGCAGGACGCGGTGGCGCGCAACGATCCGACGGGGCTGAGCCAGGCGCTGCCCGGCGGGGGAGGGTTCCGGTACTACTCGGTGACCGCGTCGGTGCCCGAGCGCGGGGAGGCCGACTACACCCTCGCCGTCGACGGCCTGGTGGAGCGGCCCGCCACCCTGCGGCTGGCCGACCTGCGGGCGCTCGCCCAGCGCCGGATCGTCCACGACGTGCAGCGCGTCACCGGGTGGCGGGTGCCCGCCACGCCCTTCGAGGGCGTTCCGCTGTCCGCGCTGCTGGACGCGGCCGGGGTCCGGCCGGAGGGGCGCGCGGTGCGCTTCGGCTGCTTCGACGGCGCCTACACCGAGAGCCTGACGCTGGAACAGGCCCGCCGCGACGACGTCCTGGTGGCGCTGCGGATGCAGGACCGGCCGATCGGCCACGAGCACGGCGGGCCGGTGCGCCTGTACGTCGCCCCGATGTACTTCTACAAGTCCGCCAAGTGGCTGTCCTCGATCACCGTCACCGACACCGTCCGCCCCGGGTACTGGGAGCGGCTGGGCTACGACGTGGACGCCTGGGTCGGCCGATCGAACGGACGCGACGATGCACCCACCAGCTGACCGCCGCCCCCGTTTCGCCCCCGCGCAGCGCCGGGCCCACCGCGTCACCGCGGTGCTGATGCTCACCTGCCTGGCCACCGCGGCCTGCCTCTACCTGCCGCCGCTGGCACAACTCGTGGGCCGCCGAAGGCTGGTGGCCACCGTGCACGAGTGGTGCGGCCTGCTGCTGCCGGTGCCGCTGCTGCTGGCCCTGGCCACCCGGGCGATGCGCCGGGACGCGGTGCGCCTGGGCCGGTTCACCGCCGCCGACCGCACCTGGCTGCGCACCGTGCGCCGCCGCCGGGCCGGGCCCCGGCCGGCCGGGAAGTTCAACGCCGGGCAGAAGCTGTACGCGCAGTGGACGCTCGGCACGATGCTGGTGATGCTCGGCACCGGCCTGCTGATGTGGTTCACCGGTCTCGCGCCCGCGGTGTGGCGCACCGGCGCGACCTTCGTCCACGACTGGTTCGCGTTCGCGGTCGCCGCCGTGGTGCTCGGCCACCTGCGGATGGCCTACCTGGACCCGGAGGCGCGGCGCGGCATGCGCACCGGCGCCGTCGAGCGCGAGTGGGCCGAGCGCGAGCACCCGCAGTGGGCGGAACCGGACTGACCCGCCGTCAGGAACGGGTCAGTGTCAGGAACGAGCGGCCGTGCGAGTCCCAGCGCTCCGCCCGTTCCAGGCCGACGGCCCGGGCCCGCCGCAGCGCCGCGGCGGGCCCGCAGCGCGCCCAGCGGAACGGTGGCCCGGCGCCGTCCGGGCCCTCCACCCGGACGTCCGCCACCTCGTCCACCTCCTGCGTCGCGGTCTCCACCAGCAGCAGGCCGCCCGGGGCGAGCAGCGCGCCCGCCCGGGCCAGCAGGGCGTCCGGGTCGCCGCCGATGCCGAGGTTGCCGTCGGCGAGCAGCACGCCGCCCCAGCGGCCCTCGGCGGGCAGCCGGTCGAAGACCGAGCGGCGCAGCGCGAGACCGCCCAGGCGGGCGGTGTGCTCCACCGAGGCCGCGCAGACGTCCACCCCGAGCGCGGGCACGCCCGCCGCCAGCAGCGCCGCCACCAGCCGACCGGGGCCGCAGCCCAGGTCCAGCACCGGCGCGGACAGGCCCAGGCAGCGCAGCACCAGCCCGTGGTCCGCCCCGGCGGCCGGGGCGCACCAGCGCTCCACCTCCAGCGCCAGCCGCGAACCGTCCGCCCGGCGCAGCCACAGCGGGCCCCGCCCGGCCCGCACCGCCCGCCCGAACGGGTCGTCGACCCACGGCTCGGCGGTGCCGCTGCGCAGGGCGGTGCGAGGGCTCACGCGTCCACCTGCCGGGGAGCGGGGCGCCCGTCCGTCCGGTGTCCGTCCGTCCGGGGCCTGTCCGTCCGGGGCCTGTCCGTCCGGGGCCTGTCCGTCCGGGGGCACGGCGGGCGCACGTGCGCGGTGTCGGCCCGCGGGTGCGGCCGCCGCGGGGCGGTGCCGCTCACCGGGCCGGGCCGGGTGCCGCGGCGAGCTCCCGCAGCCGGGCGGCGAAGCGCGTGCCGGGGGCCAGCGCGGCGACCCGGGCGGCGTCGTCCGGCCCGTCCACGTCCAGCAGCGTCGGCAGCTCGCGGACCGCCAGGCCGTCCGCCGCCAGCCGGTCCAGGACGTGGCGGCCGGTGGCGGCGGTCGACATCGGTACGCCGTGCAGCAGCCGCTCGGCCAGGCGGGCGTCCGGGCGGGCCAGTCCGAGGGCCCAGAAGCCGCCGTCCTCGGCGGGCCCGAACCAGGCGTCGGCGCCCGGGCGCTGCGCCGCGGACAGTGGCGCGGCGAGGACGGCCGGGTCGAGCTGCGGGGTGTCCGAGCCGACCAGCAGGGCCGGGGCGCGCGGGGCGAGCCGGGCGGCGTGGGCGAAGGCGGCGGCGATCCGGCGGTCCAGGCCGCCCCCGCACTGCGGCACCACCTCCCAGCCCGGCGGCAGCCACCGGCCGGGCTCGCCGTCCAGCACCAGCAGGCGGCGGCCGGCCGGGACGAGGGCGAGCGCGGCCAGGGTGTCGGCGAGGGCCGCCTCGGCCAGGTCGGCGGCCTGCTCGAAGGTGAAGGCCGGGGTCAGCCGGGTCTTCGACCGGCCCGGCTGCGGCGCCTTGGAGAGCAGCAGCAGCGTCGGCGGCGGGGCCGCGAGCACCCCGCGCATGTCGCGCACCGCCTGCCGGGTGCCGCGCACCGTCCCGGTCACCTTCGAGCGGCCCGCCCGCGGCCGGTAGTCCACCGGCACCTCGGCGATCCGCATGCCCGCCGCCGACGCCGACAGCACCGCCTCCAGCGGGTAGCCCGAGCGCCGGTCGCCCAGGCCCAGCGCCAGCAGTCGCTCCCGGCGCGCCGCCCGCATCGGCCCGAGGTCGTGCAGGTCGGCGCCCGTCAGCGCGCGCAGCCGACCGGCCAGCACCAGGTTCGCCAGCCTGGCGTGCGGCGGCCACGCCCCGAACGAGACCGGCCGCCGCCGCCCCAGCACCAGGTCGGCCGTGCCCGCCGCGACCGGGCCGACCACCCGGGGCAGCTGCGCCGGGTCCAACGACCCGTCGCAGTCCAGGAAGCAGACGAACTCGGCGTCGGCCGCCAGCAGCCCGGCGTGGCAGGCCGCGCCGAACCCCCGGCGCGGCTCCGCCACCACCGTCGCGCCCAGCTCGGCCGCGAGCTGCGCCGAGCCGTCCCGCGAACCGTTGTCGACCACGATCGCCCGCCAGCCGGCCGGCACCCGGCCCAGCACCCAGGGCAGCGCCCGCGCCTCGTCCAGGCAGGGCAGTACCACGTCCACCGAGGACGGGAGAAGAGGAGGAGTCACGACCGCCACGCTAACCACGCCCGACCCCGCCGCGGCCGAGCCGCGCCCTTACGGAAGTCGTACGGCGCACCCGCCCGGACGGCGGGCCTGCCCGGACGGTGCACCCGCCCGGACGGCGGACCTTACGGAACCCGAACGCCGGTCCGGTGCGGGCCCGCGGGCGCGCCCGCACTCGTATCCTCGGGCGGGTGAACCACAGCCCCGCCCCCGCCGGACCGCCGCAACCCGCGCGCGTCCTGGTCGTCGACGACGACCCGACCGTCGGCGAGGTCGTGGCCGGCTACCTCACCCGGGCCGGCCACCTGGTCGAGCGCGCCGAGGACGGGCAGCGCGGCCTCGACCTGGCCGAACGCCACCGCCCCGACCTGCTCGTCCTCGACCTGATGCTGCCCGGCCTCGACGGCCTCGAAGTGCTGCGCCGCCTGCGCGCCCGCCCCGACCGCGCGGACCGCGCGGACCTGCCGGTGGTGCTGCTCACCGCCAGGGGCGACGAGGCCGACCGCGTCCTGGGCCTCGAACTCGGCGCGGACGACTACGTCACCAAGCCGTTCAGCCCGCGCGAACTCGTCCTGCGCGTCCAGTCGATCCTGCGCCGCGCCCGCACCGCCCCGGCCGACGGTGCCGCCCCGCTGCGCTCCGGCGACCTCGCGCTCGACCCCCGGGCCCGCCGCGCCCACCGAGGAGGACGCGAACTCACTCTCACCGCGCGCGAGTTCGACCTGCTCGCGTTCCTCCTCCGGCATCCCGGGACGGTGTTCTCCCGGCAGGAGCTGATGCAGCGCGTCTGGGGCTGGGACTTCGGCGACCTCTCCACCGTCACCGTCCACGTCCGCCGCCTGCGCGAGAAGATCGAGGACGACCCCGGCGCGCCCGAACTGATCAGCACCGTCTGGGGCGTCGGCTACCGCTACGACCCGGCCGGTGCGGCACCGGACGGTCCGGCACAGGGCGGTGCGGCGTGAAGGACCTGCTGCTGATCGCCCTGTTCGCCGCGCTCGGCGCCGCCGCCGCCGGACTGCTCGGCCTGGCCGCGCTGCGGCTGCTGCGCCGCCGCTCGCTGGCGCTCGGCCTGTTCGCCGTCGCCGTGGTCAGCGTCCTCGCCGTCACCTCCGGGACGTTCGCGGTCGCCCGGGCGATGTTCCTCTCCCCCCACGACCTCGGCGTGGTCGGCACCGTCCTGGTGATGGCCTCGGTGGTCGCGCTGCTCACCGCCGCGCTGCTGGGCCGCCAGGTCACCGCGGGCGGCCGGGCGCTGGCGGTGGCCGCCCGCACCGTCGGCGGCGACGCCGGGTTCGCCCCGCCCGACCGGCCGCTCGGCCGGGAACTGGCCGCCGTCAGCGCCGAACTCGCCGCCACCAGCGCCCGGCTCGCCGAATCCCGGGACCGCGAACGGGCCCTGGACGCCTCCCGGCGCGAACTCGTCGCCTGGATCTCGCACGACCTGCGCACCCCGCTGGCCGGGCTGCGCGCGATGGCCGAGGCGCTGGAGGACGGCGTCGCCGAGGAACCCGAGCGCTACCTCGCCCGCATCCGCACCGAGGTGGAGCGGCTCACCGCCATGGTCGACGACCTGTTCGAGCTCTCCCGGATCCAGGCCGGAGCGCTCTCGCTCAGCCTCTCCCGGGTCTCCCTGCACGACCTGGTCGACGACGCGCTGGCCGGCGCCCACCCGCTGGCCCGGCAGCGCGGCGTCCGCCTGGAGGGCCGCCGCGTCGAGCCCGCCCCGGTCGAGGCCGACCCCCGGGAGATCACCCGGGTGATCGGCAACCTGCTGGTCAACGCGATCCGCGCCACCCCGCCCGACGGTGTCGTCGCCGTCTCCACCCGCCGGGAGGACGACGCCGTCGTGCTCGCCGTCACCGACGGCTGCGGCGGCATCCCCGAACCCGACCTCCCCCGCCTCTTCGAGACCGGCTGGCGCGGCACCGCCGCCCGCACCCCCCGCCCGACCGGCCCCGCGGCCCCCGGCACCCCCGACACGGCCGACAGCGGCGCCGGCCTCGGCCTCGCCATCGTCCGCGGCATCGTGGAGGCGCACGCCGGACGGGCCCGCGTCCGCAACGTCGACGGCGGCTGCTGCTTCGAGATCACCCTCCCCACGGCCCGCCGCGCCTGACACCCCCGCCGGGCGGGGCCGGGGAGGGGCGGTGCTGCGGTGGGGGCGAGGGGGCCCCGGTGGCGGTGGGGCGCGGTGTCCGGTCGGCGGCCGTTCCGTCGTCGCAGGACCGTGCTCCGCGCTGCCGCGTCCCGCCCGGCTGTTCGGGGCGTTCGGCGGGTCCGGTCCGGTCCGGTCGGCGTCGGTGGCCGGGGAGGGGCGGTGCTGCTGCGGGGCGAGGGGACCGGTGGCGTCCGGGCGGCAGTCGTTCCGCCGTCCGTCAGGTGCGTTGCGGGGCCGCTGCGAACTCGGCCATCCCCGCCCCGAACGCGACCCGGGGACGCCAGCCCAGTTCCGTGCGCAGGCGTCCGGAGTCCGCCGTCACGTGCCGGACGTCGCCCAGCCGGTACTCGCCCGTCACCACCGGGGCCGGGCCGTCGCACGCCGCCGCCAGCGCTCCCGCCAGGTCGCCCACGGTGCGGACCTCCCCGCTGCCCACGTTGTACGCCCGGGTGCTGCCCGCCGGTCGGTCGGGCAGTGCCGCCAGTGCCGCCGCGTTGGCGGCGGCCACGTCCGCGACGTGCACGAAGTCGCGGCGCTGGCCGCCGTCCTCGAACACCCGCGGGGCCTCGCCGCGCGCCAGCGCCGAGCGGAACAGCGAGGCCACCCCCGCGTACGGGGTGTCCCGGGGCATCCCCGGCCCGTACACGTTGTGGTAGCGGAGCGTCAGGACCCGGCCGCCGCAGGCCCGGGCCCAGGCGGACGCCAGGTGCTCCTGGGCGAGCTTGGTCGCCGCGTACACGTTGCGCGGGTCGGCGGGGGCGTCCTCCGCGACCAGCCCGGGCAGCAGGGGTTCGCCGCACACCGGGCACGGCGGTTCGAAGCGCCCCGCGTCCAGGTCCGCGGCCCGGCGCGGCCCGGGGGCCACCGGGCCGTGCGCCCCGCAGCGGTACGCGCCCTCGCCGTAGACCACCATCGACCCGGCCAGCACCAGCTCCCGCACCCCGCGCCGGGCCATCGCCGCCAGCAGCACCGCCGTGCCCAGGTCGTTGCACCCGGCGTACGCGGGGGCGTCGTCGAGGTCCACGCCCAGCCCGACCATCGCCGCCTGGTGGCAGACCGCCGACACCCCGTCCAGGGCGGCCTCCACCGCGGCCGCGTCCCGCACGTCGGCGTGCCGGAACTCCGCGCCCGCCGGGACCGCCGACGGCAGCCCCGACGGGTGCACCGCCGGGAGCAGCGCGTCCAGCACCCGCACCTCGTGGCCGCCCGCGAGCAGCTCTCCGACCACCGCCGAGCCGATGAAACCGGCCCCGCCCGTCACCAGGATCCTCATGCCGGCGACGCTACCCGCGCCCGCGCCCGGAAGGCCCCGGCCGCGCCCGGCCGTCAGCGACCGGTAAGGAGCCGCCGGTGCTCAGGACCGCCGGGGCCCAGGACAGTGGGCGCTCAGGACGGTGGGCGCTCAGGACGGCGGGGCGGCCGCCCGGACGGCCTCGCCGACCCGGGCCGGGGAGGTGCGCCAGGGGGCGCCGTGGCCGGGCAGGATCCAGGACGCGGGCAGGTGGGCGATCCGGTCGAGGGAGGCGAGGGCGGCGGCCGGGTCGTCGGTGAAGGGGGCGGGCTGGGGGCCGCGGCGCCCGGTGAGGACGTGGCGGGTGGTCAGCGCGTCGCCGACGAAGAGCGCGTCGGCGAGCGGGACGTGCACGGCGACGCTGCCGGGGGAGTGCCCCGGCAGGCCCACGATCACCGGGCTGCCGGGCAGGTCCAGCACGTCGCCGTCGCCGACCTCGGTGACGGCGCCGAGGTGGCGGGTGCGCAGGCCGTTCTTCCGGACGGCGTAGCCGAGGAAGCCGAGCGCCGGTCCGGGCCGCCAGGGGCCGGTCGCGACGGGCGGCTTCTCGCCGGTGCGGGCGCGGGCGGCGTCGGCGGCGTGCACGAACACCGGGACGCCGTGGGCGCTGCGCAGGCGTTCGGCGAAGCCGAGGTGGTCGGAGTCGCCGTGGGTCAGGACCAGGCCGCGGACGTCGTCGACGGACTTGCCCAGGGAGCGCAGTTCGCGCTGCAGGTCCCGCCAGTGGCCGGGCAGTCCGGCGTCGACGAGGGTGATGCCCTCGGCGGTGTCGACGAGGTAGCAGGCCACGGTGTCGTTGCCGAGGCGGTGCAGGTGGGGTGCGAGTCTCACGGGGCTTCCTCTCCGGGGGAGTTCAGGCCAGCAGGTCGTGCAGCGCGGTGATGACCTCGCGGCCGGCGGGGTCGGTGAAGTCGCGCACCAGGTCGGTGGCGAAGGACGCGACGGAGGTCACGGTGCCGCCCGCGGCCCGGATCTGCTCGTGGGCGGCGTCCTCCGTGCGCTGCGACATGCCGCCGCCCGCGTCGACCAGGACGACCACCCGGTGGCCGTCGGCCAGGGCGTCGAGCGCGGTGTGCAGGACCACGATCTCCGAGACCACGCCGCACAGGGCCAGGGTCGGGCGGGCGTGGGCGGCGACCCGGGCGCGCCAGGCCGGGTCGTCCCAGCAGGACGGCCCGCTGCGCACGAACGGCGTCGCGGCGGGGAGTTCGGCGATGACGCCGGGCCCGCCGGGCCGGGGCGCGGCGGAGACGGTGAACGGGATCTCCAGCGTCCGGGCGATCCGGCCGAGCACTCCGGCGGAGCGCCGGACGGTGTCCGGGGGGTTGGTGCGGCTCAGGGCCACGATGCTGTCCTGCAGGTCGGCGAAGACGATCTGCACGGTGCGGGGGTCAAGCACTGTTCCCACTCCAAATCATTCATGGCTAGAACGGTTTGGTGAAGGTAGCATGCCTCTCGTGAACGATGTCAAGTGGGTCGAGACGCTCACCTTCCGGTTCGGCGTACTGGGCGCGCTGGTCGCCGACCGGTACGCCCGGGCGCTGGCCGAGCACGACCTGAAGCCCAAGCACGTCGGCCTGCTGAGCGTCCTCGACGCGGGGCTCGGCGCCTCCCAGCTGGAGATCGCCAAGCTGATGCGGGTGGCGCCCAGCCTGGTGGTCTCGCTCGCCGACCACCTGGAGGCCGCGGGCGCGGTCGAGCGGCTGCGCGACCCGGCCGACCGCCGCCGCCAGATCCTGCGCCTCACCGACCGCGGGCACGACCTCCTCGCCCGCTGCACGGCCCGGGCGACCGCCCTCGACGCGGAGCTCACCGCCGGCCTCACCCCCGCCCAGCAGGCCGCCCTCGGCGCGGCGTTCGACCGCCTGGCGGCCGCCCACGGCCTCCCGCTGCACGAGGACCCGGACGCGACCCCCCGGTAGCCGCATGCGGACGCGACGGCGTGGGGAGACTCGTACCCGGCGGCAGGTCGGATCCGGGCGGGAGCCCGTACGGGGACGGAGTCGATGCGCGGTGGAACGACGCTTGTCGGTCGCGACGCACTGGGGCAGTTTCACCGCGGTGGTCGACTCCGGCCGCCTGCTGCGGATCGAACCGAAGGAGGACGACCCCGCGCCCTCGCCGATCGGCCCCGGCATGGTCCGGGCCGCCGAGGACGGCGCCCGGGTGCTGCGCCCCGCCGTGCGCAGGGGGTGGCTGGACGGGCGGCCGCGGGAGGGCGGCAGCGCCCGCGGCGCGGACTCCTTCGTCGAGGTCGGCTGGGACGAGGCGCTCACGCTGGTGGGCGACGAACTGCGCCGGGTGCGGGAGCGGTACGGGGACGCCGCGGTGTTCGGCGGCTCCTACGGCTGGGCGAGCGCGGGCGCCCTCCACCACGCGCAGGGGCAGCTCCAGCGGTTCCTGGCGCTCGGCGGCGGCTACACCGACTCCCGCAACACGTACAGCACCGCGGCCCTGGAGGTGATCCTGCCGCACGTGATCGGCGGGCACCCGTGGAGCTACCAGTCCCGGATGCCGATGTGGGACGAGATAGCCGAGGGCTGCGAACTCGTGGTCGCGTTCGGCGGGCTGGCCCTCAAGAACAGCCAGGTCAACCCCGGCGGCCTGGCCCGGCACCGCACCCGCGACCTGCAGCGCCGGTGCCGCGACGCCGGGGTGCGGTTCGTGAACGTCAGCCCGATCCGCAGCGACACCGCCGACTTCCTCGGCGCCCGGTGGCTGCCCGTCGTCCCCAACACCGACACCGCCGCGATGCTCGGCATCGCGCACACCATGCTGGTCAACGGCTGGCACGACGAGGACTTCCTGCGCCGCTGCTGCACCGGGTTCGACCGCTTCGCCGCCTACCTGCTCGGCGAGGCCGACGGCGTCCCCAAGGACGCCGCCTGGGCCGCGGCGATCACCGGCATCGACCGCGGCACGCTCACCGACCTGGCCCGCCGCCTCACCGCGCAGCGCTCCCTCGTCGTGGTCAACTACGCGGTGCAGCGGGCGGACCACGGCGAACAGCCGATCTGGATGTCCGTCGTGCTGGCCGCGATGGCGGGCTCGATGGGGCGGCCCGGCTGCGGCTGGGGCGCGGGCTACGCGACGATGGACGCGACCGGCGTCGCCCCCGGCCGCCCCTCCGTGGCGTCCGTCCCCGCCGTCCCCAACCCCGTCCCGGACTTCATCCCGGTCGCCCGGATCGCCGACGCCCTGCTGCACCCCGGCCGGAGCATCGACTACGACGGCCGGCGCCTCACCCTGCCCGAACTCCGCCTGGTCTACTGGTGCGGCGGCAACCCGTTCCACCACCACCAGGACCTGCACCGGCTCGCCCGGGCCTGGCAGGCCCCCGACACGGTGGTGGTCCACGAGGCCTGGTGGAACACCACCGCCAAGTTCGCGGACGTCGTCCTGCCCGTCGCCACCGGCCTGGAGCGCGACGACTTCACCGCCGGGTTCTGCGACCCGCACCTCACCGCGATGCCGAAGGTCCGCGAACCGGCCGGCGAGTCGCGCACCGACCACCGGATCTTCGCCGACCTGGCCGCCCGGCTCGGCTACGGGCGGGAGTTCACGGACTCGCGCACCGAGGCCGAGTGGCTCCGGCACCTGTACGAGCAGACCAGGGCCGCCCTCGGCGACCCCGCCGCGCTGCCGGACTTCGACGCGTTCTGGCGCCGCACCACCGTCGAACTGCCCGCCCTGACCGGCCCGTTCCCCGGCAGCTTCGCGGCGCTCCGGGCGGACCCGCAGCGCTTCCCGCTGGCGACGCCCTCGGGCCGGATCGAGGTCTTCTCCGCCGAGATCGACTCCTACGGCTACGACGACTGCGCCGGGCACCCCACCTGGTACGAACCGGCCGAGTGGCTCGGCGGCGACCTGGCGGAGCGCTTCCCGCTGCACCTGGTCTCCAACCAGCCCGCCTCCCGGCTGCACAGCCAGTACGACAACGGCGGCCGCAGCCTCGACTCGAAGATCCGCGGCCGCGAGCCCGTGACGCTCAACCCGGCGGACGCCGCGGCGCGCGGCATCGTGGACGGCGCGGTCGTGCGGGTCTTCAACGACCGCGGCAGCTGCCTGGCCGGCGCGGTCCTGTCGGACGACGTCATGCCGGGCGTCGTCCAACTCCCCACCGGCGCCTGGTGGGACCCGGAGGAGCCGGGGGCGGGCGGCACCCTGGACCGCCACGGCAACCCGAACTCCCTCACCGCGGACCGGCCGTGCTCGCGCCTGTCCCAGGGGCCGAGCGCCCTCAGCGCGCTGGTCGACGTCGAACGCCATGACGGGCCGCTGCCCGATGTGCTCGCCTTCGTCCCCCCGCCGCTCGAACGCTGACGCGAACCCCGCGGGCCCACCGGCCCGCGGAATTGCCCCTGCGTGAGCGGACCGGTACGGTGCGCAACCGTGACTGCACTTCGCGACCTCAAGTACGGCCAGTGGTTCAGGGGCGCCGACGTCGACGGCGACGGCTTCATCACCCGGCGGGACGTCCGGATGATGAGCGAGCGCTACGTCGCCGCCCGCGGCGCCGCCCCGGACTCCGCGACCGCCCGGCTGCTCACCGAACGGATGGACGGCTTCTGGGCGAACGTGATCGCCCCGATGGACCAGGACGGCGACGGCCGGGTCGACCTGCGGGAGATGACCGAGGGGTTCCGCCGCGTCCTGACCGACCCCGCCCTGTACCCGCAGCAGGTCGAGCCGGTCACCGAGTGCTTCTTCGAGCTGGTCGACCTCGACGGGGACGGCCGGATCGACCGCTCCGAGTTCCAGCTGATGTTCGACGCGGTCGCGGCCGTCCCCGGCGAGGACTGTGCCGCGGTCTTCGCCGCCCTGGACCTGGACGGCTCCGGCGGCCTGGACCGCGCCGAGTTCCACCGGGCCGTCACCGAGTTCTTCTACGGCGACGACCCGGCCGCCCCCGCCAACCACCTGTTCGGCCGGATCGACGCCTGACGGGGCCGGGCGGGTGGTCGGGCCGCCGGGGTGGGTGGCACCGCCGGCCGGACCGGCCGCCGCAGGCCCGCAGGCGGTAGCCGCCGCGGCCGGTCCGGTCAGACGGCGACGAGCGCCCAGTCCTGGGAGGGGGCGCCGCCGGCCGCGGCCTGGACGGCGGCCGCGCCGTCGTCCGTCGAGCCGCCCGCGGTGTCCAGGCACAGGCCGCTGGAGACGTTGACCAGGCGGACGTACCCGGCCGCGGCCGGGAGCACGGTCCACCACTGGTTGGGGCTGCGGGTGTCCGTCCACTGGTCCAGGGCCTGCCCGGGGGCGGGGGAGGAGCCCGGGTCGTCGAGGACCTTGCCGCTGCGGGCGTTGACCAGCCGGAACGAGCCGTCGTAGCCGGGCAGCAGCCGCCACTGCTGGTTGGCACCGCCGTTCCACGGCCACTGGACGACCGCGGCGCCGTCCCAGGTCGCCTGGTTCGCCACGTCGAGGACCTTGCCGCTGGCCCGGTTGACCAGGCGGTAACTGCCCGCGAGGGTGCCCACGGTGACGGTGGTGCGGGTGCCCGCGGTCAGCGTCAGCGCCCTGGCGTGGCCGCCGAGCGGGGAGGCGGCGACGGGCGCGGCGGTGGAGAGCGAGGCGATGCCGCGGCGGCAGACGAAGGTCAGCGTCTGGGTGGTGTCGGAGGTCAGCACCAGGGTGGCGGTGCGGGCCGCGGTGTCCCAGGCCAGGCTCTCCACCAGGACGCGGCACCGGCCCCGGACGCCCCGGACCGTGCCCCTGACGATCTGCTCGGGCAGCGCGGGCAGGATCTCCAGCACGCCCGGGCGGGTGTACAGCAGGGCCTCGGCCAGGACGCCCGGCAGCGCGTGGGCGGCGTCGCAGTTGTAGGTGGTCAGGTCGGGGTTGTGCGAGGTCACCAGGGAACGCCAGACCATGTTGCTGCCGAGGATCTTGCGGAGGTTGTCGTAGACGCCCGCGCCGTCCTTGAGGCGGGCCCGGGCCAGCGCCCGGTGCAGGCTGCCGTGCGCCGAGTGGTTCTCGTCGCCGCGCAGGTCCAGGGCGCGCCCGGCCGCCCGGACCAGGTCGGGCCGCTCCTCCGGGTTGATCTCGTGCAGCGGCCAGGCCCCGTACAGGTGCTGGACGTGCCGGTGGTTGTAGCGGTCCTGCAGCCCGGGCCAGGACCACTCGGCGAGCGCCCCGTCCCCGTTGACGGTGTACTCGGGCAGCCTGCCGAGCAGCGCCGTCCAGCGGGCCACGCCCTGCCCGGCGCCCTGCTCGACGCCGAGGGCGTTCGCCGCGTCGATCGCGGAGCGCAGGGCGTGCCGGCCGGCCGCGATGTCGCCGGTGGCGTTGACCGAGAGCATCTGGCCGGTGTTCGACGGGGAGTTCTCCATCGAGAAGGACGGGACGAACACCGCCTTGCCGCCGCCGTCCGTGCGGGTCAGGAAGTCCTCGTAGAACAGCGCGAGCTCCATCAGCGCCGGGCCCAGCCGGTCGCGCAGGAACGCGGTGTCGCCGGTGACCTGGTAGTGCTCCAGCAGCGGGTACAGCAGCCAGTCGGCGCCGCCGGTCCAGCACTGGCCGGGGAAGTCGCTGCCGTTGAAGTGCAGCATGCGGCCGTGCTCGCCGTCGGTGCGGGTCGGGGCGAGGAAGCCGCGGGCGCCGTACAGGTTCGCGGCGTTGGTGCGCCAGTCGGCGAGCTGGCCGAGGACCAGCTCGAAGTAGGCGTTCATGGCGTCGCCGGGGTGGAGCAGGTTGCCGCCCGCGACCTGCAGGTTGATGTTGGCGTCGGTGGTGATGTCGTCCGCCCAGGCACCGTCCCAGGAGCCGGTCCACAGGCCGGTCAGCCGGGGCGGCAGCAGGCCGCTGGAGCTGACGAACAGGTAGCGGCCGGAGTCGTACATCCGCTCCAGCAGGGCCAGGTCGACCGTCGAGCGGTCGCCGTTCTGCCGGGCGAGCAGCTCGCCGGTGGACAGCTGCCGGTCGGCGGCGGACACCCCGAGGTCGAGGCCGGAGCCGTCGAACAGCGCCTGGTGCAGCGGCGCGTGCCGCCCGAGCAGGGCGGCGTAGTCGGCGGGCAGCGCGGACAGCGCGGCCTGCAAAGGCTTGGCGTTCCACCCGGTGGCGCCCTCGTACCGGCCGAGCTTGGTCAGCAGCACCACCTTCGCGGCCTTGGCGACCACCAGGCCGCCGCCGCCGACCGTCACGGTGGCCTTGCTGCCGCTGACCACGACCCGGGTGACGCCCTCGAAGCCGTACGCGCCCTGCCCGGCCGGGTAGGTGCCGCGCACGTCCAGGGTGCCCTCGGTGGCGGAGACCCGGGCGGCGGACACTGCGAAGGCCACGTCCGCGGGGAGGCCGTCGAGCGCGGTGTACGCGGTGACGGTGGTGTCGACCGTCCGGCCGGTGGCGGGCAGCAGCTCGTGCACGATCACGTCGTCGGCCCGGGAGGCGAAGACGTGCCGCTTCCAGGTGCCGGCGCTGTCGGTCCAGGTGTGGGTGACCTCGCCGGTGCGGTAGTCGACGATCCGGGCGTAGTTGTTGGCGGTGGTCATCGCCGGGCTGCTCAGCCGCAGCTCGTAGCCGGGGTGGAAGGTCTGCGTCCAGCGCAGCGACCAGCCCTCGGCGAAGGTGCCGGCGGCGCCCCAGTGGTCGCCGGACAGCGCCTGGTCGCGGACGGTGTCGAGGCGGTCGGCGAGGACCGGCGGGGCGAGGTCGCGGGTGCCGTTGGGGAGCACGAAGGAGTGGTGGTTGAGGACGACCCGCTCCAGCAGCGGGCTCCCGAACGGCACCGCGCCGTGGGTGCCGTTGCCGGTGACGAAGCCGTCGGTCCAGGCGGTGGCCTGCGCGGTGTCGTAGCTGCCCCGCTGCGGGAGCGTGACCTGCGGGGGGACGGCCGCGGCGGCGCGGGCGGCGGGGAGCAGTGCGCCGCCGAGGGCGGCGGCCCCGGCGGTCAGGGCGGCGGCCGCGACGAACCGGCGGCGGTCCAGGGAGGGGGGGTTCGGGGGCATGGCGGTCTCTCCTGCTCGGGGTGGGGGCGCCGGGGAGGGGCCCGGAGGAGGACGGGCGTCTGCGGCCCGGCCCCGGGGAGGGGCCGGGCCGGGGGGTTACTCCTCGGTCGGGCCGAGGTCCGGGTGGGGGAGCAGCCGGGCGGTGCGGTGGGACGGGGCGGCGTGCAGCTCCAGCACCGTCAGTTCGTTCGGCCCGGGGCGCAGGGCCGGGCCGGGGACGTACAGCGAGCGCTGGGGGCCGCGGGACCAGTGGCGGCCGAGCGGGAAGCCGTTGACCCAGGCGTTGCCCTTGGTCCAGCCGGGCAGGTGCAGGAAGGTGTCGGCGGGCTCGTCGACGTGGAAGGTGCCGCGGTGGAAGACCGGGCCGGGGACGGGGCCCGCGGTGCCGGTGAAGGAGAGTTCGCCGAGGTCGTCCAGCGGCAGCGGCAGGCTGCTCCAGCCGGTCAGCTCCGCGCCGTTGAGGAGCACCGGCCCGTGCAGGCCCTTGCGGTCGTGCAGGCCCTCGCCGTAGTTGACCCGCCCCTGGTTCTCCACCAGCAGCCGCAGCACGGCGCCGGCCCGCGGCACGTGGAAGGCGATCGCCCGCTCGTGGTCCTCGCGTTCCAGCGCGCCCACGGGCTGGCCGTCGACGAACACCTGGGCGCGGTCGGCGACGGCGCCGACCTCCAGCAGGGCGGGGCCCGCGGCGGGCAGGACCGCCTTGTAGAGGACGAAGCCGAAGTCCTGGCCGAGCTCCTCCATGCGGAGCGGGCGCAGCGCGGGCACCGGTGTGCCGAGGACGGGCAGGTCGGCGAGGAGCGGGGCGCTCTCGGTGAGCTGGACGGCGGCCGCGGGCAGCTTGGGCGCGGCGGCGGGGGCCGGTTCGGCCACCGGCGGCCCGTACTTGGCGAGCACCTCGCGGAAGGCGTGGTACTTGGCGGTGGGGTCGCCGGCCTCGTCGAGGGGCGCGTCGTAGTCGTAGCCGGTGACGGTGGGCCGGTAGGTGTGCTTGTCGTTGGCGCCGTTGGTGAAGCCGAAGTTGGTGCCGCCGTGGAACATGTACAGGTTGACGGAGGCCCCGGCGGCCAGCAGCTCGTCGAGCTCGCGGGCGGCGTCCTCCGGGTCGCGCACCACGTGCCGCCCGCCCCACCGGTCGAACCAGCCGATCCAGAACTCGGCGCACAGCTTGGGCTCCCCGGGCCGCAGCGCGTCCAGCGCGGCGAGGCCCTGGCGGGCGCGGCTGCCGAAGTTGACGGTGGCCAGGGTGCCGGGCAGGGCGCCGCGGGCCAGGTCGCCGGGCTGGTCGCAGGTGAACAGCGGCACGTCCACGCCGTACCGGCGCAGCAGCTCGGCGAGGTGGGCCAGGTGGGAGGTGTCGTCGCCGTACGCGCCGTACTCGTTCTCCACCTGGACGGCCAGCACCGGGCCGCCGCGGGTGGCGAGCTTGTCGGCGACCTTCGGGAGCAGCGCGGAGAACCAGCCCTCGACGGCGTGCAGGTAGCCGGGGTGGTTGCTGCGCAGCCGCACGTCCGGGTCGGTGAGCAGCCAGGACGGCAGGCCGCCGCCCTCCCACTCGGCGCAGATGTACGGGCCGGGGCGGAGCAGCACGTGCAGGCCCTCGGCGGCGGCGAGGTCGAGGAAGGCCGGCAGGTCGAGTCCGCCGTCGAAGCGCAGCTCGCCGGGCCGGGGCTGGTGGAGGTTCCACGGGACGTACGTCTCGACCGTGTTGAGGCCCATCAGGCGGGCCTTGCGCAGGCGGTCGGCCCAGTGGTCGGGGTGGATCCGGAAGTAGTGCAGTCCGCCGGAGAGGATGCGGAACGGGGCGCCGTCGAGGGTGAACTCGCCGCCGTCGGTGTCGAGGACGGGCATGGTGTCGCTGCTCCTGGGGTGCTGGAGGGAGGGGGCCGGTGCCCGCCCGGCCGCGGCGGGCGCGGGCGGGCACCGGCCGGGGGTCACGGCGTGGTGACCTTGAAGCCCTGCTGGTTGCCGTAGTCGGCGATCCGCTTCTGCCAGGCGCTCAGGCCGGCGTTCAGGTCGCCGCTGTTCGCGGACTGGCCGACGGTGTCCTTGAAGACCGAGTTGGCGTACACCTGGTAGGGCAGGTACTGCCAGCCGGTGCCGACGGTGGCGGAGGAGTCGGCGAAGATCCGGTTGGCCTGCTGGCCGCCGAGCGCCTCCAGCGGCTCGTCCAGGAAGCCCGGGTCGGTGAGCAGGCCGGTGGTGGCCGGGAAGAGGCCGTTCTCGTTGAGCGAGCGGACGGCCTCCGGGTCGGAGTTCAGCCAGATCGCGAACGCCGCGGCGGCGGCCTGGTGCTTGCTGGAGGTGGGCACCGCGACGGCCGAACCGCCGTTCTCCGCCGAGACCTTGTCGCCCTTCGACCACTGCGGCATCGGCGCGACCCGCCAGTCCTTGGCGGTGTTCGGGATGGTGGAGGCGATGTTGCCGGGCGCCCACGCGCCGATCAGCCACATCGCGTAGCGGCCGCTGTCCATGCTCTGCCACCACTCGTTGGTCCAGCCGGGCGCGGCGTCGACCAGCTTGCGCTGCAGCAGCGAGGACCACAGGTCGGCGACCTTCTTGCTGCCCGGGTCCTGGAGGTCGACGGCGACGTTCGTGGCGTCCTTCTGCTGGAAGGGGCGGCCGCCGGCCTGCCAGACGAAGCTGTCCAGGCCGCCCGCGTCACCGGGGTCGATGGAGGTGATGAAGCGGTTCGGGTCGGACGCCTTGATCTTCACCGCGGCCTCCTCGAACTCGGCCCAGGTGGTGGGCGGCTGCAGGCCGAGCTCGTCGAAGACCTTCTTGTTGTAGAACATCGCCATCGGGCCGGTGTCCTGCGGGACGGCCCAGACGCCGCCGTTCAGCGCGACCTGCGACCAGGCGGACGGGGTGAACTTCGACTCCAGGCCGGCCGCCCCGTACTGCTTGAGGTCCACCAGCCGCTTGGAGAGCGCGAACTCGGGCAGGGCGAAGTACTCGACCTGGGCGACGTCCGGGCCGCCGCTGCCGGCCTTGATCGCGGTCTGCATCTTGGTGTACTCGGTCGCGGACTGGCCCGCGTTGACCACCTCGACCTTGATCTTCGGGTACTTCTGCTCGAACAGCGCGACGGTCTTGTCGATGTTCGGCGCCCACGTCCAGAAGGTCAGCGTGGTGGGGGTGTCCAGCGCCGCGGCGGGGTCGGTGACCGCGGGGGAGGCGGAGCCGTCCGAGCCGCAGGCGGTCAGGCCGAGCAGCAGGGCCGCGGCCGGGACGAGGGCCGCGAGTCTGCGGCGGCGGGAGGGGGCGGGAGACATGGCGGTTCCTTGCTGTGGAGGGGCGGAGGGTAGGGGGGTGCCGTCATTCCTTGACGGAGCCGGCCGACAGGCCGGACTGCCAGTAGCGCTGCAGGAAGAGGAAGGCGACCACCAGCGGGACGATCGCCAGCAGGCTGCCGGTGACGACCAGCGGGTAGAAGTCGGTGGTGGTGGCGCCGCTGCCCGCGGCGCCGGTGGCCAGGGAGTTCCACTGGTTGAGGCCGACGGTCAGCGGGAACCACTTCGGGTCGCTGAGCACGATCAGCGGCAGGAAGTAGTTGTTCCAGGTCGCGACCAGGGCGAACAGCAGGACGGTGACGAAGCCGGGGGCGAGCAGCCGCAGCGAGACGGTGAAGAAGGTGCGCAGTTCGCCCGCGCCGTCGATCCGGGCGGCCTCCAGCATCGAGTCCGGCACCGCCTCGGCGGCGTACACCCGCATCAGGTAGACGCCGAACGGGCTGACCAGCGAGGGCAGCAGCACCGCCCACGGGGTGTCGACGATCCCGGCCTTGCTGAACAGCAGGTAGGTGGGGACGGCCAGCGCGGTGCCGGGGATGGCGATCGCGCCGAGCACGGTGGCGGCCAGCGCGGTGCGGCCGCGGAAGCGGTACTTGGCCAGGCCGTACCCGGCGGCGGTGGCGATGAACGCCGCGCCGCCCGCGCCGACCACCGCGTACAGCAGGGTGTTGCCGAACCAGCGCAGGTAGATGCCGTCGTCGTAGCTCAGCACGTCGCCGATGTTGCCGAACAGGTGGAAGCCGTGGCCGAACCACAGGCCGAAGCTGTCCATCAGCGAGGCGGTGTCCTTGGTGGCGGCCATGAACAGCCACACCAGCGGGAGCAGCGCGTAGCCCAGCATCAGCGCCATCGCCAGCGTCAGCGCGTTGCTGGCCCGGCCGCGGCGCGGACGCCGCCTCGTGGTGGGGGTCCTCATGCGCCCTGTCCCTTCCGCATCGACCGGAGCTGGACGGCGTAGGCGATCACGGCGGTGACCCCGCCGAGGACCACGGCGACGGCTGCCGAGTAGTTGAACTGCTGGCCGTTGAAGGCCAGGTTGTAGGCGTACATGTTGGGCGTGTAGCTGGTGGAGACCACGTTCGGCGCCAGCGACTGCATCACGTTGGGCTCGTTGAACAGCTGGAAGGTGCCGATGATCGAGAACACCGTGGCCAGCACCAGGGCCGGGCGGACGGCGGGCAGCTTGATGCTCCACGCCTTGCGGAACTCGCCCGCGCCGTCCAGCGCCGCGGCCTCGTACAGCTCGGTGGGCACGGTGCGCAGCGCCGCGTACAGGATCAGCATGTTGTAGCCGGTGTACTGCCAGGTCACCACGTTGCCGATGGACGCGAGCATCCAGTCCGGGCCGAGCAGGTCGGGCAGCCGGGTGCCGAAGAAGTCGCCGATCTGCCCGGCCAGGCCGAACCGGTCGCCGTACAGGTAGCCCCACATCAGCGAGGCGACCACGGCGGGCACCGCGTACGGGACGAAGACGCCGATCCGGAACAGGCCGGGGCGGCGCAGCCGGCCGCTGTCGACGGCCAGCGCCGCCAGCAGGGCCAGGCCCAGCATCACCGGGACCTGCACCAGCAGGAACAGCAGCACCCGCCACAGGCCCGCCCGGAACAGCTCGTCGCCCAGCGCACGCCGGTAGTTCTCCAGCCCGACGAAGACCGTGCCGCCGATCAGCCGGTCCTGGAACAGGCTCAGGTACGCGGCGTAGCCGAGCGGCGCGGCGACTCCGACCACGAACACCACCAGGAACGGTGCGAAGAACGCGAAGCCCCAACCGCCGTGCCGGGCACCGCGGTTGCGGCGGCGCCGGGCGGCGGGGGCGGAGCGGGACCGGACGGTACTGGAGGTGGTGCTCTGCGACGTGCTCACGGAGAAGTGCCCTTCGGCGGATGTTTACGCCAACATGGCGTTGGCGACGAGTGTTGACCCGGTGTTGCCGGGGCGTCAAGCCGTTGTTGCCCCGCGATGCCGCTTCGTGATCGGACAGCGACCCCTCCGCTTCGAGAAATCGGCAGGTCACGGCAGTTACGGCGGGGACGGAGACGGGGGCGGCGCCGGTTTCGGGCGATCGCGGGGCCAGGTCACGACCCGGTATCGGCGGGTCGCCCGGCTTGACTCGGGCCCGTCCCCACCCCTCTCATTGTTGCATCACGTTGAATCGTGTTCGGTTGTCTGTTGACTTCAGTGCGCAGTCTCGCGCCGGTCCGGACTCCTGCGCCAAGGAGCGTCTCCATGCCTCGAACCGCCCCCTCCTCCCGCACCGCCTCGGCCGCGGCCCTGCTGCTCGCCCTCGGGCTCGCCGCCACCGCCTGCTCGACCGGACAGCAGTCCGCGTCCGGCGACGGCGGCGTCGCCAAGGTCGACGGGAAGATCTCGATCACCTACCTGCAGAAGCAGGGCGACCAGGAGTACTTCGTCGGCGAGGCGGCCGGGGCCAAGGCCAAGGCCGCCGAGCTGGGCGTCGACCTGAAGGTCGTCAACCTCGGCAGCGACGCCAACAAGACGGTCAGCGAGGTGCAGTCCGCGCTCGCCCAGAAGTCCAACGGCCTGATCGTGGTCGTCCCCGACCCCGCCGTCGGCCCGCAGGTCGTCCAGGCCGCCCGGGACGCCAAGGTCGCCCTCCTCACCTCCGACGACCAGATCTGCACCGACGGCCCCGACCCGTCCGCCTGCGCCGCGGAGCACCTGGTGCCGCGGATCGGCTTCTCCGGCGCCCAGATGGGCGGCGAGGTCGGCAAGCGCGCCGCCGAGGAGTTCACCAAGGCCGGCTGGAGCGCCGCCGACACCCGGGTGATCTCCGCCTGGAAGCAGGACGTCACGGTCTGCGGCGACCGGGTCAAGGCCGCCCGGCAGGCCTTCGACGCGGCCGTCCCCGGCGTCAAGGCCGTCGACGTCGCCACCGACAACACCCCCACCGGCGCCCAGGACAAGGTCGCCGCCACCGTCACCGCCAACCCCGGCGTCAAGCACTGGGTGGTGTGGGGCTGCAACGACGAGAACGTGCAGGGCGGCGTCACCGCGCTCGCCAACGCCGGGTTCAAGGCCGAGGACGTGATCGGCGTCGGCCTCGGCGCCTACCTGGCCTGCAAGGACTGGAAGAGCGGACAGCCCACCGGCATGAAGGCCGCCCTGTTCATCAACGGCAAGGACGTCGGCGCGCTCGCCGTCCAGACCATGTACGACAAGCTCAAGAACGGCAAGGACTTCCCCGCCGAGGCCTTCGCACCGACCCGGATGGTGGACGCCGCCAGCTGGCAGGACGCCGGCGTCACCTGCGGCTGACCGGACCCGCCGGCCCCGCCCGCCCTGACCGGGGCCGGCGCCCGGACGCCCCCGGCCCGGACCACGACCCCCTCCGGGCCGGGGCCGTCCCCCTTCCCCTCTCCCTCCCCGCGCCGCCCGCCCGCCCGCACGCCCCGAGGTGACCCGCCATGACCACCGCCCCGCCCGACCACTCCCCGCCACCGCCACCGCTCCCGCCCGGCACGGCCGGCGTCGTCGCCGTCAGCAAGCGCTTCGGCGCCGTCCGGGCGCTCGGCGGCGTCACCCTCGACTTCCCCGCCGGGCAGGTCACCGCGCTGATGGGCGAGAACGGCGCCGGGAAGTCCACCCTGCTGAAGATCCTCACCGGCGACCACCGGCCCACCGAGGGCCACCTGCACCTGGACGGCCGCCGCCTCGACCTGCGCTCCCCGGCCGACGCGCACGCCGCCGGGATCCGGATCATCCCGCAGGAACCGGAGATCATCCCGCACGTCACCGTCGCCGAGAACGTCTACGCGGGCGCGCTGCCCCGCCGGGCGGGCCGCCTGCTCGACCGGGCCGAACTGCGCCGCCGCACCACCGCGGACCTGGAGCGCCTCGGCTTCGCCGGGGTCCTCGACCCCGACCTGCTCGGCTCACAACTCACCCCCGCCCAGCGGCAGTTGGTGGAGATCCTGCGGGCGCTGACCGGCGAGGCCAAGGTCATCGCGTTCGACGAGCCGACCTCCTCGCTCTCCGAGCAGGAGGTGGAGGCGCTGTTCGCCCTCATCCGCCGCCTGCGCGCCGACGGCGTCGCCGTCGTCTACGTCTCGCACCGGATGAAGGAGATCTTCCAACTCGCCGACCGGATCGCGGTGCTGCGCGACGGCGAGCTCGCGGGCGTCCAGGACGCCGCCGCCACCGACGAGGGCGCCCTCGTCCGCCTGATGGTCGGCCGCGACCTGTCCGCGGTGTTCACCCGCGCACGCGTCGCCACCGACCGGGTGGTGCTGGAGGTCAAGGGCCTCACCACCGACCACGTCCGCGACATCGACCTGACGGTCCGCGCGGGCGAGGTGGTCGGCCTGGCCGGGCTGATCGGCGCCGGGCGCTCCGAACTCGCCCTCGCGCTCGCCGGTGACCTGCCGATCCGCTCCGGCACCGCCATGCTCAACGGCAAACCGCTGGGCGGCAACCCCGGCCGGGCGATCCGCGCCGGACTGGGCCTCGCCCCCGAGGAGCGCAAGGCGCAGGCGCTGTTCCTGCACCGCTCGATCCGCGACAACACCTCGGTGGCCGTGCTGGAGCGCCTGCGCCGCTTCCGCTTCGTGCGGCGCGGCGCGGAGAAGCAGCTGGCCCGCGAGTACACCGAGCGGCTGCGGGTGCGCACCCCCTCCATCGAGCACGAGGTGCGCAAGCTCTCCGGCGGCAACCAGCAGAAGGTCGTCCTCGCCCGCTGGCTGGCCCGCAAACCCGAGGTGCTGATCCTGGACGAGCCGACCCGCGGCATCGACGTCGGCGCCAAGGCCGAGATCTACCGGATCGTCGCCGACCTCGCCGAACAGGGCGTCGCCCTGCTCGTCATCTCCTCCGAACTGCCCGAACTGCTCGGCCTCGCCGACCGGATCGTCGTCATGCAGGGCGGCCGGACCACCGGCGAACTCGACCGCGCCGACGCCACCGAGGAAGCCGTCCTGCACCTCGCCATGGCCGACGACCTCACGCCCCGCCACCCCTCTCCTGGAGCCACCTCATGACCGCCCTGACCAGCCCGCCCGCCCGGGGCTCCGCCCTCCCCTCGCTGATCGCCCGGCTCGGCGCCCAGCACCTCAGCCTGATCGGCGCCCTGGTCGCGGTGCTCGCCGTGTTCGGCACGCTCAACGACAACTACCTCAGCCTGGACAACCTCCAGGTCATCGCCGAGGCCGCCACCATCACCGGCCTGCTGGCCGTCGTGCAGACCGTCGTCATCATCTGCGGCGGCCTGGACATCTCGGTCGGCTCCCAGGCGGGCGTCGCCTCCGTGGTCTCCGCGATGGCCTTCACCTCCACCGGCTCCCACGCCTACGCCGGGATCGCCGCCGCCGTCGCCGTCGGCCTGCTGATCGGCCTGCTCAACGGCGTCGTCATCGTGCACGGCCGGGTCAACCCCACCATCGCCACCCTGGCCGGGCTGGCCGCCTACAAGGGCCTGGCCCAGCTGCTCTCCGACGGCCGCGCCCAGGGCTACGTGCTCGGCGACCCGGTGTTCGTCTTCCTCGGCCGCGGCAAGATCGCCGGACTGCCCGTCATGGTCTGGCTACTGGTCCTGGTCGCCCTCGCCGTGCACGTCCTGCTGGCTCGCACCGACCTGGGCCGCAACCTCTACGCCATCGGCGGCAACGACACCGCCGCCCGCCTGGCCGGCATCAACATCAACAAGTACCTGATCGCGGTCTACGGCCTGATCGGCGCCGTCGCCGCCCTCGCGGGCATCCTGCTCACCGCCCGCACCGGTTCCGGCCAGCCCACCTCCGGCAGCGAGGGCCTGGAGCTCAAGGCCATCACCGCCGCCGCGCTCGGCGGCTGCGCCCTCAAGGGCGGCAAGGGCGGCGTCGGCGGCACCCTGCTCGCCGTCGCCCTGCTCGGCTGCCTGGAGAACGGCCTCACCGTCCAGGGCATCAACTCCTTCTGGCAGAACGTCGCCCAGGGCGCCCTGCTGGTCGTCGCCGTCGTCGTCCAGCAGCGCCGCAGCGGCGAACGCGCCGTCGGCCTACCCGCCTGAGGCCCCGACAGGCTTCCGTCCCCCCGACCCCGGGCCCTGGTGGGCCGCTCCACGGGCGTGGCGGTCCGGCCCCGGGCCGGGGGACGGAACGGCGGGCCGGCCGTTGAGGGTCGGCCGTGCCCGCCAGGTCACCGCCCCGACTGCTGCGGCAGCCGGGGCGGTGGCTTTCCCCGTTCCCCCGCAGCGCTACCATGTTTACGCAGACATGGAGGAGGAGCGCATGGAGCAGGGCCCGGCGACGGACGGCACCGCCCGCGGCAGGTCGCGGCCGCCGTCCCAGGCCGACGTCGCGGCGCTCGCCGGGGTCTCCTCGCAGACCGTCTCCCGGGTCGCCAACAACCGCAGCAACGTCGAACCCGAGACCCGCGAACGGGTGCTCTCCGCGATGCGGGTGCTCGGCTACCAGCGCAACAGCGCCGCCCGGGCGCTCACCCTCGGCCGCTTCCACGTCCTCGGCGTGGTCACCTTCGACGTCACCGCCCAGGGCAACGCCCGCACCCTGGCCGCGATCTCGCGCGCCGCCCAGCGGGCCGGGTACTCGCTGAACGTGGTCTGCGTCGAGGACCAGACCGAACGCGCCGTGCAGCGGGCCGTCCGCCAGCTCACCGACCAGGCGGTGGACGGGCTGGTGGTGATCGAGGCGCAGATCCTCGACCGGCCCGGCTTCTCCGTCACCTCCGGCGTCCCCGTGGTGGTCGCCGACGGCGACCCGGAACGCCGCTTCCCCTCCGTCGACACCGACCAGGCCGCCGGGGCCACCGCCGCCACCCGCCACCTGCTCGGCCTCGGCCACCGCACCGTCTGGCACCTCGGCGGCCCGCAGGACTCCTACGCCGCCCGCCGCCGCGCCGCCGCCTGGCACGCCGCGCTGAAGGCCGCCGGGGCGCCCGTCCCCCCGCTGCGCTACGGCGACTGGACGGCCGAGGCCGGCTACCGGATCGGCCGCGAACTGGCCGCCCGCCCCGACGTCACCGCCGTGTTCGCCGCCAACGACCACCTGGCGCTCGGCCTGGTCCGCGCCCTGCACGAGGCCGGGCGCCGCGTCCCCGAGGACGTCAGCGTGGTCGGCTTCGACGACCTGCCCGAGGCCGCCTACTACCTGCCGCCGCTCACCACCGTCCGGCAGGACTTCGAGGAGGTCGGCCGCCAGTGCGTGGCCCGGCTGCTCGACCGGATCGACGCCCCCGACGGGGCCGGGGACGCGCCGGTCGTGGTGCCCCCCGAGCTGGTGGTGCGGGCCAGCACCGCGCCGCCGACCCCCCGCGGCTGAACGCTTCCGGCGGGCCGCTTCCGGCTGGACGACGGCTGGACGACGACGGCTGGACGACGACGGCTGGACGACGACGGCGGGCACCACCTGAGGGTGGTGCCCGCCGTCGTGCGCTTCCCGTCGTGCGCTTCCCGTCGTGCGCTTCCCGTCGTGCGCTTCCCGCCGGAGGCTCAGCCGACCAGCAGCTGCTGCCCCGGCGCGGCCGTGCAGGGCCGCTGCACCAGCGCCGCCCCGTCAGCCGTCGAGGAGCCGTCCACGTCCAGGCACTTGCCGCTGTGCCGGGCCAGCAGCGTCACGTACCCGGAGCCGGTGTCGCGCACCGACCACTGTTGGTTCGTCCCGCCGTTGCACGGGTACTGCACCAGCGGCGCGCCGTCCGCGGTGGCCGCGCCCGACACGTCCAGGCACTGGCCGGTGGCGCGCACCACCACGTTGACCTGCCCCGGGCTGCCGCTCGGCCGCAGCGCCCACTGCTGGTCGGTGGCGTTGGCGCAGGTGTGCTGCACCACGGCCGCGCCCGCGGCCGTGGAGCCGCCCGCGACCTCCGCGCAGCGCCCGCTGAGCCGGACCTTCAGCGACCTGTACGCGTCGGCCGCGGCGGAGCCGACCGCCCAGGACTGGTTGGCGCCGCCGGTGGGCGTCCAGGCGCCGACCGGCGCGCCGTCCGCGGTGGACTCGCCGGTGACGTCCAGCAGCAGGCCGCTCGCCCGGTTGACCAGGGTGGCGTGCCCGTCGCCGGTGGTGGACAGCAGCCACTGCTGCTGGGTGGAGCTGCCCGCCGCGACCAGCGAGAGGACGCCGCCGCCGACGCTCAGCGCCTTGCCGCTCTTGACGTTGGTGATCCGGTACGCGGCGGTGGAGTCGTACGTGCCGGCGAGCCGGGTGAAGTTCCACTGCTGGGTGGTGTCGGCGGCGTTGACGGTGCGCTGCACCGCGGCGGTGCCGGAGGCGGCCAGCGCCAGGCCGCTGCGGTCGCTGACCAGCCGGCGGACCTGGCCGGTGGGGACGGTGGCGGCGGCGGTGGCCGTGCCGGTGGCGCCGGGCAGCACGAAGGTGGTCACCGAGCCGGGGCCGACGGTGGCGGTCAGGGTCCTGGCGGCGGTCGCGGCCAGGTCGGGCTCCCGGACGAGGTCCTTGCCGCCGTCGGTGGTCCACCGCTGCACCGGCACCGAGGTGTCGACGCTCTGGAAGCCCGCCAGGTCGAGGGTGACGGTCTGCGCGGCGCCGGTGGAGTTGGTGTACACCGCGACCGCGCCGGTGCCGTTGGGCCGCAGCGCGGCCAGCGTGTCGGTCGAGTCGGTGGCGATCACCCGGGCGCCGGGCCGGACGAAGCGGCTGTAGTTGGCCATCGCCCAGTACTTCTTGTTGCGCCGCAGCGGCTCGTCCGCCGGGTCGGCGGAGTCCAGGTCGACCTGGACCAGGCCCCAGTTGGAGTCCTCGTGGGCGGGCGTCATGTTGGTGTAGTCCTCGACGGCCTGCCACATCACCCAGGCTCCCGGCTCCAGCTCCCGGACGTCGTCGGTGATCCGGTGCGCGAAGTCGAGCGCGGGCGACATGTCGGTGAAGCTCTGCGGCACCGAGCCGCCGAGGTCCACCTCGGACATCCAGGCGGGCAGCCCGGCGCCCTTGGCGAGGTCGCGGACGGCGCCGCGGCCGCCGGTGGAGTAGGTGTGCGTGTTGAGCCTGCCGACCGCGGCGCGGGCCGCGGCCGGGTAGGCGCCCCAGTCGGCCCGGAACAGCTCCGGGCTGGTCTCGTCCATCGCGGCGACGGGCGTGGCCAGGTGGGCCGCGTCCAGCGCGGCGCGCACGCCGGTGACCAGGCGGGCCTGCGAGGCGGCGTCCCAGTGCGAGCCCTCCTGCGGGCCGCCCGCGTGCCAGTACGAGGTGCCGGGCTCGTTCATCGGCGACAGCGAGGAGAAGGTGACGCCGGTGGCGGCCTGGACGCGCTGCAGCGACCCGGCCAGGTAGGCGGCGAACCGGTCGTACTGGTCGGCGCGCAGGTTGTCCTGCCAGCCGTTGACGGCGCCGGAGACCAGGCCGCTGTTCGTCATGAAGTACGGCGCCGAGTTGGAGAACGCCTCGAAGGTGTCCGCGCCGCGGCTCTTCGCGGCGGTCAGCCACCAGCGCTGGGCGGCGTCGGCCTGCGGGTTCCAGTGCGCCGGGTCGCCCGGGTCCCACCAGTTCGGCTGCTCGGTCCACCCGGTGGTGTCGCCGCCGGGCGGCCCGTACGCGGCGGGCCGGTTCCAGTAGCCGGGCACGGCCGCGCCCGGGCGCAGGTAGGGCGCGGTCTCCGGGCTGTCGCCGCCGCCGATGTTGTAGCGGGCCACGGTGAAGCCCAGCCCGTCCGCCCCGTACAGGGCGTCGGCGAGCTCGTTGCGCTTGGCGTCCGGCCAGTCGCCGGTGGCGTTGGCGAACCAGGCCAGCGCGGTGCCCCAGCCCTGGAACGGCTGCTGCTGGTAGCTCGGGTCGAGGCGGACGGTGACGTGCGCGGCGGCCTCCGCGGCCGCGGCGGGCGGGGCGGCGAGGGTGCCGGCGGCGAGCGCGGCCAGGGCGGCCAGCGCGACGGTGCGGGCGGTACGGGGGCCGCAGGCGGTGCGGGCGGTGCGGGCGGTGCGGGCGGTGCGGGCGGTGCGGAGCTGTGGGGACACGGGTCTCCTCCGGGGCGGGCATGCGGAACGGCACGTCCCTCGCCGGGCGAGGACCAGGGACGTGCCGTCGGGTGGGGGCGGTGCGTGGGGGAGCGGTGGGGGTGCGGGCGTGGAGGGTCAGAGCCAGGACGGGCCGCGCCGCCACAGCTGGTTGGAGCCGGAGTTGCAGGTCCACTGCTCCAGCGCGGTGCCGTCGGCGGTGGACTGGTTGGTCACGTCCAGGCACTTGCCCGAACGCCGGTCGACCAGGCGGACGTTGCCGCTGCTGTCGGCCTTCTGCACCTGCCACTGCTGCGAGTTGGCGGTGGAGCAGGTGTTCTGCACCACGGCCGCGCCGTTGGCGGTGGAGTTGCCCGCGATGTCCAGGCACTTGCCGCTGTGCCGGGCCATGATCTGCACGTAGCCGCCGCTGAGCGGCTTGAACCAGAAGGTCTGGTTCGCGCCCCAGCCGCAGGACCACTGGACGGCCTGCGCGCCCGCGGAGAACGCGTAGTTGGCGACGTCGACGCACTTGCCGCTCTGCTGCCCGGTCAGGTTCTCCCAGGTCGCGTTCACCGGGGCGACGGTGCCGGCCGCGGCGTCCACGGTGATCTGCGGGGAGGCGCCCATCGTCATGGTGGTGGCGGTGGGGAACTCCAGCGGCAGCCACACGTACTGGGAGTCGTTGACGGTGCCGCCCAGCCAGTTGCCCCAGCGGTCGCCCATGTACAGGTAGTCGGTGCCGGAGGTGCCCTGGACGGGCAGCACGTACGCGGTCTGGCTGCCGTAGGTCATGCCGTCGCCGATGTTGCTCAGGCCGCTCCAGCTGCCGGTGACGCTGGTGGCGGTGCCGTACATCTGCTGGTTCGGGGTCCAGCCGGTGGCGCCGGAGGTGAGCAGGAAGTACACGCCGTCCCGCTTGAACAGCGCGGGCGCCTCCCGGGAGGAGCCGTTCCACAGGCTCTGCACCTGGGCGTCGATGCCGGTGTAGTCGGCGGTCAGCCGGTAGACGTGCAGGTCCCGGTTCTCGTTCGCGGCCGAGACCATGTACGCGGTGCCGTCGTCGTCGACGAAGGTGGTGATGTCCCGGGACATCTCGCCCAGCGGCCGGAAGCTGCCGCGCCAGCTGTAGTTCCCGTCCACGGTGGAGGAGACCGCGACGGCGGCCCGGGCCTCGCCGTAGTCGGTGGCGCTCTCCTTGTGCATCCACATCACGAACTGGCCGGTGGCCGCGTTGTAGATCACCTTCGGGCGCTCGATGTTGGCCGAGGCCAGCTCTGGGTCGGTGGCCTGGGTCAGCACGTGGTTGCGGAACTCCCAGGTCTTCAGGTCGGTGGAGCGGTACACCGAGACGTACCGGAAGCTGTTGTCGGCGTTGCGGTCCTCGCCGAACCAGTAGTAGTACGCACCGACCTTGATCACGCCGCCGCCGTGCGCCTGCACGGCGGCGCCGGTGGTGTCGGCGAACTGGGTGCCGTTGACCACGGGCACGGGGACGGCCTGGGCCGGGGCGGTGCCGGCGGCCAGCGGCGCACCGAGCGCCAGCAGGGCGCACAGCAGCACGGATCTCGTACGCGACATGGGGGTACCTCGCGGCTTCGGGTGGGGGTGGGGTGGGGGAGTCGAGCATGTTGGCGCAAACAAGCGGCTGGGGGAGAGTCTCGGAGCGGTGTTCGGTTGTGTCAAGGGTTTCGACGGCTTCGATTCGGGACGGCGGGTGGACGGTGGGGAGTTTTCGCAGCTCAATGCCGGTTCGGTGGATGTCTTTCGGGTGGGCGGCGGGGATGCTTCGAGCAGCATTGAACGTTTGATTGTGTTGAATTAGTGGGAGGTGGCGGGAGGGGTGGGCACGGTACGGCGCAGAACCGCACTATCCTGTTGATCCGTGAACCACTTCCGAGCGGTGTGAAGGAGAACCCGTGGCCGACCAGGCCCTGCTCGGCCCCCAGCGCCGGGCGCTGATCCTCGACCTGGTGCGCCGGACGGGCGCCGTCCGGGTCGCCGACTTGGTGGAGCAGTTCGGCGTCTCCGACATGACGATCCGCCGGGACCTGGACGAACTGGCCAGGGCGGGCGAGGTGGAGAAGATCTACGGCGGCGCGGTGGCCAGCGGCGCCCGCGCCGAGGAACCCGGCTTCGAGGCCAAGACGCAGCGCGAGTCCGCGGCCAAGGCCGCCCTGGCCGACGCCGCGGTGGCCCTGGTCGAACCCGGCAGCGTGGTGGCGGTCTCGGCCGGCACCACCGCCCACGCGGTGGCCAGCCGCCTGCTGGACGTCCGCGGCCTGACCGTCGTCACCAACTCGCTACCGGTGGCCGACCTGCTCCGCGAACACACCGCCAAGCACCCCGGCACCGGCCCCACCCTGCTCCTCACCGGCGGCACCCCCACCCCCTCCGCCGCCCTCGTCGGCCCGCTGGCCGACCAGGCGATCCGCTCGCTGCACGTCGACGTCCTGCTCATCGGCGCGCACGGCGTCTCCGAACGGACCGGACTCACCACGCCCAACCTCGCCGAGGCCCAGACCAACCGGGCCCTGATCGCCTCCGCCCGCCGCGTGGTGGCCGTCGCCGACCACAGCAAGTGGGGCGTGGTCGGCCTGAGCGCCTTCGCCACCCTGAACGAACTCGACTGCTTCGTCACCGACTCCGGCCTGGACCCGACCGCCCGGGCCGTCCTCGGCGAACAGGTCGGACGGCTGATCGTGGCCGACGCGCCGTAGCGCCCACGAGGGCGCGCCACCCGCCGCGCCGCTCAGCGCGCCCCGGCGAACCGCGCGGAAGCCAGCCGCCGGTGCGGGCGCGGCAACTCGTGGACCGCGCACCCCGCCGCCTCGAAGCGGCGCACCGTCGCATCGGCCTGCGCGTCGTCCAGCGAGAAGACGAACGGCCCCGGCACCACCACCGCCGAGACCCGCCCCGCCGCGGCGGCGGACAGCAGCGACTCCAGGGCGGCCAGCGGCTCGTGGGAACCGCGCCCGTTGTCCAGGAAGACCGTGGCCTCACCCAGCCCGGCCGCCAGCGCGTAGCGGCTCAGCGCACCCCAGAAGTCCAGCAGGAACCCGGCGTCGTACGGGTAGCAGCGCAGGTAGATGGCAGTGGGACGGCTGGCCGCCGGGCGGGTCCTGGGGTTCATGGCTGCTCGCCTCCGGATGGTGCGGACGGTGCTGGTGCTTCCAGGGAAGTCCAGGCCCGGACCCCGGGGAAGGCACGGAAGTACCCATTCCCGTGACATGGCGGCCCGGGCATAGGTAGTTCCGGATCCCACCTGGGTGATTGCCATTCTCCGGAGGCCCGGAGGCCCGGGGGCCCGGGGGTCCGGGGGTCCGGGGGTCCGGGGGTCCGGGGGTCCGGAGGTCTGGGGGCCCGGAGGTCCGGGGGCCCGGACGCCGTCCGGCGGGGGTGCCGTGCGGCGGGGGTGCCGTGCGGCGGGGGTGCCGTACCGGACGGACACGGACCGGGAAGCGCAGTAGCGTGAGGGCAGGCGCCCACGGTGGCAATCGCGGTCACCGCGGCCGGGAGCGGGCGGCCCCGGGGCCAGGCGGTCAGGAGCGGCAGATGGCTGGCACGGAACGACGCCCGGGACGCGCGACGGAACGGCCCGACTCCGCGTCCAGTCCCGGGTCCGGCTCTGCCTCCGGCTCCCGCTCCGGCTCCCGTTCTGCCTCCGGGTCCGGCTCTGCCTCCGGCTCCCGTTCTGCCTCCGAGTCCGGCTCTGCCTCCGGGTCCGGCTCCGCCTCCGGCTCCCGTTCCGCCGCCGGGTCCGGGTCCGGCTCTGCGTCCGCCCCTGCCCCCACGTCCGGGTCCGGCTCCGCCGCCGGGTCCCGCTCCGCGTCCGGCTCCGGCTCCGGTTCCGCGTCGGCCCCGGCCTCCGCCCCCGTCCCTGCCCCCGCCCCCGTCTCCGCGTCTGCCCCGGCCTCCGCCTCCGCCCCCGTCCCTGCCCCCGTCTCCGCGTCCGCGTCCGGTTTCGCCTTCGTCGGCCGCGCACGCGAACTCGCGTGGCTCGTCGACCTGCTGACGTCCCGCCCGGCCGTGGCGTTGGTGCAGGGCGAAGCCGGGATCGGTAAGACCCGGCTGGTCGCCGAGGCCGCGGACGTGCTGCGGGGCCTCGGGGTCGGTACTGTCACCGGCGGCTGTCACCCGCTGCGCGAACCGCTGCCCTTCGGACCCGTCATCGACGCCCTCGACGCCCTCGGCCCGCTGCTGCCCCCCGAGGCCCGGCTCGGGGCCGCCACCGCGGCGCTCGCCCCGCTGCTGCCCCGTCTCGCGGGCCGGCTCCCCGCGCCGCCCGCCGAACCCGCGGGCCCCGGTGAGCAGCGCCAGGCCGTCCTGAACGCGGCCCGGGCCCTGCTCACGGCCGCCGCCCCCGTCGTCCTGGTCGTCGAGGACGTCCACTGGGCCGACGACGCCACCCGCGAACTCCTCCTGCTGCTGGCCGGCAGCCTGCCCGAGGACGTCGCCCTGCTGCTGACCTACCGCGGCGAGGAGGTGCACGGCCCGCTGCTCGGCCGGGAACTGCGCCGCCCCGCCGGAACGGCCCTCGGCGACCTGGACCTGCACCGGCTGGACCGGCCCGCCCTCGCCGCCCTGGCTGGCTCCGTCCTCGGACCGGACGGCGCCCGGCAGCTCACCGGCGCCCTGTACGAGCGCAGCCACGGACTGCCGCTGATCGCCGTCGAGGACCTGGTCACCCTCGGGGCCCACCCCGGCGCCGACCGCCGCCCCGACCTGCTCGGCGTCCCCCGCAGCCTGCGCGAGGTGCTCGCCGCCCGGATCGAACGGCTCACCCCCGACGCCGCCGCCCTGGTCGACGCCGCCGCCGTCCTCGCCGTCCCCGCCCCCGAGAGTCTGCTCGCCGCGGCCGCCGACCTCCCCGCCGACCGCGCCGCCGCCGCCCTGACCGACGCCCTGGACCGCTCCGTCCTGGTCGAGCACGGCCCCGACCGCTACGGCTTCTCGCACGCCCTGGCCCGCCGCTCCGTCCACGACGCCCTGCCGGGACCGGCCCGGACCCGGCTGCACCGCCGCGTCCTCGGCCTGCTCACCGCCCAGGACCCGCCGCCCCTGGTGCAGATCGCCCACCACACCAAGGCGCTCGGCGACACCGCCCGCTGGCTGGAGCACGCCCGCGCCGCCGCCGACCGGGCCATGGAGGTCGGCGACCTCGGCACCGCCGCCCTGCTGCTCCGCCAGATCGTCGACCACCCCGGCCTGCCCGCCGACGAACTCGGCACCGCCGCCCGCTCGCTGGCCGAAGCCGTCGCCTACACCGCCGAAGCCGGGGCCAGCACCGACGCGCTGCGCCGCATCATCGACACCCCCGGCCTCACCCCGGCCGTCCGCGGCGAGATCCGCGCCCGGCTCGGCAACATCCTCCGGACGAGTCTCGGCGGCTCCCACGGCGTCCCCGAACTCGAGGAAGCCGCCGTCGAGTTGGCGGCCGACAACCCCCGGCACGCGGCCAAGACGCTGGCCGTCATCGCCGCCATGGACACCGGCGACGCCACCGCCGCCGAACGCCGCCGCTGGATGGACCGCGCCCTCGCCCTGCTGGAACGCGTCGACGACCCGGAGACCACCGCCGTCGTCCACACCAACCTCCTGGTCTCCCTCCCCGTCTGCGCCACCCCCGGGATCCCCGACCTGCTCGCCGCCCTGCCCCGGCACGACGACAACCCCAAGATCGTCTCCTACACCGCCATCAGCCTCTCCAACGCCGCCGAGATCGGCTGCTGCACTGGCCACGACGCGCAGGTCCGGGCCTGGGCCGAGGAGTCCGCCGCCCTCTGCGCCCGGGCCGGCCTCGACGGCCTCGCCGCCTACGCCCACAGCTACCCCGTCCTGCTCGACTGGGCGGCCGGCCGGTGGACCCGCTTCGACCGGGCCCTCGCCGCCTACCGGCTGCGCTTCCCCGACAGCCCCGTCGCCGACACCGGACTCCTCGCCGCCGCCCGGGGCCGCATCGCCGCCGCCCGCGGCCGCACCGCCCGCGCCGCCGAACACTTCCGCCGCGCCCTCGACCAGGACGCCACCAGCGTCCTCGCCCTGCCCTCCGCCGCCGGCCTGGCCCGCCTCCACCTCGACCAGGACGACCCCGACACCGCCTGGCGGACCCTCGCCCCCGCGCTGCGCCTGCTGCGCCGCCGCGAACTCTGGCCGTTCGCCTTCGACCTGCTGCCCACCGCCGTCGACACCGCCCTGCGCCGCGGCGACCGGGACACCGCCACCGCCCTCGCCGCCGAACACGCCGCCGGACTCGAAGGGCTCGCGTCCCCCGCCGGGCACGCCGAGCACCACCACGCCACCGGCCTGCTCGCCGACACCCCGGCCGCCGCGGCCGCCGCCTTCCTCCGCTGCCGCGACACCTGGCGGGCCGTCGGCCGCCCCCACCCCGCCGCCCTCGCCGCCGAACGCGCCGCCCTCGCCGGGCCCGCCACCGCCGCCGCCCCCCTGCTGACCGCCGCGACCGACACCTTCGACCGGCTCGGCGCCGTCAGCGACGCCTCCCGCTGCCGCCGCCACCTGCGCACCCTCGGCCCCGTCCCGCGCACCCCCGGCGACCCCGCCGACACCCTCTCCCCCCGCGAACGCCAGGTCGCCGACCTGCTCGCCGAAGGCGCCCGGAACAAGGACATCGCCGCCGCCCTCTACGTCTCCGAACGCACCGCCGAACACCACGTCGCCGCGGTCCTCCGCAAACTCCGCACCACCCGCCGGGCCCTGCGCCGCCCCACCCCCTGACGGCACGCCCCCTGACGGCACGCCCCCTGACGGCACGCCCCCTGACCGCCCCACCCCTGACGGCACGCCGGGGCGGGGCGCCGGGGCGGGGCGACGGAGGGCCGGGGGCGTCAGACGGTGCCCTGCCAGCAGTGCGGGCCGAGGAAGGTCTTGATGTCGGAGGCGAGGCCGTTGTCGGGGTTCACGGTGAAGCCGAGCTCGTAGAGGGTGTTCTTGTCCCAGCCGGTGGTGAGCAGGCGGATGGGGACGTCGCCGGGGTGGGCGAGGAGGGTGGTCCTGAGTTCGGCGACGACGTCGGGGGTGAGGCGGCCGACGGGGGCGGTGATCTGGACGGGGGGCTTGGTGCCGAGTTCGGCGGAGGACATGTCCAGGGTGGTGATCTCCTGGCCGAAGATGCTGAGCGAGCCGTCGCGCTCGTTGAGGCGGCCGCGGACGGAGATGACGTTGTCCTCGACCATCTGGGCGGACATCAGCTGGTAGGCGGCGGGGAAGAACAGCACCTCGATGGAGCCGTCGCGGTCGGCGAGGGTGATGATCGCCCAGGCGTTGCCGGCCTTGTTGATCCGCCGGTCGACGCCGGTGATCAGGCCGGAGAGCCGGACCTCGCCCTCGGTGCGGCCGGAGTTCAGCAGGTCGACGAGCGAGACGTCGCGGTTCTTGGTGAGGATGTGCTCGGCGCCGTCCAGCGGGTGGCTGGAGACGTACAGGCCGAGCATCTCCCGTTCCAGGCCGAGGAGTTGCTTGCGCGGCCACTCGCGGTCGGTGAGCTGGAAGTCCAGGCCGATGGCGGGGGTGTCGTCACCGCCGAGCATCGCGAACAGGTCGTCCTGGCCGATCGCCTGCTGCTTCTTGAGGCCGGTGACGGCGTCGATCGCGCTCTCGTGGACGGTGCTGAGCGAGAGCCGGGTGTGGCCGAGCGAGTCGAAGGCGCCGGCCTTGACCAGCGAGTCGACGGTGCGCTTGTTGCAGACGACCAGCTCGACCTTGTCCAGGAAGTCGGCGAAGGAGGTGTACTTGCCCTTCGCCTCCCGGGTCGCGACCAGCGACTCGATCACCGGGACGCCGACGTTGCGCACCGCCTTGAGGCCGAAGCGGACGTCGCTGCCGACGGCGGTGAAGTCGACGACGGACTCGTTGACGTCCGGGGAGAGGATCCGGATGCCCATCGCCCGGCACTCGGCCAGGTAGACGGCCATCTTGTCCTTGTCGTCGGCGACCGAGGTGAGCAGGGCGGCCATGTACTCGGCGGGGTAGTTCGCCTTCAGGTAGGCGGTCTGGTACGAGACCAGGCCGTACGCGGCCGAGTGCGACTTGTTGAAGGCGTACCCGGCGAACGGCACCAGCACGTCCCAGACGGCCTGGATCGCCTCGTCCGAGTAGCCGCGCTCCTTGCAGCCCGCGTGGAAGGGCACGAACTCCTTCTCCAGCACCTCCTTCTTCTTCTTGCCCATCGCGCGGCGCAGCAGGTCGGCCTGTCCGAGCGAGTACCCGGCCAGCACCTGCGCGGCGCGCTGCACCTGCTCCTGGTAGACGATCAGGCCGTAGGTGGGGCCGAGGACCTCCTTGAGGGGCTCCTCCAGCTCGGGGTGGATCGGGACGATCTCCTGCTGGCCGTTCTTGCGCAGCGCGTAGTTGGTGTGCGAGTTCATGCCCATCGGGCCGGGCCGGTACAGCGCGGAGACGGCGGAGATGTCGGCGAACTCGGTGGGCTTCATCAGGCGCAGCAGGGCGCGCATCGGGCCGCCGTCGAGCTGGAAGACGCCGAGGGTGTCGCCGCGGGCGAGCAGCTGGTAGGTGGTGGGGTCGTCGATCGGGATGTTGTCGATGTCGACGTCGACGCCCCGGTTGGCCTTCACGATCTTGATGCAGTGGTCGATGATGCCCAGGTTCCGCAGACCCAGGAAGTCCATCTTGATCAGGCCCATGGCTTCGCACGACGGGTAGTCGAAGCCGGTGATGATGGTGCCGTCCTTGTCCCGCATGTGCAGCGGGATCAGGTCGAGCAGCGGCGTGGAGGAGAGGATCACCGCGGCCGCGTGCACGCCGGTGCCGCGGATCAGGCCCTCGATGCCGAGGCCGGTGTCGATGATCTTCTTGACGTCCGGCTCGTTCTCGTACAGCGAGCGGATCTCGGTGCCCTCGTTGTACCGCGGGTGCTTCTCGTTGAACAGGTCGGCCAGCGGGACGCCCTTGCCCATCACGTCCGGCGGCATCGCCTTGGTGATCCGGTCGCCCATCGAGAACGGGTAGCCGAGGATCCGGTTGGCGTCCTTCACGGCCGCCTTGGCCTTGATGGTGCCGAAGGTGTTGACCTGCGCGGTGTACGCCGAGCCGTACTTGTCGGTGACGTAGCGCACCATCTGGTCGCGCTGGCGGTCGTCGAAGTCGATGTCGACGTCCGGCGGGTTGATGCGCTCCGGGTTGAGGAAGCGCTCGAACAGCAGGTCGTGCTCCAGCGGGTCGAGCTGGGTGATGCCGGTCAGGTAGGACACCATCGAGCCGGCCGCCGAACCGCGGCCCGGACCGACCGGGATGCCGTTGTCGCGCCCGTACTGGCAGATGTCGGCGACCACGAGGAAGTACGCGTCGAACCCCATCGGGGTGATCACGCCCATCTCCAGCTCGACCCGGTCCAGCACCTCCTGGCTCGGGTTGTCGCCGTAGCGGTGCTTCAGCCCCGCGGCGATCTTCTTGCGCAGGAAGGACGCCTGGGTCTCGCCCTCGGGCACGTCGAACTGCGGCATCCGGTCGACGTACGTGAACACCTCCTGGTACGACTCGATCCGCTCGGCGATCGCCAGGGTGTTGTCGCAGGCCTCGGGGAGCTCGCGGAACAGCTCGCGCATCTCCTCGGAGGTCTTCACGTAGTAGCCCGAGCCGTTGAACTTGAACCGGTTCGGGTCGTCCTTGTTCTTGCCCACGCCGACGCACAGCAGGCTGTCGTGCGCGTCCGCCTGGTCGGCGGTCACGTAGTGCGAGTCGTTGGTGGCCAGCAGCGGGATGTTCAACTGCTTCGCCAGGCGCAGCAGGTCGGCGCGGACGTCCTGCTCGATGGACAGGCCGTGGTCCATCAGCTCCAGGAAGTAGTTCTCCTTCCCGAAGATGTCCTGGTACGCGGCGGCCGCCTTCACCGCCTCCTCGTACTGGCCCAGCCGCAGCCGGGTCTGCACCTCCCCGGACGGGCAGCCGGTGGTCGCGATGATGCCGCCCGCGTTGGCGGCGATCAGCTCCCGGTCCATCCGGGGCTTCATGTAGTAGCCCTCCATCGACGCGAGCGAGGAGAGCCGGAACAGGTTGCGCAGCCCGGTCGCGTTCTGCGCCCACATCGTCATGTGCGTGTAGCGGCCGCCACCGGAGACGTCCTTGCCGCCCTCGCCGTCCGCGCCCGTCGGCCGCTGACCGCCCGGCGACCAGAACACCTGCTTCTTCTCGAACCGCGAACCCGGCGCCACGTACGCCTCGATGCCGATGATCGGCTTCACCGCGGTCTTCGCGGCCGCGTGGAAGAACTCGTACGCGCCGAACATGTTGCCGTGGTCGCTCATCGCGATCGCGGGCATGCCCTGTCTCTCCGCCTCGGCGAACAGCTTCCCGTTCTTCGCGGCGCCGTCCAGCATCGAGTACTCGGTGTGGACGTGCAGGTGGGCGAAGCTGTCGGACACGGCGGGTGCGCTCCTCACGGCTGGACGGACGGAAGCCCCCACCCTAGTGCGGCGGCGGCGCGACGGGGACGCGGACGGGGGGACGGACGGGAGGACGGAGGGGGACGGACGGGGGACGGACGAGGGACGGACCGGGAAGGCCGCGGTCAATGGCGTCCGCGTCACGGGTCCGTCCCGGCCACGGCGGCGGGCAGCCGCGGGCGGCGGCGGGGCGCGACGGCGCGCGGCGGGGCGCGCGGCGGCGTTCGCGCCGGTCAGCGGGGGCGGCGGCGGGTCGCGCGGCCCGGCGGGGGAGGGGGTGCGGCCGGGATTGTCACAGCACGGTCCCGGGCGGGGACGCAGTGCAACGGTTCGCCCGGGCCGGCGGTCCTGGACTTCGTAGACCCGCTCGCACCGAGCACCCGGCACCGCCGCCCGACCCGGAGGAGAACACCATGCGCGCCCGCACCCTCGCCCTCACCACCCTGGCCGTCGCGGCCGCCCTCTCGCTCACCGCCTGCCAGGACGACGGCACGGACACCGCGCAGGGCGCCCCGAGCACCGCGGCCACCGCCGCGAAGAGCGCCGCCGCCGCCCCGAGCACGGCGGCCCCGGCCTCCCCCGCCGCCCCGGCCGGCACCGGCGGCACCACCGGCGGCACCACCGCCGCCCCGGCCGGCACCGGGAAGGCCGCCAAGTGCCGCACCGCCGACCTGACCGTCACCGCCGTGGACGCCACCATCACCGGCGACGCCGAGGGCACCGTCGCGGTCGAACTGAAGAACCACAGCGGCAAGGACTGCACGATCGCCGGGTACGCGGGCGTCGACCTGCAGGCCGCGGAGGGCACCCTGTCCGCGGAGCGCTCCGGCGAGCCCGTCGTCTCCGCGGTCCTCAAGAACGGCAAGTCCACGTACTTCGGCGTCAGCTACCCGGTCAACACCACGGGCGGCACCGGCGTCCGGATCACCCACCTGGTGGTGACCCCGCCGGACGAGACCCACTCCGTCACCCTCCCCTGGCCGGGCGGCTCGCTGCCCGTCACCGACGGCAGCGGCGCCCCGGTGAAGATCGGCCCGGTGGGGAGCGCAGGCCAGGGCGAGTGACGCCGGAGGACTCCGGCCGCCGGGGTCAGGACGCGCTCTCGGGGCCCGCCGTGGACAGGATCGCGGCGAGCTTCCGGTCCAGGTCGGCGGTGAAGCGCTCCTGACCGAACGGCACCAGCCGGTCGGTGCGGGCCAGGAAGGCCAGCAGCGGCGGCGCGGCCGCGCGCAGCAGGGCGTCGCCCCCGGGCGAGCGCAGCACCAGGCAGACCTCGGCGAGGTCGTCGCCGACGGGGTGGACGTGCACGTCGCCCTCCCCGGCGGGGCCCCTCGTCCCGGCGGCCAGCAGGTCGCGGGCGAAGACCCAGGTCACGGGCTCGTCGCCGGGCAGGTGGAAGGTGAAGCGGACGGCGAACGGGTCGCCCGTGTCGTAGTCCAGGTCGACCGCGGTGCGGAAGGAGAGCTCGCCCGACACCGCGAGGTGCATCGTCGTCCGGGCTCGGACCGTGCTGTGCATGCGCCAGTACCTCTCGTCCTGCTCGTTCGGCCCGCCCGCCGCGCCGAGGGGCGCGCCGCGGGTCGGTGCCATCGCCAACGCCGTCGTCGAACGGGGCCCGCGAGCGCGGGCCCGCCGACCGGCTGACCGACAGCCTGCGGGCAAGCGGGCCCGCTCGGTGGCCGGTCGCCCCCCCGGGTCCCCCGTTCGGCTCCCATCGTCCAAGATCGGCAACGGGGCGAACAAGGCGGGCCATTTCAAATGGTGAGCGAACGTCCCTTGCCCCCGTTGCCCCCGTTGCCCCCTTGTCCCCGCGGCTCAGTCGGCGGGAGGACGCAGGTGCCAGGTCAGGGCGAGCAGGGCCGCGTCGTCGTCGGTGCCGCCCGCGAACGCGTGGGCGTCCTGCTGCAGCCGGTCGACCAGCGCCCGCGGGGGCAGCCCCGCGCAGGCGGCCAGCCGGGCGGGCAGCGGGTAGAAGGCACCGCTGCGGTCGCGGGCCTCGGCGAGGCCGTCGGTGTACAGCAGCAGGGTGTCTCCCGGCTCAAGGTGCGTGACGCGAGCCTCCCCGGACGCCTCCGCGGACGCCTCCGGAGGCACCCCCGCGGGAGCCCCCGCCTCGTTGCGCAGCCCCAGCGGCAGGCCCGGCGGCACCGACAGTTCGCTGACGGTCGAACCGTGCAGGAGCAGCGGCGCCGGATGCCCGCACGACAGCCCGCGGACGGTGCCGTCGGAGGCGGCCTCCAGCAGGAACACCGTGGCGAAGGACTCCGGGTCGTCGGTCAGGAAGCGGCGCAGGCTGGTGTCGAGCCGCCCCGCGAGGGCGCCCAGCGACGGCGCGTCCAGCACGGCCTCGTGGAAGGCGCCCAGCACGACCGCGGCGGTGGCCACCGCGTCCAGGCCCTTCCCGCGCACGTCACCGATCAGCGTGCGCAGCCCGGACGGGGTGTCCGCCACCGCGTACAGGTCCCCGCCGATCCGGGCGTCCCGGGCGGCCGCCCGGTACCCCGCGGCGATCGCGTACGGCCCGACCGCGGCGGGCACCGGCCGCAGCACCGCCCGCTGCGCCGTCTCGGCGACCGTCGCGATGCTCACCAGCCGGGCCGCCGCACGCTCCCGGCGGCGCACCACGAAACAGCCGAGCGCCGCGATGCCGAGGATCACCGCGGTGGTCCCCACCGCAGCCCCGGTCCGTCCCGGATCGGAGAGGGCGAACACCCACCGGGTGACCACCGCGACGACCGCCGCCCCGACGATCACCGGCGGCCCGAACGTCAGCGCGGCCACCGCCGGAACCGCCACCAGCACCGACGGCAGGTGCCAGCCGTCCGTCCCGTACTGCAGGCCCACGACGAGCCCGTACAGCAGCACCGCACCCACCAGCGCCGCCGCACGCGCCACCGGCGTCGCAGCCCCGTCGCCGTCCTCCGGCAGGCTGTCGATGGGCGCACCCCCTGGTTCTCCTGCGGCCCGGCCGCCACGAGCGGACACGCCCGACAGTCCATCAGGGAACGCCCCGGCGGGCCACTCCGACACGGGCCCGCCCGGGCACCGGCGCCCGCGGCCTCAGGACCGCCGCAGCCGCCGGACCACCAGCCACACCACCACGCCCACGACCACCAGCACCAGCAGCGACACCACCAGGAACCCGATCAGGGCCCCCTTGGACTTCTTCTTCTTTTTCTTCTTCGACGAGCTCTTCGCCAGCGGCACGGCCTCCCGCACCCGCTGCCCGTCCACCACCCGGGCCCCGCCCACCGGCCCCGCCGCCACCCCCTGCGAGCCGCCCGCCACCACCGCCTGCGCCGAACCCGCCACCGCCGCCCGGGGCACCGCCGCCTCCGCGGCCCCCGCAGCCGCCACGCTCCCACCCCCCGCCAGCACCAGCGCCAACAGCACCCCCGCCAGACGACGTCCCCGCATCGGCCCCGCCCCCATTCCTGCCGGGCCCCCGCGGCCCCGCGACCGGCCCACTGTGACAGCCCCCGCACCCCCGCGACAGGGGGCCGCGCCGGCCCGTTCCCAGACTGTGACGATGCCGCGGACAGCCGGGCGGGGTGGAACCGGCGGTGCGTCAGCCGCGGAGGGCGGAGAGGAAGATGCCCGGGAGGCGGGTGGGGCTGGGGGTGGTGGTGTGGGTGGTGAGGCGGCGCATGGTGGTGAGGGCGGTGCGGTTGGTGGCGTAGTAGGGCGGGCGGGGGGAGAGGGAGGGGGAGCCGGTGAGCAGGCCGCGGGGGGTGGGGGCGAAGGGGGCGCGCAGGACGGTCTTCTCGACGTCCTCCAGGAGGAAGGCGTTGTGGACGAAGCCGGTGCCGCTGCCGATGTTCCGGCGGGTGTGGCCGGGGTGGGCGCCCCAGGGGGTGTAGCCGAGGAGGAAGCCGAAGGCGGACCAGCAGTTGACGCCGAGGGTGCCGTAGCGGAGGTCGGCGACGGCGGTGTCGACGGCGGTGCGGTGGGTGCGTTCGGTGCGGGGGTGGACGAGGAGGGTGGCGCCGAGGGTGCCGGGGAGCCGGTCGTTGGCGAACTCGACGGCGGCGGTGAGGAATTCGGCGGGATCGGCACCGGGCAGCCGGACCACGCCGAGGGCGCTGGCGAACACCTCGTCGGTGAGCAGCGGGTCCGTGGGGTCGGTGACGTCGGGGACGAGGGGGCGGGTGCGGTCGGCGTCGGGGTGGGCGCGGGCGACGGTGGCGAGGCGGTCGGCGGCGCCGGGGTAGTAGTCGGTGCGGGGCGGGAGTTCGCGCAGGACGCGGCGGACCTCGGCGAGCAGCCGTTCGGTGCCGTCCCAGTCGCGGGGGACCAGCAGGACCTGGGTGGCGACGCAGTTGTGGCCGGAGTTGTTGAGCTTGCTGGTGGCGATGTGCTCGGCCTGGTAGCGGAAGTCCGCGGCGCTCCACGGCCCGGGGACGACGATGCACGGGCTGATGCCGCCGAGTTCGCTGGTGACGGGCTTGTCGATGCGCGGGGTGTCCGTGCGGCGGCGGTGCTCGGCCCGGTCGTCGGTGCCCCAGACGATGGCGTCGTGGGTGCGTTCGCTGCCGGTGACGTGGACGGTGTCGATGCCGGCGTGGGCGGTGAGGTGGGCGCCCTCGGCGGCGCCGCCGTCGACGTACCGGACCCAGCCGCGGTCGACGAACTCGCGGAACACCTCCTCGAAGTGCGGGCGCAGGTAGGCGTTGACGGGGTTCATCTTCGCGAGGACGACCTGCCCCTCCGCGTACAGCTTGTGCAGGACGTCGAGCGGGGTGATCGCCGGGACGTTGCCCGCGCCGAGGACCAGGGCGACCGCGGGGCGTCCGGCCCGGCCGCGGTACTCGCCGGCGGCGCGTTCCAGCACCCGGGCGCGGGTGGTGCCGGGGAGGGTCCACACCCGGGCGCTGAAGCCGTTCAGCAGCAGGCGGTCGGAGAGGGTGGCGGGGAAGACGTCGACGAAGGCCCGCCCGTCCCGTTCGCGGACGGCCGAGGCGGGCACCGGGCCGTCGCCGCGGGCCAGGCGGCGCAGGACGTGCAGGTGGGCGCGGACGGTCTGGGCCAGGGCCCAGGGCGCGGTGACCCAGTCCTCGGCGGCCCAGGGGGAGTCGGCGGGGTAGCCCTTGGCGCGGGCGGAGTCGGCGACCATGGCCTCGGCCCGTCCGGCGATCCGGGGGAGCATCCGTTCGAGCAGGCCGATCCGTTCGGCCAGCGGGGTGGCCGTCCAGGACGCGGCGTGCGCGCGCAGTTCGGCGACGGCCCGGTCGAGGTGATCGGTACTCGGGGCGGAGGCAGGGGTGCGGTCGGGCTGTGCGTTCATCGGGGGCGGGCTCCTCAGGGCGGGACGGGCGGTCAGGCGGCGAGCCGGGCGGTGTCCCGGGCCGGGTCGACGAGCAGGAAGGACGCGACCGCGCCCACGGCCAGCAGCAGGCCGGAGACCAGGACGGCGTGCTGGTAGCCGGCCGTCCCCCGGGCGTCGACCAGGGCGCCGACCAGGGCGGGGGCGGCGAGTCCGGCGGCCGTCACCGTCGCGTTCATCACGCCGAGGGAGCCGCCGCTGCGGGCGGGCGGGGCGAGTTCGGCGACGGTGGTGGCGGCGACGGTCGCGTACGAGCCGCCGAAGCCGAAGCCGAGGGCGACCAGCACCGTCCGCGCGCCCTGCCCGTCGGCGAGCGGCACGGCCAGGCAGCACGCGGCGCCGACGGCGAGCAGCACGCCGCCGACCCAGCCGCGGGCGCGGCGGCTGCTGACGCCGCGCCGCATCAGGCGGGCGGTGACCGCGGCCTGGGCCAGCAGCACGAGGGCGCCGACGGCCCAGGGGGCGGCGACCACGGTGCCGGCCCGGTCGGCGGAGTAGCCGAGGGCGTTGCGCAGGTAGGAGGGCAGCCACACCAGCATCAGGGCGACCGTCCAGTAGCTGGTGAAGTAGGCGAGGGTGGCGCCGATCCAGGTCCGGGTGCGGAAGATCCGTCGGTACGGCACGGCGGGAGCGGCGGCGGGAGCGGCGGCGTGAGCGGTGGGGGAGGCGGTGGCGGCCGGGGCCTCGACCGCGTGTCGGCCGTCGGCGCCCAGGGCCTTCCACGCGGCGGCCCACACCAGGCCCACCGCGGCCAGGGCCCACAGGGCGGTCCGCCAGCCGTGGTGCTGGATGACCCAGGACAGGGTGGGCGCGGAGACGATCACGCCGAGGGTGACGCCGAGGGTGACCAGCGCGCCGGGCAGGTTGCGCCGGTGGTCCGGGAACCAGGCGAGGGCGGCGTGCTGGGCGACCGGGAAGGCGGGCCCCTCGGCGGCGCCCAGCAGGACGCGCGAGGTGACCAGGACCGCGAGGCCGCCGCCGATCGCGGCCGGGACCTGGGCCACCGACCACAGGACGGCCATCACCAGCAGCAGCACCTTGGGCGACAGGCGGTCGGCGGCCAGGCCGACGACCGCGGCGGCCGCCGAGAACAGCAGGAAGAACGCGCCGTTGGCCAGGCCGAACTGGGTGGCGCTCAGGTGCAGGTCGGCGCGGATCTCGTCGGCGGCCAGGCCCAGGACGGACTTGTCCGCGAAGTTGACCATCATCAGGGCGACCAGCAGCGCGGTCACCGTCCAGGCGCGGACGCCGCTGCCGCCGGTGGCCGGTGCGGACCGGGCGGGGCGCGGGGAAGCGGTGGACACCTCGGCCATGGGGGCTCCTGGGGGAGGGAGGGGGTGCCTCGGGAAAGGGGGGCCTCGGGAAGAGGGTGCCTCGGGGCGCCTCGGGGAGGGGAGGGAGTGCCTCGGGGAGGCGGAAGGGGTGGGGGCCGTGCGCTCCGCCGGGTGCGCACGGGCCCGGCGGGGTCAGGAGAGCGGGACCCCGGCGATGGCGATCCGCTCCATCACGCGGCGCTGCGGGAAGTAGTCGTTGATCGCGTAGTGCTGGGTGGCGATGTTGTCCCAGACCGCGATCGAGTCGGGCTCCCAGTGGAAGCGGACCTGGTACTCGGGGATGCGGGCCTGGAGCACCAGCAGGTCGAGGAGTTCGCGGTTCTCCTCCGCGGAGAGCCCGACGATGCGGGTGGTGAACGGCTCGTTGACGTACAGGGTGCGGCGCCCGGTGCGCGGGTGGCGGACCACCACGGGGTGCTCGACCTGCGGCCACTGCAGGCGGAAGGCGGCCTGCTGCTCCTCGTTCATCAGGGCGCCCCAGCTCGGCAGCCAGTCGTGGACGGCGGTGAGGCCGTCGATGCGCTCCTTCAGGTCGGCGGGGAGGTTGTCGTACGCGGCGGCCATGTCGGCCCACATGGTGTCGCCGCCCGCGGCCGGGACCTCGACGGCGCGCAGCACCGATCCGAGGGCCGGGTTGACCATGAAGGAGTGGTCGCTGTGCCAGATGTTCTTGTTGCCCGCGGCCTTGGCGTCCTTGGCGAGGCGGGAGACGCCCGCGGTGCCGGTCCTCGGGAAGAACGGGTTGGGTTCGGGCGGGCCCCAGACGGCGGACAGGGCGAGCTGGTGCTCGGCGGTGAAGCCGTGCTGGCCGCGGAAGAACACCACCTTCCACTCGGCCAGGGCCCGCCGCAGCTCCTCGGCGAGCGCCTCGCCGATCGGCCGGGTCAGGTCGACGCCGCCGAGGACGGCGCCGAAGTGCGGGGTGAGCGGCCGGACCTCCAGCAGCTCGTGGCGGGACGGTTCGGCCCCGGGGGCGAGGCGGTCCAGGACGCGGCTCCCGTAGTGCATCAGGGGCTTGTCCAGGACGGGGCGGGGGTGGGCGACGGGGGTGGTCGCGACGGCGTGCATGCGGGTTCCTCCCAGCAGTGGACGCTGATTACGTAACCGGAAGTATCGATATTCGGGCGGGCCGGGGCAAGGGTTCGGGACGGACGTGTTTCTGACGCGGGATCAGGGCCGCGCGCACCGGACGCGGGCATGCCGGAGCGGCGCACCGACGGGTTCGCCTCGTCGGTGCGCCGCTCGAAAGCGCAGGTCAGCGCGGGTCAGTGCAGGTCAGCGCGGGCTCGGCCCGGGCTCGGCCCGGGTGCGGTGCGGGGGCGCCGGTTCATGGCGTCGGTTCACGGGGCGGTGGCGACTGCCCGGGCGATCAGCTCCACCACCGACTCGACCAGCTGCTCGTCGGGCAGCTGCTGCTCGGCGACCATCCGGAACACCAGCGCGGCCGCCACCAGGGTCGCCGCGGCCCCGAGGTCGACGTCGGGGCGGACGTCGCCGCGGGCCGCGCCGCGTTCCAGCAGGTGCCGGGTCTCGCCCATCACCCGGGCCGTGTACGCCTGGTAGGCGCCGGGCTCGGCGCCCGCCTCGGCGGCGGAGCCGATCACCCCGGCGAGCAGCCGGTTGACGCCGGGCTGCCGGTAGGCGTTCATCCGGGCGGTCAGGACGGCGCGCAGCTCGGTGCGGAAGTCGCCCGTGTCGGGGACGGCGAGCGGGCCGATCCGCGACTCGGCGGCGGCGATGAGCAGGTCCTGCTTGGTGGGCCAGCGCCGGTAGATGGCGGGTTTGCCGACGCCGGCCCGGGCGGCGACGGCGTCCATGGTGAGGGCGCCCATGCCGTGCTCGGCGACCAGCTCCACCACGGCGTCGAGCACCGAGGCGGTGACGTGCTCCTGCCTCGGCCGCCCCGGGCCCCTGCGCATCCGCTCCTCGACCATGCGGCCGACCTTAGCCAAGCGGTTCAGGCCCGGGCGCCGGGGGCGGTCAGTTCGGCGCGCAGCACGTGCTTGGTGACCTTCCCGGAGGGGGTGCGCGGCAGCTGGTCGCGCAGCACCAGTTCGCGCGGGACCTTGTAGCGGGCGATCCGCGGTTCCAGCCAGGCCCGCATCGCCGCGGTGTCCAGGGCGGAGCCGTCCCGGGCGACCACGACGGCGACCACGGTCTCGCCCCACTGCGGGTGCGGCCGGCCGACCACGGCGACGTCCAGGACGTCGGGGTGGCCGCGCAGGGCGCCCTCGACCTCCTGGGAGGCGACGTTCTCGCCGCCGGTGATGATCACGTCCTTGATCCGGTCGACGACGGTGACGAACCCGTCCGCGTCGACCCGCCCGAGGTCGCCGCTGCGGTACCAGTCGCCCGCGAACGCCTCGGCGGTGGCGGCCGGGTCGTCCAGGTAGCCGACCATCCGGGTGTCCGAGCGCAGCCAGATCTCGCCGCTCTCCCCGGCCCCGGCGTCGCTCCCGTCCGGGCGGACCACCCGCAGGTCGACGCCGGGCATGCCGCCGCGTCCGATCGCCCCGGCCTTGGCGACCTGCTCGGCGGGGGAGAGCGAGGCCCCGACCGGGCCGGTCTCGCTCATCCCGTACACCTGGTGGAACTGGTCGGAGCCGTACGCGGCCATCAGGCGGCGCGCGCTGTCGGCGTCCAGCGGCCCGGCCCCGTAGATCCAGGAGCGGACGGAGGACAGGTCGTACGAGGCGAGGTCCGGGACGGCCTGCAGGGGCGCGAGCAGGGCGATCGGGGCGCCGAACAGGGCGGTGACGCGTTCGCGCTGGATCGCCTCCAGCATGCCGCGCGGCTCGTACTCGCGCTGGAGCACCACCGTGGCGCCCAGCAGCAGGGTGCCCAGGGTCCAGTTGTTGAGCGGGGAGGCGTGCCAGATCGGCATGCAGACCAGGAAGCGCTCGTCGCGGCGCAGCGGGATCGCGGCGGCGGTGTAGGTGGCGGTCAGGGCGATGCCGCGGTGGGTGTGCACGCAGCCCTTGGGGGCGCCGGAGGTGCCGGAGGTGTAGAGGACCTGGGCGGTGTCGGTGTCCGGGCCCGGCTCGCCGCTCCAGGGTTCGGCGGCGGCCACCAGGGACTCGAAGGAGTCGGCGGGGCGCTGCTCCGGGGCCGCGTCGGGGTGGCTGACCAGCCGGCGGACGCCCGGGTCGGCGCCGGTGGCGCGCTCGCCGACCTCGGCGTCCACGATGACCAACCGGGCCCCGCAGTGGGCGAGTTGGCGGGCCACCTCGGCGGTCTGCAGCTTGTGGTTGACCGGCACCAGCACCGCGCCCGCGTACCAGGCCCCGAAGGCGGCGAACAGGAACGCCGGGGTGTTGAGCGTCATCACCGCGACCCGGTCGCCGGGGCGCACCCCGGCGTCGTGCAGCACGGTCGCGGCGCGCCGGGCGGCCGCGGCGAACTCGCCGTACGTCCAGCGCTGTTCGCGGTAGACGACGGCCTCCTGGTCGCGGCCCGAGCGAACGGCGCCGTCCAACAGGGCACTGAGGTGCATCACGTTCTCCTGACGTGCCGGGCCGGTGGGGCGGGCCCTTGGCGGGAAGCTGTGAATGATGGTTCACTTCTTTCATGGCCTACCGCAAGACCCCAGCCGAAATCCACCGGCTCACCGCCGCCCGGGAGCACCTCGTCGGCTGCGCCACCGAGGTCGTCGCGGAGGTCGGCTGGTCGCAGGCCTCGGTGACGGCCGTCGCCGACGCCGCCGGGATCGCCGCCGGCTCCGTCTACCAGCACTTCCCGTCCAAGGCGGCGCTCGCCGTCGAGGTGTTCCGGCGCGCCGCCGGACGCGAGGTGGAGGTGCTCGGCGAAGTCCTGCACGGCCCCGGCGACCCGGTCGAACGGCTCGCCCGCGGCGTCGAGGTGTTCGCCCGCCGCGCCCTGGAGAACCGCGGCCTCGCCCACGCCCTGCTCGCCGCCCCCGCCGAACCCGCCGTCGGCGCCGAACGCCTCGCCTTCCGCCGCCGCTACCGCGCCCTGTTCGCCGAGGTGGTCCGCGAGGGCGTCGCCACCGGCGCGCTGCCCGCCCAGAACGGCGAGATCACCGCCGCCGCGCTCACCGGTGCCATCGGCGAGGTCCTGGTCGACCCGCTCGGCGCACCCGAGGACGCCGACACCGAGGCCCTGCTCGCCGACCTCACCGCCACGGCACTGCGCTGCGCGGGCGCCCCCCTCGCCTGACACCGCCGGAACCCCGCCCCCTCCCGTACGAACCCCCACACCCTCCCGGAGGCCCCCGTGCCCGCCAGCCACCCCACCGCCGCCACCCACCGGGTCACCAACCAGGCACCGCCGCTGACCGGCCACGACGTCGCCCAGGACGCCGTCCTGCTGGAAGGCCTCGACCGCGAGGGCGCCGGCTGGCACCGCGAGGAACTCCACCGCCTCGGCCGCCTGGCCGGCAGCGAGCAGGCCCAGCACTGGGCCGACCAGGCCAACCGCCACGAACCCGAACTGCGCACCCACGACCGCTACGGCCACCGCGTCGACGAGGTCGAGTTCCACCCCGCCTACCACCACCTGATGGACCTCTCGGTCGGCGCCGGCCTGGCCGGAGCCGCCTGGGCCGACCCCCGCCCCGGCGCCCACGTCGCCCGCGCCGCGGGCTTCATGGTCGCCACCACCCTGGAACCCGGCCACCTCTGCCCCGTCTCCATGACGTACGCCGTCGTCCCCGCGCTGCGCCACGCCCCCGCACTCGCCGCCACCTACGAGCCCCTGCTCACCAGCCGCAGCTACGACCCCGGCCTGCGCACCCCCACCGGCAAGCGCGGACTGCTCGCGGGCATGGGGATGACCGAGAAGCAGGGCGGCAGCGACGTCCGCGCCAACAGCACCACCGCGACCGAACAGCCCGACGGCAGCTGGCGGCTGCGCGGCCACAAGTGGTTCACCAGCGCGCCGATGAACGACCTGTTCCTCGTCCTCGCCCAGGCGCCCGGCGGCCTGTCCTGCTTCCTCGTGCCGCGGGTGCTGCCCGACGGCGAGCGCAACACCTTCCGCATCCAGCGCCTCAAGGACAAGCTCGGCAACCGCGCCAACGCCAGCAGCGAACCCGAGTTCGACGACACCGTGGCCTGGCTGGTCGGCGCCGAGGGCAAGGGCGTGCGCACCATCATCGAGATGGTCACCATGACCCGGCTCGACTGCGTCCTCGGCTCCGCCGCGGGCACCCGCGCCGCCCTCGCCCAGGCCGCCCACCACGCCCGGCACCGCGCCGCCTTCGGCGCCCTGCTGATCGACCAGCCGCTGATGCGCAACGTCCTCGCCGACCTGTCGCTCGAATCCGAGGCCGCCACCACCCTCGCCCTGCGGCTGGCCGGAGCCGCCGACCGCGCCCGGCACGGCGACGGCGCCGAACGCGCCTTCCTGCGGATCGCCACCGCCGTCGCCAAGTACTGGGTGTGCAAGCGCCAACCCGCCGCCGTCGCCGAAGCGTTGGAGTGCCTCGGCGGCAACGGCTACGACGAGGCCTCCGGCCTGCCCCGGCTCTACCGCGAGGCCCCGCTCAACAGCATCTGGGAGGGCTCCGGCAACGTCACCGCCCTCGACCTGCAGCGCGCCCTGGCCCGCGAACCCGAGACGCTCGACGCCCTCGCCGCCGAGATCGACCTCGCCGCGGGTGCCGACCCCCGCCTCGACGCCGCCTGGCGCGACCTGCGCACGGAACTCCGCCCCACCGCGGACAGCCAACTCGGCGCCCGCCGGGTCATCGAACGCGCCGCGCTGGTGCTCCAGGGCTCGCTGCTGGTCCGGCACGCCCCCGCCGCCGTCGCCGACGCCTTCTGCGCCTCCCGGCTGGCCGGCGACCGCGGCCAGGCCTTCGGCACCCTCGCCCCCGCCACCGACTTCACCGCACTGCTCGACCGCCTCCCGGGGGCCTGAGACCGGCCCGCCGGGGGCCGGGTTCGGTCGGCCGGAGGCCCGAGGCCGGTCCGCCCGCCGCGAGGGGCTCGTTCAGAGCCGGTAGACCCGGGTCGCGGTGCCGCCGAACACGGCGCCGCGCTCCGGGTCGGAGAGCTGCCCGGTCAGCTCCTCGGCGGCGGCCACCACCCCGGCGTAGTCCGCCGCCAGCAGGCACACCGGCCAGTCCGAGCCGAACATCAGCCGCTCCGGGCCGAAGCACTCCAGGGCGGCCTCCGCCCAGGGCCGCAGGTCCGCGACCGTCCAGGTGCGCCAACTCGCCTCGGTGGTAAGGCCGGAGAGCTTGCCGCAGGTGTTGGGTCGGGCCGCGAACGCATGCAGCGCCGCCGCCCACGGGCCCAGCCCGGCCGGGCCGGAGGCGATCGGTGGCTTGCCCAAGTGGTCCAGCACGAAGGTGAGTTGCGGAAGCCGGTCGGCAGCCTCGGCCGCGGCGGGCAGCTGGTGCGGCCGCACCACCAGGTCGTACGCCAGCCCCGCATCGGCGACCGCCGCCAGGCCGCGCAGCACCCCGGGCCGCAGCAGCCACCGCGGGTCGGGCTCCGACTGCACCTGGTGCCGGACGCCCACCAGCCGCTCCCCGCCCGGGAGTTCGCGCAGCGCGGTGAGCACGTCGGTGACGTCCGGGGCGGTCAGATCGACCCAGCCGACCACACCCCGCACCAGCGGATCGGCCGCCGCGACGGCGAGCAGTTCGGGCGTCTCCCCGGCCACGGTGACGGTCTGCACCAGCACCGTCCCGCCGACCCCGGCCGCCGCGGCCTGCGGACGCAGCTCGTCGACGGTGAACGCCCGCCGCAGCGGGGCGAGTCCGGGCTCCGCCAGCCAGTCGTGCACGCGGGGGGCCGGATCCCACAGGTGGTGGTGGGCGTCGATCCGGCCCGCGGCCGCCGACGGCCCGCCGGGGGAGGGGAGTGCGGCGTTCGGAGCGGTGGTCACCATGGTCCCCTTCGGAACGGAATCTCAACTGTCCTTGCTGCCAGGGGTATTGAACGCACCCTCCCCACCCAGGGTGTCGCGCAGCCACCGCTCGACCCCGCAGACGTGCACCAGGGCCAGCGCCCGGGCCAGTTCGGCGTCCCGGTGGGCGAGCGCCGCGTGGATCTCGCGGTGCTGCGCCCGGGTGCGGGCGGCGGCGCCCTCCTCGGTGAGGCCGCGCCAGATCCGGGCCCGGGTGGTGGGCGCGGAGATGCCGTCCAGCAGCGAGACCAGGACCGGGTTCCCGGAGCCGGTGGCGATCAGCCGGTGGAACTCCAGGTCGTTGGCCAGGAGTTCGTCCAGCGGGGCGTCGTCGGGGAGGGCGGCGAGCAGCTCGCCGAGGGCGGTCAGCTGGGCGTCGGACATGGCGCGCGCGGCCAGCGCGGTGGCCTCGGGTTCGAGGATCCGGCGCACCTCCAGGAAGTGCAGGACGGTGTCGTCCCGGTGGAAGTCGACCACGAACGCCAGGGTGTCCAGCAGGAGTTCGGGCTCCAGGCTGGTGACGTAGGTGCCGTCGCCCTGCCGGACGTCCAGCACCCGGATCAGCGACAGCGCCTTGACCGCCTCGCGCAGCGAGTTGCGGGACAGGCCGAGGCGCTCGGCCAGGTCCGCCTCCTTCGGCAGCCTGGCGCCGGGGGCGAGCTCGCCGCCGAGGATCATCTCCTTGATCTTGACGATGGCCTCGTCGGTGACTGGCACGGGTCCGCAGCTCCTCGGGGTGATCGGGTCCCTCAGGATAGCCAGGCGCCCGCGGGAGCCCCCGGAGTCGGCGCGTCCGCGGGGAGCAGTCCGGCTTCCGCGAGCTCCGCCCAGAGTGCGGCGGGGACGGGTCGGTGCAGCAACTCGGCGCTGTCCCGGGCCTGTTCGGGGCTTCGGACGCCGACCAGGACGGTGGCGACGGCCGGGTGCGCGGCGGCGTAGTGGAGGGCGGCGGCGCGCAGCGGCACGCCGTGGCGCTCGCACACCTCCTGGAGGGCGAGGGCGCGGGCGAGCACCTCGGGCGGGGCGGGGGCGTAGTCGTAGGGGGCGCCGGGGCGGGGGGCGGCGAGCAGCCCGGAGTTGAAGACGCCCGCGTTGATGACGGAGACGCCGCGCTCGGCCGCGAGGGGGAGGAGTTCGTCGAGGCCGGTGCGGTCGAGCAGGGTGTGGCGCCCGGCGAGCAGGACGGCGTCGATGTCGGTGTCGCGGACGAACCGGGCGGGCAGCGCGGCCTGGTTCATGCCGATGCCGATGGCGCCGATCACGCCCTCGGCGCGCAGGCGCTCCAGCGCCGGGTAGGCCTGGGTGAGGGCCTGCTCGGCGTGGTCGTCGGGGTCGTGCAGGTGGACGAGGTCGATCCGGTCGGTGTCCAGGCGCTCCAGGCTGGCTTCGAGGGAGCGGCGGACGCCGTCGGCGCTGAAGTCCCACACCCGGCGGTGGGTGGCGGGGACGGCGAACTCCGGGTCGGTGCCGGGCTGTCGGTCGGGGACGAGGAGGCGGCCGACCTTGGTGGCGAGGGTGTAGGCGTCGCGGGGGTGGTGGCGCAGCGCGGCGCCGAGGCGGCGCTCGGAGAGGCCGAGGCCGTAGTGCGGCGCGGTGTCGAAGTGGCGGTAGCCGCAGGCGAAGGCGGTGTGGACGGCCTGCTCGGCCTGGTGGTCGGTGACGGCGGTGAACAGGTTGCCGATGGCCGCCGCACCGAACGACAGTGCGCTGACCGGCACTCGGGAGCGGCCCAGGGTGCGGACGGTCATGACGCCGCCGGTCGCAGGCGCAGGCCGTGCATGCCGCCGTCGACGGCGAGCGCGGTGCCGGTGGTGGAGGCCGCGGCCGGGGAGGCGAGGTAGGCGATCGCCGCGGCGACCTCCTCGGCGGAGACCAGGCGTCCGGTGGGCTGGCGGGCGGCGAGGGCGGCGCGTTCGGCGGCCGGGTCGTCGGCGGCGTCCAGCAGGCGGCCGACCCAGGGGGTGTCCACCGTACCGGGGTTGACGCAGTTGACCCGGATGCCCTCGCGGACGTGGTCGGCGGCCATCGCGAGGGTCAGCGACAGCACGGCGCCCTTGGAGGCGGAGTACAGGGCGCGCTGCGGGAGCCCGGCGGTGGCGGCGATCGAGCAGGTGTTGACGATCGCGGCGGTCGCTCCCGGACGGGACAGTACGGAGGCGCGCAGGTGGGGGAGGGCGGCGCGGGTGGTGCGGACGATGCCGAGCACGTTGACGTCCAGCACGCGGTGCCACTGCGCGTCGTCGTTGTCGGCGACCGTCCCGGCCGCGCCGATCCCGGCGTTGTTGACCAGGACGTCGATCCCGCCGAGCGCTTCGGCGGCCGCGGCGACGGCCGCGCGCACCGAGGCGTCGTCGGCCACGTCGGCGGTGAAGCCCAGCGGCGCGTCGCCCGGGTCGAGGTCGAGGACGGCGACGGCGGCGCCGCGCTCGGCGAGCAGCCGGGCGGTGGCCAGGCCGATGCCGGAGGCGCCGCCGGTGACGATCGCGCGCAGGCCCTGGAGGTCCGTCACGTGTTCAACTCCTCTGCCCAGTAGGTGCCGTCGGGGTAGCGGTAGGTGTCGATCGAGGTGCGGTGCACGGTGGCGGAGAAGCCGGGCGCGGTGGGCGCCGCGTAGTGGCCGTTCACGATCACCACCGGGTCGGTGAAGTGCTGGTGCAGGTGGTCGACGTACTCGATCGTCCGGTCCGCCACCGTCCCCGACAGCGCGACGTAGTCGAACATCGACAGGTGCTGGACGAGTTCGCACAGGCCGACCCCGCCCGCGTGCGGGCACACCGGGACGCCGAACTCCGCCGCCAGCAGCAGCACCGCCAGGTTCTCGTTGACGCCGCCGACCCGGGCCGCGTCCAGTTGCAGCACGTCGACCGCCCCGGCCTGCAGCAGCTGCTTGAACACGATCCGGTTCTGCACGTGCTCGCCGGTGGCGACCTTCACCGGCGCGACGGCCCGGCGCACGGCGGCGTGGCCCAGCACGTCGTCGGGGCTGGTGGGCTCCTCGATCCAGTACGGGCCGAAGGGGGCCAGGGCGTTGGTCCACTCGATCGCCTGCGCGACGTCCCACCGCTGGTTGGCGTCGATCGCGATCCGCACGTCCGGCCCGACGGCGGCGCGGGCGGTGCGCAGGCGGCGCACGTCGTCGGCGAGGTCCGCGCCGACCTTCAGCTTGATCTGGGTGAAGCCGTCCGCGACGGCCTGCTGCGCGAGGCGGGTCAGCTTCGCGTCGTCGTAGCCGAGCCAGCCGGGCGAGGTGGTGTACGCGGGGTAGCCGCGCTCCAGGAGCCTCGCCGTCCGCTCCTGCGCGCCCGGGCGGCCCCTGCGCAGCAGCTCCAGGGCCCGCTCGGGGGTGAGGGCGTCGCTCAGGTAGCGGAAGTCGACCTGGGAGACCAGCCACTCCGGTTCGGCCTGCGCGAGCAGCCGCCACAGCGGCAGGCCGGCCCGCTTGGCCGCCAAGTCCCACACCGCGTTGAGGACGGCGCCGATCGCCATGTGCATCACCCCCTTCTCCGGCCCCAACCAGCGCAGTTGGCTGTCACCGACCAGGTCGCGGGAGAGCGAGGCGGGGTCGGCGCACAACTCGGCCACGGGCCGCCCCAGCACGTACGGGCGCAGCGCGTCGATCGCGGCGACCTGCACGTCGTTGCCGCGGCCGATGGTGAAGGTGAAGCCGTGCCCCTCCAGCCCGTCCCCGGCGTCGGTGCGCAGCACCAGGTAGGCGGCCGAGTAGTCCGGGTCGGGGTTCATCGCGTCCGAGCCGTCCAGCTCGCGCGAGGTCGGGAAGCGGACGTCGTACGTGTCCAGCGCGGTGATCCGGGCCGCGGCGGCGTTCACGGGCCCGCTCACGCGTCGACGAAGGTCTGGCGCTGGGTGCCGAGCCCGTCCACGGACAGCTCGACCACGTCCCCCGCCCGCAGGTACGGCAGGCCGGGCAGGCCGAGCGCGACACCGGCCGGGGTGCCGGTGTTGATCACGTCGCCGGGGTTGAGCACCATGTACTGGCTCAGGTACCGGATCAGGTACGCGACGTCGAAGACCATCTCCTTGGTGTCGCCGTGCTGCCGCACCTGCCCGTTGACCGACAGCCGCATCCCCAGCGCCTGCGGATCGCCCACCTCGTCGGGCGTCACCAGCCACGGGCCCAGCGGGTTGAAGGTCTCGCAGGACTTGCCGATGTCCCACTGCGCGGAGAACTCCAACTGGAACTCCCGCTCCGAGACGTCGTTGCTGATCGCGTACCCGGCCACACAGGCCGCCGCGTCCTCGGAGGAGCCCAGGTAGCGGGCCCGCCGCCCGATCACCACCGCCAGCTCCACCTCCCAGTCGGTCTTCACCGAGCCGCGCGGGATCAGCACCTCGTCGTACGGGCCCACCACCGTCGCCGGGTCCTTCATGAACACCACCGGACGGGTCGGGATCGCCGCGCCCGTCTCCGCCGCGTGGTCACGGAAGTTGAGGCCGACGCACACCACCTTCCCCGGCCGGGCCACCGGCGCCCCGACCCGCACCCCCTCGGCGTCCAGCACCGGCAGTTCCCCCGCCGCGAGCGCCGCCCGCACCCGCTCGACCCCGCCCCCGGCCAGGAACGCCCCGTCCACGTCACCGGTCAGCGCGGCCAGCGAACGCACGCTCCCGTCCGCGGCCAGCACCGCGGGCACTTCCTCGCCGGGTGCGCCGATGCGCAGCAGCTTCATGGGGGTCCTCCTGGGCCTGGGGCGGTCGGTCGAGCGGCACGACCCTAGGCCGTGGGTCCGCAGCCCGACAAGTAGTCATCCGATGTATTCACCGATCGCTGGGGGATTTCTGGGTGTTTCGCCGATTATTTTCCAACGCTCTCCCCGTTGCCTTCATCTCTCCTCCGATGAATGGGGCGGTGGCGCTGCGCGGGGCGGTCAGGACCAGGACGGCGCCGAGGAGCGCCAGGGCGGCGAGGGCGGCGGCGAAGACGGTGGCGCCCGTGGTCAGGCCCACCGCGTCGCTGAGGTACCCGGCGGAGACGGGGAGCAGGCCGGCCGGCAGGTAACCGCCCACGTTCAGGGCGGCGTTGGCCTCGGCGAGACGGCGCGGCGGAACGGCGGAGTTGAGCAGCGACAGGCCGCCCAACTGCCCCAGCCCCTGCCCGGCCCCGGCCAGCAGCGCGGCGGCGGCCAGCGCGGGAGCCGATCCGGAGCGCACCGCGACGGCCGTCGCGGACCTGCGGCTGGAGGAGGTGATGGGTGCGCTCAGCTCCTCGCTGCGGCTCACCATCGTCCGCAAACTCCTGCTGGAGTCCGAGGAGTTCGACCACTCCTGCCACTGGTTCGGCCTGGACCGCCCGAAGTCCTCGCTCACCCACCACTTCAAGGCGCTGCGCGAGGCCGGCGTCACCCGCCAGCGGCAGTACGGCCTCGAACGCCGCAGCCAGGTCCGGGTCGACGACCTGAACGCGCGCTTCCCGGGCCTGCTCGACCTCGTCGCCGCCTGGACCCCGCAGCCCTGAACTCCCTTGCGCGGAAGTGGAAGTGGCGGCGGAAGCAGGAACGGGCGCGGGCCCGGCGGGAGGAAGGTGTCCCCCCGCCGGGCCCGCGCCCGGTGGTGTGGTGGTGCGGTGGTGCGGTCAGCTGATGGTGCGGCAGACCGTCCCGTTCAGGCGGAAGACCGTCGGGGACGGGTTGGCGCCGTTGTTGTTGCCGACGAAGCCGAAGTCCGCGGAGTTGCCGCCGTTCGGCACCAGGTGGCCGTTGTACTCGCCGTTGGTGACCCGGACGTGCTGGCCGGTGCCGACCACGTTCGCGTTCCACCAGGAGCCGACGGACTGCCCGGTGGAGGGCCAGTCGAAGTCCAGCGTCCAGCCGTCGATGTCGGCCGGGCCGAGGTTGTTCACCACGACGCTGGCGACGAAGCCGTTGCCCCAGCCCGCGGTGACCTGGTAGGTCACGGTGCAGGTGCTGTCGCCGGGGGTCCCGGTGGTGAAGGTCAGCGGGGCGGACGGGCGGGAGAGGTGCCCGGCCTGGTCGCGGGCCAGCACGTTGACGGTGTGCCGGGAGCCGGGCGGCAGGTTGTAGAGGGTGGCGGAGGTGCCGGTGGACGAGCCCAGCAGCTGGACGGTCGTGCCGAGCTGCTCGTACACCTCGTAGCGGTCCACCGCGCCGGTGGCCGCCGGCCAGCTGAGCGCGACGGTGTTGGCGCCGACCGAGGTGGTGCGCGGCGTGCCGGGCGCGCCCACGGTCGCCGCGGACGGGCCGGTGCCGGGCTTCGGGTGCACGGTCAGCACGGTGATCGAGTACGGGGCGAGGGTCGCGGACGCGGCGGTGGCGGTGGCGGTGCCGGTCGCGTCGACCAGGCCGTCGTCGCCGGGCGCCCAGCGCCGGACGGCGGGGGCCGAGCCGTCCGCGGTGAAGCCCCGGTAGCGCAGGTCCACGGTGTGCGCGGTGCTGGAACTCTTGTTCAGCAGCAGCACGCTGAGGTCGCCGTTGGCGCGCAGCACCGCGTGCGAGGAGACCTCGGCACCGGAGGCCGCGGAGGCCAGCATGGTGTCGCCCGGGTCGCTGAGCGCGCCCAGCGCCTTGATGCCGTGGTACGGCGCGAACGGGGTGTTCACGGCCGGCTCGCAGACGCTGCCGTTGCAGCCGCCGCTGGACAGCAGGCCCATGTCGCCGTAGTCGGTCTCGCCGTTGACGGTGGTGATCGGGCCGACGCCGTTGTGGGTGTCCCACCAGTCGACGCTGAAGACGCCGTTCTCCAGCGCGGTGCTCATCGCCTCGGCCGCGAACAGGCCGTTCGGACGGCTGGTCAGCGCGCCGTTGCCGGACTCCGAGTTCACCTCGGTCATCGCGATGCCGATGCCCGCCGAGTCGGCGCCCGCGTACCGGTCCAGCAGGTTGCGCACCTCCCGCAGCTGGCCGGGCAGTTGCTGCACCGCGGCCAGCGCCCCGTCGCCGCCGCCCGCGTTCGGGTACCAGTGCACGCTGACGAAGTCGACGTCGTGCGCGACGGCCGCCAGCACGGTGTGGTTCCAGTCGCCGCTGTCACCGGACGCGACGATCCCGTCCGGCCAGTTGCCCGGCATGGTCAGCACCGCGCCGATCTTGACGGTCGGGTCGACGGCCTTCATCGCCGCGGCGTACGCCTTCACCTCGCGGGCGTACTCGTCCGGCGACTTGTCGGCGTGGGTGTCGTTCTCCCAGCCGTTGCCGTAGACGCCGTTGCCGTAGACCTCGTTGCCGATCTCCCAGTACTTCGCCCCGTACCCCTTGGTGACGTTGGCGTACCGGACCCAGTCCGCGGCCTCCTGCGGCGTGCCGGAACCGTAGTTGGCGATCAGGATCGGCTGCGCGCCGGACGCCTTCACCGTCCCCATGAACGCGTCGAACCCGGTGCCCGGGGCGACGTAGCCGCCCGGCGCGGTGTGGTCGACCCAGTGGTAGATGTCCGCGTACGAGCCGCCGGGGTAGCGCAGCGCGCCGATCCCGGCCTCCTTGTACAGCGACACCACCTCCGGGTCGTTCATGTGCGAGTCCCAGATCGCGGCGTTGACGCCGAGCGCGTCGGGGCTGACGGTGCCCAGGCCCGCGCTCGCGTTCACCGTCACCGTGGTGTCGCCCGCGGGGGCGGTGTCGGCGGCGGCAGCGGTGACGGGGGCGGACAGCGGCAGCGCCGCGGCCGCGACGGCCAGCACCGCCGAGGCCGCCGCGCCGAGCGGACGGGTGCCGGAACCGGCTGGTCTCCTGCGGAACAGCATGGGGGGTCGTTCCTCCCGGGTGGGGCGCCCGCCCCGCGGCCGGGTGCGCCGCGGAACCGGACGGGTGGACGGGGAACCGAACTGTGCGGACTGCGACCGTGCGGCAGTACGGTGCCGCGCGGGCAGGTGGGGCTGCGGACACGCTCTGGGAGCGCTCCCATGGTGGGAAGCGGGCCCCGAACATGTCAATCACCCCACCCAGCCCGCCCCCGCCCCCACCCCGGTCCGCCCAGCTCCGGGCCCACCGCCCCGCTGAAACGTTCGCGCCCCGGGAGCCGGGCCGGGAGCCGTCTGTCGTCGGTGAGCGGGTGATGACGGCGCAGGTCTGCTGTGGCTGGAGCCGGCGGGTGTCCGCCCAGGGTTCCACGGCCGGCTCCAACGGTGCCGCGCCGTCGTCCGCGGGAGCCAGTTCTCGTCCGTGTCCGTCACGGCCGCCGTCCTCCGGCAGGACGGCCCGCTGCGTCAGCCGGAATTCGGGTGGTCCGGGGGGACGGTGAGGGGCCAGGAGGCGATGTCGCGGTAGCGCAGGGGGGTGGGGGCCTGGAGGGGGGTGCTGCCGACGAGGTGGAGGCGGGGGGTCCACCAGGGGCGGCCGGTGAAGTCGGTGAGGGTGGCGGCGCTCGCGGGGATGCCGAGGGGGTCGTCGCGGCGGGCGCGGGCCAGGGTGAGGTGGGGGTGCAGGGGGCGGTCGCGGAAGCCGAGGCCGTGGGTGCGGAGCAGGGCGCGGACGTCGGTGGCGAGGCGGTGCAGCCCGTCGAGGTCGCCGTCGATGCCGCTCCACAGCAGCCGCCCGTCGAAGTGTCCGCTGCCGCGCAGGCCCAGCCGCAGGGCGGGTCGCCCGGCGGCGCGGTCGGCCAGGGCCGCGTGCAGGGGCGGTACGGCGGTGGCGGGGAGTTCGCCGAGGAAGGCGAGGGTGACGTGCCAGTCCTCGATCCGGTTCCAGCGCAGCCGGGGGTGCGCCTCGTACGCGGGTCGCAGGGCGCGGGCGAGTTCGTCCTTGGCCTCGTCGGGCGGGGCCAGCGCGACGAAGACGCGCAGGGTCGGGGGCGCGGGGTGGCCGTCCGGCGCGGGGTGGCCGTCGGGCGGGGGGTGTTCGTCCACCAGGGATTTCTAGCACCCGCCGGGGACCGGGGGCCGCCGAGGTCGGTCGGCCCCCGGCCGGGTGGTCAGCGGCGCATCAGGGCGAAGACGCCCCAGCCCAGGTGCTCGCGTTCGTACCGGACGTAGGAGACGGGGGCGGTGGTGAGCTCCTCCCGCATGGCGGGGGCGAGTTCGTCGTCGGGGTTGGCGTCGAGCCAGCGGCGGATGTTGAGCCACTGGGCGGCGCGGTAGCGGTCCCAGCTGTCCTGGTCGGCGAGGACCATCTCGACCACGTCGTAGCCGAGCGCGCCGAACTCCGCGACCTGCCCGTCCAGCGACGGGAAGTCGTCGACGGAGGAGGCGTAGCAGGCTTCGACGGCCTCCCGGGTCTCGGGCCTGCGGCGCCAGTACGGGTGGCCGATCAGCATGGTGCCGCCGGGGCGCAGGCTGCGCTCCAGCAGGCGGACGGTGCCGGGGACGCCGCCGCCGATCCAGGTCGCGCCGAGGCAGGACGCCAGGTCGACGGGCTCCGCGGAGACGTGCTCCGCGGCGTCGCCGTGCAGGAAGGCGACCCGGTCGGCGACGCCGAGCTCGACGGCCCGGGCCCGGGCGTGGGCGGTGAAGACCGTGCTGATGTCCACCCCCGTGCCGACGACGCGGTGGTCGCGGGCCCAGGTGCACAGCATCTCGCCGGAGCCGCTGGCCAGGTCCAGGACGCGCGCGCCGGGCTCCAGCCGGAGCGCGCGGCCGAGGGCGGCCAGCTTCTCGTCGGTGAACGGGTTGTGGATGCGGTGGCCGCTCTCGCGGACGGTGAAGCTACGTGGGAGATCCACTCCGGGGGTTCCTTCGGTCGGAAGAGGTCATGGCGTCTTCTCGCGGCTCCTCGAACTCAGCCGCGTCGACCTGGACCGTCATCCAAAACACCCCGCAGTCTCGTGGGATCGGTACTGCGGCGGAATCTACGCGGCACGGCCTCCCCGCGTCCACGGGTTTTCCCGCCACCGGACGGTCGGGCGCGGACGGCGGCGACGGTCTGCTCCCGCTGCCGCCCGCTCCGGGGCAGGACCAGGGCCAGGGCCAGGACCAGGACCATGGTCAGGACCCGCGTGACCGCCCGGTCGCCGAGAATGTGCTCCGGTACGCACGGCCGAGGAACGGGGAGAGGCAGATGGAGTTCGTGGGGATCGTCGGCAGCCTGCGCGCGGGATCGCTCAACCGGCAGGTGGCGCTGGCCGCCGCCGAGCTGTGCGGCCCGGGAACGCGGTTCACCCTGTACGAGGGGCTGGCCGGGCTGCCCTACTTCGAGCACGACGTCGAACTGGCCGGACCGCCCGCGCCCGTCCTGGAGCTCCGGGCCCGGCTGGCCGCGGCCGACGCCGTCCTGATCGCCTGCCCCGAGTACGCGGCGGGCATGTCGGGAGTGCTGAAGAACGCCCTGGAGTGGGTCGTCGGCGGGGGCGAGCTCGTCGACAAGCCGGTCGCCGTGGTCACCGCCTCCCCGGCCGTCACCGGCGGCGAGCGCGCCCGGGCCTGGACCACCGAGACGCTGCGGATGATGGGCGCGGACGTCCTGCCCGAGTCGATGTCCGTCCCGAAGGCGGGCACCAAGCTCAAGGACGGCCGGGTCGCCGACGGGGCGCTGCGCGAGCAACTGCGCGGCGTGCTGGCCGCGATGGAGGCCGCGGCGCTCCGCAGGGCCGCGCAGCGGGGGGAGTAGGGCCCCACGAGGGGGCCCGCCGGGGGCCCGGGGAACGGCGGGGCCGGGGCTGCTGCGGATGCACTGCCGGTGCGTGCGGTGGCTTCGGGTTGGCTTCGGGTTGGCTTCGGGTTCTGTCCGTACGGCCCGGAGCAGCGCGGACTTTCCGGTGGGCTCCGGCCGTCAGCAGCTCGGCCCCGCCGTTCCCCGGGCCCCTGACGGGCCCCTTGTCAGGTGACGGGCGGTCGGTCGACGCGGGCGAAGCCGGAGCCGGAGCCGGTCCAGGCAACTCCCGAAAAACGCATCGCAGTTCCCTCGCGGCCGGTCGCGGCCCGACCGCCGCGAGAACGGTCAGGTAGCTTTCCGAGCAGACCCTGTTCCGTCGACTTCCATGATGGAGAAGGAAGCTGATGGTGTACCAGCTGGTTGCCCCGGGGCGTCAGTGCTCCAGGTCGGCGCGCATCAGGGCGAACTGCTTCGCCGCGTCCTCCGGGGAGCTGGCGGGGAACAGGGCGACCGCGGCGGTGGAGGAGTCGACCCAGCCGCACAGCGCGTCGGCGCCCAGCGGGAAGCACTCCAGGTTGCCGCCGAGCGGGCCCGCCGGGTACGCGACGGACTCGCCGGGGCTGCCGGTGGAGCCCTCGCCCGTCGCGTAGTCGATCAGGCCGCGCCACAGGTGCTCGCGGCGCTTGCTCGGGTCCTCGGGCACGTTGTCGACCCCGGCGAACAGCACCGGACGGTTCGAACCGCCCACCTCCCACTGGTAGTTGGCCTCCACCAGGTTCATCCCGTCGCGCATCTCGCCCGGGTCCACCGGCACGTCGCTCAGCTGCGCGTCCCCGGTCGCCCGGGCCAGGCCGCCCGCCGTGGCCGCCTCGGTCAGGGTCCGCTTGCCGGCCGCGGCGGCGGACTTCGTCGCGGCGGGCGAGGACTTCGGCGCCGCCGGGGCGGAGACGGGCGCGGTCGTCGCGGCGGGGGCGGCGGTGTCGCCGTCCGTCCCCTCCGGGTCGCAGGCGGCCAGGGCGAGGGTCGCGGCCAGGGCCGCGGAGGCGAACAGGGCGCGGGCGGCGAGCGGTTGGCGTCCGGTCATGGCGATGGTTCTCCCGAGTGCGTGGTGATGTGCGTGGTGACGTGCGCGGTGACGTGCGTGGTCAGGGCGGTACGGACGGGCTGCTGGACCCGGGCGGCGCCACGGGCAGGAACGCTACGGGTGCCGGGCCCGGCGGAGGGGCGAAGACGCCGATTCCGGACCGCATCGGGACCGGACGGTGACACGTCGACAATGCGGTCCCGGACGAACGGTCGCGGCGTGCGGGTCGCGGAAAACCGCTTGGCCCGGCGGCGCGCCGCGGCGATGATCGGGCGGGCGCGCGCCCCGGCGGCCGCCGGAACGCCGCGCCCCGACACCCCACCGCCCCGGACCGACCGGCGCCGACCGGGACCGACCGGAACACGACCGGGATCGACCGGCGCCGATCCATGACCGATCCATGACCGACCCATGACCGACCCAGGAGGACACTGCGTGCACCCCGATCTCACCAAGGCCCACGAACTGCTCGACGCGGGCGACCCGCAGGGCGCCGTCCGCGAGCTGAGGGCCCGCGCCGACAGCCTGACGGCCGCTGAACTCGCCCCCGCCGTCAGGCAGTTGGCCGAAATGGTGGGAATCGACGAGCTGGCCGCCGCGGCCGCCGCGCTGACCGCCGACCCGTCCGGCCCCGGCGCGCTCTACGCGTACGGGTACGCCTGCATCGAGCACGGCCTGTCCGAGTTCGCCGTCCAGGCGCTGCGCCAATCGCTGGAGGGCGCGCTGCGCGGCGACACCGCGCCCGAGGCCAAGCGGCGCCTGTTCGGCCGGGCCCGCCCGGCCGAGCGGGCCGTCAACCCCCGGCAGGTGCTGCTGGAACTCGCCGTCGCGCTGGAGGACGGCGAGCGGCACGGCGAGGCGGTCGCACTGCTCCAGGAGCACCGGGACACCACCGGCGACTGGCCCGACCGCTACCTGCTGGTGCACAACGCGCTGATGGCCGGCCGGCTCGACCTCGCCCGCGAGGTCTTCGAAGGGCTCTCCGCGCCCGACGACACCTGGCGGCCCGCCGCCGACCGGATCCGCCGCACCCTGGCCCGGGCCGCCGCCGTCCCGCCCACCGGCCCGACCGACCTGCGCGGCTGGCACCACGTCCTCACCGGCGGCCTGCTCGCCACCCTCTCCCCGTACGGCCACGACGCCGGGATGGCGGGCCGCTGGGCGTACCTCCAGGACAACTGGGACAACTGCCGGCTCGGCCTGGAGCGGCTGCGCACCGTCCTGGCGGCCACCGGCCGCCGCCCCGCCTCCGTCGCGCTGCTGCCCGACCGCGGCAGCCGGGCGCTCGGCCTGGCCGCCGCCGAACTGCTCGGCCTGCCCGCCGCCCCGTACCGGCCGGGCACGCCCGACGCGCTGGTCCTCGCGTACGACCTGAACGAGGTGGACGGGGAGGTGCTCTCCGCGCTGCACGAGCGGGCGCCGGGCGAGGTGCTGTACGAGCACGCGACCTGCTGGACGGACACCCCCGCGGTGTCGGCGGACGTCTGCGGCCTGCTGGTGCAGCGGATCGTCGCGCCCTGGGAGCCGCGGATGGTCGTGGGCGAGGACGGCGGGGTCACCCGCGGCCCCGCGGACGGGCGCCCGGCCGAGGAGCTGGCCCGGGAGGTCCTCGCCGCCTCCGCCGAACCCGACGAGGGCGACGGGCGGACGCCGCCCGACCCGCCGGAGGAGCTGGCCCGGTTCGCGGCCCGCGCCGCCGCCACCTGGGCGACCGGCCCGCGGGACCGGATCCGCTCCTCCGGCCCGGTCCGCAGCTCCCGCTTCGCCTGACGACGCACGGCCCGGCCCCTCCGGGAGGCCGGGCCGGGCCGTGCGCCGTACGGGCTACCTGCTGGTGCGTGACCTGCTCCAGGCCGGGGCGACCAGCCCCACGAAGAGGACGGCGAACCCGATCTGCAGGAGGTGCCTGATCCAGTCGATCCCCCCGGTGTGCCGGACGCCGATCCAGCCGGACACCAGGTTTCCGACCAGGGCGCCGGCCGCACCGAGCAGCATGGTCAGCCACCAGGGGATGGACTGCGGCCCGCGCAGGATCAATTTGGCGAGTAGGCCCAGGACGAGGCCGATCAGCAGAATCCAGATGATTTGGAACATCGATACCCAGCCTTTCCGGTCGGGCGCCGGCGGTCTGCGGCGGTGGACCGTGCACGGCCCGCCGACGGGACGGTCCGCACCTGCCATGATCGCGCGCCCCGCGCGCTCCGGCATCTCGACGGGCCCCTGACCGGCAGGTTTGCACAAGCCGGGCAAAGGGTACGCAGGCGACCCGGTCCGGGGCCCTGGGCGATTGCGCCGCGACGCGGTGTGATGGGATAAACGACCTGAGCGGATGTCAAGTCCTACGGGGGGACACGGAATGGCAGCGGGCTTCGGCTACGAACTCGGTGAACTCGCGAAGATCCAGCAGGACTTCCGGTCGATCCAGCAGCGGATGGGCGAACTGTCCGAACGGACCGGCCGGATCAAGGGCGTGATGGCCAAGGCCGTCGCCACCGACCTCGCGGCCGGTGCCCTCGGCAACGTCGTCGGCTTCGGCGTGGTGGTCGCCCGGGTGCGCGAGCGGGTCGAGGCGGTCCAGCAGCGGATGGCGACCCTGGAGGCCGCCAAGAACGAGCTCACCAGGAACCTCGGCGCCGACGTCGCCAAGCTCGGCAGCATCGCCAAGCAGTACGCGGAGGCCGAGCGGCGCGCCCGCGAGGGCCTCGCCAAGCCCGGCGGGGGCGCCCGCCCCGGGCAGCCGACCGCCCCGAAGAAGCCCGGCGGCGCCGCGCCCGCCCCCGCGCCCACCGGCCCGAAGAAGCCCGGCGCACCGACGCCCGCCGCCCCGAAGAAGCCCGCCGGTGGCGGCCACGGCGGCAGCGGCGGCCACGGCAGCGGCGGCCACGACCCGGCGCCGACCGTGTCGCACGAGGGCGCGATCAAGGTCGGCCAGGTGACCTACGACGGCGCGGGGAAGTACCGCAGCGGCGAGGCCGCCTGCCGCGAGTACATCTCCCGGGCGCTGGACGCGATGGGCGTCACCGACCCGAAGGCCCGCGCGGCGTGGACGGAGGGCATGCTGACCATCGCCTCCCGCGAGTCCACGTACAACGCGCCCGGCTCGCAGGTCAACGCCTGGGACAGCAACGCGCGCGGCGCGACCGTCGGGGACGGCAAGCCGGCCGGGTGCTCGCGCGGCGGCTGGCAGTGCGTCCCGGAGACCTTCGCGGCCAACCACGTCAAGGGCACCTCCACCGACATCTACGACCCGGTGGCCAACGTCGCGGCGGCCATGACCTACATCCGCAGCACCTACCGCGTCGCGGCGGACGGGCACGACCTGAAGGCCAAGGTGCAGCAGGCCGACCCGAACCGCCCGCACGCGGGCTACTGACCCACCCCGGGCGGGTCCGGTGTGCGGCGGGGGCGCCGCCCACCGGCCGCCCACCCCTTCCACCGTTCTCGAACTCCCCAGGGATACACGTGCGTTCGCTCCGTCTCGCCGCCGCCACGGTGGCCTGCCTCTCCGCTGTCGCCCTCCTGTCGGCCTGCGACCCCGAGGGCACCGACACCGGTGACTCCGCTGCGTCCGGCGCGCCGACCGCCGTCCCCAGCGCGCCCGCCGCCGCGAAGACCCCCGCCGCGAAGACCCCCGCCGCCTCCGAGGCCGCGGCCACGCCGGGGAAGGCCGGGCGGCTGCCCGCCGGGGTGTGGGTGGACCCGAAGGCGGTGCCGCTGAACGCCGCGCTGCACTGGAGTGCGCCCGGCCCCGCCAAGGTGCTCGGCGAGCAGGGCAAGCTCCAGATCGAGACGCTCTGCCACACCCGGCGCGACGAGTACCACGCCGAGGTCGCGATGGTGGAGACCGCCTCGCTGGGCGGGGCGAGCGGCGACTGGAAGGCCGACGAGACCATCGCCAGCTACGGCTCCGGCGCGGACAGCAGCGGCGTCATCCAGACCACCTACGCCCTGATGGGCGTCTTCGCGCAGGGGGTGAAGGACTGCGCCGAGACCGCCCCCGGCGCCGAGGTCACCGTCATCGGGGAGGACGCGGACCACCTGTTCGCCGACGTCACCCTCCCGCAGGCGGACGGCAGCACCGTCGTGGTGCACGAGTTCCTGGTCAGCAACCGCGGCTCGATCGCCGAACTCACCCTGCGCGCCGACCTCCCCGCGGGCGCCCGCCCGAAGACCGCCTGGACCGCGCCCACCGACCGGCAGGCCCTCTCCGACGCCCTCGGCAAGCCCGCCTGCACCGCGTTCAAGGACTGCGTCTGACGGTCGCCGCCCCCGGGAGTGCGGGGCACAGGCTCCGGCGCTCCCGGGGGCGTCCCCATGGGCGCTATGTAAAATATCACATGTCATTGAGGGTGGGGCGGACCCCCGGACCGGCCGCCCCGCCCGCCGCGAACAGCGTCGCCAGCGCCCGCTCCACCCGGGCCCGCTCCGCCGCCCCTCCCGGCGGCACCAGGCGCAGCGTCTGCCGCATCCAGGCCGCCACCCGGGCCGCCGGAGCCTGCAGGAAGGCGTCCCCCTCCGGCGAGCACAGCATCAGCGTCACCATCCGCCGCCCGTCCACCACCGCCGGCCACACCCGTACGTCGCCCAGCCCCGTCGGCCGCAGCAGCCCCTGCACCAGCAGCTCCCGGGCGAAGAACCAGCCGATCGGCTGCGCCGAGTCGACGTGGAAGGCGACGTGCACCGCGTACGGGTCGTCGGGGGAGTACGCCAGCCGCGCCGGGACCGGGAAGGCCTCCTCCGGCGACAGCAGCAGATCCATCACCAGGTCCAGGCGCAGGTCGGCGGGGCTCTCCATCACGGGTGCCTTCTCCACTCGGTCCGGCCCGGCGGGCCCGGGCTGGTCTGAGCAGGAGACTAGAGCCGCCCGGCGCACCCGCGGGCCCACCGGGCGCCAACGCTGTCCGGACGAACAGCCCCGCCCCGCCCCCGCCTGTGGGCCGCGACAAAACCCTCCCCCCAACGGCCCGACGCACCGTCAACACCCGCCCCCGCCCTCACCCGTGGAACGGCCGTGCGGTCACCGCCCGTCCCGGCACCCCACGGCGTACCCGCCCCGCCCCGCGCCCCCGCCCCGACCGGACGCCCCGCCCCGCGCGCCTAGGCTCGCCGCATGGGCACCCGACTCACCGACGCGCCGGTCGACTCGGCCGCGCGACTGGCCGGCCACCTGCTGGACCGGCTCGCCGTGCTCACCGAGGAAACGGTCCGCCGCATCCGCGACACCATGGCCGTCTACCGCAGCGCCGGGCCGCTGCCCGCCGGGGACCTCGCCGAATCCGTCCGCAGCAACCTCGAGTTCACCCTGCGCCGCCTCGCCCACGAGGACGGCCTCTGCCTGGAGGCCCCCCGCCGCACCGGACGGCTCCGCGCCGAACAGGGCGTCCCCGCCGCCACCGTGCAGTCCGCCTTCCGGATCGGCTTCGCCCACCTCTGGGAGACGATGGCCGCCGAATCCCTGCGCCACGGCCTCGCCACCAGCGAGGAGCTCGTGCAGATGGCCACCGACGTCTGGCGGTTCAACGAAGAGTCCACCACCGCCATGATGAACGCCTTCAACGAGACCACCGCCCTGCTCATGGTCCGCCGCGACCAGGAGCGCTCCGCCCTGGTCGACGTGGTGCTGCGCGGCGGCATGGGCAACCCCGGCTCCGTCCTCGAAGCCGCCGACATGCTCACCCTCCCGTACGACGGCACCTTCGCCGTCGTCGTCGCGCACGCCCCCGGCCTCGCCCGGCAGGCCCTCCCCGACATCGAACCCACCCTGCGCGAGCACGACATGGGCTCCGCCTGGCGGCTCACCCCCGACGCCCACATCGGCATCGTCTCGATGCGGGCCGCCGCCGCCATCGACCTGCTCGTCGACACCCTCCGCAGCCAGACCGTCCGCCGGGCCGGCGTCAGCCCCTGCTACACCCGCCTCGACCAGACCCCGCAGGCCCTCCACCTCGCCCAGGTCGCCCTCGCCAGCTCCGCCCGCCCCGACGAGACCGTCACCCTCTTCGACGCCAATCCGCTGCCGATGCTGGTCGCCTCCGCCCCCTCCACCGCCTCCCGGATCGGCAACCAGGTGCTCGGCGCCGTCATGGAGCTCCCCGAGGGCCAGCGCGAACAGCTCCTCACCACCATGTCCACCTGGTTCGCCGTCGACGGCTCCGCCGACAAGGCCGCCAAACTGCTGTACTGCCACCCCAACACCATCCGCTACCGGCTCCGCCGGATCGAACAGCTCTCCGGCCGCTCCCTCGAACGGCGCCTGGACTCCGCCGAGTTGTACATCGCGTTGCAGGCGGTCCTGCACCTGCCCGAAGTGGTCCGAGACCCGCTGGAGTGACCCGCGGGAGTGACCCGCGGGAGTGACCTGCCGGAGTGACCTGCCGGAGTGACCCGCGGCGGCCCCGCTCAGGCGCCGCCGGTCGCGTACCGGGCGATCGCCCCCCGCAGGTACAGCTCCACCTGCTCGCGGGAGAAGCCCTGGTGCCGGGCGGTGTACTCGGCGATCAGCCGGGACTGGAACACCACGGCGTCGTTGACCGGGAAGCGCGACTCGCCCGGCGGCGGCGCACCCGGCCCGATCTGCTCCCGGACGAACACCGCCATCGGCTCCGGCTGCAGGACCCGCAGCTCGGCGGGGTACGCGCGCTGCAACCGGACCAGGTAGGCGCTGATCTCCCCGACCGGCTCGGAGCCCTCGAAGACGAACTCCATCACGTTGCGCAGGAAGGCGTTCAGCACCCCCGGCAGCGCCGGACCGGCAGCCGCCACCTCGGCCGGGAGGTCGCGTGCCCGACCGCCCTCCACCACCATGTGGTGCAGCACCCGGTGGGCGGCGGTGGCCGCGGCGAGGCGCGCGCGCTCGGACGACTTGCCCATGGGACCCCCGTGTCCGGCGACCTGACGTCGCGTCATGAGACGTACTGTCAGGAAAGGATCGCACAGGGACGGGAGCTCGAACAGGGCCCCCGCGCCGCCGCCTCCGGACGCGCCGCTCAGCCGGGTCCGGAGGGTTGCCGGCCCGGGTGGGCCTCCTGCCAGGCGGCCATCGAGGCGTCCCAGTCGGCGGCGGTCAGGGCGATCAGCGAAGCCGGGAACAGGCCGTCCTCCTCCTTCGCGATGTGCTCGCGCAACTCCGCGAACGCCGTCAGCAGCGCCGCCCGGTCCGTCGGCGATGCCAGGTCCGTGCCGGCCAGCAACTCCGCCAGTCCGCGGTGCTCGGCCTCCAGGGCGTCGATGTACGCGGCGAACTCCGGATCCCCGCGCATCACCCGGAACAGCCCCTGCTCCTCGCCCCGCCAGTGCGAGGCCAACTCGGCGGCCAGCGGCGGCAGCAGCGCCCCCGCGGCAGCGAGGTCGCCCGCCTCCAGCAGCCGGGCGACCTCCCCGGTCAGGTCGGTGGCGGCCTCGTGCTCCCGGATGAAGTCCTTGATGAGCGGAATCTCGCGGCACCCGCAGTAGTGGCACATCCCGCCAGTCTCACCACCCGCCCCACCCCGCCCCGGCGCGGCACGCCGACGCGGCACGCCGACGCGGCACGCCGACGCGGCACGCCGACGCGGTGGCCCTGGTTGTTGCGGAAAGATCTTTCGGTGAGTGGGGTGGATTTCCGTCGAATCGTCCGCCAATGAGCGGCGTCAGGGAGTCTTTACAGGCAGGTCATGCCTCAGTAACCTCCTGGAAGCTCTTGCAAGTTCTTGCGCAAACTCCCCCACCCATTCCTGCCGCGAGGCAGTTCCCCACCGCCCGCGGCCCCAGCACCGAGGGACACCCCCTTGACCAGACGAGCACGGCACCGACGGCGCCCCATCGCCGTCGTGCTCACGGCAGTGGCGGCACTCACCGCCGGCCTGCTGTCCACGGCCCAACTCGGCGTCACCGCGAGCGCGGCGACCGGCACCACGGCCGGCGGTAGCAACACGGCCACCGTCTTCTACTACACCAAGACCCGCAACTGGACGGCGTACGACCTCCACTGGGCCCCGGACGGCGGCAGTTGGACCACCGCGCCGGGCGTCGCGATGGAGGCGGCCTGCACCGACTGGGTGAAGAAGACCGTCGACCTGGGCGCGGCCACCGGGCTGCAGGCGACCTTCAACAACGGCTCCGGCACCTGGGACAACAACGGCGGCAAGAACTACGCCCTGGGCACCGGAACCGTGGTGGTCAAGGACGGCGTGATCGCCCACAGCGACCCGTGCGGCACCGACAACGGCGGTACCACCAGCCCGAGTTCGAGCCCCAGCCCGAGCCAGTCGTCGACCGGTGCGAGCGCGACCGTCTACTACTACACGAAGACCCGCAACTGGTCGGCCTACGACCTGCACTACGCCCCCAACGGCGGCACCTGGACCACCGCGCCGGGCGTCGCGATGGAGGCGGCCTGCACGGACTGGGTGAAGAAGACCGTCGACCTGGGCACGGCCACCGGGCTGCAGGCGACCTTCAACAACGGCTCCGGCACCTGGGACAACAACGGCGGCAAGAACTACGCCCTCGGGACGGGCGTGGTGACGGTCAAGGACGGCGTGCTCGGCAGCACCGCCCCGTGCGCCACGACCACCAGCCCCAGCCCGAGCGCGAGCGCCAGCGCGTCCGCGTCCGCGTCCCCGTCCCCCTCCGCGTCGGCCAGCGCGAGCGCCTCCGCGTCCGCCAGCCCGTCCCCGTCCGCGAGCAGCAGCACCCCGGCCGGGAAGAGCGCCACCGTGTTCTACTCGACCGCCGTGGTCGGCTGGAGCATCGTCAACCTGCACTACGCCCCGGCGGGCGGGGCGTGGACGGCGGCGCCGGGCATCGGCATGACACTCGCCTGCCCCGGCTGGTACAAGCGCACCGTCGACCTGGGCTCCGCGGCCACCATGGCGGCGACGTTCAACAACGGCAACGGCACCTGGGACAACAACAACGGCGCCAACTACGTCGTCCCGGCGGGCGTCAGCACCGTCCAGAACGGCAAGGTCACCGGCAACGCGGCCGACCCGTGCGCGGCCGTCGTCCCCGACACCACCGCGCCGAGCGTCCCGGCCGGGGTGGAGGCCAGTGCCACCGACACGTCCATCGTGCTGACCTGGGAACCGGCGAGCGACAACGTGGGCGTGACGGGCTACCAGGTCACCCGCAGCGGCGGTACCAAGGGCACCTCGGTGATCAACGTCGGCTCGACGGTCTACTCGGACAGCGGCCTGGAGGCGCGCACCGTCTACACCTACACCGTCAAGGCGCTGGACGCGGCCGGGAACGTCTCCGCCGCCTCCGCCGCCGCGGTCGCCACCACCGGTGACGCCCCGCCGGCCGCCGCGCCCGGCGAGATGATCGGCACCGACCCGCGCAAGGACCCGATCTACTTCGTGCTCACCGCCCGGTTCTACGACGGCGACACGTCCAACGACCGGGGCGGCAACCAGGACGTGAAGTCCGGCAACGCGGCCAACAACGACCCGATGTTCCGCGGCGACTTCAAGGGCCTGGTGCAGAAGCTCGACTACATCAAGGGCCTCGGCTTCTCGGCGGTATGGATCACCCCGGTGGTCCTCAACCGCTCCGACTACGACTACCACGGCTACCACGGCTACGACTTCTACAAGGTCGACCCGCGGCTGGAGTCGGCCGGCGCCTCCTACCAGGACCTGATCAACGCCGCCCACGCCAAGGGCATCAAGATCTACCAGGACGTGGTCTACAACCACAGCTCCCGCTGGGGCGCCAAGGGCCTGTACGTGCCCACCGTGTACGGCGTCCGGGACGCCCAGTGGTCCTGGTACTACGACGAGAAGCAGCCCGGCTTCGAGTACGACGGCCTGACCGTCGAGCCGAAGAGCGGCAAGTCGTACTACAACGGCGACCTGTGGTCGACCACCCAGCCCAGCGGCCAGACCTGCGTCGGCTGGGGCACCCCGACCCAGTACAAGAGCCCCGAGGGCTACACCATCTACAACTGCCAGTGGCCCAGCCCGACTTCGGGCATGTTCCCGTCGAAGTACTACCACACCTGCTGGATCGGCAACTGGGAGGGCGAGGACTCGCGCTCCTGCTGGCTGGCCGACGACCTGGCCGACTTCAACACCGAGAACGCCGACGTCCAGAACTACCTGATCGGCGCGTACAACAAGTACATCGACATGGGCGTGGACGGCTTCCGGGTCGACACCGCCGTGCACATCCCGCGCGTCACCTGGAACCGGCGCTTCCTGCCCGCGATCCAGCAGCGGGTCACCCAGGACTGGGGCCCGGCCAAGGCGCAGAACTTCTTCGTCTTCGGCGAGGTCGCCGCGTTCGTCAACGACAAGTGGAACCGCGGCTCGGTCAACCACTCCGCGCAGTTCTACACCTGGAAGGAGCGCAAGGACTACACCGCCGACGACGTGCAGGCCGCGCTCGACCAGTACAACTACGAGGAGCAGCTCGGCACCGGCAACCAGCCGACGTCCACCAACGCCTTCCTGAACGGCAACACCTACCACGCGCCCGACCACTCGAAGTTCTCCGGCATGAACATCATCGACATGCGGATGCACATGAACTTCGGTGACGCGCACAACGCGTTCGGCAACGGCAAGGACTCCGACGACTCCACCAACGACGCCACCTACAACGTGGTGTACGTGGACAGCCACGACTACGGGCCCAACAAGTCCAGCGTGCGCTACACCGGCGGCACCGACGCCTGGGCCGAGAACATGGCCCTGATGTGGACCTTCCGCGGCATCCCCACCCTGTACTACGGCTCCGAGATCGAGTTCCAGGCCGGGAAGCAGATCGACTGCGGCCCGTCCTGCCCGCTCGCCACCACCGGCCGCGCCTACTACGGCGACCACGTCGAGGGCACCGTCACCGCCCCCGACTTCTCGGTGGTCTCCTCGGCCAGCGGCGCCGTCGCCACCACCCTGCAGCAGCCGCTGGTCAAGCAGGTGCAGCGGCTCAACCAGATCCGCCGGGCGATCCCCGCCCTGCAGATGGGCCAGTACTCCACCGAGGGCGTCAGCGGCGGCATGTCCTTCAAGCGCCGCTACACCGACGCCGCCAGCGGCGTCGACTCCTTCGCCCTGGTCACCGCCACGGACGCCGCCACCTTCACCGGCATCCCCAACGGCACCTACAAGGACGCCGTCTCCGGCGACGTCCGCACCGTCACCAACGGCACCCTGTCCATCGCCGCCCCCGGCAAGGGCAACCTGCGGGTCTACGTCCTCGACCTGGGCGGCAAGAACGCCGCCCCGGGCAAGATCGGCACCGACGGCCCGTACCTGAAGTAACGCGCCACCAGCGCGTTCCACCAGTAAGCGCCACCAGCGGTCGGCGGCCCCCGGGCCGTCGGCCGCTGCTAGCGTTCCCGGCATGGACGCGACCCGGCACCTGACCGACGACGAGGGCAACCCCGTACGCCTGCCGCCCGCCGTGCGGCGGGTGGTCTCCCTGGTGCCCTCGCTCACCGAGGCCGTCGCCACCACCGCCCCCGGCCTGCTGGTCGGCGCCACCGACTGGTGCACCCACCCCGCCGGGCTCGACGCCGTCCGGATCGGCGGCACCAAGAACCCTTCGCTGGAAGGCATTCGCGCCCTCCGACCCGACCTGGTCGTCGCCAACGAGGAGGAGAACCGGGCCCCCGACCTGGCCGCGCTGCGCGCCGCGGGCCTCCCGGTGTGGACCACCCGGATCCGCGACCTGGACCAGGCCCTCGCCTCCCTGCACCGCCTGCTCGTCGACGCCCTCCAACTCCCTTGCCCCGACTGGCTGGTGGCGGCCCGACAGGCCTGGTCCTTCCCGGCGCCGACGCCCGCCGTCCGCGCGATCGCCCCGATCTGGCGCCGCCCCTGGATGGTCCTCGGCCACGACACCTTCGCCGCCGACCTCCTGCGCCGCCTCGGCGTCACCCTCCTCCCCGCCGGCCACCCCGACCGCTACCCCCGCCTCACCCTCCCCGAACTCCACGCCCTGGAAGCCGAGTTGGCCCTCCTCCCGGACGAGCCCTACCGCTTCACCGCCACCGACGGCCCCGAAGCCTTCCCCGCCCTCCCGCACGCCCTCCTCTCCGGCCGCCACCTCACCTGGTACGGCCCGTCACTGGCCGAGGCCCCGACCGTCCTCGGGGCGGGCCTGCGCGCGCGGTGAGAGGCGGCCGTACGGGCGACTACCCCCGGCACACGTCGTTCGACCGCCGGTCCAGCTCGACGATGCCTCCCGGATACTGCTCGGGCCTCCACCCGTCCTGCCCGCAGAGCGCGATCAGGGCCTCCTCCAGGCCGCCCGGTTCCGTACCGGTGCGCTGCCGGGCGAGCGCGATGACCGCATCCGCGTCGTGCACGTGCAGGGCGTGGTTCTCGACGATCGAGAACCAGGTGGGACCGTCCGGTTCGTTCTCGGTGCCAAGGTCGCGGGGGTCCTCGCCGGGCGCCCCGTCACCAGGAGCGGCGGGCACGACACCGGCGAGCGGGTTCCCCCAGCCGGAGCCCGCGGAAACGGCCTCGCCGTAGGCCACGACGAGGCGGCGGATCCGTTCGGCCGCCTGCACGACGCCGGCCGCATCGTCCGGAGCGGTCTCGCACAGCCTCGCGTGCTCCAGGACCGCCGCGTTCAGTTCGAGGGCAACTGCTCCGATCACCGGGTGCGCTCCGATCGTTCGTTCTCCGGCCCGTGCCACGGGCGCTGCCAAGTCTCCACGTTCCGGCCCTTCGGCCGTCAGTCGGCGCAGTGCGGGTTGACCGCCCAGAAGTAGAGGGTGTCGCTGTCGGGGTCCAGCAGGAAGTGCGGTGCGCCGGAGGGGGATCGGCCGTCCAGGGCCGGGGTGCGGAGCCAGGTGGGGACGGGGCGGTCGAGCAGGGCGGCCAGTTCGGCGGGGGGTCGGTGGTCGGCGGGGGCCCAGGTGGCGGTCGTGCGCAGGCGGGCCGCCCCGTCGGGGGTGAGGCGGGCGAGGCCGTCGAGGGCGCGGTCGGTGGGGCCGGGGACGCGGGAGTCCTGGACGCCGAGGGTGCGGTACGTCCAGTGGACGCTGTCGGCCTCGGCGGGGAGGGCGGCGCACTTCGCCAACAGCTGGGCGTCGGTGCGGACTTCGGCGGTCTGCTGCTTCGGTTCGGCCGTCCCGCAGGCCGTCGCGGCGAGGGCCAGGAGGAGGGCCGTTCCGGCGGGCAGGAGCGTTCGGACTGCCTTGCGCACGGGTGTCCTCCCGGGGTGGTCGGTCCGGCGGTGGTGCCGGTCTCTCCCGCGGGGGCGTACCTGCCGGGCGGTCGACTTCATTGTGCCGCAAGGGCCTTGTGGGTTCGACGGCGGCCTCGCCGAGGGCGGCCACGGCGTCGGTGAGGTGGGCCATCTGGGCGGCGATGGTGCGGCCCGGGCCCGCCGCTTCGGCTTCACCACCACCGCCGAAGGCGTCGAAGGGCTCCTCGCCCTCCCGGAGTTCGCCGAGATCGGCATCGTCCTCGACGCCACCTCCGCCGAGGCCCACCGGCACAGTGCGGCCCTGCTCCAGCCCCTCGGCAAGCGACCGGTCACCTCCCCGGCGGCCGGGTGAACACGCAGTCACCGCACAGCCCGCCGGACGGCGTCCGGTAGTACAGGCAGCACGACGCCCGGCGGAACCCCAGCGGCCCGCCGGGCGCCGACACCGCACCCGTCGCCGCCAGCGCCGGACGGGCCAGCAGCCCGCGCGCCAACGCCGCCGCCGGGCCCCGCAGTTGCGGCACCGACCCCAACTGCCGCGCCGCACCCACCAACGCGGACGCCGCATTGCCCGCCAGCAGCCCGGGCGCCACCGGCGCCACCGCCCGCACCGCCCCCGCCAACGGCGCCAACTGCCCCTCCAGCACCACGACTTCCAGCGCCTCCACGGTGACCGCCGGGCCGCCGCCCACGGACGCCACCCAGAGGTCGAACGGCCCCTGCGGCGGCAACGCGAACCACGCCCCCGCCAGGTCCGCCACCCGCCCCGACACCACCGCCGCCCCCAGCGCCACCGACCACAGCCGCGCCGCCAGCCCCAGGTGCGCCGTCGACGCCGCCACCCGCGCCTCGCCCGTCCGCAGCACCCGCGCCACCTCGGCGACCCGCGCCCCCAACGGGCCGTCCGCTCCGTACAGTTCGGCCAGCGGCCGGAACCCCGGCGGCGGGGCGGGGTCGGTGCGGACGGCGAAGTACGGGCCGAGGGCGGAGAGCAGCCGGGCGGCCGTCATCGGCGGCACGACGCTTGCGAATCACGGGTGAGGGACACAACGCGGAGTGTAATGTGGCAAGCCGCCCGAACCGGGCGGCAGGTGGAGGGGAAGGGGCGGACGATGGACCCGATTTCGCTGGGCTTGCTGGCGGCACTGGCCGGGGGCGCGGGCGGAGAACTCGGCAAGCAGAGCTGGAACGCGCTGACCGCCCTCATCCGGCGGCCGTTCCAGCACGCGGCGGCCGCCACGGTCAGCAGCGGCGAGGCCGAACTGGTGGCCCTGGAACGCGACCCGCAGAACCCCGAACTCGCCGGACGCCTGAACACCGCGCTCGCCGTCCGGGCCGCGCTGGAACCGGAGTTCGGCCCCGAGCTGGAGCAGTGGCACGGCCGGGCCCAGTCGGCCCTGAAGGGCGACACCCTGCACAACGTGATCAGCGGCGGCAACTTCACCGGTCTCACGATCCAGGGCAAGGTCGAAGGCGGCACCCACACCCACTACCACGGCGGCGCCCAGCCCCCGTCCGCCTGACCCGACCGCCCCGCCAGCGCCGCCGCGACCGGCCCCGCCCAGGCGAGCAGCCGCTCGTCGCAGCGGGCGGGCGCCGCGCACTGCAACCCGAGCGGCAGCCCCCCGCGGCTGCGCCCGGCGGGCAGCGAGAGCGCGGGCCAGCCCGCCCAACTCCAGGGCACGCACGGGGTCGGGTCGCCCGTCGCGTCCAGGCCGCGCGGCGCGGGCCCGGTCGCGGACGGGGTGATCCACAGGTCGACCCCGGCGTCCGCGGTGCGCCCGGCGAGCCGCTCCCGGAACTCCGCCCGCCGCCGCAGCGCCCGCGCGTGCTCCGCCCCGGTGAGCGGCAGGCCCTGCCGGACGAGGGCGGCGGACTGCGGCCGGTACAGGTGCCCGTAGCGGGGGAACCAGGCGGCGTGGCTGCGCGCCGCCTCGTACCGGGTGACGGTCCACAGGGCGGCCGTCACCTCGTCGAAGTCGTCGGGGAACGGCACCCGGCGGACGGTGAACCCGGCCTCGGCCAGGGCGCGGACCTGCGCCGCGAAGGCGGCCAGGCTCTCCGGTTCGGCCCGCCGCAGGAACGGCCCGTCCGGCACGCCGAGGACGGGCGCGGGCAGCGGGTCGGGCGTCCGCCAGCCGTCGCACAGGACGGCGGCCGCGGCCGCCGCCAGCGGCAGGCCGTCCGCGAGCAGCCCGACCGCGTCCAGGGACGGCGCGTACGGCACCACCCCGTCGAGCGGGATCCGGCCGGAGGTCGGCTTGAACCCGACGACGCCGCAGTAGGCGGCGGGCCGGATCACCGACCCGATGGTCTGGGTGCCGAGCGCGAGCGGGACCAGCCCGGCGCCGACCGCGGCCGCGGAACCACTGCTCGACCCGCCGGGCGTGTGCTCCGGGTGGTGCGGGTTGCGGGTCGGCCCGGGCGCGCTCATCGCGAACTCGGCGGTGACGGCCTTCCCCGCGACCAGCGCCCCGGCGTCGCGCAGCCGGTCCACGGCCGCGGCCTGCGGGCCCGCGAACACCCCGGCGGGCAGCGCGGACCCGGCCCGGGTGGGCAGCCCGTCGACCCGCAGCACGTCCTTGACCGCGACCGGCACGCAGAACAGCGGCAGCCCCCCGCCCGGCGAGCCGACCCGTTCCCGGACGGCCCGTTCCCGGACGGCCCGTTCCCGTCCGGCCTGTTCCCGGACCGCCCGCTCCCCCGCCCCGAGCCGCTCCCGCCGGGCGCCGTCCGCCTCCGCCCCGCGGACGAAGGCGCCCAGCGCCGCGTCCCCCGCCTCGATGCGCGCGCACAGCCCGTCGGTGATCCCCATGCCCGCCCTCCCCGGTCGCGCCCCCAGGCTGCCACACCGCCCACCGCCCACCGCCCCCTGGCGCCCGCCCGCCGCGCCGCTTAGGGTCGCCTCCCGGAACGGTCGGTTCGAACCAGGAGGACCACGGATGCGGTACCGCGCACTCGGACGCAGCGGCGTCGAGGTGTCGGAGGTCGGTTACGGGGCGTGGGGGATCGGCGCGTCCAGCTGGGTGGGCGCGCGGGAGGAGGACTCGCTGGCGGCCCTGCACCGGGCGGTCGACCTCGGGGTCAACTTCGTCGACACGGCCCGCGGCTACGGGGAGAGCGAGCGGCTGGTCGGGCAGGTGGTGCGGGAGCGGGCCGCGAACGGCGAACGGGTGCTGGTGGCGACCAAGGTACCCCCGCTGAACGGCCAGTGGCCCGCCCGGCGCGGCGTCGACCCGGCCGAGACCTTCTCCGGGGCGCACATCCGGGAGAGCCTGCACACCTCGCTGGCGGCCGCCGGCCTGGAGCGCTTCGACCTGGTGCAGTTCCACGTGTGGAGCGACGAGTGGCTCGGCCGCGGCGACTGGCTGGAGACCGTGCAGGAGCTGAAGCAGGAGGGCCTGATCGGCCTGTTCGGCGTCTCGGTCAACGACCACGAGCCGCACAGCGCCGTCGAGTTGGTGCGCAGCGGCGCCGTGGACGCGGTGCAGGTGATCTTCAACGTGTTCGACCAGTCGCCGCTGGACGAACTGTTCCCGGCCTGCCAGGAGCACGGCGTCGGGGTGATCGTCCGGGTCGCCCTGGACGAGGGCGGCCTGACCGGCCGGATCACCGCCGACTCCACCTTCCCCGAGGGCGACTTCCGGCGCCGCTACTTCCGCGGCGACCGGCCCGCCCAGGTGGCCCGCCGGGTCGCCGCGCTCACCGCCGACCTGGGCATCACCGACCTGGGCCTCAGCGACGGCCAACTCGCCGAGACCGCCCTGCGGTTCGTGCTCAGCGCGCCCGCCGTCTCCACCGTCATCCCGGGCATGCGCTCGGTGCGCAACGTCGAACGCAATGCCGCGGTGGGCGACGGGGTGCCGCTGACCGAGGAGCAGCTGAAGGTGCTCGCCGGGCACCGCTGGGAGCGCAACTTCTACTCCTGATGCTCCTGACGCTCCTGATGCTCCTGACCGCCCCCGTTCCCGGTGTCGGCGCGTGCGGTTGTCGGGGGTCGGTGGCAGGCTGGGACGCATGTGCGGCCGTTTCGTCTCCACCACCCCCTCCGCCGACCTCGCCTCCCTGCTCGACGTGACGAGCTGGGAGCCGACCGAGGCCCTCGCCCCGAGCTGGAACGTGGCCCCGACCGACCCGGTGTCCGCGGTGCTGGAGCGGGTGGACACCGACACCGGCGAGATCGAGCGCCAACTGCGGGTGCTGCGCTGGGGGTTGGTGCCGTCCTGGGCGAAGGACCGCTCGGGCGCGGCCCGGCTGATCAACGCCCGCTCGGAGACCGTCGACCAGAAGCCCTCCTTCCGCCGGGCGTTCGCGGCCCGCCGCTGCGTCATCCCCGCCGACGGCTACTACGAGTGGCGCCCGGTGCCCGCCGCCGACGGCCGCAAGGCCTACAAGCAGCCGTACTTCCTCTCCACCGGCACCCTCATGCTGATGGCCGGGCTGTACGAGTTCTGGCGGGACGCGAGCCTGCCCGAGGACGACCCGGCGGCCTGGCTGGCCACCGCGACGATCCTGACCACCGACGCCACCGACCGGGCCGGACGGGTGCACGACCGGATGCCGATGCTGGTCCCCCGCGCGGAACTCGGCGACTGGCTCGACCCCGCCAACCGCCGCCGCGACGACCTGCACGACCTGCTGCAGCGCCCCGCCGACGGCAACCTGCTCGTCCGGGCCGTGCCGACGGCCGTCAACCGGGTCTCCGCCAACGGCCCCGACCTGCTCACCGAAGCCCCCGACCCGCTGGGCCTCACCGACTGACGACCCGTCAGTCCCCGCTGCTCCGCGAGCCGTTGGAGATCCCGCGCCGCCGCCGTTCGCGCTGCGCCCGGCGCACCAGCCCGCCCGCCCGCAGCGTGGCCCGGGAGACCAGTTGCACCCAGCCGGGGCCGCCCCGCCCGGCCCACACCACGCAGGCGCAGCCGCCGACCACCAGCGCCAGGACGACCACCAGCACCGCACCGACCACGGGGGACCACCTTCCGCTCAGGGACGCACCGTTCGATCCTCCCAGACCACCGGCCGCCCGAACGGCCTTGACACCCGCCCCGTCGGCACGCTTCGGTGGGGCACGTATGACTGACTCCTCCCCGCACCGCGGCCCCGCGTTCGACGCCCTCCAGGGCCTGTCCGTCGGCGACGCGCTCGGCGCCCAGTTCTTCGTCCCCGACACCGCCCGCACCCACCTCGACGCCCGCACCGAACCGCCCGGCCCCTGGCCGTGGACCGACGACACCGAGATGGCCTGCTCGGTGTACGCCGCCCAGCGCGAACGCGGCGCGATCGACACCTTCGACCTCACCCACGCCTTCGCCCGCCGCCACGACTTCGACCGGGGCTACGGCCCCGCCGCCAACCGGATGCTGCGCCTCGTCCGGGAGGGCGGCGACGCCCGCCGCCTCGCCGCCGAACTCTTCGACGGCCAGGGCTCGTTCGGCAACGGCGCCGCCATGCGGGTCGCCCCGCTCGGCGCCGCGCACGCCGCCGACCCGGCCGCCGCCGTCCGCCCGGCCGCCGACACCGCCGTCACCACCCACACCCACCCGCAGGCCGTGGACGGCGCGATCGCGGTCGCCGTCGCCGCCGCCCTCGCCGTCCGGGCCCGCACCGAACCCACCACGCCCGCACGGTACTTGCAGGCCGTCGCCGCCCTCACCCCGCCCGGCACCGTACGCCGCGGCCTGGCCGAGGCGGCCCGGCTGACCGACCGCACCGACCCCGCCGCGGCCGCCGCCCTGCTCGGCAACGGCAGCCGCACCAGCGCCGCCGACACCGTCCCGTACGCGCTCTGGTGCGCCGCCCACTGGCTCACCGACTACCCGTCCGCCGTGTGGGCCGCGATCGGTGCGGGCGGCGACGTCGACACGGTCGCCGCGATCACCGGCGGCGTGGTCGCCGCCCGCACCGGCACCGCGGGCATCCCCGCCCACTGGCTGGCCGCCCGCGAACCCCTCCCCGCCTGGGCGTTCCCGCCGCCGCTGCGCCCCGCCCCGCGCCCGCTCGCCCCGATGCGGCTGCCCCGGCCCCACCCGGTGCCCGACCTGCTCTGGTCCGACCACCAGTGGCAGCGCTACCGCACCGGCCTGCACACCCCCCGCTGGCTGACCCGCACCGCCGAGGGCGTCCTCCACCTGCACCGCGCCGACACCGGCGACGAGACCTGGTCGCTGGCCTTCGCCGCGCAGCGCGACGGCTGGCGCCCCGTCGCCGCCCTCGTCGAGGCCCACCCCGCGCACTTCGCCGGGCCCGGGAGCCTGGTCGACGCCCTGCTGGAGATCGAGCAGGACACCGCCCGCCCCGCCGCCGGGGGCCGGTAGGGTGGCGCTCCGAGGAGGGCCAGGATGATCGACGCAGTGCTGTTCGACCTCGACGGCACCCTGCTGGACCACGACGCGGCGGCCGAGGCGGCCGTCCTGGACGGGGTCGCGGCGGAGCTGGCGGCGCTGTCCGGCCGCGAACCCGGCCGCGAACCCGGGCACGAACCCGGGCACGAACCCGGGCACGAACCCGCCACGGCCGCACCGGAGTTCGACCGGGAGGCGGTGCTGCGGTTCTGGCGCCAGGTCGAGCGCACCGAGTACGACCGCTACCTGGCGGGCGAGTTGACCGTCCAGGAGCAGCGCCGCACCCGGGCGGTCGCCCTGGCCGCGCACCTCGGCCTGGGCGCCTGGTCGGCCGAACGCGCCGACGACTGGTTCACCGGCTACCTGCGGCGCTACCGCGCGTCCTGGCGCGCCTACCCCGACGTCCCGGACGCGGTACGGGAGTTGGGCGCCGGGCGGCGGCTCGGCGTGATCACCAACGGCGAGGGCGAGATCCAGCGCAGCAAACTGCACGCCATCGGCCTCGGCGCGCTCGCCCCGCACACCACCGCCTCCGGCGAGACCGGCCGCCCCAAGCCCGACCCGGCGATCTTCCACCTCGCCTGCCGCACCCTCGGCACCGCCCCCGCCCGCACCGCGTACGTCGGCGACCGCCTCGACCTGGACGCCCGGGCCGCCACCGCCGCCGGACTGCTCGGCATCTGGCTCGACCGCACTCCCGCCCCGGACGCCGAACCGCCCGCCGACGTCCCCCGGGTGCACACCCTCGCCGAGGTCGCCGCCCTGCTCACCTGAACCCTGACCCGTGCGCCCTGACCCGTGCGCCCGGACCCGTGAGCCCGGGCTCATCTGAGCCCGGGCCCGCGCGGCGTCAGTTGCGCCGGAACAGCCGGGAGAACCAGGACCCGGCCCCGGCATCCCCGGCGCCCCCGGCCGCCTTCGCGGCCTTCGCCGCCTTGGCGTCCGCCGCGCACGAGCAGCGCTGCGACTTCGGGACGCCGGCCAGGACCTGTTCGACGTGCATGCCGCACCCGGCGAAGCTCGGCTTGCCGCAGGACTTGCAGGTGACGCGACGACACATGGGAGTGCTCCTTCTACAGAGGGGGACGAGCGGGGTCAGGAGTGCGAGAACGGGATGCGGGGCAGGACGCGGTCCAGCCACCGGGGAGTGTGCCAGGCGGCGTGCCCGGCCAGCCGGAGCAGCACCGGCAGCAGCACCAGCCGGACCAGTGCGGCGTCCAGCAGGACGGCCACGCCCAGCACGATGCCCATCTCCTTGGGCGGCAGCGGGCCGGAGACGGCGAAGGTGAAGAACACCGCGACCATGACGGCGGCCGCCGCGAAGACCACCCGGCCGGAGTGGGCGAGCGCGCCGACCATGGCCTGCTTGGGGTCGCCGGTGCGCTCGTACTGCTCCTTGGCGGAGGCGAGCAGGAAGACGGTGTAGTCCATCGCGATCGCGAAGATCATCGCGAAGAAGAACACCGGGGCCCAGCCGTCCAGGAAGCCCTGCGAGGTGAAGCCGAGCAGGGTGGCCCCGTGGCCGTCCTGGAAGACCAGCCGGGCCACGCCGAACGCGGCCCCGGTGGACAGCAGCCCGGCGACGGTGCCGAGCGCCGCGATCAGCGGGGCGCGCAGCGCGAACAGCAGCAGGACGAAGCCCAGTGCCATGACCACGCCGATCACCAGCGGGGTCTTCTCGGTCAGCAGGTGCTGCAGGTCGAGGTTCTCCACCGAGGCGCCGCCGACCAGGGTGTGGTCGGGGAGCGCGTCGCGCAGGCTGTCGACGGTGTGGCCGAGCTGCGGGTCGGAGGGGTCGACGGTCGGGACTGCCTGGACCATCGCCCAGTCGGTGCCGTCGGCGGCGCTCTGGGCGGGCATCACGCCGGCGATGCCGGGGTCGGCGGCGACGGTGCGGACGGTGGCCTCGGCCTGGTCGGCGGGGGTGAGGATCTGCAGGGTGCCGGGAGTGCCGGGGCCGAAGGCCTGCTGGACGGCGGTGTAGCCGGCCCGGGCGCTGGCGTCGCCGGGCAGCACGTCGATGGAGGGCATCGCGGTGCGCAGTCCGATCACCGGCGCGGCGAGCGCGATCAGCACGGTCAGCGCGAGGGCGCCCCAGCGCAGCGGGTGCTTCCACAGCCGCTCGCCCCAGGCGGCGAACCGCGGCGAGGTGGTCTGCTGCCGCTTGGCCCAGGGCAGGGCCACCGCGTCGACCCGGTGGCCGAGCTTGCCGAGGACGGCGGGCAGCAGGGTCAGGGTGGCGGCGAGCACGAACAGCACGGCCAGCATGATGCCGCCCGCCATCGAGCGGAACGCGGGCGCGGGCACCAGCATCACGGCCGACAGGCTGACCAGCACGGTCACGCCGGAGAGCAGGACGGCCTTGCCGGCGGTGTCCATGGTCTCCGCGACGGCCTGCGGCCCGCTCTTTCCGGCGGCCCGGGCGGCGCGGAAGCGGACCACCAGGAACAGCGCGTAGTCGATGCCGAGGGCGAGCGCGAACATCATCGCGAAGTTCATCGCCCAGATCGAGACCGGGAAGAGGTGGCTGATCAGCACCAGCGAGCCCGCCGAGGCGGCCAGGCCGGCCATGGTGAGCAGCAGGGGCAGTCCGGCGGCGACCAGCGAGCCGAAGGCCAGGACCAGGATGCCGAGGGTGACCGGCCAGGACATGATCTCGGACTTCATCATCGCGTCGTGGTTGGCGGTGTTGAAGTCGCTCCACAGCACCGAGGCACCGGTGGCGGTGACGTCGACGCCGTCGCCGGACAGGGCGCGCAGCGGTTCCTTGAGGTCGTCGGCGGCCCGGACCATGTCGTCGGGGGAGGCGTCGGCACCGGCCAGCAGGACGGCGGTGCGGCCGTCCTGGCTGATGGTGGCGCCGGGCTGCGGCGCGATGACGGTGGAGATCCGGGTGTCGGCGGCGGCGAGCGCGGTGGCCCGGTCGATGACCTGCTGGACGGCGGGCTCGGTGACGGGGCGGTCCGCGGCGACCACGATCTGGAGCGCGGACGAGGCGTTGCCCGCGAAGTGCTCCTCGGCGAGCGTGCGGACCTTCACCGAGTCCGAGCCGTCGGCCTGCCAGCCCGCGCCGGACAGTGCGGTGGTGACCTGCGGGGCGAACGCGCCCAGCCCGATCACCAGCAGCAGCCAGCCGGCCAGCACGGCCTTGAAGTGGTGCACGGACCACACGCCGAGACGGCCCAGCAGCCCCGGCCGGGCCGGGGCGGGCGGTTCGGACGGCGGCACGGTGGCCGGGGCCACCCGGGCGGGGGAGGGGTTCACTGCTCTCTCCAAGCGCGAGGGGACGAATAATACCCTGGGGGGTATAAAAGGGGGCGTACTGGGGCCCGGGGCGCCCCCGTGCGGGGGTGCCCCGGGCGGTCGATCGACTACTCGGTCAGCGAGGCGAGCGCCGCGCGCAGGCGGGCGGCGGCCTCGTCGGCGACCTCGGCGAGCTCGGGCCGCCCCGTGAACTGCACCATCAGCTGCGGGTCCATCGCCTCGACCAGGACGCCGTCGGGGACGGCGCGCAGCACCACGTTGCAGGGCAGCAGCAGGCCGATCCGGCGGTCGGCCTCCAAGGCGCGGTGGGCGATGGCGGGGTTGCAGGCGCCGAGGACCAGGTAGTCCTCCAGCTCGACGCCGAGCTTGGTGCGCAGGGTGGCCGTCAGGTCGATCTCGGTGAGGACGCCGAAGCCCTGCCCGGCGAGGGCCGTGCGGACCTTGTCGGCGGCCTCCGCGAAGGGGGTGCCGGTCAAGGTGGCGGTGATGCCGTGCGCCATGTCGTCGAACCTCTCTCGTCGATACCCCCCTGGGTATTCAACCGTACGTCCGGTGCAACCGGCGCGCGCGCAGGCGCATTCCCGCGGCGCGGCGCACGGTCCGTGAGCTGTACCGCACCGCCGGGCCGCCGGTGGTGCCGGGGGCCGCGAGCGGGGCCCGGCGGCGGCGTGCGGGGTGGCCACGGGGGGTGCCTCCGGGGAGGGGTCAGAGCACGACGCGGTAGTGCGTGGTGAGTCGGCGCTGCTCGTCCAGGACGTGGTAGGCGAGCCCGGGCGGCTGGTCGCGGCCGATGAAGTCCTCGGTCTCCCAGGGGAGTTGGAGCGTCCAGGTGACGGCGGGCCCGACGAGCAGCGGCCGTCCGGCGAAGGTCGACGCGGCGGCGGTGTGGGCGTGCCCGGTGATCAGGGCGACGACCTCGGGGTGGGCGTCGAGCAGCGCGGCGAGGTCCTCCGGCCGCTGCAGGGCGTACGCGTCGGGCAGCGGGTGGTGCAGGGCCACCGGCGGCTGGTGGAAGGCGATCAGCGCCGGGGTGCCGGACGGGAGTCCGTCCAGGGTGCGGTCGATCCAGGCGAGCGTCGCGGGCTCCAGCAGGCCCTCGTCCCGGCCGGGGACCGTCGAGTCGACCATCAGGACCGCGGTGCCGTTGACGAGGTGCGCCCGGTTGACCGGCGCGGTGTCCGGCTCCTCGCCGAGCAGCGCCCTGCGGTAGGCGGGGCGCGCGTCGTGGTTGCCCGGACAGTACAGGACGGGGAAGGGCAGGTCGGCGAGCAGCTCGGCGGCCTCCCGGTACTCGTCCTCCGCCGCGTGGTCGGCGATGTCGCCGGTGACCAGCAGCGCGTCGACGGGGCGGGCCAGGCCGCGCAGGTGGCGCACGGTGCGGGCGGCGCGTTCGGTGGCGCGGTCGGTGCCGTCGAGGTGCAGGTCGCTGATCTGGGCCAGCAGCAGGGTCACGGGGGCTCCTTCGCCAATGCCTAATGGTTGGCTTTCGATTTTGCGTTAGGAACCCTAGGCTAGGGGTGATCGGCCCGGCAAGGGAGCACGGGGCGCGGCGGCAGGAGCGAGGGGACGGACGGATGACGAACGACGGCGGCGGCGCGCAGCAGTGGCCCGCACTGGACTTGGTGGGCACCATCCGCCACGACGGCGACGGCGGCGTGCTCGACGACCTGGCCGAGCCCGCGGCCGCGGCCGCCTGGCTCGCCGAACACGCCGAAGGCTTCACCGGAACCGCCGAACTCCCGCCGCTGGACGCGGAGTTGCACGCCGAGGTGCTCGCCCTGCGCCGCGCCGCCCGCGCCCTGTTCGCCCGCGCCGTCAGCCCCGGCCCCGCCAGTCGCGCCGACGCGCACCGGCTGATGCCCGCCGACCGGGCCCTGGAGCGGCTCAACGCCGCCGCCGCGCTCGACCCCGTCGTCCCGCAACTGGACTGGGCCGCCGACGACTCCCCGGCCCGGATCCGCGCGCGCTCCACCACCGCCGACCCCCGGGCCCGCCTGCTCGCCGCCCTGGCCCGCGCCGTCGTCGACTTCCTGGCCGGCCCCGACCGCACCCGGCTGCGGGCCTGCCAAGCCCCGCGCTGCGTCCGCTACTTCGTCAAGGCCCACGGCCGCCAGGAGTGGTGCAAGACCTCCTGCGGCAACCGCGCCCGGGTCGCCCGGCACTACGACCGGCAACGCACCGCCGCCACCCCGGCGGCCGAGGGCTGAACTCCCGCCGTCCCCACTGTCCCCGCTGCGGACGATCAAATTCCGTTTGCGGAGAAAAAGAAACGGTCATCATCGATCGTCTGACGGTTCGTCAAGTTTCGTGAAGCTAGCGTGTTCAGACAGAGCCCGCCCGTTCGGCCGGGCTTCTGCGTCCCGCGAGAGGCACAACACATGGCGCTGACCACCAACCGCACGGCGATACGCCCGGGGCGCTGGCGAAGGCTGAGGCGAGCCGCGGCAGGATCAGTGGCGACCGCACTGCTCGGCACCGCCGCCGCCGTGCTGCCGACCGCGCCCGCGCACGCCGCCGGGCCGGGGCAGTTGATCTACGTCTCCAACCAGGGCACGGGCTCCGTCGCCGTCGTCGACCCGACGACCGGAGCGACGGTCGCCGCCGTCCCGGTCGGCACCTCGCCGACCGACCTGGAGCTCACCCCGGACGGCTCGCAGGTGTGGGTCGCCAACAGCGGCAGCGACTCCGTCTCGATGATCGACACCGCCACCAACACGGTCGCCGCCACCGTCCCGGTCGGCCGCACCCCCTGGGCGGTGGCCGTCTCGCCGGACGGCGCGCGCGTCTACGTCGTCCACAACGGCACCGCCGGGGTCGAGGTGATCGACACCTCCTCCCTGACGGTCTCCGCCACCGTCCAGGCCGGCAAGTACACCGCCGGGCTCGCGCGCTCCCCGGACGGCAGCCGGCTCTACGTCAGCGACTTCGGCGGCGGCGCGGTGTCCGTGGTCGACACCGCGACGCTGGCCGTCACCGCCGCCGTCCCCGCCGCCGACCCGGCCGGGCTCGCCGTCAGCCCCGACGGCGCCTACGTCTACGCCGCCAACTACAACAACCGCACCGTCACGGTGATCGACGCCGCCACCGACACGGTCGTCCCGGTCGGCCAGCAGCCGCAGGGCCTCGGCATCGCGCCGGACGGCGCCACCCTCTACGTCGGCAACCGGCTGGGCAACTCGGTCTCGGTGGTGGACACCGCGACCAACACCGTGACCGCCACCGTGCCGGTCGGCGCCGGGCCGAACACCGTCCTGGCCGACCCGGACGGCACCCGCGTCTACGTCGCCAACTCCTTCTCCGACACCATGTCGGTGATCGACACGGCGACGCTCACCGTCACCTCCACCGGGGGCTTCTCCCGCCCCTACGGCCTGGCGATGGGCAAGTCCGCCCCGCCCACCGTCACCTCGCTCGCCCCGGCCACCGGCCCGACCGCGGGCGGCACCACCGTCACCCTCACCGGCACCCACCTGACCGGCACCACCGCGGTCACCTTCGGCGGGGCCCCGGCGAGCGGTGTCACCGTCGTCGACGACAGCACCGTCACCGCCGTCGCCCCGCCGCACCCCGCCGGAGCCGTCGACGTCGCCCTGACCGCGAAGGGCCGCACCGCCCCCGCGGGCTCGTACGCCTACCGGGTCCCGGCGCCGACGGTCACCGGCCTCGCCCCCGCGGCCGGCCCGACCGCGGGCGGCACCACCGTGACCCTCACCGGCACCGACTTCACCGGCGCCACCGCGGTGGCCTTCGGCACCGTCCCGGCCGCCTCCTTCACCGTCGTCGACGACACCACCATCACCGCCACCGCCCCCGCCGCGAGCACGGTCGGTGCGGTCGACGTCACCGTCACCACCCCCGGCGGCACCAGCACCACCGGCCCCGCCGACCGGTACGCCTACGTGTACGACTTCGCCGGGTTCGCCGCCCCCGTGCGCAACGCACCGGAGGTGAACGTGGTCAACGCCGGCCGCAGCATCCCGATCAAGTTCTCGCTCGGCGGCGACCGGGGCCCGGGCGTCCTCAAGGACGGCTCCCCGACCTCGCGGGCGAGCAGCTGTGGCACCGGCACCGCCGACCCGATCGAGGTCGGCACCGCCAGCACCTCCGGCCTCACCTACGACCCGGCCACCGCCACCTACACCTACGTGTGGAAGACCGAGAAGGCGTGGGCGGGCAGCTGCCGCACCTTCCACCTCACCCTGGCCGACGGCACCGACCACGTGGCCGACTTCCAGTTCACGTAGGCCCGCCCCACCCCGCCCGCCGCGCACGACCCCGCGCAGCAGCGCAACTGCACCGCCCTGGTGGCCACCCACGGCCCGCTCGTCGTCGAAGCCGCGGGCGCGCCGGGTCGTGATGGCGAGCGGGTAGGCGAAAACCAGGGGGGCGCACCGCCAGGGGCGTGGGGAACTGCGCGCAGCGGAAGGAGCACGTCAGCAAGATCGCGAAATGGTGCAAGTGGTTGCCTGCACCGCGATCCGGCTGTGCGCGCTCACTCGGCCGCGCAGTTCCCCGCGCCCCTGTTCTCGCACCGTCCCGCCCGGCGCAGCGGGTCCCCGCGTCCCCGGGGCCGCTACCGCAGGTTGTTGCGCTCCGCGGACCGCTCGCTGCGCGAGGCGTCCAGCATCCCGACCCGCTCGACGACCTTCACCCGCTCGCGGCCCTCGGCCGCGCCGAGGGCCTTCTCGTGGGCGTCCAGGTGGTGCCAGCCTTCCCAGGTGGTGAAGTCGACGCCGCGGCTGCGCAGGAAGTCGACGACCGCGTCCTCGGCGGGTTCGGCCGCCTCGCGGAGCAGGCCCGCGCCGTGGTCGGCGACGAGGCAGGCGACGGTCTCGTTGGCGTCGCCCTTGGTGTGGCCGATGAGGCCGACGGGGCCGCGCTTGACCCAGCCGGTGACGTACACCGAGGGCAGGTGGGCGCCGTTCTCCTGGACGCGGCCGGCCTGGTGCGGGACGGTCGAGCTGAGGGCGTCGAAGGGCAGCTTGGGCAGTTCGTCGGAGCGGTAGCCGACCGCCCGGTAGACCGCCTGGACGGGCCACTCGCGGAAGGTGCCGGTGCCGACGGTGTTGCCGGTGCCGTCGAGCTCGGTGCGCTCGGTGCGCAGCGCGACGACCCGCCCGTCCTCGCCGAGCACCTCCACCGGGTTCTCGAAGAAGTGCAGGTGGATGCGGTGCGGCCGGTCGCCGACGTCGCGGATCGCCCAGTTCTCCAGCGTGGAGGCGACCATGTCGGCCTGCTTGTTGGCGCGCCGGGTGGCGATGGAGGCCTCGTCGTAGTCGATGTCCTCGGGGTCGACGATCACCTCGATGGTGGGGGAGTGGTCGAGCTCGCGCAGCTCCATCGGCGAGAACTTGGCCTGCGCGGGCCCGCGCCGTCCGAAGACGTGCACCTCGACGGCCCGGTTCGTGGCGAGGCCCTCGTAGACGTTCGGCGGGATCTCGGTGGGCAGCAGCTCGTCCGCGGTCTTGGCGAGCACCCGGGCCACGTCGAGCGCGACGTTGCCGACGCCGAGGACGGCGACCTGCTCGGCCTCCAGCGGCCAGCTGCGGGGGACCTCGGGGTGGCCGTCGTACCAGGAGACGAAGTCGGCGGCGCCGTACGAGCCGTCCAGCTCGATGCCGGGGATGTTCAGGTCGCGGTCGGCCTCGGCGCCGGTGGCGAAGACCAGGGCGTCGTAGAAGCGGTGCAGCTCGTCGAGCGAGAGGTCGCCGGGGTAGTCGACGTTGCCGAGCAGGCGGACCTGCGGCTTGTCGAGGACCTGGTGCAGGGCGGTGATGATGCCCTTGATCCGGGGGTGGTCGGGGGCGACGCCGTAGCGGATCAGGCCGAAGGGGGCGGGCAGGCGCTCGATCAGGTCGATGGAGACGCCGGGGGCGGCGGCCAGTTCGGACTTCAGCAGCGCGTCGGCGGCGTAGATCCCGGCGGGGCCGGAACCGACGATGGCCACCCGGACGGGGCGGGGCATGGGCAGGTACTCCTGTTCGACTCGGGGCGCGTACCGCTCAGCCTTCCGGCCGGCGGTCGCGCCCGGTACGGGGCTCCGGCTTATGTCGTCATAAGCCGAAGCTATGACCCCCCAAAGTTCCGCCTATGCGGAGACCCCGTGCCCTCCAGCATGCACCAGCCCCCGCCCGACCCCGCCCCGCGGTCCCCCGCTCACTCGTAGCGCAGCCGCAGCGACTCCTCCTCGGCGGCCAGCACCTGCTCCAGGGTCAGCGCGGGGTCGCCCACGTGCGAGAGGGTGATCTCGGCCGAGCTGGGCGCCGCGTCGGCGGGCAGCCACTGCCCGGGCTGCCAGGCGGCGGAGCGCAGCAGCGCCTTCGGGCAGTGCTGGTACACCTCGTCCGCGGCCACCACGATCGCGGTGCGCGGCGGCTTGCCCACCGGCGTCAGCCGCGCCAGCAGCTCCGGGTCCTCGCTGACGCAGGCCCGCCCGTTGACCCGCAGGGTGGCGCCCCGGCCGGGGACGAGGAAGACCAGCCCGGCCCGCCCGGTGGCGGCGATGTTGTGCAGGCTGTCCAGGCGCCGGTTGCCGGTGGCGTCGGGGATCGCGAGGGTGTGCTCGTCCAGCACCGCGACGAACCCGGGCGGGCCGCCGCGCGGGGTGGCGTCGCAGTTGCCGTCGGCGTCGGCGGTGGCGAGGAAGACCAGCGACGAGCAGCCGACGAACCGGCGCGCCGCCTCGTGCAGGTGGTCCACCTGCTTGCGCCGCACCAGTTCGCTCGGCTGCTCGTACAGGGCCCGCAGGCGGGCCGGCTCGCGGACCGCGTCCGCGGCGAGGGCGTCGAAGATCACGTGGCCCGACGCTACCGCCGCTTATGTCCGGGCCCGCTAGACGTGCAGCGGCACCGGGTGCACCTCGTCCGCCGGGTGCCCGGTGCGCTCGTGCACGCGCTGCACGGCCTCCCGGGTCGGGGCGGAGGACAGGCAGTAGACCGTGCCCGAGTCCGGGTCGGCCCACGCCTGCTGGAACTCCACGCCCTCCTCGCCCTGCGCCGCGAGGTCCGCCTCGTGCGCGGCCTTCAACTGCTCGGCGGTGATGCCCGCCATGCCGTGGTGGACGTCCATGAACATCGCCATTCCGGTTCAACTCCTCGGCCGGGAGCCCTCCGTACGGAGAACTATTCCCTCCCACCGTGCGCCGCCGACGTGAACCAGGCCACAGGACACGTCCTTGCGGCCCGACCACCCGCGCGTGCAACAATGTGGGTGCAGTAGATCAGTGACGTTCAGCGCACTCCGGGGTCGGTGAAAATCCGAACCGGCGGTTACAGTCCGCGACCCGTCCGCAGCCAGCGGCCGGTTGACCAGGTGAAATTCCTGGACCGACGGTTAAAGTCCGGATGGGAGGCGTGCGCGGCGGACGAAGCGTGTCAGCACCGCGGCCCACCCGAGGGCCGGGGTGCGAGAAGCAGGACGGCAGCGAACCCGTGCCTCGGCGAGGAAGCCCAGGCGCCCCGGGTGCGCCCCGTCGGGCATGCGTCCGCAGTCAACTCCCACGAGCCGCCCCGGAGTCCGCGCCCAAGCGCGAGGAGAACCCGGGTGTTCACCGGCATCATCGAAGAGCTCGGCGAGGTCGTCTCCATCGAGGAGATCGGCGAATCCTCGCGCATCCGCCTGCGCGGCCCGGTCGTGACGGCCGACGCCCGGCACGGCGACTCGATCGCGGTCAACGGCGTCTGCCTGACCGTCCTCGACGACAACGAGCAACTGGCCGAACGCAGCGGCGAGTTCAGCGCCGACGTGATGCGCGAGACGCTGCAGCGCTCCAGCCTCGGCGTGCTGCGCCCCGGCTCCCGGGTCAACCTGGAGAGGGCGATGGCGCTCGGCGCCCGGCTCGGCGGCCACCTGGTGCAGGGGCACGTCGACGCCACCGGCACGCTGCTCTCCCGCGCGCCCGGCGACCTCGACGCGGACGGGAACCCGCGCTGGGAGGTGCTGCGCTTCAGCCTGCCGCAGCCGATCTCGCGCTACCTGGTGGAGAAGGGGTCGATCACCGTGGACGGAGTGAGCCTGACCGTCGTCGAAGCGGCCCCCGACTCGTTCACCGTCTCGCTGATCCCCGCCACCCTGGCCCTCACCACGCTGGGCGCCAGGCAGGTTGGCGAGCCCGTGAACCTCGAGGTGGACGTCCTCGCCAAGTACGTCGAGCGGCTGCTCGACGCCCGTGCACTGCCCGACACCCTGGGGGGTACCAAGTGAGTGCGTTCGCAGACCTGTCCTTCTCCGCCTTCGGGCAGGACGTGAAGGTCGCCGACATGGTCGGCAACCTGATCGGCCTGGTCGGCCTGGCCCTCGGCTGGCGCCGCTCGGTGCTGACCTGGCCCGCCCAACTGCTGGCCGGCGCGGTGCTGATCACCGCCTTCTGGGGCAGCCACATGCCCGGCCTGATCGGCAAGCAGGCGATCGTCGTGGTCGCCTCGGTCTGGGGCTGGGCGCAGTGGAACCGCGGCCGCCGCGACACCGGCCAGGTCGAGGTGCGCTTCGCGAGCTGGACCGAGCGGGCCGTGCTGGTCGCCGCCACCGCGGTCGGCACCGCCGCCGTCGCCTGGCTCTTCCACATCGAACCGAAGCTGTCCTACGCGCCGCTGTTCGACGCCTACATCTTCGTCGGCACGCTCGCCGCGATGTACGCCCAGGCCCGCGGCTGGGTCGAGTTCTGGTTCGCCTGGCTGGCCGTCGACCTGATCGGCGTGCCCTACGCGTACAACCACGGCTACTCCTTCACCGCCCTCACCTTCACCGTCTACTTCGTCCTGGTGGTGGCCGGCCTGGCCAACTGGTGGACGAAGGCCCGGGCCACCCGAACCGCCCCGCTCGCCAAGGGAGCCGCCGCATGAGCACCGAGCCTGCCGCCACCGAGCCCGCCGCCACCGAGCCCGCCGCCACCGAGCCCGCCGACCGGCCGCTGCCCGCCGCCGAGCCGCTCGCCCTCGACCCGGTCGAGCGCGCGATCGCCGACGTCGCGCTCGGCCGCGCCGTGATCGTGGTCGACGACGAGGACCGCGAGAACGAGGGCGACATCGTCTTCGCCGCCTCCGCCGCCACCCCCGAACTGCTGGCCTTCACCGTCCGCTACTCCTCCGGCGTGATCTGCGTGCCGATGACCGGCGAGGAGCTCGACCGGCTGGAGTTGCCGCCGATGACCCGGGTCAACGAGGACCGCAAGGGCACCGCCTACGCCGTCTCGGTGGACGCCCGCGACGGCGTCTCCACCGGCATCTCGGCCGCCGACCGGGCCCGCACCGTCAAGCTGCTGGCCAGTGCGGGCACCGAACCGGCCGACCTGACCCGCCCCGGGCACGTCTTCCCGCTGCGCGCCGTCGACGGCGGCGTGCTGGTCCGCCCCGGCCACACCGAGGCCGCCGTCGACCTGGCCCGCCTCGCCGGGCTCGCCCCGGCGGGCGGCATCGCCGAGGTGGTCAACGACGACGGCACCATGGCCCGGCTGCCCGAACTGCACGCCTTCGCCCGCGAGCACGGCCTGGCGATCATCTCGATCGAGGACCTGATCGCCTACCGCCGCCGCACCGAACTGCACGTCGACCGCGCCGCCGTCACCCAACTGCCCACCGAGCACGGCACGTTCACCGCCGTCGGGTACCGCGGCACCATCGACGGCACCGAGCACCTGGCCCTGGTCGCGGGCGGCCTGGGCGCGGACGGCCGGCTCCCCGACGGCGAGGACGTGCTCGTCCGGCTGCACTCCGAGTGCCTGACCGGCGACGTGTTCGGCTCGCTGCGCTGCGACTGCGGCCCCCAGCTGCAGGCCTCGCTGGCCGCCGTCGCCGAGGCCGGCCGCGGCGTGGTGCTCTACCTGCGCGGCCACGAGGGCCGCGGCATCGGCCTGGCCCACAAGCTGCGCGCCTACCAGCTGCAGGAGCAGGGCCTGGACACCGTCGACGCCAACCTCGACCAGGGCCTGCCCGCCGACGCCCGCGACTACTCGATCGCCGCGCAGATGCTCACCGACCTCGGCGTGCGCTCGCTGACCCTGCTCAGCAACAACCCGGCCAAGCAGACCGCGCTCACCGAGCACGGCCTCAAGGTCGCCGCCCGCCGCCCGCTGCCCACCGCCGCGGGCGAGCACAACCTGCGCTACCTGCGCACCAAGCGCGACCGGATGGGCCACGACCTGCCGTGGCTCGACGACGACGGCAAGTAAGCGACGACGGCAAGCAAGCACCGCAGCAAGACCCCCGAAAGCAAGACCCCCGAACGCACGTCAGCAACCGAACAGAGGAAGACGAACATGGCCGGCCACGGAGCCCCCGTCCTGTCCCCGGAGAACCTGGAGAACACCGCCGACCTGCGGGTCGCGGTCGTCGCCGCCCAGTGGCACGAGCAGGTGATGAACGGCCTGCTGGACGGCGCCCAGCGCGCCCTGAAGGAGCTCGGCGCGGACGGCGGCGCCACCGTGGTCCGCGTCCCCGGCACCTTCGAGCTGCCGGTCGCCGCCAAGCGCCTGGCCGACGCGGGCTACGACGCGGTGGTGGCGCTGGGCGTGGTGATCCGCGGCGGCACCCCGCACTTCGACTACGTCTGCCAGGGCGCCACCCTCGGCCTGACCCGGGTGTCGGTGGACACCGGCGTCCCGGTCGGCTTCGGAGTGCTCACCTGCGACACCGAGCAGCAGGCGCTGGACCGGGCCGGGCTGCCCGGCTCCGCCGAGGACAAGGGCCACGAGGCGGTCACCGCCGCGGTGGCCACCGCGGCCGCGCTGCGCGCCGCGGCCGCCCCGCGGAGCTGACCGGCCGTCCGTCCGGTCGTCCATCCGACTGTCCACGGTGCGAAACCGTTTACCGTCCGTCAGCCCGCACCCCGTAAGGTGAGCCCATCATGGCTTCCAAGACATTCGAGGAGCTCTTCGCCGAGCTCCAGCAGAAGGCCGCCACCGGCGACCCCGCGACCTCCCGTACCGCCCAGCTCGTGCAGCAGGGCGTCCACGCGATCGGCAAGAAGGTCGTCGAGGAGGCCGCCGAGGTCTGGATGGCCGCCGAGTACCAGTCGCCCGAGGAGGCGGCGGAGGAGATCTCCCAGCTCCTCTACCACGTCCAGGTGATGATGCTCGCCCGCGGGCTGACGCTCGAAGACGTCTACAAGTACCTCTAAGCCCCACCCCACAATGATCGCCAACGCGAAGGGTTCGCCTCTCATGCTCCGCATCGCCGTCCCCAACAAGGGTTCGCTCTCGGGTCCCGCGGCGGAGATGCTCCATGAGGCCGGCTACCGGCAGCGCAAGGAGGCCAAGGAACTCGTCCTGGTCGACCCGGACAACCAGGTCGAGTTCTTCTTCCTGCGCCCGCGCGACATCGCCGTGTACGTCGGCTCCGGCCGGCTCGACGTCGGCATCACCGGCCGCGACCTGCTGCTGGACTCCGCCTCGGAGGCCGAGGAGGTGCTCGCGCTCGGCTTCGCCGGGTCGACGTTCCGCTTCGCCAAGCCGGTCGGCACCGAGCTCTCCGACGTCCGTGACCTGGACGGCCTGCGGATCGCCACCTCGTACACCGGCCTGGTCGAGCAGCACCTCGCCGAGCACGGCGTGAAGGCCACCGTCACCAAGCTGGACGGCGCGGTCGAGACCGCCGTGCACCTGGGCGTCGCCGACGTGATCGCCGACGTGGTGGAGACCGGCACCAGCCTGCGCAACGCGGGCCTGGAGGTGTTCGGCGACCCGATCCTGGTCTCCGACGCCGTGGTGATCCGCTCCAAGGGCGCGGGCGAGGACGCCGCGGTCGAGCAGTTCCTGCGCCGCCTGCAGGGCGTGCTGGTGGCCCGCCGCTACGTGCTGATGGACTACGACATCCGCGCGGAGAAGGTCGGCGAGGCCGTCGCCCTCACCCCGGGCCTGGAGTCGCCGACCGTCTCGCCGCTGCACACCGAGGGCTGGGTGGCCGTCCGCTCGATGGTGCTCCGCAAGGAGGCCCAGCGGATCATGGACGACCTGTGGGCGATCGGCGCCCGCGCCATCCTGGTCACCAACATCCACGCCTGCCGCATCTGACCCGCCACCGGACGGGGGCCGCCGCCCGCGGCCCCCGCGCCACCCTGGAGCCACCCGTGCCCGTGCCGCCCGCCGCCGCCGCCACCGCCCTGCCCGTGACCTGGGCGCCCCGCCGCAACCGCGTCGTGCTCTACGCGCTGTGCGCCGTGATGGTGGTGCTGTTCTCGGTGCTCGCCGTCGTGCTGCCGGAGAGCTGGCAGTTCAACGACCGGGCGATGATGGTCGGGTCCGGCCTGCTGTTCGCCGCGGTCGGCGTGATGCTGGCCCGCCCCCAGGTGGTCGCCGACGAGGCGGGCCTGACCGTGGTCAACTTCGTCCGCAGCCGGCGGTTGTCCTGGGCCGAGGTGGTCCGGGTGAACTTCCGGGCGGGCGACCCCTGGGTGGTGCTCGACCTCGCGGACGGCACCGCGCTGGCCGCCGTCGGCATCCAGCCCGGCGGCGGGCGCGAGCAGGCCATCGCCGCCGCCCGCGCCCTGCGCGACCTGGTCGAGCAGCGCGGCACCGGGGGGCAGCGGCCCTGACACGCCCCCGGACGGACGGGTCGAACAGGGGCCCCGGAAGCGTTCGGGTATCGTCTACGCTGGTAAAACCGCGGCAAAGCCCACCCGAGAACCGGGCTCCCCGCGTCCGCCCGCGACCAGAGGAGTGACACCTCCCCTCGATGGACGATCCGTCCGGTAGTACCCGCGCCGCCGCGCACGTTTCCAGTCAGGGAAGGCGGGCGGCCCGATGACCACCGCCTGGCTCCTGCTGCTCGCGGCATTCCTGCTCATCCTCGCCAACGGCCTGTTCGTGGCCGCCGAGTTCGCGTTCGTGACCGCCGACCGCGGCACGGTGGAACGCGCCGCGGCCGGCGGCGACCGCAAGGCCAAGAGCCTGTCGAAGGCCCTGCACAAGCTGTCCTTCCAGCTCTCCGGCGCCCAACTCGGCATCACCATCACCTCACTGGTGGTCGGCATGCTCGCCGAACCGGCGCTGTCCGTCCTGCTCACGCCGGTGTTCACCGCCGTCGGCCTGCCCGAGTCGGCGGCCCGCGGCACCGCGGTGCTGGTCGGCCTGGTGCTGGCCACCGTGATCCAGATGGTGATCGGCGAGCTCGTCCCGAAGAACTGGGCGATCTCCCGGCCGATCCAGGTCGCCTACGCGGTGGTCGGCCCGCAGCGCGCGTTCTCCGCCGCCTGCCGACCGCTGATCGCGTTCCTCAACGGCTCCGCCGACCGGATCGTCCGGGCCCTCGGCGTCGAACCGCAGGAGGAGCTCGGCCACGCCCGCACCGCCGACGAACTCGTCGCGCTGGCCCGGCACTCGTACCAGGCCGGCGTGATGGACGAGCAGTCCGCGACGCTGTTCGTCCGCACCCTGGGCCTGCGCGAGCTGACCGCCGAGTCCGTGATGACCCCGCGGATCGACGTCGCCGCCCTCCAGGAGGACGCCACCGCCACCGACGTGCTCAACCTGACCCGGGCCACCGGGCTGAGCCGCTTCCCGGTGTACGCCGAGAGCCTCGACGAGGTCACCGGCACCGTCACCCTCAAGGACGCCCTCGCCGTCCCCGCCGGGCGGCGCGACCACACCAGGGTCCGCCACCTGGCCGCCCCGCCGCTGCTGGTGCCCGAGACCATGCCCGCCGAGCGGCTGCTCGACCTGCTGCGCGGCCGCGAACCGATGGCCGTGGTGGTCGACGAGTACGGCGGCACCGCGGGCGTCGCCACCATCGAGGACATCGTCGAGGAGGTGGTCGGCGAGGTCCAGGACGAGCACGACCCCGCCGACACCCCCGACCTGCGCCCGCTCGCCCCGCGCGACGGACTGCCGGTCTGGGACGCCGACGGCCGGGCCCGGCTCGACCAGCTCGCCAAGATCGGCCTGAACGCCCCCGACGGCCCGTACGAGACGCTCGGCGGCCTGCTCGCCGACCTGCTCGGCAAGCTCCCCGCCGTCGGCGAGCACGCCCACCTGCCCGGCTGGGAGCTGACGGTGACCGCCGTCGACCGGCACCGCACCAGCCGGGTCGAGGTCCGCCGGGTGCACGACGGGCACGACGACCTGGACGGCCACCGATGAGCGCCCTGCAACTCGCCTTCTCCCTGCTCCTGCTGCTCGGCAACGCCTTCTTCGTCGGCGCCGAGTTCGCCGTCATCTCGGTGCGCCGCAGCCAGGTCGAACCGCTCGCCGAGGCGGGCGACAAGCGCGCCCGCACCGTCCTGCACGCGCTGTCCAATGTCTCCGCGATGCTGGCCGCCGCCCAACTCGGCATCACCGTCTGCTCGCTGCTGCTGGGCGCGCTCGCCGAACCCACCATCGCGCACCTGCTGGAGCCCGCCTTCCACGCGCTCGGCGTGCCCGACTCGGCGATGCACCTGCTGAGCTACGTCATCGCGCTGAGCATCGTGGTGTTCCTGCACATGGTGATCGGCGAGATGGTCCCGAAGAACCTCGCCCTGGCCGGGCCGGAGAAGGCCGCGCTCTGGCTCGGCCCGCCGCTGGACCGCCTGGCCCGCCTGCTCGCCCCGTTCATCGCCTTCCTGAACGCCTTCGCCAACGGCGTGCTGCGGCTGTTCCGGGTCGAGCCCAAGGACGAGGTCGACTCGGTCGCCACCAGCGAGCAGCTGCTGCTGATGCTCACCGACTCCGGCGAGGCCGGGCTGCTCGACGACAGCCGCCGCGAACGCCTGGAGGACGCCCTGGAGATGGGCCGCCGCCCGGTCACCGAGGTGCTGCTCGACCCCGAGCAGCTGGTCACCGTCGGCCGCGAGGTCACCGGCGAGGAGATCCAGCGCCTGGCCGTGCGCACCGGTTTCTCCCGCTTCCCGGTCGCCGACGAGCAGGGCACCGTCCTCGGCTACCTGCACGTCAAGGACTCGCTGGAGGCCGACGACCTCGCCGCGCCCGTCCCGGCCCGGCTGTGGCGGCCGATCACCGTGCTGCGCTCCGGCCTGCCGCTGGACGACGCGCTCGCCGCGATGCGCCGCGCCGCCGCCCACCTGGCCGCCGTGGTCGACCCGGACGGGCGCCAGCTCGGCCTGGTCGCCCTGGAGGACGTGCTGGAGGAACTGGTCGGCGAGGTGCACGACCCCGACCACCGGCCGCCCGCCGCCGCCCAGCGCTGACGGCGCGGCCCGCGACGGCCGCGGGCCGACCCCCGCCCGGGGGCCGGCCCGCGGCCGTCGCGGCCGTCGCGTCAGGCCACGGTGACCGTGACCTGGGTGAAGCCCAGCGAGGTCAGCAGGCCCGTGAGCATCGCCTTGGTGTTGGTCTCCGCGGTCGCCGTCAGTTCGGTGTCCTTCGCCGCCTTGTCGATCTTCTCGACGGCGAGCATCTCCACCTTGTGCTGGTCCTCGGCGGTGCTGTCCGAGAACAGGTCGCCGAGCCGGTCGAACAGGCCGCGCTCGTGCGAGTACATGTAGGAGCGCTCGACGTCCAGCGCCGCCCCGGCGAGCTGCGCGTGCGGGATGGTGACGGACGCCGTCCGCCGGTCCTCGGAGACCTTCACCGAGTCCGCCCCGAGCTTGCCGAGGTCCACGTACGCCTCGACGCTGCCCGAGCCCACGTACAGGCTGCGGGAGCCCAGGATCGCCGACGGCAGGAACTTCGCCTCGTTCGCGAGGTCCACGATGACCTGGAAGTCGCCGGTGGCCGCGTTGTAACGGCTCATGTTCTGCACCGACTTGAGGACCGCGGGCTGGCTGCGGTCGACCGTCTTCTCGCCGAAGGGGTTGGGGATCCCCGGCAGCCAGCCCAGGTTCCCCATCGCCAGGAACAGTGCCAGGATCACGGCCAGCGTGACCGGCAGGGAGACGTACCAGGGCACCCCGCGGCGCCCGGCCGTCCGCTCGCCCGCGCCCTTCGGCGCGGGGACGTCCTCCGACCGCTGCGGCCGGGTCCGGCGCGGCCCGCTCACTGGCGGCCGTCGATGAGCTCCCCGTACGCCTGCAGCAGGTCCGGCAGGCGCAGCGTCGCCAGGTCCTCCCGGGAGGGGGCGCCGCGCTGGCCGGACAGCCGCAGGTCGCGGTAGGCGCAGGACTTCTCGTACAGGGTGCGGACGAAGCGGCCGTTGCCGAGCTGGTCGATCCAGCCCTCGGTGACCACGTAGCCGCAGAGCGAGGAGAGTTCCTCGGTCGCGTCGACGTCCCAGACGTCGCCGTCGGCCTGCGCCAACTTCAGGCCGATGTCGGTCAGTTCGGCGGGCCGGTAGGAGGGGAAGTCGACCCGGGTGGTGAAGCGGGAGTTCAGGCCCGGGTTCGTTGCCAGCAGTCGATTCATGCCGTCCGGGTACCCCGCGAGGATGACGACCAATCTGTCCCGATTGTCCTCGGCCCGCTTGAGCAGTACCTGCAGCGCCTCGTCGCCGTACGCGTCGCCCTTGCTGTAGCCGGAGTTGGCCAGCGAGTACGCCTCGTCTATGAACAGCACGCCGTCCAGCGCCGAGTCGATCAGCTCGTTCGCCTTCACCGCCGTCTGGCCGAGGAACTCGCCCACCAGGTCGGCCCGCTGGGCCTCCACCAAGTGGTCGCCGGAGAGCAGCCCGAGGGCGTGGAAGACCCGGCCGAGGATCCGGGCGACCGTGGTCTTGCCGGTGCCCGAGGGGCCGGAGAACACGAAGTGCCGCTTCGGCGGCTGCACCGGCAGCCCGCGGTCCGCGCGCAGCCGGGCCATCCGCAGCTGCGCGGACAGCGCCCGCACCTGGCGCTTGACCGGGTCCAGGCCGACCATCGCCTCCAGCTCGGCCAGCGCCCGGTCCAGCTCCGGCCGGGCCGCCGGGCCCGGGTTCGGCCCCGCGGGCGGAACGGCCTGCGCCGCGGGCCGGCCGGCCGGCCGCGGCGGCGGCGCCGGGGAGCCCGCGGCCCGCTCGGCCAGCTGCGCCCGTCCCGGCCCGGCGGCGGCCCCGCCGTCGTCCTCCTCGGCGCAGGCCTCCTCGCTGACCCCGCCGGAGCCGCCGCGGAACTCCACCGGCTCCAGCTCCTCCAGCTCCTCCAGCGCACCGGCGCCCGCCGCCGCGCCCCGGTACTCGCCGAACGCCTCGCCGTCCAGCAGCCCGTCCTCCGCGGCGATCGCCGCCAGCCGCTGCTCGGTGTCCATGAACGCCGGGTCCGCCCGGTGCACCGCCCGGTACAGCGGCAGCGCCGCCGCACTGCGCCCCGCGCCCTCGTACGCCCGGGCCAGCCAGTAGCGCAGCTCCTTGCGCTGCGGCTGCTCGGAGCGGCAGCGCGCCAGCGAGGCCGCCAGCGGGCGCTGGGCCTGCGCGCACATGTCGAGCCGGACGCGGGCCATGCCCGCGAACAGGCCCGCCTCGATGCCCAGCAGCGGGTCGTCCAGCAGCCGGTCGGTGTCCCGGACCAGCTGCTCCCAGTCCTTGAGCAGGTAGGAGCGGCAGGCGTGCAGGAAGCGCACCGCGGGCTCCCGATCGGGCGGCGGACAGGCCGTCAGGGCCTGCTCCAGCTCGGGCAGGTGACGGCCGTCCAGCCAGTGCGAGGCGTGCGCGAGCGCCAGGTCCTGCGGGGTCTCCAGCACCGGCTGCACCCACCAGCCCAGCCAGTACCAGGAGCTGAGCGGGCGGCGGTGGCGCTCGCGCTGCTCGCCGAAGCGGTCCCGGTGCCGGTGCATCGCCAGCAGGGCGCCCGCGGTGTCGCTGCGCAGCGCGTGCAGGCCCAGCCAGGCGTCGGCCATGCCGGGGTCGACGTAGACCGCGGCGCGGAACTCCTCCTCCGCGCGGGCGTACGAACCGGCCGTGTAGGCGTCCATGGCACGCGACCAGGCGCGGTCGGCGTCCGGATCCGGACCCGCCGCGGCGGGACCCTTCCCGCCGGAACTCTCCACCGTCACTGACGCCCCCCGCCAGACCTCGGGGCGCTCCTCTGCGCGCCTGCGTGGCATGGTACCGGCGCGGCGCTGATCCGTAAGGGTGCCGCGCGGCTCGAATGGCGCGAGACGATCGCTCACCGGCGCGCGGGCGAGGAGGCAGGACGGCGCCTCCGGCTCACGGGGGAACAAGCCGGAGACGCCGTGTCTGTGGTTGCGGATTCAACTGCTTTCCGCGACACGCAGAACTTAAATCCTGTTGATGTTGCAGGTCAAGAGGGGTTCGAACGGTTCACTCAGGGTGCTCCGAAGGATTCGCCCGGTGACCCCGTCGACCCGGACGTGCGCGTGCGGACGGCTCGGGTCCGCCGCGAAGTGGGCTTCCTCCGCACACGCCCAACCCGCCCAGAACTCGGCCAGTTCCGGACCGTCCCGCAGCTCCCCGCGGGCCCGCGCGGCCGCCTGGTCCAGCTCCATCCACAGCAGCGCCGCCAGCTGCGGGCGCACCGCCCGCCGGCCCGCGCCCACCCCCTCCAGCAGCACCACCGGCGCGGCGGGCACCTCCCGGGCGGCGCCGAACCCCCGCGCCGTCCAGTCGTACACCGCGTGCCGGGCCGCGGCCCCGCGCGCCAGCGGCTCCAGCACCTGCGCGCGCAGCCGCCCCGTCCAGCCGAACGGCTCCCGGTGGGTGGCCAGGTCGTCCAGGTGCACCACCGGGGCGCCGCCGAGCGCGGCCGACAGCCGCCCGGCGAAGGTGGTCTTGCCGGAGCCCGCGTGCCCGTCCACCGCGACCAGCCGCACCGGCCCGAGCGAGGGCGGCAGCGCGAGCAGGTCCGCGGCCAGCGCGGACAGGTCGGGGGAGTCGGCGTCCATCCGGCCAGGGTACGCGGGGGCCGGGGCCGTCATCGTGGGGTGATCCCGGAGGGCACCGCGCCGCGGCGCCCTCGTCGGGACGTCGGGCCGTCGGGGACGGCCCGGCTCCTCGTGCGCGGACTCAGGCCGCGCGGCGGTCGCGCTGCGCGGGCAGGAAGGCGCGCACCGCGCGGTGGGCCCCGGCGTGCGAGAACGGCTGGGTGCGCCAGTCCAACGCCGTCGGGAGCACCACCAGGTTGTCCAGGCCGCCCTGGTCGAGCTGCTCCTCGCACTCGGGCAGGTCGGCGGTCGGCGCGCCGGTGCCCCGGCAGATCGCGGGCTGGAAGGGGTTCCACGCGGAGGTGAGCACCGCGTGCTGCGGCAGGCGCTCCTCGTCCCCGATCAGGGCGATCGGGCGGTCGCACTCCGGGCAGTGCACCCGGACGATCTCCCAGGTGTCGGCCGCGCCCGGGTCGGCCCCGAAGGGCGCCTCGGACGCGCCGGGTTCGTCCTCGACGTCGGAACGCTGGTCGGTGGAAGGCATTCTGATCCCCCTAGGATCGGGCCGGAGCCTCTCGTTGTCCGGGCCACCAGCAGCACTTCCCCATGACGGGACGTCATAACCCTGCACTCCGGCGCACGGTGATGCATTCCCTGTGTTCCTCGCCACATTCCCTTGGCATGTGCCCCCCGGATGCGCCCCCGGTGAGCTGTCTGCACGGCCCGGCCGCGATCGAGTAGGTTGACGCCTTGTGGAGGAACTCGACCAGCGCATCGTCCAGCTGCTGCTGCAGGACGGACGGATGAGCTACACCGACCTGGGCAAGGCCACCGGCCTGTCCACCTCGGCCGTGCACCAGCGGGTGCGCCGCCTCGAGCAGCGCGGCGTCATCCGCGGCTACACCGCCATCGTCGACCCGGAGGCGGTCGACCTGGCGCTCACCGCGTTCATCTCGGTCAAGCCCTTCGACCCCAGCGCCCCCGACGACACTCCCGAACGCCTGGTCGGCCTCGCCGAGATCGAGGCCTGCCACAGCGTCGCGGGCGACGAGAACTACATCCTCAAGGTCCGCGTCCCCGGCCCCGGCGACCTGGAGGACCTGCTCGCCCGGATCCGCTCCGCCGCGGGCGTCTCCACCCGCACCACCGTCGTCCTCTCCACCCCGTACGAGGCCCGCCCCCCGAAGCTCTGACCAGGCACTCCGGGGTGCGAGACTGGACGCCATGACCGAACGCACCGACCGGACCGTGCTGCTGCGCGGCGGCAACGTCTACAGCCCCGCCGACCCCTTCGCCACCGCCATGCTGGTCGAGGGGCAGCACGTCGCCTGGGTCGGCAGCGACGGGGCCGCCGAAGCGTACGCCGACACCGCCGACGAGATCGTCGAACTGGACGGCGCCCTGGTCACCCCCGCCTTCGTCGACGCCCACGTGCACGCCACCTCCACCGGCCTCGCCCTCACCGGGCTCGACCTCACCGACAGCGCCTCGCTCGCCGAAACCCTGCGGCGCACCGCCGAGTTCTGCGCCCCCCGCACCGGCGGCGCGCAGATCGGCCACGGCTGGGACGAGACCCGCTGGCCCGAGCACCGCGCCCCCGCGCTCGCCGAACTCGACGCCGCCGCCGGGCCCGTCCCGCTCTACCTCTCCCGCACCGACGTCCACTCCGGCCTGGCCAGCAGCGCGCTGCGCGCCCTCGTCCCCGGCCTGGACGCGCTCCCCGGGTACAGCGCCGACGGCCCGCTCACCCGGGACGCCCACCACGCCGTCCGGCAGGCCGCCCTGGCCCACCTCACCGCCGGGCAGCGCCGCGCCGCCCAGCTCGCCACCCTGCGCCGGGCCGCCGAACTCGGCATCGGCACCCTGCACGAGTGCGCCGGGCCGCAGATCTCCTCCGCCGAGGACCTCGCCGCGCTGCTCGCCCTCGCCGCCGAGACCGACGGCCCCGAGGTGTACGGCTACTGGGGCGAGACCGGCCCCGAGGGCGTCGCCACCGCCCGGCGCCTGGGCGCGGTCGGCGCGGGCGGCGACCTGTTCGTCGACGGCGCCCTCGGCTCGCACACCGCCTGCCTGCACGACCCGTACGCCGACGCCCCGCACACCGGCGCCGCCTACCTGAGCGCCGCCGAGATCGCCGACCACGTCACCGCCTGCACCGAGGCGGGCCTGCAGGCCGGGTTCCACGCCATCGGCGACGCCGCGATCGGCGCCGTCGTCGAGGGCGTCCGGGCCGCCGCCGACAAGCTCGGCCACGACCGGGTCAAGGCCGCCCGGCACCGGGTCGAGCACGCCGAGGCGCTCACCCCCGAGACGCTCGCCGCGTTCGCCGAACTCGGCCTCACCGCCTCCGTCCAGCCCGCCTTCGACGCCGCCTGGGGCGGCCCCGACGGCATGTACGCCGCCCGCCTCGGCACCGAGCGCGCCGCCGCCCTCAACCCGTACGCGGCGATGCTGCGCACCGGCGTCCCGCTGGCCTTCGGCTCGGACGCGCCGGTCACCCCGCTCGACCCGTGGGGCACCGTCCGGGCCGCCGCCTTCCACCGCACCCCCGAGCACCGGATCTCGGTGCGCGCCGCCTTCACCGCCCACACCCGCGGCGGCCACCGGGCGCTCGGCCACGACACCGACGGCGTCCTCGTGCCCGGCGCCCTCGCCTCCTACGCCGTCTGGGACACCGCCGACCTGGTCGTCCAGGCCCCCGACAGCCGGGTCGCGGGCTGGTCCACCGACCCGCGCTCCGGCACCCCCGGCCTGCCCGACCTCACCCCCGGCGAGCCCCTGCCCACCTGCCTGCGCACCGTCGTCCGCGGCCGCACCGTCCACCGGGCCTGAGCGCCGGTCCACCGGGCCTGAGCGCCGGTCCGCCGGGCCCGGGCACTGCTCCGCCGGGCCGGACATTCGTCCAAGACCCGGGGCGGACGGGACGCGCAGGGTGGGGGCACCACGCCAGGAGAGGACAGCGCGATGCCCACCGACCCGTTCGACCCGTTCACCCCGGCCCTCGACCTCGCCGCGGCCGTCCGCCGCCGCGAGCTCGGCCCCGTGGAGCTCGCCGAGGGCTACCTGCGGCGCGCCGACCGCCTCGACCCGGTGCTCAACGCCTTCTGCTTCCGCGACGACGGGGCCGTGCTGGCCGCCGCCCGGGCCGCCGAACGGCGGGTCCTGGCGGCCCGGGCGGGCGAGCGGCTGCCCCCGTTCCTGGGCGTGCCGCTGCCGGTGAAGGACCTCGCGGACGTCGCCGGGTGGCCCACCACGTACGGCTCGCTCGCCACCCCGCGGGAGCCCGCCGCCGCCACCGACCCGGCGGTGGGGAGGCTGCTGGCCGCCGGGTTCGTGCCGATGGGCAAGACCACCACCTCCGAGTTCGGGGCGCTCCCGTTCACCGAGAGCCCCGCCCTGGGCGTCACCCGCAACCCGTGGGACACCGACCGCACCCCCGGCGGCTCCTCCAGCGGCGCGGGCGCCGCCGTCGCCGCCGCCCTGGCCCCGCTCGCGCACGCCGAGGACGGCGGCGGGTCGATCCGCATCCCCGCCTCCTGCACCGGCCTGGTCGGCCTCAAACCCACCCGCGGCCGGGTCGCCGGGGCCACCGTCCTGGTCGAGGGCCTGGCGACGAGCGGCGCCGTCACCCGCACCGTGGAGGACACCGCGGCCGTCCTGGACGCGCTGGCCCGGCACGACCCCGGCAGCTGGTGGTCCCCGCCCGACCCCGCCCGCCCGTACGCCGCCGCGCTCGAACAGGCGCCGCCGACCGGCCTGCGGATCGGGCACCTCACCGACTCCCCGGTCGACGGGATCGCCGTCGACCCGGCCTGCCGCACCGCCGTCGACGCCGCGCTGCGCGCCCTGGAGCACGCCGGGCACCACCTCGTCGACACCCCGCTGCCGCTGCCGCCCGCCGCCGAACTGGTCGCCGCCTTCACCGCGGTCTGGAACACCGGCGCCGCCGCCGTCCCGCTCACCGACCCCGAGCTGGTCGAACCGCACAACCGGGCGCTGCGCGAGGCCGCGCACGCCGTCGACTCCTGGGCGTACGCGCGGGCCGTGCAGAGCGCCCAGCGGCTCTCCCGCCGCCTGGTCGAGGGCTTCCTCGCCGGGTTCGACCTGCTGGTCACCCCCACCATGGCCTGCCTGCCGCCGCGGATCGGCGCCTGGCGCACCGGCACCGCCGCCGATCCGGGCGCCGCCGTCCGCAACTCCTACCCGATGGGCGTCTTCACCTCGGTGTTCAACGTCACCGGCCAGCCCGCGATCTCGCTGCCGCTGCACCGGGACGCGGCCACCGGCCTGCCCGTCGGCGTCCAACTGGTCGCCGCCCCCTGGCGCGAGGACCTGCTCCTGCAGGTCGCCCGCACCCTGGAGGAGGCCCTGCCGTGGGCCGGGCACCGCCCGCCGGTCGGCCGCTGACGGGCCGTCGGCCGGACGGGGCGGCCGGGGGAGTGAGGTACCTTTCCTGGGACGTCGAACGAGGTCGGACCCGCGCGCCCGGCGCGCGCGGGGACGGCCCCGAGGTAGAGAGGTGGTGCGCAGGTGGCACTGCCGGTTTCGCACGAGCAGCCCGAGCAGCAGGAGCAGCCGGTGGCCGAGGAGGGCCCGCAGCCCGCGGCGGCCGCGCCCGCGCCCGGCCGCCGCAAGGCCTGGTGGGCCCGGACCGGCCTGGCCGCGCTCTCCGGACTGGCACTGGCCCTCGCCTTCCCGCCGTTCGACGTGTGGCCGCTGTCGATCCTCGCGGTGGCCGCCCTGGCCCTGCTCACCCGCGGCCGCACCGCCCGGCACGGCGCCTGGCTCGGCTTCGCCTTCGGCGTGCCGTTCTTCGTGCTGCTGCTGTCCTGGCTGCGCCCGGTCGGCTGGGACGCCACCGTCGGCCTGTCGCTGATCGAGGCGCTGTTCCTGGCCCTGATGGGCGCGGGCCTGGCACTGACCTCGAAGCTGCGCGGCTGGCCGCTGTGGGGCGCGGTGCTCTGGGTCACCCAGGAGTGGATGCGCGACCGGCTGCCGTTCGGCGGCTTCCCGTGGGGCCGGCTGGCGTTCGCCAACACCGCCAGCCCGCTCACCCCGCTGGCCGCGCTCGGCGGCGCCCCGCTGGTGACCTTCGCGGTCGCGGGCAGCGGCACCCTGCTGGCCTGGGCGGCGCTCGCCGCCGTCCGCGCCCGCCGCACCGACACCGAACTGCCCTGGCGCACCGCCGTCGGCGCGGTGGGCGCGCTCGCCCTGGTGCTGGTCGGCTACGCGGTGCCGGTGCCGACCTCGGCCGACGACACCGTCAAGGTCGCCCTGGTCCAGGGCAACGTGGACCGCCCCGGCATGGACTTCCTGGGCCGCCCGATGGAGGTGCTGGACAACCACGCCACCGCCACCGAGAAGCTCGCCGCGGACGTCGCGGCCGGGAAGGTCGCCAAGCCCGACGTCGTGATCTGGCCGGAGAACGCCTCCGACCTGGACCCGTTCACCGACCCCGCCGCGTACGCCCGGATCGACGAGGCGGTCAAGGCCGTCGGCGTGCCCACCCTGGTCGGCGCCCTGGTCGACGGCCCCGACGAGCAGCACGTCCAGAACGAGGGCATCGTCTGGGACCCGGCCACCGGCCCCGGCGCCTCCTACACCAAGCAGCACCCGGTGCCGTTCGGCGAGTACGTGCCGTTCCGCGAGGAGCTGTCCAAGGTGATCAGCCGCCTGCAGCGGGTCGCCCGGGACTTCTACCCCGGCGACCACAACGGCGTGATGCAGCTCGGCCCGGCCCGGATCGGCGACGTCATCTGCTTCGAGGTCGCCTACGACGAGATCGTCCGGGACGCCGTCAACCAGGGCGGCCGGGTCATCGTCGTGCAGACCAACAACGCCACGTACAACAACACCGGGCAGACCGAGCAGCAGCTCGCGATGTCCCGGCTGCGGGCCGTCGAGCACGGGCGGGCGGTGCTGATCGCGGCCACCAGCGGCGTCTCCGCGGTGATCAACCCGGACGGCAGCGTGCAGCAGCGCACCGGCGAGATGGAGCAGGCCGTGCTGAACGCGGTGGTGCCGCTGCGCGACGGGAAGACGCTCGCCGACCGGGTCGGCGCCGGGCCGGAGTGGGTGCTGGCCGTCGGCGGCGTGCTGGCCTGCGCGTTCGCGGCCACCGGCGCGGTGCGCCGCCGCCGGGCGGAGCGCCGGGCCGCGGACGGGGAGCGCGAGCCGCAGCACACGGCCTGAGCAGCGGCGGGCCGACGGCCCCGGGCGCGCGCCAGGAACACGGCGGCCCCCGGGGCCGTTGTGCTGGGTGGTGCCGTGGACGCGGCCGGGCAGGCCGGCCGCCGCGGAGAGCACCGCGATGGAGTGGATCCGTACCGTGTCCCAGCAAGCAACCCCGGCCCGCCCGGCCCGCCGAGGCAGGCTCGCCCGCGCCGTGCCGCTGCTGGCCGTCGCCTGGCTGGTGCTGGAGATCTGGCTGCTCACGGTGGTGGCCGGGTGGATCGGCTGGTTCCTGACGCTGCTGCTGCTGGTCGCCGGGGTGTTCCTCGGCGGCACGGTGATCAAGCGCGCCGGGGCCCGGGCCTTCCGGGCGGCCGTCGAGCTGTCCAAGGACCCGCAGTCCGCGCAGCCGCAGACCGGCACCTCGATGACGGTGCTGGCGGGCGTCCTGCTGATGGTCCCCGGCTTCCTGTCCGACCTGCTGGCCGTGACCTTCCTGCTGCCGCCGACCCGCGCGCTGTGGCGCGCCGTCGGCCGTCGGATCAGCGGCTCGGTGCTGCGCTCCACCTCCCCGGTCGGCGCGGACCGGTTCGCCGACGCGATGCGGCTGCAGGAGCAGCTGCGGATCCACCGGCCCGACGGCAAGGTCGTCCAGGGCGAGGTCGTCGACCCGCCCGCCGGGCCGGGCGGCCCCTCCGGCCCTTCCGGCCCGGACACCGGGTACCGGCCGCCGATCACGCCCTGACGGGCTGTCCACCGCCAGCTGTCCACCGCTACGCGGCCGTCCGTCGCCAGCAGGCGGCCGTCCGTGGCCGGGTGGGAGCGGGAACGCCGAAGGGCCCCGGCGGGGAACCGGGGCCCTTCGGCGTTGGTGCGTCGTGCTACTCGGTGCGTCGTGCTGCGGTGTCCGGCCGTCAGGCGGACTTGCGGGAGTCGCGCGGGTGGATCGCCAGGTTCATCCCGCCCGAGCGCAGGACGGCCAGGCGCTCGGCCAGGACCTCCTCCAGCTCCTCGCGCGTCCGGCGCTCCATCAGCATGTCCCAATGGGTGCGGGTGGGCTTGGTCTTCTTCTCCTCCGGCTCCTCGCCGTCGAGGAGGGCGGCCTCCTGACCGCAGAAGCGGCACTCCCACACCGAGGGAATCTCCGCCTCGACCGAGAACGGGACCTCGAAGCGGTGTCCGTTCTGACATGCGTACTCGACGGTCTGGCGGGGTGCCAGGTCAATGCCGCGGTCGGTCTCGTAGCTGGTCGCCCCGAGTCGCGTGCCGCGGAGAGCTCGCTCGCTCATGAATCGTGCCTCCCGGGCTTCTTGCCCACAGGACTAGTGGTCGCTGTCTTCGTCGTTGGGTCCAACGCTCGACCTCCGACGAAGATTCCCGTCGGGACATACGTCGCCTGTCGTGCCGCCCCTGTTTGTACCCATGGTGGCCCGTTTTGTCACATCTGAGCGGTGTTATCACCCGGCGTGTCACATTTTGTGCACTTCTGGCCGGGCCAGGTCCATGGCCAGACCACTGGTCAGGTCCTTGGCCAGTACCTCGGCCGGCACCTCGACCGGCACCTCGGCGCGCCCCTTGACCAGGTCCGCCCCGGCGGGCTCCACCAGCTCGGCGGCCAGCGGCGCCGGGGCGGCCGCCGCGGTGCGGGCCTCGCGGTGCGGCAGCAGCGCCATCACCGCGTCCCGCAGCGGGGCCGGGGCGTCCTCGTCCAGCGGGTCGACGGTCACCGGGACCTGCAGCCGGACCGGGGCGGCCGTGCCGATCCGGGCGTAGCCGCGGCCGGGCGGGGTGTGCGCGGCGGGCGCGATGTCCAGCGGGCCGCCCAGCGCGGCCGCGCCGGACTCGGCGTTCACCGGGCCCAGCACCACCCGGGTGCGGGTGCAGGCGCGCACGGTGGGGGAGATCCGGTCGCGGGCGTCCAGCGCGTCCGCGAACACCACCGTCACCCGGGCCGCCCGGCCGTGCCGCAGCGGCACCTCCAGCAGCTCCTGCGGATCGGTGCGGCCCTCCGCGTGCGCCAGCTCGGACAGCTCGGTCAGCCGGTCGAGCAGGATCCACAGCGGCCGGGTCACGTCGGAGGGTGCCGCCAGCCCGTGGTGCCGGGCCGCGTTCAGCGCCACCAGCCGCCGCTCGGTCTCCTGCGCGCACCACTCCAGCGCCGCCAGCGCCCCGTGCAGGCTGGTCTCCACCGTGTGCACGCCCGGACGGTTCACCAGGCAGGCGTGCTCGCCGGTGCTCGCCCCGTCCACCACCACCAGGTCGCCGAGCGGCAGCGCCTGCAGCGCGATCGAGCGCAGCAGCGTCGAGGTGCCGTGGCCGGGCGCGCCCAGCGCCAGCAGGTGCGGCTCGGCCGAACGCGGACCGACCCGCCAGACCACCGGCGGCTGCTGCTCGGTCACGCCGCCCTGCTCGACCGGGATGGTGCGCTGGCTGCCCGCGCCGTCGGTGAAGCCCAGCACGATCTCGCCCGGCGCCGTCACGAAGCGCTGCGCCGCGACGTCCGCGGGCAGCGGGGCCAGTGCCGACACCCGCAGCCGGTTCAGCTCCTCGTCCCAGTCGAAGCGGTACTCCCGCGACCGCCCCGCCTTGCCCTGCACCACCTGCTCGATCCGGGCCCGGGCGGCCGGCTCGGTGTCGGTGAAGTACGCCGGGTAGGCGATCTCCACCGCGGCCAGCCGCCCGTCCGCGTCGAACTCCCAGCCGCCGAACGCCGCCTTCCAGTCGCCGTCGACCCGGTACAGCGCGCCCGGGTCGTCGTAGCCGCCGAAGTACGGGGTGAGCGCCGCGTACAGGGCGGGCAGCTTGACGTCGGCCGGGTCCGGCGCGGGCTCCGCCGGGGCCTTGGGGGTGCGGCCGACCCAGGCCGCCGAGGCGAGCAGGGCGACGATCGCCAGCAGCGGGCCGTGCGGCAGCAGGAAGACGCCGAGCGCCACGGCCGCGCCGACCAGCAGCGTCGGGCCGCGCCGCTCCTTCGGGGTGGCCGCCCAGCGGGCCTTGGCCCAGTCGGCGTGGCGGCGCAGGCCGCGGCCGATCAGCGCCAGCGGTGCGAACACGTCGGCGGCGTGGTCGCCCGCGCTGCGGGCCAGGTCGCGGCCCCGGGTGAGGTGGCGGGTGAGGGACATGCGGGCTCCGGAGGGCAGGGAGGGGACGGGAGCGGGATCGGCCGGGGGACGACCGGCCGGGGGGGGGGGGGGGGGGAGGCAGAAGGCCCGGGGCGGTGGGGAAGTCCGCGCCCGGGCCGTGAGGAGCAGGGACCGCTCAGAACTTCAGGCCGCCGATCAGGCTGGCCAGGCTCGCGCCGCCCGCCTGGATGCTCGGGGCGATCGAGGAGCCCGCGACGTAGAAGCCGAACAGTGCGCACACCAGGGCGTGCGAAATCTTCAACCCGTCCCGGCGGAAGAAGAGGAAGGCGATGACGCCGAACAGGACGATGCCGGAGATGGAGAGAATCACGGGATTGCTCCTCACGAGGGGCGGGGACGGTGCAACGGGGGGTGTAACGGAAAGTGCCTCAATGGTGACAAGAAGTAATAGATGATGGGGTGCGGCAAACGGGTGGATCTCACCCGGACACCCGGATCGGCGGTACACGTCCCGTGGTTCGGCGACGCACGGGGCCAGTGGATCGCACCGGCGCAGTCAGGCGTCCCCGCGCCGGGCGCGGCCGCGCCCCGCGCACCCGGAATTCGCCCGAACGGCCCCGCCGCACCGCGCCGCGCCGTGCCGCCCGGCGCGGCACTAGCATTCGCGTGGCACGACCAGGACGAGCCGCGGCCCCGCACGGCCGCCCACCCGGAAGGCGGAACACCGACCCCATGACCGACCCCACCGCGCAGGACCACGCCGCCGCGCAGCCCGACGCCGAGGTCATCGCCCTGGCCGGCCGGCTCTTCGACGCCGCCCGCACCGGCGACGCCGCCCTGCTCGCCGCCTACCTCGACGCCGGGACGCCCGCGAACCTCACCAACGACCGCGGCGACACCCTGCTGATGCTCGCCGCCTACCACGGCCACGCCGCCGCCGTCACCGCCCTGCTGGAGCGCGGCGCCGACGCGGACCGGGCCAACGACCGCGGCCAGACCCCGCTGGCCGGGGCCGTCTTCAAGGGCGCCACCGAGGTCGTCGACGCGCTGCTCGCCCACGGCGCCGACCCGCTGGCCGGGGCGCCCTCCGCGCTGGACGCCGCCCGGATGTTCGGCAAGGACGACCTGGTCGCCCGCCTCACCCGCCCGTGAACCCGGGGTACGGGCCCGCACCCCGGCGGCGGGGAGCGGGCCCGTACCCTTGGGCGCCATGGAGATCCGCACCACCGGCTTCGGACACCCCGACGCCCAGCAACTCGCCGCCGACGTCCAGCAGGAGTACGTCCGCAGGTACGGCGACGGCGACCAGACCGCCATCAGCACCGACCACTTCGACCCGCCCGCCGGGCTGTTCGTGATCGGCTACCAGGACGGGCGGCCGGTGGCCTGCGGCGGGTGGCGCGCCAAGGAGCAGGACGCGGACGGGCTGCGCGACACCGACGCCGAGCTCAAGCGGATGTACGTCGTCCCCGGGGCCCGCGGCAAGGGCTACGCCCGCGCCGTGCTGCGCCACCTGGAGGCCAGCGCGGTCGCGGCCGGGCGCACCCGGCTGGTGCTGGAGACCGGCACCCTGCAGCCCGAGGCGATCGCGCTCTACGCCTCCGAGGGCTACGCCGAGATCCGCAAGTTCGGCTACTACAAGGACCACGAGCAGAGCGTCTGCATGGGCAAGGAACTCGCCGCCGTTCCCGCGGCGCAGCCCGCTGACGTGCGGTAGTGCTGTAACTTTCGCATCCGCGAGGCCAGTTGGAGCGGCCGCGGACCCGGTGCGCCGGGCCGCGGCCGCTGCGTCGTTTCGGGATCCCGCCGCAGGTCGGGGCGGGGGGCGTCGAAGAACAGTCGAACGGCCGCCGAAAATTTCGGCCCCGGGCGGGTGGGGGACCCCTTCCGGGCCTCCGTTGCCGGGCCCGCACGGCCCGCCGTACGGTCCGTGCACCCCCACCCACCCCGGAAGGACGAACCATGGCTGCACAGTTGCGCGCAGCACGCAGGCCCGGGCGCGCCCTCGCGGCGCTCGCCCTCGCCGCCGCCGGCGGACTGCTGGCCGCCGCCACCGTCGGCAGCGGCCCCGCCGGAGCCGCCGGCACCACCCTGCGCGACCTGGCCGAGGCCAAGGGCAGCTACTTCGGGACCGCCCTGACCCAGTCCAACCTGAACAGCTCCACCATCACCGCCATCGCGGGCACCCAGTTCGACATGGTCACCCCCGGCAACGAGATGAAGTGGGACACCACCGAACCCTCCGCCGGGAACTTCAACTTCGGCCCCGGCGACCAGATCGTCTCCTTCGCCAAGGCCCACAGCATGCGGGTGCGCGGCCACACCCTGGTCTGGCACAGCCAGCTGCCCAACTGGGTCAGCAGCCTGCCCACCGCCCAGGTGCAGGCCGCGATGGAGAAGCACGTCACCACCGAGGTCACCCACTACAAGGGCCAGGTCTACTCCTGGGACGTCGTCAACGAGCCGTTCAACGAGGACGGCACGCTGCGCACCGACGCCTTCACCAACGCCATGGGCTCCGGCTACATCGCCGACGCGCTGCGCACCGCGCACGCCGCCGACCCGAACGCCAAGCTCTACCTGAACGACTACAACATCGAGGGCCTCGGCGCGAAGAGCGACGCCATGTACGCGCTGGTGTCCTCGCTCAAGCAGCAGGGCGTCCCGATCGACGGCGTCGGCTTCGAGAGCCACTTCATCGTCGGCCAGGTCCCCAGCAGCCTGAAGGCCAACATGCAGCGCTTCACCGCGCTCGGCGTCGACGTGGCCATCACCGAGCTGGACGACCGGATGCCCGTCCCGGCCAGCGCCGCCAACCTCGCCCAGCAGGCCACCGACTACGCCTACGTGGTCAACTCCTGCCTCGCGGTGAGCGGTTGCGTGGGCGTCTCGCAGTGGGGCGTCGGCGACCCGGACTCCTGGATCCCGGACTTCTTCTCCGGCTACGGCGCGGCCACCATGTACGACAACAACTACCAGCCGAAGGCCGCGTACAACGCGGTGGTGACCGCGCTCGGCGGCAGCACCGCCTCGCCGTCCCCGTCGGTCTCCTCCTCGCCGTCGGCCTCGCCGTCCTCCTCGCCGTCCTCGTCCTCCTCGCCGTCCTCGTCCGCCTCGCCGTCGGTGCCGCCGACCGGCGCGGCCTGCAAGGTCACCACCCAGGTCAGCTCCTGGAACACCGGCCTGACCGAGAACGTGACGGTCACCAACACCGGCGGCAGCGCCGTGAACGGCTGGAAGCTGGCCTTCACGCTGCCCGGCGGGCAGAGCGTCACCAACGCCTGGAACGCGACCGTCAGCCCGGCCACCGGGCAGGTCACCGCGAGCAACCTGTCGTACAACGCGGCGATCCCGGCCGGGGGCTCCACCAGCTTCGGATTCCAGGCCAACCACACCGGCAACGCGGCCGCCGCGAGCGGCTTCACCCTCAACGGGGTGGCCTGCGCGGCAGGCTGAGCCGAGCCGACCGGTCCGGGGCGCTCCGCCCCGGACCGGTCGAACCAGGGCCGGACGGGAGCGGGGCCGTGTACGACGGGGGCGGCCCCCGGGACCGTCCGGGTCCGCGCCGGACACCTCGCGGGTGGCGTCCGGCGGCGCGGTGGGGGCGGTGCGGCGCCCCCGCCGCGCACTTCCGCGTTCCGGGGCCGGGCCCGCCCCGGGGCTGTGCCCGTCCGGCGAAAACGGCTGGCGGCGGGGGCGGCGGTGCGGCATCGTGGCGGACGATGACTGATCACGGTGAGGGTGCGGCGGCGGTGGCGCCGGTGGCGGCGGAGCTGGGCGAGGGGGAACTCGGCCGGATCGCGGGGCGGCTGGCGCAGGTCGGCGGGATCGTCGGGGTCTGCCTCGGCGGCAGCCGGGCGCGCGGGGCGCACCGGCCCGGCTCCGACTACGACCTCGGCCTGTACTACCGCACCGGCGAACTCGACACCGGCGCCCTGCGGGAGCTGGCCGCCGAACTGTGCGGGCGGCCCGTCGAGGTCACCGAGCCCGGCGGCTGGGGCCCCTGGGTGGACGGCGGCGCCTGGCTGGACGTCGGCCCGGTCCGGGTCGACTGGCTGTACCGGGACGTGCACCGGGTGCGCCGGTACGCCACCGAGGCCCGTGCTGGCCGTTACACCAGCGGCCAGCAGGCCGGGCACCCGTACGGCGTGCCCTCCTACGCGTACCTCGGCGAACTCGCGCTCGCCCGCGTACTGGCCGACCCCGCGGGGGAGTTGAGCACGCTGCGGGCCGAAGTCGCGGCGTTCCCGCCCGCGTTGGCGCGGACGCTGGAGGCGGACGCGGCCTGGGAGGTGCCGTTCGCACTGGCGAACGCCCGCAAGGGGGCCGCCCGGGGAGACGCCGGGTACGTCGCCGGGTGCCTGTTCCGGGCCGTCGGGCTGCTGGGGCACGTGCTGCACGCGCGGGCCGGGCAGTGGCTGGTCAACGAGAAGGGCGCGATCGCCTCGGCCGGGCGACTGCCGTGCGCACCACCGGAGTTCGAGCGGCGGGCGCAGCGGCTCTTCGCCCCCGGCGGCACCGGCCCGGCGGCCCTGAACGCCACCCTGGACGCGGCGGACGCGCTGGCCGCCGAGGTGCTGGCCGGAGCGGGGCGCGACTGAATGGGCGTCGAGATCGAGCTGTACGCCGAACGGCCGACCCGCCGCTCCCGGCCGCTGCGCGGCTCGTACGGGCACGGCGGTCCGCTGGCTTCCGTCCTGGCCCGACTGCCGCCCGGAGAAGGCCGGTTGGGGCGGATCGACCCCTATCGGGACACCCCGGTGAACGAGCAGGACGCGGGCGCGGCCCTCGCCGAACTGCCCGCCCTGGAAGCTCTCGCCGCCTCGCCGCAGCAGCAGGAAGCCGTCCGGGACCTGGGCCGGATGCTCGCCGACTGTGCGGCCACGCCCGGCAGTTGGCTGCTGTTCGTCGGAGACTGAGCTGCGGCGGACGAGGAAGGAACGGAGGGTTCCGGCATGAAAGTCGTCGAACTGGCCACGCCCCGGCTGCTGTTGCGCCAGTGGCGGGACGAGGACCTGGACCGGTGGGCGGAGTTGAACGCCGACCCGGAGGTGCGCCGCCACTTCGGGACGCTGCTCGACCGGCAGCAGGCGGCCGCCGCGCTGGAGGGCTTCCGGGCGGAGCTGGCGGAGCGCGGCTGGGGCTGGTGGGCGGTCGAACTCCGCTCGGAGCGGCGGTTCCTGGGCTTCGCCGGGCTCGACCCGGTCGACGAGGAGATGCCCTTCGACGGCGTCGAGGCGGGCTGGCGGCTGCACCGCGACGCCTGGGGGCACGGCTACGCCACCGAGGCCGGGCGGGCCGTACTCGACCACGGGTTCCGGGAGTTGGGGCTGCCGGAGATCCTGGCGGTGATCGCCGAGGCGAACGCGCCCTCGCGGGCGGTCGCGCGGCGGCTCGGCATGGTGCACGACCCGGCGGCGGACTTCCTCGACCCGCAGGTGCCGCCGGGGCCGGGGCAGCGCGCGGTGGTGTACCGGCTGCGGGGCTGAGCGTTCAGCCCGCCTTTGGCCGGAGCAGGTGGTGGGCGCGGCGCAGCAGGGCGGCGAAGCGGTCCGGGTCGGTGAGGCTGAGCAGGTGGCCGCCGCGGGTGTGGAAGAGCCGGGCGGGGGTGCCCGCGGTGCGGACGGCGGCCAGGAAGCGGCGCTCGTCGGCGCGGAACGGCAGGTCGGAGCGGCCGTTCAGGAAGAGCACGGGGGTGGTCAGCCGGGCGGCCAGGGCGAGGAAGTCGTGGCGGCGCAGCTCGGCGACGCCCTGGGTGAGCGCGGGCAGGTGGAAGCCCCCGGCGAGCACCGCCTCGGCGGACTCCGGCGGCAGCATCCGGCGCATCGCCCGGGCCTGCAGCCGGGCCGCCCGTTCCGGCCCCAGCCGGTCGTTCAGCCGCCCGGCGGCGGCGTAGACGGCGGGCACCGGGCCGCTGGTGCGGGCGGTGCAGCCGTGCAGCAGCAGCGCGGCGACGTCCTCGGGGTGGCGGGCGGTGTGGGCGAGCGAGACGTACCCGCCGAGGGAGAGGCCGACCAGCAGCGGCCGCCGCCCGGTCGCCCCGCGGGCCTCCCGGACGGCCCGGTGGACGGCGGCGACGGCCGCGTCCAGGGTGAACGGGTGCTCGGCGAGGGCGCCGTGGCAGGGCAGGTCGGGGGCGCTGACCCGGAAGTCGGGGGCGAGGCGGCGGGCGTGCGGGCGCCACATCGTGGCGGACAGCCGGATGCCGTGCACCAGGACCAGCGGGGGAGCGGTGTCCGGGCCGGACACCGTGAGCCCCGGTGCGACCCGACGTTCCGTCACGCGCTCCTCTCCGGGTGTCCGTCGGTGGGGGCGGCCGCCGACATGTGCTCCTGGACGAGGCCCAACACGTCGGCTGCGCGCCCGAGTCGGTCGGACGGCGTGGCGCCGAAGACCTCGGCGAGCAGGCCGCAGCGGGCCGCCCGGACCCGGGCCAGCACCAGGCGGCCCTCCTCGGTGATCGCGATCACGCCGGAGCGGCCGTCGGACGGGTCGGTGCGGCGGACGACCAGCGCGTCGGCGCGCAGGCGGCGCAACTGCAGCGAGGCCGTCGAGACGTCGACGCGCAGGCACTCGGCGATGTCCGACACCCGCATCGGGCCCGCCGCCGCGAAGTGCTCCAGCAGCCGCAGCGCGCTGGACGGCAGGTCGTACCCGGCGAGGCGGGCCACCTCGGCGCGGACGTGCCTGCTCTCGCTCCACCGGACCAGCGCGGACAGCGCGGTCTCCAGCCGCGCCAACTCCGGGGCGGGGGTGGGCGGTGGGGCGGGGGTCGCGGTCATCCGCCCAGCGTACCGGGCCGGGCGGCGGGCACCTGGCGGCCGGACAACTCGCGTACCGGCCGGGGGAGTTGCCCGGCCCGACGGGCAGATGCTTTGATGGCTCAAACCATTTGGGGTCGCGGAGGGGAACCATGGCCACGGCAGTGATCACCGGCGGCACGGACGGCATCGGCCGCGCCCTCGCCACCACCTACCTGGAACGCGGGCACCACGTCCTGGTGGTCGGCACCGACCCGGCCAAGGGCGCGGCGTTCCGCGCCGACGCCCACCGGCGCGGCGCCGGGGAGCGCGCCCGCTTCCTGGCCGCCGACCTCAGCCTGGTCGCCGAGAACCGCCGCCTGCTCGACCACGTCGCCGCGCACCACCCGGCCGTGGACCTCCTCGTCCTCGGCGCCCGCTACCACCGCTCCACCCGGGCCGAGACCGCCGACGGCCTGGAGAGCAACTTCGCCCTCTTCTACCTCAGCCGCCACCTGCTCTCGCACGGCCTGCTGCCCCAACTCCGGCGCGCCGAAAGCCCCGTGGTCCTCAACTTCGGTGCCGCCGGCCTGGGCGGCCCCGTCCGCTGGGACGACCTCCAGCTGCGCCGCGACTACCCCGGCACCGGCGCCCTCGGCCACGCCGGGGCCCTCTGCGACCTGCTCGCCACCCACCTCGCCCACCAGCACCCCGACGTCCCCCAGGTCGTCAACCACCCCGGCGTCACCGCCACCGGCTTCGCGGGCGAGTACGACCCCGCCACCGCCGCCCACGTCCACCGGCTGCGCACCCGCGCCAAACCCGCCACCGAGGCCGTCGCCCAGATCCTCCCCCACCTCGACGCACCCCCGGCCCCCCTCACCGCCGTCCACGAGGGCCGCCGCGTCCCCACCGACACCCCCGCCTTCGACCCCGCCGCCGCGAGGCGCCTGCACGCCACCACCGAACGGCTGCTCGCGGCGCTGTGAACCCCGGCCGCGGCCGCCCGGGCCGCCCGGGCCGTCCGGGTCAGGTCCGGGCGTAGACGGACTGCTCCACGTCCTCGCCGATGACGGTGCAGTGGTGCTCGCCGCGGCAGATCGCGGCCGTCAGGCCGGACCGCTCGATGTCGAACACGTGCAGCGGCATGCCGTGGTCCCGGGCGAGGACGAACGCGGACCGGTCCATCACCCGCAGGTCGTCGTCCAGGACGTCCTGGTGGGTCAGCCGGTCGTAGCGGCGCGCGCCGGGGTCGGTGCGCGGGTCGTCGTCGTACACCCCGTCGACGCCGTGCTCGGCGCCCAGCAGCGCGTCGGCGCCCATCTCGACGGCGCGCTGCACGCTCGGGTAGTCGGTGGTCAGGAAGGGCCGACCGGTGCCGCAGGCCAGGATCAGCAGCGCCCCACCTGCGAATGCACAGGTGGGGCGCTGGTGCGTGCGGGGCGGTCAGAGGAGGGTCGACCAGTAGTACCAGAAGCGGTTCAGGATCAGCAGGGCGATCACCAGGCAGGCGGCGGCCGGGACGAGCCACTGGAAGCGGAGGGCGGCGAGGCGGCGCAGGAGGGGCGGGGCGGGGAGGGTGCCGGTGCGGAGGTTGTGGACGGTGGTGTACCAGGTGGCGGTGATGACCACGGCCCAGACGGCCATGCAGTAGGGGCAGAGGGCGCCGATCTCGTAGAGGGCCTGGTCGATCAGCCAGGCGACGAAGCCGAGGCCGAGCAGGGTGCCCGCCTGGAGGGAGAGCCAGAACCAGCGGCGGTGGGCGGCGCCCGCGACCAGGCCCGCGCCGATGGCGGCGAGGGCGCCGAACGCGGCCAGGCCGATCAGGGGGTTGGGGAAGCCGAAGGCCTCGGCCTGGGCGGTGCGCATGATCGAGCCGCAGCTGATGACCGGGTTGATGTTGCAGCTGGGCCGGTACGCCGGGTCCTCCAGCAGCTTGAGCTTGTCGAGGGTGAGGACGGCGGAGGCGGCCAGGCCGATCAGGCCGGTGACCAGCAGCAGCCAGGAGTAGCCGCGGGTGGCGGGGACGGGGGTGCGGGCGGTGGTGGTGGGGGTGGTCACCGGGTCACCCGCCGATGGTCTGCCGGACCAGGGCGGTGAACTGCTCGCCGGTGAGCGGCTTGCCGTCCTGCCCGATCACGGAGAGCCGCTTGCCGTCCAGCTCGACCGTCGGGGTGCCGGAGACGCCGCTCTTGTTGAACGCGGTGGAGACCTTCGCGGCCCAGCCCTTGTAGGTGCCCTCGGTGACGGCCTTGGTGAAGGCCTCGGTCTTCAGGCCGGGCACCTGGCCGGCCAGGTCGAGCAGGTGGTTGACGTCGCCGAAGCCGTCCTCGGTCTCGGCGGGCTGGTTGGCGTACAGGACGTCGTGGAAGGCCTTGAACTTGTCGACGCCCTCGTTCAGCGCCGCGCCCGCCGCGGCCAGCGCGGCCTTGGAGCCGGTGCCGCCCAGGTTGTCGTCCAGGAACGTGGCCAGGTGGTACTCGATCTTGTAGTCGCCCTGGTCGGCGAGCTGCTGGACGCTCTTCCCGGCGGAGGTCTCGAAGGCCTGGCAGACCGGGCAGCGGAAGTCCTCGTACACGGACAGGGTGTGCGGGGCGTCGGCCCTGCCGTACACGACGACGGTGCTGTCGGTGGCGGAGGCGTGGGCGGGCGCGACGGCGGAAGCGGAGGAGCCGTCGTCCTTCGCGCCGGTGGAGACCGCGAGGGCGGTGCCGCCCGCGACCACGGCCACGGCGGCGGCGATCGACACGCCGACGGTCAGGCCGCGGCGGCGCCGGGCGGTCCGGGCCTCGGCCTGCCGGGCCTGATCGATGCGCTCGCGGGCGGTGCTGCGGGGGGCGGGGTGCTGGTTCTTCGGGGTGCTGGTCATGGTGTCCGTCGTCTCCTCGGCACCTCGCGGCGGCGCCCGGCGCGGCCCGTACGAGGACGGGGGCGGGGCGGGGCGCGGCACGGCGGGGTGCTGGTTCGGGAAGGGGAGGGGCGCGCGCGGGCGCCCGGGACGGAACGCGTCCGGGTGACGGTCCGTCAGCTGGCGAAGGCCGGCTGCGGGGGACCGCGACGCGGAGCGGGGGAGCGGAGGAGCGCCTGCGGACGGCGCGGTGCGGGCTCGGCGCCCGGGGACGGCAGCAGCGCGGCCGGGCAGCCCGGGCGGGCGGCCAGCAGCAGGGCGCGCCACGGGGCGGGCAGCAGGCGGGCCAGGGCGGTCAGCGCCTCGGCGACACCGGCGACCGCCGCGTCCGCGAGCCGCAGCCAGGCCGCGGCGGCCAGTGCCAGCGCCAGGTGCACGGCCAGCACGAGCAGGCGCACCAGGCCCGCCGAGCCGTGCGTCCACTGCGCGAACAGCTCCGAGCCGCTCACCGAGTCGCCGCCGCAGACCAGCAGGTCCACGCCCCGGGCGGGCCGCGCACAGGCGTCCTGGCCGAGGTTGAACGCGGTGTTCAGCAGCAGTTCCACCGGCACCAGCACGGAGGACAGCAGCAGGAAGCGGCGGCGCGCCCCGTCGAGGAGCACCGCCAGCAGGAAGACCGCGACGCTCGCCGCCGCGACCAGGACGAGCGGCAGGGCGCGCCCGGTGATCGCCACCTGACCGAACGCGGCCAGCGGCACGGCGAGCGCGGTGAACACCGCGCCCCGCAGGGCCTTGGTCGCGTGGATGCCGGTCATGGTGTTGGAGTATGGCACGCCGAAGGTCCCGGGGACGAGGGTCCAACCGTCCCCGCCGCGACCGCCCGATCCGTGAATAAGCCCTGCATAAAGGGGGTGTGGGGCGGGTGGGACACGGGTGACGCGGGGCCCGGCGCCCGGCGGCCGCGGCGTATTCCGCCGGGCTGCCGGGGCGCGCTGAGACATCTCTCACCCGCGGCGGCGGTCGTGGCGGCAGTCACGGCGATGGGCGCGGCGGCGGTGGGAGGCAGCCGGGGGCAGCGGTGGGAGGGGCGGCGGACGGTGTTCCGGTCGCGGCGCGGTTCTCGGCGGCCCGGCCCGGACGGTCGGGGTGCGCCCGAACGGGAGGCTGACGTGGTGCGATCGTCCGACCCGGCGGCCGTCGGGAGCGCCCCGGGCGCGGGTGCGCAGCGCGAGCAGCGGGGGTGGGTTCGCGTGGTGGTCGGCGCCGTCCTGCTCGACACCCGCGCCACCGCCGCCGCCGACCACCTCGCGGGCTGCCGCGTTCTTCGCCGTCGGCCCGGTCGTCACCCTCCTGCGCCACCGCCCCGGCCCGCCTCGTGCCGCACGGCAGCGAGGAGCCCGCCGACCACCCGCGACCGGTGGCCGGCGGCCGACCACCCGCGACCGGCGACCGGTGTGGCACCATGGCGCGGTGACCGAGGGGGAAGCACCGCACGCCGACCTGCTGCGCGGGATCGCGGCCAACCCCGCTGCCGGGACGGCCGTGCTGCGCAGACTGCTCGTTCCCGCCGGGCGGCCCGCCTGGCCCGGGTTCGGGCTGCGGCCGCTGCCCGCGGACTTCGTCGACCTGGCGCTCGACAGCGCCGAACGGCGCGTGCGCAGCGGGGTGGCGGGCAACCCCTGGCTGGCGGACGCGCACTGCCTGCGGCTGGCCCGTGACCCGGTGGACCTGGTGGCGCTCCAGGCGGTGGCCGGCCGGAGAGTCCGGCTGCGCCCGCGGCCGCTGCCCGACGAGGCGGTCGAGCTGGTGCTGCTCGGCACCTTCCCACGGGAGACGGAACTGCTCACCCGCGACGAGATCCTCAGCGAGGTGCACACGATGGGCGTGCTCCCGAACGCCTTCCGCCGCCGGATGGCCGACCACCCCGAACCCGAACTGCGGCGCCAGGTCTGCCCGTACATCAACGCACTGCCACCGGCGCAGCGGGCCGCGCTGCTCGCCGACCCCGACCCGGGCGTCCGGGCCGCGGCCGAACGCGCCGTCGGCCCGAGGCACTTGACGCCCCAGGAGTGGGAGGAGCAGGCCACTTCGGAGCGGGCGCGGTACTACTTCTACCAGGTCAGCGTCCTGCCGCCCGAGGTGCTCGCCGACGCGCTCGCCGAGCGCGACCTCCTCCCGGCGCTCGCCCGCAACCCGCACCTGCCGCCGGAGGCCGTGCGCACCCTCGCCGCGGACGTCGACCCAGGCGTCCGCGCGGTGACCGCCCGACACCCTCTGCTCACCCCCGAGTTGATGGCGCAGCTCGCGGCCGACCCCGACCCCGGGGTGCGCCACCGGCTGGCCGGGCACCCCGCCCTCACCCCCGACCTGATCGGCCTCCTCGCCGCGGACCCCGACCCGGTGGTCGCCGCCCGGGCCGCCGCCGACCCCGCCCCGCGCGACCCCGCCCGCGGACGGGTGCTGGACGAGACCACGCCCCGGGAGAGCCCGCACGGGTACCGGCGGATCGACTTCGGGACCGTCGACGAACCCCTCGACGCCCCCGCGGTCGAGTGGTACCAGGCCTGCGCCGCCTCGCCGTTGCCGCTGCTGCGCCGGGCCGCCGCGACCTGCCCCCACCTGGACGGACCGGCGGTCCGCCGACTCGCCGCGGACGAGGACGAGCAGGTGCGCGACCTGCTCGCCCTGCACCACCTCGGCGCGCCGCCCGCGCTGCTGCTGGACGCCTACCTCCGCCACCTCGGGGAGCGGGAGCGCCTGCGGCTGCGCCCCGCCTTCCCGCGGGCCGGGCTGCCCGTCGGGCTCGCCCGCCACGCCGACCACCAGGTGCGCGAACTGGCCGCCGCGGACCCGGAGTTCGACGGCGACCCGGAGGTGCTGCTGGCCGACCCGCACCGCACCGTCCGGCTGGCCGCCGCCGCGAACCCGCGGCTCGGGCCGGAGCGGGCCGCCGAACTGCTCGCCGACCCGGACCTGCGCGAAGGGGCTGCCGCCAACCCGCAGTTGGGCGAGGAGCGGCTGCACGCACTGCTGGACGAGGTGCTGGGGGAGTAGCGCCGGGGCTCCCGAGCTGCCGACCGGTGTGCGCGGGGTGCGCGGGGTGCGCCCCGCGGGCTCCCGGTGGGGCGGCGGGACGGGCGAAGGTTGCCTGACGCGGCACTAGGGTGGTCGGTGTCCGTACAGTGCAGCCCCGCACGGCAGGAGAGCGCCTTGGCCACGGCCGCGACCAGTGTCCTTCCCGAACTCGACGCCGAGGCGTTCGCCCGTTGGCGGGCCGGGGGCGGAAAGGTGGTCGAACTGATGGCCGCCGCGCGGGAGTTGGGGCCGGTTGCCGGGTTCAGGCTGGGGGAGCGGAAGGTCGTCCTGGTCACCGGGGCGGCCCAGGTGCAGCAGGTGCTGGCCAAGCAGCCGGACGAGTACGTCAAGCGCGGGCACCGGGTCAAGCCGCTGCTCGGGAGCGGGCTGCTGTGCGCCGCGGGCGAGCCGTGGCGGCGTCAACGCAAGCTGCTGCAGCCGCAGTTCACCGGCCGCGGGATCCGGGCGTACGAGCCGCAGATCCGCGCCGGGGTGGCGGCCGCCGCCGCGCGCTGGCGGGAGGCGGCGCGCAGCGGGGAGGCCCGGGAGATCGACGCCGACCTGCGGTACTTCTCGCTGGACGTGATCTGGCGCTCGCTCACCGCGCACCCGCTCGACCCGGAGACCCACCGGCGGCTGGCCGCCGCCAGCGAGGGCTTCGCCGCGATCCCCGCGTTCGCGCCCGCCACCGGTGACGCCGTCGTCGACTTCACCGAGGCCAACGAGCACGTCGACCGGGTCGCCGAGCACGCCATCGCCCTGGCCGGGGAGGCCGAGGAGCCCGGACTGGTGCAGGTCCTGCTCCGGGCGGCCGCCGAACTGCCCGACTACACCGAGCGGTTGGTGCGCGACGAGCTGATGACGCTGGTGGTGGCCGGGTACGAGACCACCGCCACCGCGCTCAGCTGGCTGTTCCTGCTGCTCGACGCCCACCCCGAGCAGCGGGCTTGGGCCCTGGCCGCCGGACCCGCCGGGTCCGCCGAGCGGACGGCCGCGATCCGGGCCCTGGTCGACGAGACGCTGCGGCTGTACCCCGTCGCCTGGCTGATGCCCCGCTACGCGGCCGAGGACGGGGTGCTGGACGGCTTCCCGATCGAGGCCGGGACGACCGTGCTGCTCTCCCCCCACCTGACCCACCGCGACCCGCAACTGTGGCCGGAGCCGGAGGAGTTCCGCCCGCAGCGCTTCCTGGACGCCGAGCGGCGGCCCGCCCCCGGCGCGTACTTCCCGTTCGGCCTCGGGCCGCGGGCCTGCCTGGGGGCGCAGTTCGCGGTCCGCGAGATGGTGCTGCTGCTGGAGGAACTGCTGCCCGCCTACCGGGTGGAGATCACCGAGGCACCCGCGGAGACCGCGTACCGGCTCACCGTGCACCCCGACGGGCCGGTCCGGGCCCGGCTGCACGCCGAAGGGGGGCAAGGGGAGTAGGGAGTAGGGGGAGGACGGGGAAAACGGTTTGTCAGGCGGGCTGACCAACTGTCAGGATCGGCGGCCGTGGAAGAGACGACGCACGAGCCGACCCGCCCCGCCCGCCCCATCGCCCTGGTCACCGGCGTCGGCCGGACGGTCGGCATCGGCGCGGGCATCGTCGAGCGGCTCGCCGCCTCGGGGTGGGACATCGCGTACAGCTACTGGACGCCGTACGACACCCGGATGACCTGGGGCGTCGAGGACGGGGCGGTGGAGGCCGTCGGCGCGCTGATCGGCGCGCACGGGGCGCGGCACCTCGCGGTGCCCGCCGACCTGGCCGACCCGGCCGCCCCCGGGCAGCTGTTCGACCGGGTCGAGGCCGGGCTGGGCCCCGTCACCGCGCTGGTGATGAGCCACGCGGAGTCCGTCGACTCCGGGCTGCTCGAGACCACGGTGGAGAGCTTCGACCGGCACTTCGCGGTCAACGCCCGGGCGAGCTGGCTGCTGATCCGCGAGTTCGGCCTGCGCTTCACCGGCGAGTTCGGCACCGGCCGGATCGTCGCCCTGACCAGCGACCACACCGTCGGCAACCTCCCCTACGGGGCCAGCAAGGGCGCCCTCGACCGGATCACCCGCGCGGCCGCCCGCGAACTCGCCCACCTCGGCGTGACCGCCAACGCGGTCGACCCCGGCCCGACCGACACCGGCTGGATGAGCGAGTCCCACCGGGCCGACATGGTGGCGTACACCCCGCTGGGCCGGCTCGGCACCCCGCGGGACGCCGCCCACCTGGTCGACTTCCTCTGCTCGCCGCAGGGCCAGTGGGTCAACGGCCAACTCCTGCAGAGCAGCGGCGGGTTGAAGTAGCCAGACCAGAAGGAGGCCGGGCTTCAGGCGGGTTGCTCGGTCACGGTGCGCAACTCGCTCGTGCGGGCGGCCAGTTGCTCGGCGGTCAGCTCGCCGGTCCGGTCGAACAGGACGCCCATGGTGTTGCCGTCCGCCCAGGCGCAGGCGGCGTACTCCTCCCCGGGCCCGCCGAGCGTCGCGCAGGCGAGCGCGCCGTTCAGCGGGCCGGGCGGGTAGGTCCGCATCCCGTCGACCGGGGTGCCGTCGCGCAGCGAACCGCCGTCGGGCGAGTAGCCGCCGAGCAGTTCGGTCGCGGCCCGGGAGGCGTCCGGGACCGAGCCCCGGCTCTCCATCGCCACGGCCACCAGCTCGCTCTCCCACAGACCGGTGGCGCCCGGCTGCCCGTACCCCTGCACCTGGACCTTCCACGGGACGTAGTGCCTGGCGTCCTGCCGCTCGTAGGAGGCCCGGAGGGTGGCCAGGTCCTGGGCCTCGGCGACCCGGGGCAGGCCCGCGAACTCGGAGGGCAGCGCGACCTCGTGCCGTACCGTGCCGGAGTCCACCGACCGGATCGCCAGGTACCCCGCCAGCAGCGCGGCCAGGCAGCCCGCCGCGACGCCAACCTGTACGCGCGTCAGCCGCCGGTACCAGGGCGGCACCGGCTGCGGCTGCCCGCCCGCCGCCCAGATCGACCGCAGGCTGTCGAGCGACTCCGGTCTCTTCCCGTCCTGCTCGGTGCTCGGCACGGTGCCCCCTCGCGTATCGGAATGCGATCTTCCGGTTGATGTCCGCGAGCACCCTACCGCCGCCCCGGCCGGGGCCGTCGCCGACCCCGGTGCCCACGAACCGTCGCAGGCCGCAGCGGGCGGGGAGGCTTCCGGGTGCGGATTCGGGTGCGGATTCGGGCGCGGGACCGGACGTGGCCGTCCGGAACGGCCCGATTCTTCGGTGCGCGACGGCGAGTTCGCCGCCGAGGCGCTCGTGCAGGGCCGCGCTCGGGTGGTTGAGGCCGGTGATCTCGACGGTCTTGCCGCGCCGGGCGTACTTGGCGCGGACGGTGTGGAGGGCGGCCACCGAGGAGGCGTCCCGGACGTGGGCGGCGGACAGGTCGACGGCCACCGTCACCGCGGTGACGGCCAGCTCACCGGCCGGGAGGCGGCGCAGGGGTGCGGGGGCGACCGAGTGCCAGTCGAAGGTGTCGAAGGGGACCGTCACCACGACGGCGACCAGCGCGGCCATCGGGATGTGCGACACCACGGGGCCCGAAGACCAGGCGGAGCAGCAGGAACGCGCCCGGCAGCAGCGGGTGCACCGCCCACGGGACATGCGTCAGCTCCAGCAGCCAGGCCAGGGAGGCCGGGTGGCCGAGGCCGTGCTCCCGGTTCGACGGCCCGGTCACCAGCGCCACCGCGCCCGTCGCCGCCGAGATGGTCACGGCCATCGGCGCCGACGCGAACAGCCCGATCTTCGGACCGGAGCACCAGGCGGGCAGGCGGGCAGGCGGACGGAGCGGGGTGCGGACGGGGGAGAATGGAGGAAGGACCCGAACCCTACCCTGACGTGAGGGTAGGGTTTGCCCGGCGAGCGGAGGAAGGCGCAGCGTGGACGAGGACAGGAACCGGGCCGAGGACGCAAGCGGCAGCGGAAACGGGAGCGGCAGCGGGGGCAAGGGCGGGCACATGCAGATCGGCGAGGTCGCCGCCCGTACCGAACTCTCCCTGCGCACCATCCGCCACTACGAGGAGACCGGTCTGGTCGTCCCCTCCGCCCGCTCCCGCGGCGGCTTCCGCCTCTACACCGAACGCGACGTCGCCCGCCTGATGGTGGTCCGCCGGATGAAACCGCTCGGCTTCACCCTCGACCAGATGCGCGAACTCCTCGACGCCACCGACCGCCTGGACGCCGACGGCCCCTACGACGACCCCGGCGACGGGACCACCGGCGGACGCCCCGCCCTGCTCGCCCTCGTCCGCGGCTACGAACGCTCCGCCGCCGAACAGGTGGACCGCCTGCGCGTCCAACTCGCCCGCGCCGAGGAGTTCGCGCACGACCTGCGGACCCGTCTGGACGCGCAGGCCGGGCTCGCCGGAGGCTGAGGGCGCGGGACGGTTCGGCGCGCCAGGAACCAGCCGGCCAGGAACCAGCCGGCCAGGAACCAGCCGGTCAGGGGGCAGACGGTCAGGAGTGGGTGTGGCGCCATTCGGTGACGACCGTCTCGACGTCCACCGGGGACAGGCCCAGCGGCGGGCCCTCGACCGGGCGGCGCAGGGCGGCCTCGATGCGGGCGTTGGCGTCGGCGAGGCGGCTGCGCAGCAGGGGCTCGGTGGGGGCCAGCCGGGCGGTGTCCAGCGCCTCCCGGAGTTCGGCCCGCAGGGCGAGGGACGGCGGCAGGTAGGAGAGGCCCTCGCGTTCCATCTTCTCCCGGATCCACCACATCTCGTGGTACGGCTGGTCCTCGTTGGCCAGCGGCTTGCCCGTCCCCGGCAGGTCGTCGAACGCGCCGCGCTCGGCGGCCTCGCGGATCTGCCGGTCGACCCAGCTCTCGAAGGTCACGCCGGGGGGCTTGCGTTCCGTCATGCGGTGGTCCTCCCGTACCAGCAGGGGCGCCCAGCAGAAGGCTCGTCCCCCCGATCCTACGGGAGCCCCCGCCCGCCCGGGGGCCGGGGACGGGGAGCGCGGAGGGAAAGGGGCGCAGCCGCGGAGGACGAGGGGCGCGCCCGGTTCCCCGCGCCCGGGCTGGAAGCTGGTGGGGTGGGGTGGGGTGGGGCGGGGCGGGGCGGAGGATCAGGCGGTGTCGAACCGTCCGGCGGTGGTGGCGGTGACGAAGGCGGCCCAGGCGGCGGGGGCGAACTCCAGGACGGGGCCGCCCGGGACCTTGATGTCGCCGTCCTCGACCCGGGACAGCGTGCTCGGGGAGAAGCGGACCTCCCCGGCGAGCCGGGCCGGGGCCCAGCCCCGGTCGGTGCGGAGCCGTCGCGTCTCGGCGCCGTAGAAGTGCCGGGCGCTCCGGTGCGGGGCCACCTCGCGTTCCTGCCAGCCCACGGCCGCCCCTTCCCCTGCCGGTGCGCGATGTTGCGCGACGTTGTGCGCGGCGGCGCCGCTCAGCCCGCACGTTGCGGCTTCGGTTCCCAACGTGTCGGCGCTTCTCGGCCCCGCAGCGGGAAAGGCCCGCGCTACTTGAGCAGCCGGAAGCCGGGGTGCCCGGCCCAGGCCCGCAAGAACTCCGCCGTGCCCAGCACCGTCCACCCGTCGTCCGTGATCCCCAGCACTCCCGGGAGGTCGGCGACGACCGACGCCTGCCCGTCCAGCAGCTCGGCCTTGGCCACACCGCCGATGACGTCCATGACGGCGGCGGTCAGCAGTGCTGTCGCCACGTGGTCGGTCCCGCCGTTGCAGCAGGCGCTGACGTTGACGGCATGGGTCGGCCTGAAGCCGAGGACGGCCTCCACCTCGGGCTCGGCCTCGTGCTCGGCCGTGAAGACGTCCTCGTCACCGATGCCAGGCCCCATCAGGTAGACGAGGAAAGGCCGATGCCGGTCCTCGCGCTGCGGATCGAATCCCACCAGGGCCGCGAGTCCGTCATCCACGGCGGTACCGCCGAGGAGGGGGAGCGGAAACGGCTCTCGCCGGTCCTCCTCCCGGCCGTCCACGACACCCAGTCGCTCGGCGGGCACGTTGACGTCGAAGAACCCGGGGCGCTCCTCCACGAAGCGGGAGGCGAGCCCCAGCATCAAGGCGCGGAACTCCTGCAGTGCAGGCGGGGGGACGGGCTCCGCCAAATCGATCACCAGCGTCGGACCGGACATGCCGGAAGCCTAGTGTTTCGACCCGCTCCGCCACCGCTCGATTCTTCCGCACCGACTCCGTGCGGTCCGAGCGTTGCCGTCGCGCCCCGCCCCCGCTGGGTGCGGGGCAGGGCGCGGGCAGGGGCCGGGGCCCGGGGCTCAGGGGTGGGCGGGGAGGTGGGGGAGGGCGAGGGCGGCGGCGCCGATGAGGCCGGCGTCGGTGCCGAGGCGGGCGGGGTGGAGGGTGAGGTGGCGGGTGAAGGCGAGGGTGGCGTAGTCGGCGAGGTGGCGGGCGAGCGGGTCGAACAGGACGCGGCCGGCCTTGGCGACGCCGCCGCCGACGACGGCCGCGTCGAGTTCGACCAGGGTGGCGGTGGCGGCGATGCCCGCGGCCAGGGCGCGGGCGGCGGCGTCGAAGGCGGCGAGGGCGAGCGGGTCGCCCTCGTGGGCGGCGCGGGCGACGGCGCCCGCGGTGGTGTCGCCGTCGGGGCCGGGGCGCCAGCCGAGTTCGGCGGCGGTGCGGGCGATGGCGGTGCCGGAGGCGAGGCCTTCGAGGCAGCCGCGTGAGCCGCAGGGGCAGGGGCGGCCGTTGTAGTCGACGGTGATGTGGCCGAGGTGCCCGGCGTTGCCGGTGGTGCCGGGGTGCAGGGCGCCGTCGAGGACGAGTCCGGCGCCGACGCCGGTGGAGACGACCAGGCACAGGGCGTTGCGGTAGGGGCGGGCGGCGCCCTGCCAGTGCTCGGCGGCGGTCATCGCGACGGCGTCGCCGCCGAGGGTGATCGGCAGGTGGGCGGCGGCGGGGTGCTGTGCGGTCTCGTCGCGCAGCGGGAAGTCGCGCCAGCCGGGGATGTTGACCGGGCTGACGGTGCCGCGGGCGGTGTCGACGGGCCCGGCGCTGCCGATGCCGAGGGCCTGGACGTGCGGCCAGTGGGGATGGCGGGCGAGGTCGTCGAGGACGTGGTCGACGGCGGTCATCAGCTCGTGCCGGTCGCCGGTGGCGGGGGTGGGCACCTGGAGCTGGTGGTGCAGGGTGCCGTCGGTGCCGACCAGCCCTCCGGCGATCTTGGTGCCGCCGATGTCGAGGGCCGCGATCAGCGGCCCGGGGGCGGGGGCGCCGTCCGGCGTGGACCCGTGGGGTCCGGCTGCGACGGCGGTACCGGCCATGTCGTAACTCATTGTGACGTCTCCGCGGGTGTGGCAGGGGAGCGCCACGGTGCTGGGCAGGGCGCTGCCGGGTCGTACCCGGTGATTCTGACTCGCTCTGACAACGTTGTCCAGCGATTCCCGGTCGCGGTCCGATAACGAACCTGATCGGCCATCTCGTTAAGCAAAGTTTTAGTAAACCGAGCCTTGTTCGGCAACAAAACTCGTGGATATCAATGTTGACCGCTCTATGGACATGGCCGGGATGTGACGTCTACGTTAAGCAGCCAAGCAGCCTGGAAGGTCGGTCACGCCCTGTCGGCTGTCGCTTCCCCCGTGTCACACGAACGATCAGCGTGAAGGATGAGCGAGATGCGCAGAGGATGGCTGGCCGTCGGGGCCGCTTCCATGGTGGTGCTCACTGCCTGTAGCAGCAGTGGTGGCGGCGGGA